>JAKFWA010000122.1 GCA_021732995.1 Planctomycetaceae bacterium | reverse complement strand
TCCAATGCCCCATCGCCATGCCACTGTCTCCAGCCAAACCTCACTCGCATCACTCCCCGCTTTGCCACCAATAATCCACCAACCAGCAGCCGATCAACCCTGATCGACAACCTTTTTCAACAGGCTGATAGCCAGCACCGTTTACTACCGGCTGCTGTATCGTCATGCCGACGACCCTGCGTTGCGAGCGATGTGCCGGTTGATCTTGCGGGATGAGGTGGGGCACGTGGCCTTCCACCGTGATCGACTGGCACGCCAGGCGGGTGGACGCAAAGTAATGTACGGCCTGCTGTGGGAGTCAGTGTTTCGCACGCTGGGGCTGGCGGCGGGAACCATGTTATGGATGAACCATGCCCCGGCACTTAAAGCCATTGGCGCAACACGGACTGAGTTTTACTCCAGCATCTGGCGTGAAATCTCGGTATTCGTCCGACGGTTACGGCGCGAGTCTACGAAGTCTCCGAGCCAGGCACCTCAGCTTTCCGTGATAACCACGGAAACCGCTTCTGTTGCCTGACGCTCTACTTTCACCCACTGAACAATGCGAGCTGTTTTTGTCTCTGGTTCCAGCGGTGCCCGATCTGAAGGCTGAAAACAATGTGTGCATTGAGAACGGTTCAGAAGCTCGGTCTGGCGACTGTTATCTGCATGGCGTGCGCGACATCAGCAACTGCAACAGATTGGACAATCGGCCGGGCGCCTTACCGAGTGGGCTTCCAGGACTGGAGGATGCATCAGGTCGATTCACGTGATCCCGACACCCTGCCGCTTTCGACTCAAGTCTTGTGCGGCTGCGATGCCCCTCTGTGGAATTGTTGCGGCGTTCCTGATCGCCTCACGGCTTTCGCGTCGCCGTCCCGAAGAAGCGGTATAACGTTGCGATCAGCGAGATACAGCGTCGGTCCAAATCAGGCAGAACGCGCGCCATCGCAATCAACGTCAACTGATCGCTCTTAGGCTGAGTCTTCCGCGCTCCGGGGACACGCCCCTGTTGCTACCGCCGTCTCTCTACGACGGACATTGCCAGAGCGAGTCCACCAATCACAGTGGCAATACTCCCGATCCATATCCAGCCTAAACTCAGCGCCACCGCCGCGAGGACCACAAAGAACGCGGCGATCATCATGGATGTCGGCTCATGCATAGCGGTCGTCCGAGCACGAAACGCAAATACCGTAGCAAACACAAACAACAACGATTTCACATATGGAGAACAGGTCGCAAATCCCAATACGGTTCAAAAAGCGTCCCGGACCATTGAGCCGTAAGCATGCAGGATGCGCAGATGAGCCTGCCAGCTAAGGCGAGGTTCTGGCAGCCCAGCCACTGGCACGTGGTACCAGACAGGCCTTCCTGCCGTTCGCGATCAGCAATAGCCTGAGCTTTGATTTGTTGCACCTCGATGTCGGCTTGAGTTCTTGCAGCTTGAATTCGAGATCTCAGCGAATTCGAGCGATGCTTTGCGCACCATGAGATCCAATACGTTTCGTCCGGGATGATGCTGGGCGAGCTGCAATGGGCGGTCGCCGGAACTGGTTTCGAGAGCGCATCCGCAATGAAAGCGTCCGGGAGCCGAACGCTGTGGTCGCGAACATAGTGAGACAGGTCTGCCGGCCACACCCATTCACCGTCGGTCAGTTCGCTGCAGTGTCCGGGGTGGCCGCAAAAGAACCGACACCATGATACTCCGCGATACACTTCAAACGTGGCTCCCGCGTCAAGATAATCAGCAATTCGCTGCCGCGTCCCAGGAACGTAATCTGTTACGAGCTCCTGCGGCGGCGGGAATTCTTCATCGACGAGCGATGTAATCCAGTAGCCAATGACTTTCATTTCGCCGGAACATCCATTTCGTTCGGGAGACCTTCGGTCGTCGTGGCGGCTCGGTCGGAGACCGGCCACAACTGAATGCTCTTGCTTCAGCGGCGAGGTTCAACACCCAACAGGTGCCTGACGAAAAAATCTTTGCGGCGGCGTTGGCCGTAGGGGGTTTCGGCGGAGCCGTGGCCGGCTCCGGGGATGATGAGCAGATCGAAATCTTTATCGGCCTTGATCAGCGCGTTGGCGACTTGCATGGTGGAGGCGGGGTCGACGTTGCGATCGACTTCGCCGACGACCAGCATCAGCTTGCCTTGCAGCTTGTTGGCTTGAGTGACGTTCGATTGCTCGGCGTAGTGCGGGCCGATGGGCCAGCTCATCCACAATTCATTCCACCAGATCTTGTCCATGCGATTGTCGTGACAGCCGCAGTCGGAGACCGCGACTTTATAGAAGTCTCCATGAGCCAGTAGAGCCCGGGTTGAACTTTGACCGCCTGCTGAGCCGCCGTAGATTCCAACGCGACTCAGGTCCATCTGCGGGTATTTATCGGCGGCGGCTTTGATCCAGGCAATGCGATCGGGAAAGCCAGAATCGCCGAGGTTCTTCCAGCAAACGTCGTGAAAAGCTTTCGAGCGATGTGACGTCCCCATGCCATCGATCTGCACCACGATAAAACCCAACTCGGCCATACCCTGCAGATAATGGTGATAATCCGCAAACGCCTTGGGCACGAAGGCGCTATGTGGCCCGGCATAGATATACTCAATCACGGGATAGCGTTTTTCGGGATCAAAGTTTGTCGGGCGGGCAATGACACCGTGAATATCCGTCTGGCCGTCGCGGGCTTTGGAAACGAATCGCTCCAGGGGCTTCAAGCCGGTCGCATTGAGCTTGCTCGCATCAGCGCGTTCAAGTTCGCACAGCAACGCACCATCGCTCGTGCTGCGCAACTCGCAGACGTTGGGCAGATCAACTCGCGAATAGATCCCGACGAAGTAACGTCGGTCTGGCGAGTATTCGACGGCATAGGTTCCATCGCCGTTGGTCAGTTGTGTGAGGTTGGTGCCGTCAAAGTTCACCCGGCAGAAGTGAATATGATACGGGTCCTGCTGAGGATGAATCCCGCCCGCTCGAAACCAGATCTGGCGTGCTTCCGTATCTACTCGATCAACCCCGCGCACCACCCAGTTGCCACGCGTAATCTGGTTCTTCACGGCTCTGGATTTGGTATCAACGAGATACAGGTGGTTCCAGCCATCACGCTCGGACATCCAGATCAATTCGTCGGTCTCCGGCAGAAGCCGCAAGAACTGCTTGCCAGCGTAGTCGAAGAAAGTTTTCGTCTCTTCATTTACAACTGCCTCAACCATGCCCGTCGCAGCATCAAGTGACAACACGCGCATCACCTGGTGTCCGCGCTGATTATATGTGAAGACGCAACGAGTAGAGTCAGGCAACCATTCCACTCGCGGCTCGTCCAGCCACGGATTACTGAACAGCGAATCGTCTACCGGCACCTGCTTCAAAGCTTCGACGTCGAACAGGTGCAGCTTTGCCTGCGGTATCTCATCACCGGGTTTCAGATAGTCGAACGAATGCAGCTTGGGCTGCGTCTGATCCTTCGGTGAAGACTCCACGAAGTGCACCGTGTGTCGCTGCCCGCGTTTCCACCGCAGTGCGACCAGGTGCCTTGAATCCGGAGACCAGAAAAAGGGTGAGCCCTCATAAGTATCACTCTCTTTACCATCGTCGCCGAGCAGCACTTCACGGCGTCCGGCTTCGTCAATGAGCGGACGCAGCCACAACTTGTGCTCGCGTACGAACGCCACCCACTTGCCATCGGGAGATCCGGCGGCACGCCGATCCCATGCGGCTGCTTCGCGCTCGGTTGAACGCCGCCGCCGACCTCGCGGCTCTGCTGGCTGAACTGCTGGCGGCTCGCCCGCTGGTGGTGCATCCCCCAGCGTGGTCAGTTCACTGGTTCGACGGTCAACGCGCCACAACTTCTTGCTACTGACAAATTCTACAGACGAGCCATCATCGCTCAGCGTGAGTTTCTCGAAGGGCAAGTTGTTCGGCTGCAGTGTTTGATTCGTTGCCTCTCCCAAGGCTTTGGCGACAGCAGCGTGATCGAAAGCAGGTTCTTTTCGACCTTGAGCGGCATCGACGACGACGAACTCAAACGCGTTCACGTCCGTCTGCAAGCGGTACCAGAAGCGGTCGCCATCTTCGGACCAGTTCGCCGTTACCCAACGCCGGAAGACCTTATCGCGCGCCAAGTCCCGGAGTCGATCCGCACGTTCATAGTCCGCTCGCGTGCCCTGAGCTACCGCCAGCGAAGACACCGCAACAAAAGCCGCAAACAGCAGACACACGCGCCAGCAAGCTGCGTTGAGCATGAGTGGTACACCACGCTGAAAGTTCCGATGACGGCCTCAAGCTGGTGCTCTTCCCGTGAAGACCCAGGAGGTTATCGAAACTTTTAGCGGCGACCGACCGTTCCATCGAGTCTTCGGAGGCTCGAGGCTGACCAGGTGCGGGCAGAAAGAGCTGCAAGCCTCCTGAGACTTCCCCCCGTAACCGCGTTCTGCGGTCCCGTTCTACTGCGATGGTAGTAACTACTTAATACGCGCCGCGTTGTTGATTCTGATTTGATTCAACATCCACGATTCGGGCAGTCGGCTTGGCGAGGTCAACCAGAACAGGTTGAGGAGTATCAACCTTGGCGAGGTTGCCTGCCGTATCGCGGGCGATCAGCCGCACAAACAGGCGCGGCGGCACATTTGGGCCGACGTTCCAGACGTAGGTTCCTGTGTTGGGCTGCCAGCCTTGAGTAATTGGTTCCCAAGGGCCGTTCTGATTGGCTGAGTAAGACAACGCGATAGGCGTATCAGCGAGCTGCTGATCCGCAGCTTGCCAGGTGATGAGTATGCGGCTGGACTCGCGGCCCTGCCCCTGACGCAGAGGGAACAGTTGCACCACCGGCGGTGACGAATCAACGACGACGACAATATCCGGCTTCTGCGAAGGCTGTGGCGGTGGATCAGACAAACCGGCTCCGCTGACGACTCGAATCACGAAGCCATACATACCGTCGGCGGGTACTTCGATCTCGAACGGGCTGCGACGATCTTCGTCCACGCCGTAGCGGAACCATTTCTGGCCGTCGTTTTGAGTGACGTACAGCTCGACGGCCGCGACACCGGACGGGCCGATGTCATCAATGCGGTAGTCGATATGAAAACGTCGGCTGCTGACGTTCCGGTAGCCACCACGATCCGAAACCGGTCGGAACTGAGCGGACGTGTCGTTGCTCTGCCACTGGCTCGGCAGCCCTGAAGTCTGCGGCATTCCGGTCGGGCTCGGAGTTGCCGCCAGATCTCGTCCCGGAGCGGGAGCTGGGGGAATCGAATTGAATAAGTCGTTGCCAGAAAAACTGCTCGGTGCTTTCTGCGTGGGTTGATCGAAGGGCGAGCCAAAGGGCTGCGTTGAGGCCGTCGGGCCGAAAGCAGGCGCAGGCACCGGTTGATGGTTCGTCGAGCCGCCGGAATTGCCAAACAACTGTGCGAAGGGGTTTGAACCCGAAGTTGAGGTCGGCTGAGGCAGTCGCGCGACAGGGCCCGGGGGTGGAGGGGCCGGGGCAGCGTTGGGATTGATCGGATTGACGTTGGTATTGTTGCCGGGGAACGCTGGGCGGACCTGAATCTGGTACTGAGCCCGAGCGACGTTGCCCGCTTTGTCCTGCACTTGGCCACGCACGCCTACAACTCCGCCAGCCGCCACGCTCCAGGAAGTCTGGCCCGAGGCCTGCGGAGCCGCACCAACCGACTGCCAGTCGGAGATTCCTGCTTGCGTGAACTCCAATCGCAGAGTTTCAACTGCCAGATTCGGGTCGAGGGCACTCCAGGAAAGCTCAACCTTGCCGGGGCTTGTTTCGCGCAAGTCCACTGTTAGCTTAGGGTTCTGAGTGTCGACGACAACTACCAAGCCGGGCGAGGCGTCACCACCGGGATGCAACTGACCTTGAGAGTCGAGAGTCCGCACTGCAAACCAGTACTCGCCATCACGATTGGCCTGGAAGTCAAACCGTCCCGCCGCCGGAGCGACGCTCTGCACGTGTTCCCAGCGAGCACCTTGATCGAGGGACTTGAACAGCCGGATTTCACGCGCGCCCAAACGAGCGATCTCATGCGGGTCGTATTGGTAGGGGATGCGGAAGCCAGCTCGGTTGGTGTGAACGGCCGTGGGGCCAGCCGGAGGCGCTCCGAACGGACCGGGTTGAGCGGCAGCGGTGCCCGCACCTGCCAGTGCGATCAGGACAGCGCACGACAGGGCACCAAGTAGCCGCCGAGGCGACCGCCGGACCGTCGTGGTCAAATCGGCAGAACCCGTTGCCCGTAAAAAAAGCCACTTCATGTCCTGATCTCCAAAACCGGAATGCGGGCGCGGGGACGCGCAGCGATTCCCGTCGTCGTATCGACTTGAGAGCTTGTAGGGCTTGAATCGAAAATCCGGATTGTAGGATGTCGGGCAGTTCTGCGGGCAGCCGCTCACATTCACTTTGCTTGTTGAATCCAGCACAGATGATGCGAAGGGTTCAATTCGTTCTATCCTCATGAGAAGTTTTGGCGGACCGGATCGGCGTTTTCGGATCCGTCCTGACGGAATTTCAGGAGTTGTCATTTTCTGACACCTTGTTCTGACTCGATACGGAACTGTTCCGCAAGAAGCAGGAACCGCAGAGTCAGTAGAGGCGTCGAAACTCACCCATTTCCTCGCGCCTTTCGTTGTCTCGCAGGTCTGGCTGCGCTGAAAAAGCGGTTTGGGCAAAGGATTTGGGATCTGTTCAGGTAGCCGAAAGCGTCGAGCCCAACGGTTCTTCGGCGGTTGACACCACTTCGGGTTCCGCAGCGTTCGGACTCGTTGTTGGTCGAAAACAAGACGCGGTTTGTTGCGCTTTGGGGACGAGTGTAGGTTTGGCCTTGGCCACTTGAGCCAAACTCGTTATTCGATGCGTGTTTACGACAAGATCTACAGTCAGACGGCACAATCATTTGCGTTCGATGATGGCCGTCCGACGACTTTGAATTTTCGGACAGACTCAGCTCTGGGAGACGTCCATGTTGCTGACTTCGTGGGTGCGGTCGTTTGCTCAATCTATTCAGGCGAAGCGCCGTACCGTCCGTCGAGGCCGCTACCGCAATCACTTGGCCTGGCACGGTTCGAGCACTCGTTCACGCCGCACCGAGGCCCTCGAAGCCCGTCAACTGCTGACAGCACTTGTTGTCGATCAGCAGTTCGTTGATGCGCGCAATGGCGTGGTCAACATCCGTAACGTTGATCTCGACATCGACAGCGACGGCACGCCCGAGTTCGACTCGATCGTCGTCGATTCGGTCCAGATCAGCGGCGCCGGGACAGGTATCAATATCACCCTGTCCGGGCTCGATCTCGACCGCATCGCCTTCAAGCAGGTCAATATCAATGGCACCGGCGTGGAAGGCATTGATATTTCGCTGACGAACGTCGACCTCGACTCGTTGACCGTCGAAAGCTCGAACATCACCAGCGACGTTGATCCGGGAGTGGACGTTGACCTCGTAGACGTCCTGCTGCCTGAGCTGACGGTCTACCAGTCGATTATCACGGGTGGATTCGGTTCGGGGTTGCGAGTTGATCTTTCCAGCGACACCCGTAACAGCCTGATCAGCGAACTGGACGTCTCGGAGTCAACGATCGACGGCGTCGAACTCGCCGCGACCGGTCGCCAACTGCAAGTCTTTGACGTGATCCCCGGGGCGACAGCCCTTGATCCGGTCCAGATTGTGGCGGTGGATCACGGTCTGCAGGACGGCACCGAAGTCACAATTACCGGCGTGAGCGGGATCAGTGCTGCGAATACGCGTGATACATTGACGGTCGTCGATGAAAACACTTTCAAGCTGGATAACACCAAGGGCGGCAGCGGCGTCTACCTCAGTGGTGGATCGATTGATGTCACCGCGTCGATCGGCAGTGTCCGCATCACGAAGAACAGTATTACTGGATCGAATGGTGACGATGGCTTGAGCATCAGCCTCAATCATGCGTCCGCCACGGCTCTGGCAATTGAGAATAACACCACCATCCGCAGT
Source organism: Planctomycetaceae bacterium (assembly GCA_021732995.1). GTDB lineage: Bacteria > Planctomycetota > Planctomycetia > Planctomycetales > Planctomycetaceae > AM-0621. Next base: position 69,879 of record JAKFWA010000122.1, on the reverse strand, counting down.
GTCGAGCTCACGCTCACAGACGCTGCGCAAGATGGAATCACCATTCGCAATAACACCATCGACGCGACTGTGCCGCAGGTCGATGGTATTTACTTCGACATTACTCGTTCATCGCTGACCAATCTGCGCATTGAAGGTAACAAGGTTCAAGGCAACGGCGTTTCCGGCAGTGACGGCATCGTTGTGAACTCTGTGGACAGCAATGTCTACGGTGCGATCAGCGGCAATACTGTCGATAACACGCTGGGCGACGGCCTTCGCTTCGATGGCACTTCAACTGCAGCTTTCGTGACGAGCAACCGCGGTCCGGTCGAGTTCGACTTCAGCGGTTTTTCGGCGGAAACGACGCTGGTCGCCGCGCTTGATGCCTCCGCAACGCTGCTGCAAGTGGTGGACGGACGGGCCTTCCGCGCGCAGCAGTACGTGCAGGTTGACGACGAGGTGATGTTCGTCACGGCGGTAACCGGTAACTCGATTTCCGTCGTGCGCGCACAACGCTCCACTCTGGCATTGGCGCACGCCAATGGATCGCGACTGGCTTCGGTGACATCCGCGCTGTCCGGCACCGCGCGCGGCATCTTCGGAAATACCTTCAGCAACAACGATGGAGCGGGTTTCAAAGTCGACTTCAACGCCGGCGCTTCCTTGCAGGCGGACGTTACCAATAACTCGTTCGTTGCGAACCAGACTCGCGGTATCGACGTCACGGTCGATAATACCCGGGCGGCGGAGACCAGCATTGCACGCGGCGGTATCTCCCGCACCGATACGACTTTGAACGTCAACAACGCAGCCGTCTTCGGGGCGTTCCTGACACCGTTCAACCTGCAGCTCGAAGGTGAAACCGTAACCGTGACTGCGGTCAACGGTAACGCCCTGACCGTGGTTCGAGGCGTCAACGGAACTCAGGCGGCATTCCACGCGACCAACACCGCAGTCACCGCGACGTCCGGCGATGGCCTGAACCTTAACATCGGCGGCACGACCGCAGCCAGCGGCAACCGCTTCACGGGCAACCGCGACGACGCCATCAGCGTCAACCTGTTGAACACCGCCGCCGGTTCTCTGGATATCCGCAATAACATTATTACTGCTTCGGAGGAGTCAATTCCCGATTCGTCCAACGCGAACGCGGTCAGCGTTACGCTCGCTGGAACGGCGGGGCAGTTACAGGCTACGGCCACAGTGCGACGTTCCGTGATCGATTCCAATCTAATTGGTACGTCGGCAGTGACATCACTGTCCACGTCCGTCACTGCCGCCGCAACCGTCTTCACGGTGGCTGACACATCAATCTTCGCGATTAATTCGCTGTTGCGTATCGACGGCGAAGAAATGCGGGTCACGAACATTGTGGCGGCGACGAGAACCCTGACTGTTCAACGCGGTCAGTCTGGAACGACAGCCACAACGCATGTGGCCGGCGCGCTGCTGATCCCCGTCACCGGCGGCAACCAAGGACGCGGTATTGATCTGGTCAGCCAGGAGCGGACGACGATTGAGGATTTGCAGATCACCAATAACGTCATCGCCAACAACAACGACGACGGCGTTCGCATCCGCCGCGAGGGTGAAGGCAATTCGCAGTCGATCAACCCGACGACCACCCAGAATAACTCGATCACGATCGCTTCCAATACAATCAACCGCAATGCTCTGCAGCCGGGTCGAGAAATTCTGGACCCGTTGCTGGGCCTGCAGACGTTCGGTGCTGGTATCGAGGTGATCGCCCAGCACGGATCGCTCGATTCGCTCGATGTCGAGATCACGAAGAACAAGATCATTGGCAACCGCCGAACGAACGGTGGACTGGGCGGCGCGGGCGGCATTATCGAACCGCAGTCTGCTGGTATCAGTCTGCGTGCGGAAGCGGACGCTGTACTACTCGCGGATATTATTGACAATGTTGTGACGCACAACGAAGGCAATGGTATCTACTACACCACGCGTGAAGAAAGTGCGACCGACGAGCGTGATATCGGCGGTATGGTGCTGAAGAACACCATCGCCTTCAACGGCCAGGACGGTATTGAACTCGGCGGTCACTTCGGTGTGGTGAACCTGCTCGAGATCGGGCGCGCCGGCGTTGATGCCGCCGACGGCCGCTCGCTCGGCAACGTGATCAGCAGCAACAACGAGCACGGTATCAATATCAATCACGGCGGTAACGTCTCGATCGTCAACAATCAGATCAGCAGCAACGGCGTGCTGCCTCAGAACCCAGTGGCATATGGCGTCGCGACCGGCGGCACATCGGTCCAGATCCCAGGCTCGGGCGTCTTCCTGTCGAACACCGACCCCAGCTTGCAGGTCGACGTCAATATCGTCATCGACAAGAACACCATCCAGTCGAATCGCGCGATGGGCATCGACCTCAACGCCACCGGCTTCACCGTTCGCAGCAACGTCTTTGCCACGATCCGCGAGAACCTCATTTCGCTGAATCAGAACGACGGCATCGAATTGTCCGGCCCGCTGAACGTGACGGCGTTCAAGAATACCGTTGACCGCAACGTGGGTCGCGGCCTCGATATCATGAATTTCAACTCGTCCACCTCGAACTATCGCATCGGCGATGGTCTGGAGTCGGGACGTAACACGTTCATTGCGAACGGCCAGGAAGGTATTTACTACATTTCGTCCGCCGGTGTGCAGGACCAGAACCTGCGGTCGTCCGATGCGAACTCGGCGGCAGCCACCGGTGGGTTCGGCACGATTCCGCAGGCCATCCTGCAGATCGACACGAACACCATCAAGGACAACGGTACCAACAGCGCGTTCTCCGGTAGCGGTCTTGTGATGCGCATCGGATCGGCAGACAGTGTCCAAAGCAGTCCCTTTAGCAACAACATCGGCACGAGCACAGGCATTGGCGCGCCAAATGGCCTGAACGTCGCCGGACTGGGTGTCAATGGCCGCACAAATGCGCGGGTGGTCGGCAATGATTTTGAAGGTAACTTCGGCGCGGACGTGACGATCGTCCCCTTCATATCAACAACCGTACCCCCAACTACCGCCGGCACGTGGGGGCGTAGCGAAACCCCGATATTCAATGTCGCCAGTTATACTAATGATCCATTGTCGCGGCTCAATCTGCAGATGCAGAGCAACCGTGGCAATGGTCTGGATGTCATGAGTAATGGCCTGGTGGCCTACAACAATCCGGAAGGCGTCTTCAAGTCGCGTGACGGCGCGACTCAAGGTGGTGACTCAGGCGGCGACGCAGGCCCATTCGGTAATATCTCGCGTGCACGTAGCGTAACTCAGATTCCATCTCGTATGACGCAAGGATTACCGGGTGACGGGTTCTTTCCGGGAAACATGTTGAATCCGGGACCGCCGAATCTCGTGAATCCGCCACTCGGAGGCCTTCCGAACCCGGTCTACAACAATGATCTCGATATCGTAGACATTACTGGCGGCGACGGACTCAATGATCTCGTTGTCACCACGGCGACCCCATATACGTTCGCAAACCTGTCTGAAGTGCAGGTAGCCGGCGCATTCGGTATTGGCTCAAACGGCGCGCAGCATATGCACGCAGCCAACGGCAAGTGGCGCATTCAAGTGATTGACGCGCTGAGTTTCCGATTGATCGGAACTGCCAGTAACGGCGGCCTCGCATATGCGGGCGGAGGTCGGGTTTCTCAACCGGGGGGTGGTACATTCCTGTACCCCGGCATCGGCCCGTCAACGTTCCGTATTGCTTCCAACTTCGATACTTCAGGCGCAGGTACGCAGAACAGCTTTACGTCCGGCGATAATTTCTACAATTACCAGACGAACGCATGGGAGACCTGGACTCCACTGAAGTCTCTGTCGGGCGTCGTGACCGACATCCAGTCGCTCGGTGGCGGCGTGATTCAAGTCACCTCGCCAAGTCACGGACTGACAAACCGGCGTGTCGTGCGGTTCGACGGCATCACGGGCTCTGAAGACGTCAACACTGACACCGCTGGCAGCTTTGTGTTCGTGCAGGTCGTCGATGCAGATACTTTCACCATTACTGGTAACCTTGATGACGGGTACATTAACGGCGGCGAATGGCGCACGGTTGACGACAGCTTTATCGATCCCCGCGCCCCCACGTTCCCACAGCCGATTATCTCGGACGTCACTCCCGATCCGCGCACGACGAACTCGGGCGTGGTCACCATCAAGTTCTCCGAGCCGGTCACCAACGTGGACATCGACGACTTCATCCTGAAGCGCGATGGCGTGCCGGTTGACATCAGCGGACTGATCGTGAATCAGGTCGATTCGCGGACGGTTACCATCGACCTGTCTTCGGTGACGACGCAGGAAGGGCTCTACGAGCTGACTCAGGATAACACCGCTCCTGAAGCCCGCATGGTAGATCTGCCCGCGACGTCCCTGACCGGACCGGCCGGCGTGATTACCATCAACTTCACGGAGAACGTCACCGGAGTTGATATCAATGACTTCGTCCTGCAACGGAATATCAACGACGGCAACGGCTACGTCCCGATCAACCTGAGCCATCTGCAAGGCGTTGATGGGCGCTTCGGCGCGAACATCCTCGTCAACCAGATCAGTTCGAAGCAGTACACTGTCGATCTGACGGCGTTGACGAACGAGATCGGAGATTACCGCTTCTCGCTGCTGGCTCCACGTTCCGACGTCACAGTGACGACCGTGACACCGAACGTTGCTGGTCAGCCGATCGTTATCCGATCGCAGAACCCGCACAACCTGTCAACGGGTATGACCGTCGAGATCGACCAGATCAACGGCACACCGTCCACGCTGGGCAGCATCAACGGGCAAGAGTTCGTCATCACGGTGCTGAACGAGTACGAGTTCCGGCTGATCGGCACATCGAGCGACGGCACGACCACCGCCGGTGGTCGCTGGAATTATACTTCGAATATCATCGACGAAACCGGTCGTCCGTTTGCGATCACTTCTTTCGGTATCATTGCCGACACGCGGCTCTCCTGGACCCGCCAGAACACGGTGCCGACGGCTGATATCAAAGATGTGTCGCTGGATCCGCGTGCGGAAGCTGTCACCTCGGTTGAGATCAACTTCTCGGAACCGGTACGTATTGCCAACGTCAACGTGAGTGACTTCCGCCTCACGCGAGACGTAGGATTCGGGCAAGTGCCAGTATCACTCACCGGAGCTTCGGTCACGGCGATCGACCCCGATCCGACGGGCACGTTTGCGACACGATTTACACTCAATAATCTGGGTGTGGTAACCGGTCCCGACGGACAGTATCGGTTGACACTCATTACGACGGATTCGAGCCGCATCACTGATGCTCAAGGCTCGTTCCTGGCGGCCCCGGCGATCGATGACTGGGTCATGGTCACGACTGGCCCGTTCCCGATGATTCAGCCGATCTCGCCGCAGCTCCGCACGATTCCGGTCGATACCGTCACGTTCACCTTCAACCAGAACGTGAACGGCGTGGACCTGACGGACGCCAACACGCACTTCCTGCTGACCCGCAACACGGGCTCCGGACCTGTCGTGGTGCCACTGTTCAATTCGACGACCGGAATGCCGATTCCGATCACCAGGAACAGCGGCAGCACGTACGAGCTGGATCTCAGCAGCGTCACGGGAGACGTCAACGGAGACTCTGTTGACGGAACCTATAGTCTGACGTTGCGGCGCGGCACGGGCATTGTACTCGCCTCCAACGGCCGCCCGCAGGCGGTGGACTCGGTGGTTACCTGGACTCAGGATGCTACTTCGCCCACAGCAGATATCGAGAATGTCGATCCGAGCCCACGTATTCAGGATGCGGGCTACGTTGTGATCCAGTTCTCGGAACTCATCTCCGGCATGGACCGATTCAACGCGGCGACGGACTTTGACCTGACTCTGGATATCGGAGACGGCAATGGTCCTCAGCCGGTGAGCCTGGCCGGGGTGCAGGTGCGACCGATCGCTCCGCGAACCGGAGCCGGCATCCCGATCGCGAATCCGTTTGACGCCAGCTCTGACCTGTTCTCGGACAAGTTCGTGATCGATCTGCGTGCGCTCACGGCGATCGATGGAATTTATACACTCTCGATGAAGGACACCGGGGCGATCACCGATGCCAACGGCAACGCCTTTGTCACAACTCCGAGTTCCACGAACTCCTGGATTCTGATTCCCAAGGGCTCAGATACCCAGATTATCGATTCCACGCTGCCGGTGCGCCCGGTGGTCGTCGACCCGCGCAGCCCCACTCCGAACTTCAGCTTGCAGTCCAGTCTGCAGGCGGCGCTGGTGGCGAACTACGCCGTCGGTGACGACGTGGATCGCTTCTTCCTCGACTTGACCGCTCCGCAGGTTGTGCCTGGTACGGTAAATATTGATCCCGATCCGCGCAGCACGTCTGTCGGCATTGTGACCATCAAGTTCACCGAGTCAGTGTCCGGGGTCAATCTGTCCGACCTGGTTCTTCGCCGCAACGGCTCGAATGTCAGCCTCAGCGGGTTGATTCTCAACGCGGTCAGCAGCTCCGAATACACCATCGACTTGAATCTGGTGACCGGCGCGCCGGGCAGCTATGAATTCTTCGTGCAGGCGCCCGGGTCTTTGATTCAGGATGCCGCAGGAAACGCTCTGCAGGGCGGCCTGCTGTCGCTCGATACCTGGGTCGTGGAGAATATCGGCCCGAGCGCAGCAATCTCCGTGACCAGCCCGCGCATCACTGCGGCGAACGATATCACCGTCGACTTCACGAAGAACGTCCGGATTGCGGACTTTGGCCTGTCCGATCTGCGCCTCGAAAGGAACACCGGCAGCGGCTTCCAGGTAGTTCCAATTACTTCGGGTATCATAACTCCGGTCAGCCCGACCGGCGGCTTTGCCAAGAAGTTCACAGTCAACCTCAGCGCCGCTGGATTGACCGATATCCCGGGCGATTACCGGATTACTCTGGTTGCTCGAGATTCAGGAATTGTCGATCAGGCCGGTATCGAACTGGCCGGTGACGCTTCCACGATCTGGGTGCTGGATAACACCAAGCCGATCGCCGACATCATTGATGTGCTGCCTGATCCGCTGCCATCGGGAGCGTCAGCAGGTATTGTCAATATCCTGTTCTCCGAAAGTGTAACGGGCGTTGATATTGGCGACTTCGTACTCACTGCCGATAACGTGCCGGTTGATATTACCGCCGCGCCGTTTATCGCGGAGACGCAGCGTCGCTACGTCATCGACCTCACCAACTTTACGAAGGCCGATCACACGTATGCGTTGCGGTTGAATAACAACGGTTCCATCCGGGATCTGGCTGGCAACAATCTGGCGACGGGAGCCCTTGCGACCGCAATTAACTCGTCCGTGACGACGCTCACGCTGTCCGACGCGCGGAACTTCTTCGGAACATTGCCGTTCAATATCCAAATTGACGCAGAACGCATGACGGTCCTCGCAGTCAATGGAAATCAGTTGACGGTTACTCGCGGTGTCGGTGGCACCACAGCGGCGGCACACATCGCTCAAGCCCCGATCACGATTGTTACCGACACAACACGCGGCGCGGTTGATACGTGGTTCCAGGGAGTTGATATCACCGCTCCAACTGGCACGTTCACGTCGGTGACATCACCGCGTAATACTCCGGCGGGTATTGTCACGATCAACTTTACCGAAGGCGTGACGGGTGTGGATATTGCTGACTTCAAGCTCACCCGCGATGGTGCGCCGGTCAGTCTGACCGACCCCGCCCTGCTCACGGCGTTCCCTGGCTCCGACAGCCAGTACCTGCTCGATCTGACCTCGGCGACGTTCGGCAAGGGCGACTACGTGCTCTCGCTGGTTACCACCGATGTGGTCACGCCCATCAGGGACAAGGCGGCGACGCCGAACTCGCTGGTGGCGGGAACGACCATCAATTGGACGAACGAGTTGATCGACCCGAACGCGACGATTGTGGCCGTAACGCCCGATCCACGCTTGCGACCGGTCGGTGTTGTGACCGTCAACTTTACTCAGCCTGTTCAGGGCGTGGATATCAATGACTTCCGCCTGACGCGCGACGGCCAGCAAGTGTCGCTGCGCGGGATTGAAGTACAGGCCAGCCCATCTGGCGCGGCGCAGTACTTCATCGACCTCACGCCAGTGACGGGCTCGACAGGCCGCTATCGTCTGTCGCTCGTGGCGAGCGGTTCCGGCGTTACGCAGATCAGCACCGGCAATCCTCTGCTGAGCGACGCCATCGAGGAATGGGATACCTCGACCGAGATCGCTGTGACCACGACCAGCGATGCAATTGACACCAACCCTGGCGACGGAGTGGTCACTCCGATTGCTGGCGGCAAGCTCGCTCTCCGTGCCGCCGTGATGGAAGCCGGACGCCTGGCCGGTGATGATACGATCGTTCTCGACGAAGGCGTTTATACTCTGTCGATTGGTGGTACCGGCGAGCAATTCGCAGCCACGGGCGACCTGGACATCTTTGACACCACAGGCACGACCACCATCCGCGGCAAGGGTGCGGGTCTGACGATCATCGACGGCGGCCTGCTGGAGCGCATCTTCCACGTGACCGCCGGCGCCAACCTGGTGCTGGATGGTGTTACCATTCGCAACGGTCGCGTAACGGGTAGTGAAGACGGTGGCGGTATCCGAAACGACGGCGGCGTCGTCGAGATCCGTAACAGTGTCATCACGGACAATCGCTCTGCTGACGATGGCGGCGCTATCAACAATGACGGCCAGATGCTGATCGTCAATACGACGATTACCCGCAATCAGGCCACGAACAACGGCGGCGCTATTCGCAACGTCGGTGCTCTGCGAATTGAAAACAGCCTGGTCGGCGGTGTTTATACACCGACCAGCAACCCGATTGTGGACGATCGCAACAAGGCCGGCGTGTCCGGTGGCGGTATCGTCAATCTGGCGAATGGTACCGTCGCGATTGTGAACAGCACGATTTCCGGCAACGCGGTAACGAATCCGACCGGCAATGGTGGTGGTATCTCGAATCAGGCTCCGTTCCCGAACATCAGCGGAGTGCTCGCCGCGAACATCACGGCGGGAGCGACCACTCTGCTGGTCACCAACGCGAGCGTATTCCCGAATCAGGAAGTGTTCGATATCCGGATTGATAACGAAGACATCCGCGTCACGCAGACCGCGAACAACACGTTCTCGATCACTCGCGGCGTGAATGGAACGACCCCGGCGGCTCACAACGTGGGTGCTCTGGTGTTGCTGCGGTCTAACCTGAGTCTGGTGAACGCGACGATCGACAACAACCAAGCGGCTAACCTAGGCGGCGGCTTGCACGTGACCAACGGGCGCACGCTGGTCAAGAACACGATCATCGGCGGCACGAACTCCACGAACGTCGCCACCAATGGTCCTGACGTGTGGAATAACAACTCCGCGGTGACAATCGTGTCGCTCGGCGGCAACGTCGTGGCGCGGAACAATGGTGCCACGGCTGCCTTCCCCGTCGGCGCGACGGTGGGAACTGTCGCGACACCTGTGAATCCGGGCATCAATCCGCTCGCAAATAACGGCGGCCCGACTCTCACGCACGCCCTGCGTCTGGGCAGCGTTGCGATTGATATCGGACAGCCGCAGCTCACGACTCTGGATCAACGCGGTATCACCCGCGTGCTGACCACCGTGGATGCTGGTGCTTATGAATTCGGCGGGTTCTTCGTCGATTCCACGATCGACAGCGTTGACGTCAATCCGGGTGACGGCATCGCCGCCGACAATTTCGGCCGCAAGACTCTGCGTGCCGCGATCATGGAAGCCAACGCCCTGGCCGGTCCGAACGCGATCAGGCTGGCGAACGAGACCTATCAGTTGGGCCTGACCGAACTGGATAAGATCGCTCCGACCATCGACATTGTCGATGTCACTCCGGATCCGCTCCAGGCCGCGACGACCAACCTGGACCAGGTTGATACCCTGACACTGAACTTCTCCGAGCCTGTCAATGCGACGCCAGCACAGATTCTGGCACAACTGCAACTGCGCTACACGGCCGTTGGCGGCACCGCCACGTTGCAATCGCTCGCCGGAGTGACGATTACGCAGAATCCTGCGAATATTACTCAATATACTCTCAGCGGGTTGCGTACGCTGCTTGCTCCGGACGGACTTTACGAGTTCCGGTTTGTGACTGCTCCGGCGATCGCGGACTTCGAGAACAATGCCATCGCGGATGATACCTCGATTGGAATTGTTGGCGCCGCTGCGATTGAGCAGTTCATCCGCGGTTCGGACAAGTTCAGCCCCACTGCGGCTCTGGTGCCCGTTTCTCCGGATCCGCGAACGAGCAATCCGGGTGTCGTGACGTTGAACTTCAACGAAGCGGTGACCGGCGTTGACCTATCCGCTGGCGCGCCTCAGTTTACGCTCACGTACAACGACGGTACCGGCGCGGTCAACGTTCCGCTGACGTCCACCGCAGTGCAGCAGATCACTCAGAGCCAGTACATCCTCGATCTGACAAACGTGCAGGTTGACGCGCTGAATAGCATCGGCCTCGACGCTCCGGGAACGTACACGCTGACCTTCAACCCGGTCGCAGGTACGGTCACGGACCTGCCATCGAACCCGTATGTCGGCGGCGCTCTGGTTGATACCTGGACGGCGGTGCTCGACAACATCCCACCAGTTGCGGATATCGTCGATGTGCCGACGGATCCGCGAATTGGCAAGGTCGGAGTGGTGACGATCCAGTTCGACGAAGACGTGGTCGGTGTGAATCTCAACAACGCCGAAACACAGTTCGACCTGACGCTGGACGTCGATGGTCCTGGACCTCAGCCAGCGACAACGGTGGATCTCTCCGCCCTCACCTTAACTCAGGTGAACGATTCGACCTACACGCTGGATCTGTCGACGGTTAGCACCAGGGACGGCTTCTATACCCTGACTCTTGATCCGAGCACATTCCCAGGGCAGCCGATTGCTGACACCGTGCAGATGGACAAGTTACATCCGAACGCCCCGAACCGCTTCGTGGCGGCGGTCACTGAGCGATTTGTCATCGGCGACGATGTGGCTCGCTTCACGAACCAGGGACTGCCAATTCCTGTCAGCGGGATGAGTCTCGATGATGCCGCTTCATTTGGCGATATTGATATCACCGCGGGCGAACTGACCATTATCGGATCTGACCCCGCGTTCTCGAAGATCGACGGCGCGAACATTGACCGCGTCCTGGACGTTTACGCGGGTGTCACGCTGCATCTCGTGAATATCGGCATCAGCGGCGGGCAGGTGGTTGACGGACGCGACGGCGGCGGTATCCGCAGCGACAATCTCGGACTCGCGGGCGCCACCTTGCTGGACCTGGTCGGCTCCGAACTGAGCACCAACAAGGCCGACGGACGCGGCGGTGCGGTGTTCTCGAATGGCACGGTTACCGTTACAGATTCAACCTTGAGCAGCAACAACGCCGGCTTCGGTGCAGGCATCTATAACGAGCAAGGTTCTTTGACTGTCGCTCAAGCAACTATCTCCGGCAACATCGCCGCGACAGACGGTGGCGGTATCTATAATGATCGCTCATCGACCCTGAGCCTCGTGGGTGCGAACCTGTCGGGGAACACGGCTCAGCGGCACGGCGGCGGTCTGTATAACAATGACTCCGCGACCGCGACGTTGGTTGACAGCACGCTGAACGACAACTCCGCGAATGTCGACGGCGGTGCTGTATTCAACGAACTGGCAGCCAACCTCACGATTGATAACAGCACGGTCGCCTCGAACGACGCTGAACGTGGCGGCGGTGTCTTCGATCAGGATGGCAACGTCACCATCACACGATCCGCGCTGTCGGCGAATACTGCATTGCTGGATGGCGGTGCGTTGTACGTGACGTCCGCCGGTACGGTGCTCGTTTCGGACTCGACGTTCTCCGGCAATCTCGCGGGCAACAACGGCGGTGCGATTGATACTGACGGTACCGTGACACTGGATACCGTGCTGCTGGCTGATAATAAGGCAGACAGCGGCGGAACGACTCCGACCGGCAGTGGTGGTGCGATCGACAACAGCCGCTCGCTGACAATCCAGACGTCGATTCTGCAGGGCAACTCGGCGGCCACGAACGGCGGTGCGATTCGCAACTCTGGCAATGGTTCGATCAGCATTGCTCTGAGCACGATCTCGGGCAACGAAGCCGGTGCTGACGGCGGTTCGTTGTACAACACCGGTTCCGCGACCATCACGGTTTCCCAATCGACGATTGCTGACAGCACCGCAGGCGATCAGGGTGGTGGTATTTATCAGGAATCGCTGGGTGCAGTCGGCCTGACGAACAGCACGATTTCCAGCAACCGGGCGAACTTCGGTGGTGGTGTTTATAACAGCCGAGCCTTCAACTTCTCGAACAGCACGCTGTCGTCCAATATCGCACTGACTGACGGTGGCGGCCTGTATAACGACAATGGTACTGCCACACTGCAAAGCGCGACCGTGTATGCCAATCGCGCAACCAGCGGTTCCGGTGGCGGCATTCGTAATACGACGGTCTTTGGCCCTGTCAACCTGAAGAACACGATCGTGGCCGCCAACCTGGCGCCGACGAATCCAGACGTTAGCGGGCCGCAGTTCGTCAGCCAGGGCAACAACCTGATTGGCAATGTCGGCACAGTGACGACTCTGACAATGGCCGGCGGCAACGTTATCGGGACGTCCGGAAGCCCGGTGGATCCATTGCTCGGACCACTGCAGGACAACGGTGGGCCCACGAAGACCCACGCTCTGCTGTTCGGCAGCCCGGCTCGCGACAAGGGTAGCAATGTTGGCGTTTCCGCGACGGACCAACGCGGCTTCGCCCGTATCTTCGACGGCGATGGCAACGGCACCGCGACGGTGGATATCGGCGCATTTGAATCGGGCTTCGTTGTTAACACCTTCCTTGATACTGTCGACGTGAAGCCTGGTGACCTCTCCAGCGCAGATAATGCCGGTAACAGCAGCTTGCGTGCTGCTGTGATGGAAGCCAACGCCCTCGACGGTGACGATACGATTCTGCTGCTGCCCGGTACGTTCAAGCTGACGATTGCCGGTCGCGACGAGGACGGGTCAACGCAGGGCGACCTCGACGTCACCACCGACAGCCTGACTATCATTGGCTCGGGAACTGATCAGACTATTATCGATGCGGCATCGCTCGACCGCATATTCCACGTCAGGGCAGGTGCGACGCTCAACCTGAAGAACCTGACCGTTGTCGGCGGTCAGGAGTTGCTCGGTGGCGGTATCCTTAATCAGGGCACGATCACGCTTGAGAATGTGATTGTTACTGGTAACCAGGCCGATTTCGGTGGTGGCCTGTATAACGATCAGGTGTCGTCAACGCTGGCCGTGGCAATCGGATCCGCCAACACGATGCTGCAGATCGCGAACCCGGGTTCGTTCCCGACGTCAGTGCCCTTCGACTTCACGATCGGATCGGAACGCATCCGCGTCACCAACGTGGCAACCGTGGGTGCCGTAACTACCTTCACGGTGACTCGTGGAGTCAACGGTACCACTGCTGTTGCTCACAACCTGGGCGACAAGGTGACGATGGTTGGATCAGCGGCGATCGTGGATTCATCCATCTCCAACAATGAGGCTCGCCTGCAGGGTGGCGGTATCTTCAACCGCAGCCCGCTGACGCTGACGCGAGCCGATGTTTCGGACAACAACTCGAATTCACAGGGCGGCGGTTTGTTCAACCGTGGCACTGTGACCATGATGGGGTCCACGTTCGATGGGAACGCGACCGCAGGCACTGGTGGCGCGATCTACAACGATCAGGGTGTTCTGGGTGAAACCGCAACCATAGGGATCGACTCGAGCACGCTGTCGAACAACGTCGCGGGCGTGAAAGCCGGTGGTATTTATAACAACGACGTTATCACGATCCTGAATTCGACGATCTCTGGTAACTCGGCCCAGGCGATGGGCGGTGGTATTATCAATACCACGAATCTCGACGCCGCCATCGGGTCGGTGGGCATGATCACCGTCACCAATACGACGATCGTGCTGAACAGCACGGACGGCGTCGGTGGCGGATTCATCAACCAGGCGCCTGCCGGGCGGGCAAACGTTCGCAATACGATTGTGTCTGGAAATACAGCTCGCATCCAGGACGCGGACATTCGCGGTGCGTTCACTTCGCTGGGAGCGAACTTTATCGGCGATGCCGGTACTTCGACCGGGTTTGTCAACCTCACCAACGAGGATCAGGTCGGTTCTACTCAAAGCCCGTTTGATGCAGTCTTCGGCCCCTTGTCGAATAACGGCGGACCAACCCTGACGCATCCGCTGCTGAACGGCAGTCCGGCGGTTGATAACGGTAACAACTCCGGTGGCGAACCAGTTGATCAGCGCGGTGGACAACGTCCGACGGACAACACTGCTGACGTCGGCTCGTTCGAAGTCCAGGAGAATCACATCCGGATCTTCGACGTCGAAGCACCTGAAGGTGATACCGGCGAAACGCTGTTCGTGTTCGCGGTTGTGCTCATGGAAGCATCCGCAGAACCCGTAACCGTCAGCTACAGGACGGAAGCCAACTCGGCGAAGACCGGCAGCGACTTCCTGGAGCAAACGGGCACGATTACCTTCGCTCCGGGCGAACTGACCAAGACAATTGTGATCGAAGTCAACGGTGACGTGACCTCGGAAGCAGGTCCGGACGCCGCCACGGCTGAGAAGTTCTTCGTGCGTCTGTTCTCGCCCGTCAACGCCATTATCGATGATAACCTGGGCCAAGGCTCCATTATCAACGATGACGTTTACGTGACGGTCAGCGACGGCCAGGTTGTCGAAGGCGACAGCGGCACTACTACCGTGACCTTCACTGTGTCGCTGGACGTGCCAAGTGTGTACGACGTCACCGTCGACTATCAAACGGCGAACGATTCGGCCGTCGCTGGATCCGACTACGTTGCGACGTCTGGCAGCCTGTTCTTCGCGTCTGGCGAAACGTCCAAGACGGTCACCGTGACTATCAATGGTGACACTTCGCTGGAAGCTTACGAGCGATTCTTCCTGGACGCTCTGGCATCCAGTATTGATGAGAACGGTGACAAGCTGCAGTTTGCGAAGCCGCAGGGCATTGGCACGATCCTCAACGACGAAGTGTCGTTCCTGATCTCCGATGCCGCGTCGGCCACGGAAGGTAATACGGGTACGACGACTCCGATGACCTTCACGGTCACTCTGGCTCAGCCCGTCGGCGTACCGGTCTCGGTGAATGCTTCTACGGTCAGCGGCACGGCCATCGGCAATAGTGATTATCAATCCAAGACGCAGACTCTGACCTTCAATCCGAATTCCACGAATCCGGCACTGGCAGGCGATACGTCCAAGAACTTTGTGGTCACTGTCATTGGCGATTCGCGGTTCGAGCCGAACGAGCAGTTCACCGTGACGCTCAGCAATCCGACACGCGATGGCGTCGCATTCCCGAGTGCCACTCTGGATCCGACACCTGCAGTCGGCACTATTAACAATGACGATTCGCCGCCAACTCAATGGCTGATTCAGCAGAACGCGGGTACAATCGAGACCTATAGGGACGGCATGTTGGTGTCGACGAGCCCCAATCTCACCGCACCTGTGAATGTGGTCGGCACGGCGAACGACGATGTGTTCACGATCGATTATACGAATGGTAATCCGATTCCGACCGGCGGCCTGAATATTGATGGCGGGCTGGAAATCGGCGGCGACTCGGTGGTGATCACGGACAGCAGCGGCAAGTTCACTGCGACGAACATTGTTTACACGGCGACCGGCGGCGAAAGCGGCACAATTTCCATCGACGGCAGCGTGATTACTTACAGCGAACTGGAGCCGATCGTTGACAATCTCGCCTCGGCGAACCGCACGATCAATCTGACGGACGCAGTCAACCACAACCTGCAGATTGTTGATGATACCGCGATCGCCGGTAACTCGCTGATCAACAGTGTTGATTCCAAGGCAACCTTTGAAAGCGTCAGCTTCCTCAATCCGACTTCGACTCTGACGGTCAATCTCGGCTCGGGTAATAACACTGCGGCGGTGGCCTCACTGGATCCCGCATTCGCAGCGACCTTCGTCCTGAATGCCGGCGCCGGAAACGACACGATCGATGCCTCGTTGTTCACGGGAGCATTCACGCTGAATGGCGACGCCGGTGACGACTCGCTGTCGGGCGGAAGTGGCAACGAAACGATGAACGGCGGCGCCGGAGCGGATACCCTCTTCGGTTCGGGCGGTAATGACACGCTGCGAGGCCACGATCTCGTCACCGCTGATGATAACCTCGGCGATACGCTCGGTGGCGGAATTGGCGACGACAACATCGTCGGCCAGGGCGGCAATGACAGCCTGCTGGGCGGAAATGGCAATGATACACTCGATGGCGGCGTCGGAAACGACACGCTCGCGGGTGGCCTGAATAACGACAACCTGCACGGTGGAGACGGCGTCGACGTCCTGAACGGCGAAGACGGGGTTGATACTCTGCAGGGTGACGCTGGTAACGACACGCTCAACGGTGGTGCTGGTGCCGACAGCCTTGATGGCGGTGCCGACAACGACTCGCTGCTGGGTGGTAATGACAATGATACGCTCAATGGCGGTGCCGGAAACGACCTCCTCAGTGGTGAACTCGGCGACGACTCGCTGCTGGGTGGTAACGACAATGATACTCTGGACGGCGGCGCCGGTAACAACTCGCTAAACGGCGAACTCGGAACGGACCGCATCGATTTGAACGTGGCCGGGTTGGGTACAGTCATCCTGACCAACGCGACACTGACGATTGGTGGCTCGCCGACAACGTTCAGTTCCATCGAAGAGTTCAAGTTCATCGGCGGCGACGAGGCCAGCGTAATTGACGCGTCGGCTTACACGCTCGGTGCTGTCACGATTCTCGGCAACGGTGGTAACGACACCCTGCTGGGTGGTGGTGGCAACGACTCGATCGACGGTGGTCTCGGCAATGACACCATCAACGCGGGCGGCGGCAATGACAGTGTTACTGGCAATGCCGGTAACGACACGGTCGATGGCGGTGCAGGCAATGACACCTTGCTCGGCAACTCAGGTAGCGACAGCCTGCTGGGCGGTCTGGGAGCCGACGTAATTCAGGGTGCAGTGGGCCTTGATACCATCCTCGGCGGTGACGGCGACGACAACATCGATGGCGGTGATGAAGCGGACTCGCTGCTGGGTGAAGGTGGTAACGACCTCATCACCGGTGCGGCAGCCATCGACATCATCTTCGGTGGTGACGGCAACGACTCGCTCTACGGTGGCGATGCCAACGACACCATCAATGGTGGTCTCGGTAACGACTTCCTGCTGGGCGACAATAACGACGACTCGCTGATTGGTGGTGGCGGCAACGACTCGCTGCTGGGTGCCGCCGGTCTCGACTTCCTGGTAACAGGCGAAGGCAACGACCTCGTCGATGGTCAGGGCACGTCGGGCGACGTGATGCAGGTGGCCGATGGTACCAGCGGCAATGATACTTACTCGCTCACCTACTCGTCGGGCTTCCTGAACCTCGCCAAGACATCGGGAACAGCGTTCTCGGTCATGTTCCGCCGCACGGAAGTCATTGTGCTGAACACGGCAGGTGGAGCTGACGTCTTCACCACTGGCGATCTGACGGGATCGATCGACTCGGTGGTCATCCAGTTGTCGCTGGGTGATGGCGACGACAGCCTCAACGCCGGGGCCAACTCCTACAGCTTGATTACCTTCCAGGCGAACGGTGGCGCTGGTAACGACTCGCTGGTCGCCGGTAACAGCCGACTCGATGCTGATCCTTCGGCGGTCGGTCGTAACGTGCTCGACGGCGACTTCGGCAACGACTTCATCGTCGGCGGTAACGGCAACGACATGATCCTGGGCGGCCAGGGCAACGACAACATGTACGGTGGTGGCGGTAACGACACCGTACAAGGCGGTGTGGGCGATGACTACATCCGCGGCAACGGTGGTAATGACAGTATCCTGGCTGGTGACGGCAACGACACCGCGAAGGGCGACGCCGGCAATGACTCGATCGACGGCGGCGCCGGCAACGACAAGCTGGCTGGCGACGCTGGCAACGATGCGATGTACGGTGGCGATGGCGACGACACCATCAAGGCGGGTGACGGCAATGACTTCGTCGATGGCGGTGCGGGCGGCGACTTGATTCGCGGCGACGCCGGCAACGACAGAATCGTCGGTGGCCTGGGTCGCGACATCCTGCTCGGTGATGATGGAGCTGACACGCTGTCCGGCACCAACGATCCGGACATCCTCATCGGTGGCCTGGGTGTTGACAGTCTGCTGGGCAACGGTGGAGTTGATACTCTGGTCGGTGGTACCGGTTCCGGGACACCTCCGTCCGAAAGCAACTTCTACCTTGAGCCAGGCGAAGTGGATAACGCCTTCGTGCTGTCAACTTCGGTGCTGAATATGTTCAACTTCTAGGACAGCCGCTGGCTGTGTGATAAAGCAGTTCAGAGAGAGCCAGTTGCCTGCAACTGGCTCTTTCTATTTCATGGTCGCGGTGCCGACGTCCGACGTGACACGCACGGTGATCGCTTCCACAAATCGCAGCGCCGAGATCACCTCATCCGCGCCACCGGCCCGTACCTGAGCTGCCTCGGAATCCGTCAGCAGATCGGACACAACGATCAAGCGCGCGGACGGAGAAGCCGCGCGCAGCGCTGCGATCGTTGGAAGCATGTCAGGCTGCAGAGGGCCGGTCGTGACAAAGATCAGGTCTGCATCCGCAGGCGCGACCAGAACGCTTCCCTGGCTCCGTAGAATGGCTTCGACTGTCTCGACGAACGCCGGGTCGTCTCCTTGAACCGCCACTCGCTGACCCTGTGCCCGCGGAGCCCGAGTTAACTCAGTCGCGGAACGGGCGAAGCTTTCATCGCGTGACATGGTCGGCAACCAGCTCGGATCATCGCGTCGATGCGCGGCTTGTTCTCGAGCAACGCGCGGCTCGACGTCCCTTAACGGCACACACCACGCGACGGGCCACACCTGCTCGGTTCGACCGACCGATTCGCACCAGGGACCAAAGCACACAATCCAGCGGGCCAGTGGCAGCAGACCAATCATCTGTTCGACGTGATCGGGAGCAAACTCATCGGGAAAGGACTGATAGACCAGCACGCCATCCGGCACCTGCTGACCTGATTCCAGCCACTCCAGTGCGCCCGCCAACGTTGCCAGTTGCTGTTGAATCCGCCCCAGCAGACAGCCGCGCACACGCTCGAAATGCGGAGAGTTCGCGTCTCCGATCAGCAGCCACTTCAGAGTTTGAGGAGTGTCGAATACCATCGAGCGCAATTGGTGAAGGGCGAGAAACCGAGGCTCCAGACTGTAGCGTGTGTGTGCTCGCCGTTGAGTCCCAGCACAGATTTCGGAGCCTGAGTTCGCCATCCAGCAACCGCGAGCGAACCTCAACATGCTTGAGAGGCTCAATACCACCGCTTTTGGAGCCTGCTCACGGAATGGATGAATCTGCGCAACACGCGCTCTGGAAGCATCAATGTCAAGCTGCAGCCATCAAGGTCGACGACCTCCTGCCTGAAATCCCGGATGTAGCATGCCTCACGAAACAGTGATCGCTCTGGACCTCGAAGGAACCCTGATCTCAAACGCCGTCAGTCAGTTCGCGCGCCCGGGGCTATTCCAGTTTCTGGAGTTCTGTCGTCTGCGGTTCGAGCACATCTACATTTACACGGCCGTCAGCGACGCTCGCTGCCATGCGATCATTTACAACCTCGTGGCTCGCAAGCTGGCCCCAATGTGGCTGAGCGAGATCTCTTTCGTCGACTGGGATCGAGAGTTCAAAGACCTGGGGAACATCCCCAACGTAGCTGCAGATCGCTGCTTGATCGTGGACGACAATCGTCAATACATCAAAGACGATCAGGTGTCTCAGTGGATCGAGATCGCCAAATTCGAGCCGCCGTATCCGGACACCGACCGCGAGTTAAACCGAGTTCAGGAGCTTATTGACCGACGCCTGGCCCAGAACAAAACGTTGTGATTCACCCGCACGAGGATCGACAGGGGCTCGCCGTCACTGAGCAGTCGCATTTTCACAGCTTACTAGCCAATAGTCGCGATTGCAGTCACTTTGTTTCGGTTCGCAACCCGAGCGTTCGATGTCCTTTGCAGCAATAGCATCGGCGACGCCCACCTCAGGAAGGGAACGACGAAGGACTTCAATCAACCTGCTTTGCGTCCGTCGCCAGCTTCTGTTTCAAACTGCTCAGGCGCTGTGGATGGCGCCGCGAACATCCCATCGGTGAAAGAGTCCGAGCCTGTTGCTTACAGCAGAGTTTCCAGCAGCAGACGCATCTTCCGCATTTCCAGGGGGCGAGCGGCTGAATCCATCAGCGCGGGGTCGAAGTCGACTGACAACGCGCGGCGATATTCCTCGCGACGCAGGCTGACGATTTGCTTCGCGTAGTCGACTTCACCGAGTCCGACTTGCACCTGCAACTGGCTCGGCGTCGAGTCGCGCAGGTACGTGTGGAACACGTACGGGTAGACCTGATCGTAGTTCTGATCGCGATGCGGGCCGCACAAGTAGTAGCTGGGATCCAGGGAGATCCCCAAACCGCGTACGGACTGGCAGAGCTCAACTGCCGTGTGCGGATCTTCCGTGAGGTGCCCGGTCTTGGTGTGAATCGACAGCCGGATGCCGAGCTGATTCGCGATGCCAATGAAGGTGCGCAGGCGATCGATCTCGGAATTGAACGGCGTCCCGATCTCGGCGGCGGGCACGGTGACTTGAGTCACCTGAAGCAGCTTGGCGGCGGTGCAGATGCCTTTCAGCGTGTCCGGCGAGATGTCGTGAGCGATGCTGAAGGCTATCGGCGAGAGGCGAGTTACGTCCCGCATGCGCTGGCTGAACGCTTCTGGACTCTGAGCAACCTCAGACGGTTTCAGGTGCTTGGATGACTCATCCAGATAAATGTCGAGCTTGTCGTACTCAAGGTCCACAATGGCTCGACAAGCGTCGTCGAAACGCAAATCGGAAAAGCAGCGGGACGAGGCGGCGATAAACACGTGACCCACTCCGTTGTTCGTGTTGTCAGCATAAACTTATGCGGCCTTGGAGTTTACTTCCATTGGATGGCGAATCCGACCGCCGGGAACACTCCAAGACGGCGGTAATCTATTGAGGCTGGGGTAGAGCTGCAATATCGGTCGACACTGCCGGTTGTGACGGTCGTCCGGCAGATGCCGAATCTCCGAATTCGTCCGGGTTTGCGGTCGATAACGGTAGGGGAAGACAACGCGACGGCGGGAATGCCTGAAGTCGCAGGAGCTTGACCGCTATCCAGGGACGGAGAGGAATCCAGATGAAACGTAATCTGGCGGCTTGGTTGATTGGCTGCGGCCTGATCAGCCTGAGTGTTGGCTGCAACCACGGCGTCGTGCGAGGTCAGAACCCGGGTCCAATGGGTCCGATGGGCGGAGAAATGTCCGGCCAGCACCAACTGCCAGGAGCTGGCATGACGGCCGGGCCGGTCTACTACGATGGACCAGCCTGGGGCCAACAAGGGATGGCGAATTGCCCGCCGATGTCGGCTTGTCCTCCGGGACAGGACAACATCTGGCGTCCGACCCACCACCACACTTGGGAATACAAGGAGCCGAAGAACCTGCGTTATCCGGATCCTTGCCAGCAACCGGCGATGGTCCAATACCCTTACTACACCTGTAAGGGCCCGTCGGACTTCTTCTTCCAGGGACCATAAGGGCTGTAGTCGTAGGACGGACAATCCTGTCCGTCTCTGCGGGTTGGAGTGAAGACGGACAGGATTGTCCGTCCTACCCCACTCCGTCGACCTCTTTCCTTAGCTCGCTGTTGATCCGGCCCGGCGACCACCCTACCATCGATTGTTGTTGATGAGTCCTCGCTCTGCGTCAAACACGTTCCCTCCAGTGACGCGGACGAATCCCTACTCGCGCGACAATCGAGGTCCCTCCGGTGTGGTGCGTGCTCCTCATACAAGCAGCGTTTCTGGCGCTCCTTCCTGGCGCGGATGCGAGCGGTCTGGTAGCAGACCCCGCAGCTGTGTCGCTGGACGGTCGCGGTGCGAACTTTCAACTGCTGGTGTCCGACACGGACGCTGGCGGTAAGGTCGTTGATAAGACTCGAGCGGTCACGTATCGGTCGGTGAATCCTGATATCTGTCAGGTTTCCCCGACCGGTTTCGTTTCTGGAGTCAGCAACGGCGCAGCGACGATCGAAGCCGAAATCGCGGGCAAGAAGACGCTCATCCAAGTGACGGTGAGTAACCTCGGCCAGCGCGCGGCGTTCAATTTCGAGCGGGATATCATCCCCATACTCAGCCGCTACGGTTGCAACTCGTCGGCTTGTCACGCCAAAGCTGAAGGACAGAACGGGTTCAAGCTGTCCGTCTTTGGCTTCGATCCGAAAGCGGATCATCTCACGCTGACTCAGGAGTCGCGCGGACGCCGCACGCATCCGCTGTTGCCCGAGCAAAGTTTGCTGCTGGTAAAAGCCTCCGGCGGAATGCCTCATGGCGGCGGAGTTCGCATCAAGGCGGACTCAGTCGAATACAGCTTGTTGCGCGATTGGATCGCGGGCGGCATGCCCTTCGGTCAGAAGGATGACCCTCAAGTAAAATCCATTGAGGTCTCACCGCGCGAACGGCAGTTGACCTTCGACGCTCAGCAACAGCTCCGCGTGATCGCGACTTACACCGATGGCCGACGGGTTGATGTCACGACTCTGGCTAAGTTCCAGTCGAACAACGAAGGCATCGCGGCGGTCGATGATCGCGGCTTTGTTGTCGCAGGGAAAAAGCCCGGCGATGTGGCTGTGATGGCCAGCTTCATGGGCTCGGTCGATATCTTCCGAGCGTTGATTCCTCAGCCTTCGATCGAGAATGCCCCCGCCTGGCCGGTCGTCAAGAATCAGATTGATGAGCTGGTCGATGCCAAGCTGCGAAAGCTGGGGATTACACCCTCTGGAATCTGCTCCGATGCCGACTACCTGCGGCGAGTCTACCTCGACCTGATCGGTACCCTGCCAACAGCGGCAGAGGCACGCGCGTTTCTGGCCGACACCAGTGCAGACAAACGCCAGAAGCTCGTAGACCAACTGCTGACTCGCCCTGAATACGCGGACTACTGGGCTCTGAAATGGTCTGACTTGCTGCGCGTCGATCGGCAGGTGCTCGGTCAACGCGGGGCGTTCCTGTATTACTCATGGATTCGCGAGAGCTTCGCCAGCAACAAGCACTTCGATCAGTTTGTGCGTGAACTGCTGACGGCCGACGGGGAACTGGCGCAGGCACCGGCAGCGCATCTCTTCAAAGCGGTGACGAAGCCGGGTGATCGAGCCAGCACGATCTCGCAGGTGTTCCTCGGCGTGCGGATTGAATGTGCTCAGTGCCACCATCATCCGTTCGACCGCTGGGGTCAGGATGATTACGTCGGCATGGAAGCGTTCTTCGTGCAGCCGAACATCAAGAAGAACGGCCGCGGTGAGGTCCTCTTCACGGCTGCCAACAACAGCCCGTTGAAACATCCTCGCACGGGCGACGCGATTCATGCGCATGCCCTCGGTGAAGCTCAAGGCGAGGCGTCTCCCGAAGGCGACCGCCGCAAGGCTCTGGCCGCGTGGATGACGTCACCCGGCAACGCGTGGTTCGCGAAGAGTTTTGCCAATCGCATGTGGGCTCACTTCACCGGTCG
Source organism: Planctomycetaceae bacterium (assembly GCA_021732995.1). Classification (GTDB taxonomy): domain Bacteria; phylum Planctomycetota; class Planctomycetia; order Planctomycetales; family Planctomycetaceae; genus AM-0621. The sequence continues at coordinate 46,185 of JAKFWA010000122.1, read as the reverse complement.
CGGACTAGTGACTCCGATCGATGACGTCCGGCTGACGAACCCGCCGTCGAACCCCGAACTGCTGGACGCGCTGGCGAAGCGCTTCACGGACAGCGGCTTCGATGTGCAGGCTCTGGTGCGGTTCATTACCTCATCGCGCACTTATCAACTGACGTCGGCGACCAACCCAACAAACCTCAGTGACGAACAGAATTACTCGCGTGCCTTGCTGCGATCGCTCGATGCCGAAGTGCTGTTTGACGCCGTCTGCCAGACGACCGGCGTGCCCGAAAAGTTTGACGGTCTGCCGGCGGGCTATCGAGCGATTCAACTGTGGGACAGCCACGTGCCGCATTACTTCCTGCGGATCTTTGGACGTCCGGTGCGAGCGACCGTGTGTGATTGTGAACGCAACGCGGAACCGAGCGTCGCTCAGGTGCTGCATGTGATGAACTCGCCGCTGATTCAGGACAAGCTGGCTCACGAAGGCGGTCGCATCACGAAGCTGGCGACGCAGATGACCGACGATGCGGCCCTGATTGATGAACTCTATTTGACGTTTTACGCGCGTCCGCCATCCGCCGATGAGCGGGCCGCAGCAATTGAATATTTCAAGAAACAGAGTGGACAGCGCCGCCGGGCGGTCGAAGACCTAGCCTGGAGCCTGATGAACACGACGGAGTTCCTGTTCAACCACTAGAATGCAGAACGCGAAAAAGTTTGGTCAGTCGATTCCCCGCCAATAGCTTCACCGTACCCGCCCGAAGCGAGAATCAGAGAGGCCTCCCATGACTAAGCAACGTGGTTTCTGCGACGGAATCAACCGCCGTGAACTCTTGCGAGTCGGTGTTGCCGGCACCCTTGGCGGAGCCTTTTCGCTCCCGCAACTGCTGGCCGCTGAAAGCAAGGCGGCGAAGCCAAATCCGAACAGCGATGTCTCGGTGATCATTCTGTTCCTCAAGGGCGGCTTGAGCACCATTGACACGCTCGACTTGAAGCCCAACGCGCCTCCAGAGTTCCGCGGCGACTTCTCGCCGATCGCCACCAACGTGCCCGGTATGGAGGTCTGCGAGCATCTGCCGAAGCTGGCTCAGACCGCGCACCGGTTCTCGCTGTTGCGTTCGATGACGCACAGCAATTCCGGTCACGGCGACGCTGATCACTACATGCTCACGGGCTATCACCCGGCTCCGGGCTTCAACGTCAATCTGAAGCCGAACAATCAACGACCCTCACACGGTTCGATGATCAGCAAGCAACTCGGTCCGCGCGGTGGCGTGCCGGCGTATGTCTGCCTGCCGAAGATGCACCCGTCGGCTGGTCCTGCCTATCTGGGTTCGGCAAGCGCACCGTTCGTCGTCGAAGCCGATCCGAACCAGCCAAACTTTTCAGTGCCCGACCTGCTGCCGCCATTGGCCGTGGATTCGACACGTCTGGATGACCGCAAGAACCTGATGGCTCGCGTTGACCGCTTCCGTCAGGCCAGCGAAGTCGAAGCCAACAAGTCCGCCAAGCAGATGACGACGTTCCAGCAGAAGGCTCTAGAACTGGTGACCTCACCAGAAACGCGCCGTGCGTTCGACATCGGTCAGGAATCAACCGCTCTGCGGAATGAATACGGCCGCACGACACTCGGCCAATGCAGTCTGGCGGCGCGTCGTCTGGTGGAAGCCGGAGTGCGCTGCGTGACCGTGGATCACCAGAACTGGGACACGCACTATGACAACTTCAAGGTCCTGAAGAACGACCTGCTGCCACAACTCGATCAGACGTTGTCGACGTTGCTGCGAGACCTCGACGATCGTGGCATCCTCGGCAAGACGATGGTGATTGTGATGGGCGAATTCGGCCGCACGCCGCGCGTCAATCAGTACGCCGGACGCGACCATTGGGGTCCGTCGAACTGCATTCTGATGGCCGGCGGCGGCATCAAGCCGGGAGTGGTCGTCGGCAAGACGAACGCCCGCGGTGAACGTCCTGATGGCGACCCCACCGGACCGGAAGACCTTGCCGCCACGATGTACCACCTGCTGGGCATCGACCCGAACGAAGAGTTTTATACTCCCGAAGGTCGCCCCGTCCGGGTGGTCAACGGCGGCAAAGTGATTCACGGTCTGGTCTGACACCCGTCAGTAGGCAATGCTGGAAAGTAGTAGGCACATTCCATGTGCCGTAACCCTCCCCCGCCATAGCCTATAGCGGACGGCACATTCCATGTGCCTGCTACTGTGATCGCCTTACTCACCGTATGCGAGACGTCATCGGCCGCTCGTGACAGCAGTGCTCCTTCACGCCTTTTGAATATGATCTGCGCCTCCCAAAAGAACGGCGAGCAGCGAAAGGCAGCACGGTGATTGATATCAATCTGAGCGGACGCACGGCGGTTGTAACTGGGGCCAGTCAGGGGCTTGGTGAGGCGACTGCCCGATTGCTGCACGCCGCCGGCGCGAACGTGGCTATCAACTTCTTTCCCGACGCGGGCGGTGCGAATCAGGCCAACGCGGAACGGATCGCCGCACAACTGGGTGATCGAGCTTTCGCCATCGGTGCCGATGTCTGCCAGCCGGCGGATGTCGATCGACTGCTGGAGACCGCGATGTCGCGCAGCGGCGGCCTTGATATCGTCGTTAACAACGCGGGGATTCTCCGTGATCGGACCTGCAAGAAGATGTCTGATAACGAATGGCAGGCGGTCATCGACACGAATCTGACGGGTGTCTTCAACGTCTGCCGATCCGCCTCAACCCGCCTGAAGGACGGCGGGCGCATTGTGAACTTCGCCTCCATCTGCGGGCAGATCGGCTTCTTTGGTCAGGCCAACTATGCGGCGGCCAAAGCCGGAGTGATGGGGCTGACGAAAACGCTCGCTCGTGAACTGGCGCGGCAGAGCATCACGGTGAATGCGATCGCGCCGGGTTTGATCCTCACCGAAATGGGTAAGTCGATTCCGGACCAGCATCGCGCCGAGATGATCCGCCAGATCCCGCTGGGCCGCTGCGGTGAACCCTCTGAAATCGCCAATGCGGTGCTGTTCCTCTGCAGCGATCTCGCCAGCTACATCACCGGCCAGACGCTGCACGTCAACGGCGGCTGGTACGTGTGAATTGCGGACGTCGCACGGATTCTGCAGAGATCGATCGAAGAGTCCGCTTCCTCACGCTGCCTGGTGGATACACTCCCGTTGAGCAGCGTCTGGCGGATCAGTCTTTTTCAGGAGGCACAGAGCATGGAACTGGATGATGAGCTTTGTCTGTGCTTTCACGTTACCAAGCGCAAGGTGCTGAAGTTCATTCGCATGCACGAACTGAAACGGCCGAGTCAGCTTAGCGAATGCTACGGAGCGGGTACGGGCTGTGGCTGGTGCATTCCCTATCTGAGGCGTTGTTTCGAGGCTGCTGCGGGACAGGGTGAAGAGATCTCGGCCGCCGACTATGCCGCGGCGCGCGGCGACTACATCGCGGCCGGCAAAGGTAAACCGCCGGCTGGTTCGTAGGCACAGCGAACATTGATGTTGCGCGAAGTGCGTTGGCCTCGAACAACGTCCTGATTACTTCGCGGGCAGTTCGGTCAACAACACTTTGCGGTACGTGATACCGCCGATGCCGCCGTCCAGGCAGACGTGGCCCTTGTTGGGTACTTTGGGGTCGTTGAGTCCCGCTTTCTGAACTTCCTTGCCGTTGATGATGGCAACGACTTCTCCGCCCTGTACGCGGATCTTCAGCGTGTTCCATTCGCCGGGCTTGTTCACGGCGTTGACGGTCGGCTGAGTGATCGCGAACAGCGAACCCGAGCTGTAGATATCCGGCTTGAAACCGAAATCGTTCGCGACATGCAGCTTGTAGGACTTCTCGTAGAGATCGCCCTTGCCAGGATAATTGAAGTACACGCCGCCCTGAGCCTGCGCGGCGGTTTCGGTTTGCCACTCCAGGGTCAGTTCAAAGTTCTCGAACTCCTCGCTGGAGATGAGAATTGAATTCTCCTGCCGCTCCATCGTCGCTCGGTAGGTACCGTTTTCAATCACCCACTTGCGCTTGCCACGCGGTTCCCACTTCACCAGCGTGAACAGCAGGGCCTGCATCTCATCGACTTCCTTGATGAGGTCGGCGCGGCCACCGGCGAGGTCACGCACTTCCTTCATGAAGGCTACGCCGTTGCCGTAGTTCCTGCGGGCGAATTCCGCTTTCGCGAGCAGCAGTCGGCGGCGGGCACGATGGTCAAGTAAATCACTGCCCAGTTGTCCGGCTTTGTCCGAACGGAACTTCAGGACCTTCTCGGTGCCCTGCTTGTCGTACATCAGGAACGTCGCCATGCGCAGTTGCTCGTCCGGCGTCGGTTCTTTGTGAATCGCGTCGAACAGGGCCGACAGATCGGCCGGCGGCAGCTCCAGCAGCGGCTTCTTGAGGTTCGAGATCCCGGCCTTCGCCGTGATCACACCGTCATCAAAGGACACGAACGAGACGTTGTTGCCGCTCAGACGAATCGTGTCGCCTTCCTTCATCTTGCCCAGGTGCTCGGTGAGTTCCGACCACAGCAGACGCAGGCTGACGAGTTCCGCTTCGTCCCAGTCCAGTTGCTGTTTGAAGGGAGCAATCTCGGCGATGTCCTTCGCCGTCTGCAGCAGGGCTTCAGCTTCGTCGTATTTGCGATCAGCCAGTTGCGCGACGTACGCCTTCAAATGAGCTGCATACGGCAGCGGCAACGTCCGAGGATCAACCGGCTTCGGTTCCGGTTTCATCTCGGGCTTATTTTCCATCTTGGTGTCGGGATCGTTCTCATCAGTCTTTGCGATGTTCTGATCCTTCGCCGAGATCGGTTTCGCGGAAGGCTTCGCGCCCCATTGCGGACCATCAGACAGGCGCACCGCGAAGAGGTCACCGGACTCGCCGGGCTTGTCGCAGTAGTACAACCATTGCTCGTCCGCGCTGACGAAGAACTGTCGATGATCGTCGCTGAGTTCAAAGTCCGGCAGTTGCAACTCGGCAATGACCTGACCGCCGTCGGTGAATTTGGACTGCAGATTGGCGCGACGATGCCGTGTCAGCTTCTTGCCGTCGAACTCGTACTGCCGCAGACCGTCCGCCGACAGACACGGATGCGCGCCGGGCATGCTGACTCGCAGCAGCTTGTCGAATTTCTGGACCTGATCCTTGCGACTCATCGAAAACGTCTTCATATCGTCGCCTTCGATTTCGACCCAGTACACGCGGTTGCCGTCAGCCAGCACTTGAGCCGACGGCCACGTGACATTTTCTTTGTCGCTCTGTCGCAGGACCTTCTTCTCACCGAAGTCCATCTTGGCGTTGGCACGACCGAGATACATCAGCCGGCCCTTGTCGGGGATGGCGTAGGCTAGCAGCAGGCCATCCGCAGAAACGCTCGGAGCAGCAGGCAGATCGGCACTGCGAATGACAATGGCCGGTTCTTCGAAGTCGTGATACGGCGATGCACGAGTCGCTTTGTAGACGCCGCGACCTTCCGCGCGATCACCCGAGAACCACAACGTCAGGCCGTCCGGCGTGACGAAGGGATCGCGTTCGGCTCGTCCCGAATTGATGTTCTTCATGGCGATCGGCTGACCGACAGCCGCCGACAGGTGCGGGGCGGTCAGCATCTCGCTGCCAACCTTCTGTTCGTCGGTTTCTGGATCGAAACGGCCTTCGCCATCGAGCGTCACGTTAAGCAGTCGCGTCGCATCCACGAAGCCTTCGCGGAACACAGTGACTCGGTGAGTACCAACTTCTGTCTGCACGGCGCACGGTGTTGGTATCAGCTTGCCGTTGTCGTCACGCACGGGCTCGCCATCAATCGCAACGAAGAAACCGGGTTCCGGTGTGTAGACTCGCACGGTGCCCAGCGTGAACTTCGGAGCCGGCAGTTTCTTGTTGTCGGTCTTTACCGCCGCGGTCGCTGAACCGTCGTCATCGGCATCCGGATCGGTTTTTGTGTCGGGCTGAGCCTGCATGTCGGCGATGGAATCGCTCAAGGCTTCATAAGCCTTCGGTCCAGCGACGATCAGCACCACCACGCCGACCAGCGCGACGGTTCCGACCGCCAACCACTTCGGCGGCACTTGTCGGAATCGGGTCCACGCGGCCAGGCCCGCGCGCTGCGCGGCCTCCAGCGCAGGCTTCCATGCCGGAGGACCATCATCGGTCGAGGCCTCCTGATCCGACTTCTTGCGTTTCTTCCTGGGTGTCTTGGTCGCTGTGTCGACCAGCGCGGGCTGTTCCTTGGTATCAGCGAGCGCGGCTGCATCGGCGGAATCATCAATCGTCGACTTGCTGAAGTAGCCCACGACCGCGTAGCTGCGATTCTCGTCATCCTGATAGTCGCGAATGAGCAGCCGCGTTTCTTCGTAGTCCATGCCCAGCACGAAGAAGTATTCTTTCACCGCATCCAGAATGATCCCGCGGAACGCCTCTTTGTCATCGAGTGGCCAGCGTCGTGCTTTGCGCACAACCGGGCGGGCGACGGAGAATTCAAAACCTTCGCCCAGGTCTTCCTGAAACTGGTCCAGCAGCACGCCCGCGAATTCGGCCGGTTCGAACCCCGCGCCAAACACGAACAACGTGTGGCAATGCCGCACCTTGTTGGGGGACGAACCAGATTTCTGCTGCCGACGGCCGGACATGCTGACTAACTCCTTCGCTGATTTTCTGTCTTGAGTTGCTGGGCTACGGCTCATCCACCACTGACGGGCGGAAAGCAACTGATCTGGGTCTGAGCTTCCAGAGCTGAGTCATCCGGGGCGTAGTTGGTTCCGATCGCGATGTGGAGATGCGCGACGATTGGTGCCAACGGGGGATATTGTTCTTTGAGCGCTGTTCGCAGGTCAGAGACCCTGGCTGGATCAGGCAGCTTGACGCTTATGGCGTCGGCACCAGCCAGATCTTTCGCGCGAGCAAACAGACGCACCGTCAATTGCATAATGAACGACAAACAGGGTGGGAGACACGACGCCGCAGATTAACGATCAACGGCGTCAAATCTTTGAGGAATACGGCCGGGCGGGGGAACGTCAGTGAATAGTAGCGTCGATGGAAAATCAAGCAGCAACTGGCGTTAAAAGACCAATTCCAGCTGTTGGTTTTCCTTAAGCAATTTGGAGCGGATCTCGATTTTGTCACGAACGTTTTGCTGCGCTCCCGGGACCTTGACCATCATCTGCACGTGCTGTTCGACGATGGGCAGGTAGTCCGTCAGCTTGAGCGGCACAATCTTGCCTTTGCGTTCAGTCACGTTGCGTTCGGGATGCTCCTTATCGAAGGGGATCTTCAGGGCGTAGCTGTCCGACCCCTGCACTGCCCCGGCGAGGTCGCTGACTCGATAGAACTTCGTTTCCGGCGGCAACTTGATGCGAATCACAATCATGTAGTCTTCGCCGGGACCGGGATCTTGAGGCACCGTCCAGGCTGAAAAACTACCCTTCGCGACCGCCTTGCCGCCTTTGGGCATCTTGAACAGGAAGCCTTCGCCGTCCCCGAAACCGTCGCCTGTATTGTCGCCTTGCCCTGCCCCTTCACCCTGCCCGCCCTTGCCGCCGCCGGTCGCAACCTGAGCCACATTCGCCGCGAGTTCCGGGCTGATTGATGGTCGCAGGCTGTCGAGATTCAGATTGGTTAACGCAGCATCGAGGCTCCTGGATCCGCCCGACGCGACTTCCGACAAGTCCAGCATGCCGGTGAATTCGACCGGGCCGTAGTCGCCTTCTGGTTCAGCCAGAATCGTTGTGAACTCGGCCTTCGGCTTCTGACCGCCCAACACCATCAACGACATCGCGACAAACAGCACCACGTGAGCAATCAGCGACGCTCCCAATGCGTTGCCTGCGGAGCTTTTCAACCAGGCCAGGAACTGAGTCCACGAAAACTCTTCTTCCTCAGGCTCCGGCGGCTTGCGGCGCTGCGGCTTGATGACCGGAAAGCGCGACGCCTTGCCTGCTCGACGAGACACCACGGGTACGTTCGTCAGACCGAGATCAATACCGGCGTCATCGCCCGTAGAGGACGGCGCGGTTGCGTCCGTCACCAACTTGGCCCGTTCGTCAGGCGCTTCAGCGGACGATGCTGACTCACTCGAACCCGTCGGCCGAGCGGGCTTGTTCCGAAACCACGCGGGTGGTGGCACCGCCGACTCTGCCGCAGGCACCGCGGCTCCGGCGCCCTCGTCCACAAATTCGGCAAACTCGATCCGATCGGCCTGCGCAGCGGGAGCGGCTTGCCGCGCGCGCTGCACAGGATCGGTTGCCGAAGGAGTCATGACGAATTCCGTAGGTGGTCAGCTCACAACGCGGGCGCAGCCACGTTGCATTCCGCTCCAACCGTATCCGACAAATGGTGTCTTGGGACCGAAAAACTCGCACAGCCCGCCAATCCTGGCAAGTCGCGTGCTGGCTCCAGCGGTCTTGCCAGCCGACTGAGTTACGCTGACCTGCCCAAAATCGACAGCCGTTCGTCGCGGGACAGGGATAAATCGCTTGAGATTGCGGCGACCTTTCTGACTGTTCAGGCGGTTTTGCAAGCAGCGGATAAGCCGTGCTTCCGGTTGAAAAGATCTCCGGCTTTCGTTGTGGTCATGGTTATTCCCACCGCCGCGAGCGACGCGATCACGAGAGACCTCAATATGCCAAACTCCGAACTGGAACTGTTGTCAGCGGTGGAACTGGCCGGATTGATACGTTCACGGCAGGTTTCTCCGGTGGAAGTCATGCGCCGGACGCTGGCGCGTGTCGAGCGCCTAAACCCGAAGCTAAATGCGATCGTCACCCTGCAGGCGGAAGAAGCCCTCTGCGCGGCTGCCAAAGCGGAAGAAGCCCTGCTCCGTGGAGAATGCTGGGGACCGCTGCACGGCGTGCCGTTTCACGTGAAGGACAACCTGTTCGTTGCAGGTTCACGCACGACATTCGGGTCAAAGTTCTCCGCAACCAACGTCACCGCAGAAGACTGTCCAGCGGTCGAACGTCTGCGGAAGGCAGGCATGATCCTGATCGGCCGCACGAATACGCCGGAGCAAGGTTGGAAGGGCGTCACCGACAACCGAGTCTTCGGCACGACACGTAACCCGTGGAACACCGCGTTGACTCCTGGCGGCTCCAGCGGTGGGGCTGCGGCGGCGGTTGCGGCTGGCTTGGGACCGGTGGGAGTCGGGACCGATGGCGGCGGCTCCTTGCGTATCCCGGCGGCGTTCTGCGGCGTCTTCGGCTTCAAAGCCAGCTTTGGTCGAATTCCGAACTGGCCCGGCAGTGGCGGCGCGATGCTCCGTCACATTGGGACGATCACTCGCACGGTGACTGACATGGCCGCGACGCTCGACGCGATGGCCGGACCAGACGCGCGCGACATGCTGTCACTCCCTGCAACGGGTGAGCAATACGCCGCGCAGCTTGATTGCAGCATTCGCGGCAAGCGCATCGCGTATAGCCCGAACTTCGGCTACGCGGGCGTGCAACCAGAAGTCGCCGCGATCTGCCAGCGCGCGGCGCACCGATTCGCGGAGGCGGGCGCGTCTGTGGAAGAGATCTCGCTGAACTGGCGGGACCCGTACGACACCTGGAGCGTTTTCTTTTTCGGCACCGCCGCCGCAGCGTTCGAAAAGAAACTGCCGACGCAGAGTGACTTGCTGGACCCCGGCCTGCGACGGGTCGTTGAACAGGGTCTGAAGCTGCGTGGTGTGGACTTCGCGAACGCACTTGCCGCGCGACATGAGTTCTGGGAACAAGTCCGTCGCGTGTATGAGCGTTTCGACCTGCTGGTCTCTCCGACACTTCCGGTGCCGCCCTTTGCCGTCGGTCAAGACGATGCAGACCCGTTGAACGGCGAAAAGCTCGGCCCGCTGCAGTGGACGCGGTTCACGTACCCGTTCAACCTCACCGGGCAGCCCGCCGCCAGTGTGCCCGCCGGATGGACTCAAGCACGCCTGCCGGTGGGCTTACAGATCATCGGCAATCGATCCGCCGACTTGCTGGTGCTGCAGGCTGCTCGAGCCTTTGAGCTGATCCAACCGTGGCAAGATAAGTGGCCGCGACTCTGATCGCGATCTGCCCGAGATCGAGCTCGCTCACATCATTTAGTTCGCATCAGGAGCTTCCCCGCGACGATTCGCAGCGAGTGGCATGATTTCTGATAGGCATCCTTCCGCATCGTTGTGCTTGCGATACTGAGGGAATGAATTCGCTGCAATAGATTCAGCAGGAACAGCTTGCAGCGGACGCCTGTCTCACCGGTGGAATGGTAAGGAATTAACCACCTGTCGGCTGAAATTGGCGCGGTGGTCTGACAGCCCAGCTTGCTCAAAACCGTACACGGGCATGAGGACACCAACTTCGGACGAGGTTCGGCCAGCACGACGATGAGTTCATCAGGGCAATGTTGAAACGATGCCCGATCCTGTGGAGTCATCATGAGTGCCAGCAGCGGAGCTTCAAACAAGACGCAGATTCCTCGGTTTGATCGCCGTTTATGGAAACGGTTCGGCAAACTCGCCTGGCTCTACTGGAGTCTGGACAACAAGTGGCAGGCTCGAGGCCTATTGATCCTGTTGATGGCCTTGATGCTGGGACACACCGGATTCAGCGTGTGGCTGAATCATGAAACGGGTCAGTTCACATCAGCTCTGGCTGGTCGTGATGTCGACCGGTTCTGGAGTTCCATCTACAAGTGCGCGGGAATTCTGTGTATTTCAGCGCCACTGTTTGCATGCTACTACTACGTTCGCGACAAGCTGGGGATTCTCTGGCGGCGCTGGATGACCGCGAACTTCCTGAACAAGTACCTCAACAACCGCTCCTACTACCGGCTGACGAATGATCCGACGATTGATAATCCGGATCAACGAATCTCCGAAGATATTAGTACATTTACGCAGAGGTCCCTATATTATCTGCTGCTGTTTATGGGCTCGGCAATTCAATTGGTTGCCTTCAGCGGTGTGCTGTGGTCGATTTCCAAGAAGCTGGTGGCCTTCATGGCTGTCTACGCTGTGGTAGGCACGTTTCTGACGGTGACAGTCTTCGGAAAAAAGCTGGTAGGACTGAACTTTCTACAGTTGAAGCGTGAAGCGGATTTCCGTTTTCAGTTGATGCGTATTCGGGAGAACGCGGAATCCATCGCCTTCTACCGGGGCGAAGGTCAGGAATACTCATCAGCGCGGCAGTCGTTTCAAGAGGCATTCAACAATTATACTCGCTTGATCCGCTGGCAATTCAATTTGAACTTTTTCCAGTATGGATTTAGCTCAATGACGTCGATCATTCCGAGTGTAATTCTGGCGTCACAGGTCTTGTCTGGTGAGATTGAAGTTGGCCGCGTGGTCGAAGCCGTCGGAGCGTTTACGGCAGTGCTGACCGCGCTGGCTGTGATTGTTGATAATTTCGAGGCTCTCAGCCGCTTCGCTGCGGGAATCGAACGACTCTACAGCTTCCGGCGGTCGATTGACGGTTCCGTTGCGCTGGCCGAACGCGACGAAGCGATCGAAGCAGGTGAGGCCGATGAGGATTCGCGGTTGGCCCTCGAGACAGTCACGGTGCAGACGCCGGGCGGCGATCGCACCCTGGTCAAGGACCTTTCAGTGGAAGTGAGGCCGGGTTCCGGATTGCTCATCGTCGGGCCGAGCGGCGGCGGCAAGAGTTCCATCCTGCGCGCGATCGCCGGACTGTGGACTACGGGCAAAGGCCGGATTGTGCGGCCGAAGCCCGAGGAGATGTTCTTCCTGCCGCAGAAGCCGTACATGATTATGGGCACGCTGCGACAGCAAATGCTGTATCCAGCGCTGGAAGGCGATGTCCCGGACGAAGAGCTGCTCGCGGCCCTGGACGAGGTCAACCTGCCGCACCTGGTCGAGCGCGCCGGAGGCCTTGATGTGGATCTCGACTGGAGCAAGATTCTGTCCACCGGTGAGCAGCAGCGTCTGGCGATGGCTCGCGTCCTGCTGGCCAAGCCGCGTTATGTGATTCTGGATGAAGCGACGAGCGCGCTGGATCTGCAGAATGAAGAGCGGCTCTATGAAAAGCTGCATAGCCATCAGATGACCCTGATCAGCGTCTGCCATCGTCCGTCGATCCTCAGGTTCCATCAGCAGGTGCTGGAACTCCTGGGTGACGGGGAATGGCGTGTCTGCGCCGCGGAGGACTTCAAGTTCGACACACCCGCGCCACAGGGAGAGCCCGCAACGGCTGCGCCGTAGTCTGAGTCCATAGGAGACGAGTCCTGGTCACGAACGCAGGTTCCCAAAGATGACGGCGTCGGGCGAGGTGGCTACTTTCACACGCTGCCTCTCTACGTACTCTGCATCTTCGTCAACCGGGTTCTTGAGGACGCGTGATGTTGTTGACTTCGATCTCGCTGCCGGAACTGCGCACCAGCCTGCATGCGGCGTTGGCGACGGGTAAAGCCGGAGAGATCGTCAACGTCCGCTTGCATTGGCAATTGCCACTGGGCGACGTGTCAACAGTCGAGGTGACCGGCTCGCTGCTGCAGGTCCTGCTGAAGGCGGTTGATTTGTGTGATATCGCGTTGCGGCTGGGACCGACGACGTGGCGTGTCCGCGTGTCGTTTCCTGCGCGGCTGGTGCATGCGATGGGCGTGGATGATCGTGGACGTACACTGATTGTTTCGGTTGCCGATGATGCCGACTCTCTGGTGCAACTTACGGTCTTCGGCAACCACGGTGTGATCCGGCTCGATCATGCGGAACTGACTGTTGATCTCGAGCAGGGGCGATCAAGTCAGATCTGGGGTGAGGCGCTCGTAGCGAGCTTTAACGCTGCTCTTGAGCAGACCAAATCTGAGCCTCGTTGAGCAGAGACTTCAAGCTGCGGTCACGCATGCCCGACGAGTTTCAGTCAGAATCCGAACCGATTCGTTTCAGCGCCCAGGCGGCGGCTTCGCGAATCAGAGGCTCGGTGTCGGCGAGCAATCGCGTGAGTTGCGGCACAAACCGTTGGTCGCGCGAGTTCCCTGCGGCGATGGCGGCGTTGCGGATCAGGCCCGCGCGGCGCGGGCGTTCCAGCGGGGTCGGAGCAAACCGTCTCTGATATTCCGCTTCATCGAGATTCAGCAGCTCGGCGAGATCAACCAGCGACAGATCCTCGCGCGGTGCGAATTCGGGCACGGTGGTGGCTGGCGCCTTGCGATTCCACGGGCAAACGTCCTGGCAAACGTCGCAGCCGAAAATCCATTCGTTCATCTGCGGTCGCAGTTCAACGGGAATCGGGTCATCGCGCAGTTCAATCGTCAGGTACGAAATACACTTTCGCGCATCGAGTACATGCGGGGCGACGAAGGCATCGGTCGGGCACGCATCCAGACAACGAGTACACGTTCCGCAGTGAGCGGTCTCGTGCGGCTGATCGGGGGGAAGATCGAGGTCCGTCAGCAGCGCCCCCAGGAACATCCAACTGCCGACCTGCCGGTTGATCAGCATGGTGTTCTTGCCAAACCAGCCGAGCCCCGCGAGACGCGCGTAGTCGCGTTCCAGCAGCGGAGCCGTATCGACGGCAGGCCGGGTGCGACAGCCGGGTCGCTGCTCATGCAGAAAGTCAGCCAGTTGCTGCAGACGTTCTTTCAACACGGTGTGGTAGTCGCCGGTACCTCGTGCATAGCGAGCGACTTTCGCGGGCGGCTGAGCATTCGTCGCGGAATCTGGAGTGAAATAATTCTGAGCGACGACGATCAAGCTGCGAACGGGCGCCAGCACCTTCTGTGGATGCTCGTAAGCGGCTTCGCGCCGAGCGACGTAGTGCATTTCTCCGGCATACCCGGCCGAGAACCACTCGCGGAAGTAGTCGATGGTTGTCGGCGAAACCGCCGGGGCGATGCCCACCAGGTCGAAGCCGATGCGCCGCGCCTCGGCCTTCACCGCGCGGGCAAACTCTTCAGACGGGGCATCGGGTGTCGAACTGGCCATCCACTTCCTGCATCAAAAACGCGAACTAAAAGCGATTATGATAGAGGAGCCTTCACCACTGCGGCAGTTGGGATCACGCGCTGATGACCATTCGCCGCAGATCGGTCAGACTGGAAACGGGCGGGCTCGGCTGGCCTGAGTTCGCCCAGCTCGATTGAACTAAGACCGACCTCACGTTTTTGGCGTGTTCCGCTTATGACTTCTGACGCAGCAACAACTCCCCACTCGGCTCCTGAGCCTTACGACCGCCGATCTTTCCTCGGACTGACAGGCGGGCAGTTTCTAGGCGCTTTCAACGACAACGTTTTCAAGCAACTGGTCTTGCTGCTGTGCATTGATCATGAGAAGGCGGCCGGTCTCGATCCGAATACGTATCAGTCCAAGGCACTTGTGGCTTTTGCGTTGCCTTGGGTTCTGTTCTCCGGCATAGCTGGCTTTGTGTCGGACCGCACCAGCAAGCAGCGCGGCATCGTGCTCTACAAGGTTCTGGAGATCGGCATCACGCTAGCTGGAATGGCCGCGTTCTGGTCAGACCGGTTGGCTCCGGTCTTCGCCGTGCTGTTCTGCCTGAGTCTGCACAGCACGTTCTTTGGCCCGTGCAAGTATGGCATTCTGCCCGAGTTGTTTCCCAAGAGCGCATTGCCCTTCGTGAATGGGATTTTCCAGATGACGACGTTTCTGGCGATCATCTTCGGGATGTCGTTCGCCGGGTACGGTAAAGAACTTCTGGAGGGTCAAGCCGGACTGGTGCAGATCAGCTTTGGATGCGTGATCTTCGCCACGCTGGGAACAATCTCGGTTCTGTTCGTCAGACGCACACACGCTGTGCAACCTGATCTCAAGTGGAGCTGGTCGGCGCTCGGTATCAACTCGGATACCTGGACTCTCTTGAAGCGCGACCGCTTCCTGAGCGGCGTGCTGCTGCTGACATCCTTGTTCTGGTTCATGGGTGGAGTGGTTCAGCCCTCAGTCAATGTGTTGGGGAAAGTTGAGCTGGGACTGAGCGACGGCCCCACCAGCATTCTCGCTGCGTGCATGGGCGTGGGGATCGCTGCCGGCTGCGGAATTGCCGGCAAGTTCTCACGCGGTCGGATTCGCTTCGGACTGGTCACGCTAGGTTCATGGTTGATGAGTGCGATGCTGGTCGTGCTCACGCTGGTGGCTCTGGCGGCTCAGTGGAAGAGTTTGCCAGTGAGCGTGCTGGAGTGGATCGCCCGGGTCGCGCTGGTTGGCCTGGGAGTATCGGCCGGGCTATTCGTGGTTCCGCTGCAGGTGGTGTTACAGGCGTCACCGCCAGAGGAACTCAAGGGCCGGATGATCGGCACGATGAACCTCGCGAACTGGATCGGCATCCTGATTTCTGCCGTCTTCGTGGGAGTCTTCGCGAAGCTGCTGGCGGCTGTTGAACAAGCCGGTTTCCAGAAACCAACACCATCGACGATCTTCGCAGTGTTGGCGCTGATCGTCGTTCCTGTTGCACTCTTCTATCGACCGGCGGATCGAGAGCTGTAGCATCAATGTGCCGGGTGATTGTCCGCGTCGGCGTTGAAATCGGGAACCTGAAACTTCCATGTCGTTTGTGAACGAAGGCCTGCTGTATGCGTTGGGCTTCATCGCCGTGCCGGTGATGTTGCACCTGCTGATGCGCGCTAAGCCGAAGAAGTTGATGTTCCCCGCTCTGCGTCTGGTTCAGCAGCGACGTCTGCAAAACGTTCGCCGCATGCGATTGAAGCATCTGAGCCTGCTGCTGCTGCGCATGGCCGTGCTCGCGGCAATCGCGCTGGCCGTCGCTCGACCTTCATTGCCGCCCGCTGACTACTCGATGACGTGGACGGAAATTGCCACGCTCGCGGGCATCGTCGGAATCACTGCGGCGGTTGGGTTCGGTGTGGAGTACGCCTGGCGCAAGAGCAAGCTGCCGCAGCATGTATTGAGCAGCCGTCAAACCTACCTTCGCAGCGGACTGCTTGCAGCTTCCGTGCTGCTGGCGCTCCTGCTGGTGGGTTGGCCCTATCAGCACCGGTTGGCCGAGGCGATGGCTGCACCGCGGCCGACGGTCGATGAAGACACACCTGTGGCCGCTGTGTTCGTATTCGATTCTTCCCTGAGCATGGCTTACACCCGTGAAGGTGAAACCCGGCTGGATGTTGCCAAGCGGATCGCGAATCAGCACCTTGCCAAGCTGCCGTCGCGCAGCCGAGTGGCCATCGCTGACAATTCCACGAACGAACCTGTTCTCTTTCAGGCCGACTTGTCTGCGGCGAAGAACCGTGTGGAAGGCATCAAGTCGACCATCATCTCCTCGCCATTGAATGATCGCTTGCGGGCCGCTCTGGTGATGCAGGAGGACGACCGCAGCCGTGTGATCGCGGAACTGCCCGACACCGAAGTTGATGATCGCTCGGACGGCCTGATTCGTGAGGTCTATCTCTTCACTGATCTGGCTCAATCCGCGTGGGCGAAGAGTCCCGGGCGATTTCTGCAGGATGAACTGAAGCGACTGGCCTGGCTCGGCGTGTACGTGATTGATGTCGGCGTTGAGCAACCCCGCAACATGGCTCTGACGAAACTGCGGCTGACTCAGGAATGCGTCGCTGAAGGCGGCCTGACGACGCTGGCGGCGAGCCTGCCATCGGTCGGCTTCGCCGATCAGGATCAGGTGGTGGAGTTGCTCCTCGCGGCACCGGGCGGCGAGTTGGTCAAGAAGGACCAGCGGACGGTCAAGCTGACGGACAGCGTTGTTCCCGAAGTACAGTTCATGCTGTCCGGGCTGATGCGTCGCATTGAACGCGGCCAACTGCGACTGGTTTCATCGGACCCTCTCGTGGAGGACAACCGGCTGGATTTCGCAGTGCGCGTCGACCCTGCGATTCGAGTGCTGATCACGTCCCCGCGCGAGGACGAGGGCGACGAACTCCAGACCGGTCTGGAAGTGTTGCAGTACCGGGCCAGCTACGTACCGCAGGCGAAACTTGAAGCGACCGATCTATCGGCGTTTGACGTGGTCTGCTTCGTTAACGTGAACGGTTCGTCGGAGAAGCTCTGGAAGAAAGTGGCGGACTATGTCGCCGCGGGAGGCGGTCTGGCAGTCATCCTCGGAGCTGAGGGCGGTCCTGCCGCCGGTATCAACTCGTTGGGCTATAACAGCGACGTCGCGAAGTCCGTGCTGCCCGCTGAACTCGTCGCTCCGCTGAACTTCCGCCCGGCGAAGTCGCTCGATCTGAAGGACACCAGCCACCCGCTGATTAAGAAGTTCGACGGTCCCGGCGTGGCGGCTGAACTGATGTCGGTCGACATTCGCCGTTACTGGAAAGTGAAAACTCAACCTGATGCGAAAGTTATCGTCCCGTATGCGGACAATCTGGCCAGCCCCGCATTCATCGAGCGGATGCACGGTCAGGGCCGTACGGTCATGGTGACGACAGCCTTCGACCTCAAGGGCGAATGGAATGAACTGCCGCGTCAGTCGCCAGCCTACTTCCTGATGCTTGTTGATCAGATGATGCAGTACCTCTCGCGGCGCACTGAGGCGCGCGTGAATTTCGTCGCCGGCGAAACGGCGCTTGTTCCGTTGAATCGCGAGAAGCCCATCAAGGACTATCTGCTGCGCAAGCCCAGCGGCGTGCAACTGCCGGGCAAGATCGCGGAGGGCGCGGTGGAATTAAGCATCTCTCCGCTGGATGAGCGTGGCCAGTTCGGAGTGCTTTCCGCTCAAGCCGAAACCCCGTTTGAGGCTGGCTTCGCCGTCAATCCGCCTCCCGAGGAAAGCAACTTTACGCGGTTGAGCACGGTGGATCTGGACCAATGGCTGGGCGAAAAACGCTACAGCATCGCGACCAGTATTGATGGTCTGGAGAAGTCGGTCACGACGGGGCGTCTCGGCGTGGAAGCCTTCCCGACCGTTCTGGCCATGCTGCTCGTCGCCTTCTGCCTCGAACATCTGGTCGCCAACCGCTTCTACCAGGCCGATCAGCAGGCGTGAGTTGTCGATTGCAGAGAGCAAGTCGTGCCGAATTGGGCGTGCGACGGAGTGTCAGAATTCTCCGATTTGATATGGCTCGGCGATGGAACCCGGCTGCTAAGGCACAAACAACAATTCGTTGGCGTTGAAGAGGGCTCGGCAGAAGAGGAGCAAGCCGTGCTGATCGACGAATTGCGCGGCGTCGGTTTGTTCGTCGAGAGTGGGTTCGCGGCCGAAGCTCAACTGGAACGCGCGCTTCACCTGCGCCGTGGTTGAATCACCGGCGTCTTTGCGCAGCCGCGCGGTCAACAGTTGAGCTTGATGCTGAATGAAGTCGCTGTTGAGCAGGTTCAGAGCCTGCAGCGGCGTTGTGGACGATGTGCGACGCGCGACCACCTGGCTGGCGTCCGGGCAGTCGAAGGCACCGAAGGTGGATTCTTTCTCGGCACGCACCTTCTTCATGTAGACCATGCGGCGATAGTCGTCCTGGCCGAACGTTTTCTTCGGGAAGTAGTGCCGCACATTTTCATACTGCACCTCGAAGCCGTCATAGCCCGGTCCGCCCATGCGGACGTCGAGCACTCCGGACACGGCCAGAATGCTGTCGTGAATGGCTTCCGCTTCCAGACGTCGCGGCGAGAAACGCCACAACAACTGGCCTCCGCCATCGACTTCGATCCCGCGCGCCTGCGGGCGACTGTCCTGCTGCCAGGTGTGGGACATCAGGATCAATCGCTGCACGTGCTTGATCGACCAGCCGCTGTCCATCAGCTCGCTCGCCAGCCAGTCCAGCAACTCAGGATGAGTCGGAGCGACGCCGTTGCGACCAAAGTCATTGGTAGTATCAACCAGCCCGCGGCCAAAGTGGAACTGCCACAGGCGGTTCACCAGCACGCGTGCGGTGAGCGGGTTGCTCTTGCTGGTCAGCCAGTCGGCCAGCTTGCGGCGACGTTCCTGCTCCGGTGTGGCGGAAGTCAGCTTCAGACTGCCGAGCAGTTCAATGGTGTCCGGTGCGACTTCCTCACGCTTGGCGGACGGCTCACCGCGATAGAGGCGATGCACCGGGCCGGGCTGCTGGAACGTTCCGACGTAAGCCAGAGCACTCTGATTGATCTGCGTTTTCTCCTTGCGAGCGGCTTCCAGTTCGGCGAGCCAGCGTTTGCCCTGCTCGGCCTCTGCGGCTGGTGCGTCGTCGAAGCGGTAGCTGGCTTGCGCATTCGCCTGATCAGAGAACGGCTGCCGGTCATCGGAGCTGGCGACGAGTTTCCATTGATCAGGCTCGGCCGCGCATTCCAGGCGGTAACGCGTTGGCATGCGGTCCTTGAACTTGCCTTCGCGGTCGCGACCCCACTCGACGCGATCAATCGGCACCGCTGCTGGCAGCTCAACCTGCACCCAGCCGCCGGACTCGTTCGAGATCCAACTGTGACTGTTGCCGTACTGCCCGTCGTTGACGTGTTCGAGCTTATGAATGGCATAGCCGGGCAGCGAACTCGAGCACGTGACGCGCGTGCCTGCTTTCGACAGCGCGACGTTCTTACCCTCGCTGAAGATCTCGAGTTCATCGACACACGGCTGGCCGCCGTTTGTCGCCAGCACGGTGAAGCGGACGTACTTCGCAGTCTGTGCCGTGAAGCGTTCGACGTTGTGCTGCGCATTGACCGGCTCACGCAGCGGTGAGCGGAACGGTTCCAGTTGTTTCACCAGTGCGTCGATCCGGCGATCAATCGCTGCGAGCTGGCTGACTCGTTCGGGCGTTGGCGGCAAGTTGCGGTCGGCGTGCTGCACACCGGCAAAGACCGCCTGCAGAGCGAAGAAGTCACGCTGCGTGATCGGATCAAACTTGTGGTTGTGGCATCGTGCGCAGCCGAGCGTCAGTCCCAGGAACGTCACACCCGTCGTGTTGACGATGTCCGTCAGCTCGTCCTGGCGTTGCATGAGCGTCAGGTTGATGTCGGAACTCTTCACGATGTCGTTCGGCCCGGCGACGAGGAAGCCCGTTCCGACGTCAGCTCCCAGCGCATCACCCGCCACCTGCTCGCGGATGAACTGGTCGTACGGCTTGTCAGCGTTGAGGGCGCGGATGATGTAGTCGCGGTAAGGCCACGCGTTGGGTCGTTCGCGATTGGTTTCAAACCCATGAGTCTCGCCAAAGCGGACCAGGTCGAGCCAATGCTGCGCCCAACGCTCGCCATAGCGCGGGCTGTCCAGCGCGGCATCAACCAACTTCTTCCAGGCGTCGGGCGAATCGTCCTTGATGAAGGCGTCGATCGCTTCCGGCGTTGGCGGCAGGCCGTGCATGATGAGGTTCAGGCGGCGAATCAACGTGCGACGATCCGCACGCGGCGAGTGAGCCAGTTCCTTCGCGTTCAACTTCTCGGCGATGAAGGCATCGATCGCGTTGGCGTTTCCGGTTGCGGCTAGCTTGACCTGCGGCGGCTGTGAACGCTGCACCGGTTGAAACGACCAATGCTTCGCTCCAGCATTCGCGAGCGCGTCAGTCTCGGCCGGCCAGTCTGCTCCTTGATCAATCCACAGGCTGAGCAGCTTGATCTCAGCCGCCGACAGACGATCTCCCTTCGGCGGCATGCGGAGGTCAGCATCGTCGCGGCTGATGAAGTCGATGAGCGGACTTTTCGCACTCTTGCCCGGCAGAATCGCCGGAGCATAGTTGTCTCCACCTTTCAGGCCGGAAGCTCGCAGGTCCAGACGCAAGCCGCCTTCCTGCTTCTCGGCGTTGTGGCAGCGGAAGCATTGCTTCTCCAGAATCGGACGCACGTGCTTCGCGAAGTCGACGCGGTCCTCGGCGCACAGCGAAGTGCTACTGACAACGAGAGCAAGCATCCAGAACGAGCGCAAGAAGTGCTGCATGTTGGCGGGACTCAAGTGGCAGTCGAACGTGAGGAACCAACCGGAAACTTAGCATCCCACAGTAAGACTCGGCGAGCATCGAAGGAGTCGCTGACCACTCCAGGGCCGGAACCGTACGTTGACCAGAGTCGTCTTTCGCGGCGCCAAAGACGACAATCAGCACTGGAATTCGACTTACTTCACCGGCACGGGGGGATCGTTCGTGAAGCCCAATACGCCGTATTCAAAGCGGGCTCGGCCGGCGGCGTCTTGAGCCATGCGGCGGGTTGCTTTCGGCAGCCCTTCGGTCATCGCTTCATACACTCCAGCACTGAGGTCTCCGTGCGAGACCAGAATGATCACGAGGCTCTTAGTTTCCGGCAGCAGCTTGTAACGCTGAAAGAGTTCCGATTCGAACTCTTCAACCGTGTCAGCTCGAAAGCGATGCGTTTGTCGATCGGCGTTCAGGATGGCCACGCCGGTCTCGGTCACGTAGAGCTGCCACAGGTCGCAGCGCTTCCGCATCTCGTCGAACGTCAGCAAGTGGCGTAGCGCGGCCTCGGGCTTCTTGTCGGCCAGCTTCTTGAATTCGCGACGCAGGCGTTCGACTTGCTCGGGAGTCAGCCGCGTGTTCTCGGGAGCTTTCGTTTTGATGAGCTGCTGAATGGCTTCATCGGTCAGATCAAACAATTCGGGCATCAGCTCGGCGACGGTGTCGCGCTGCTGCCGATAGTGCTCAGCCGCATCACGACTGCGTTGCGCCTGATCCTTCGCCGTATTGAGATCGCGCAGCCGGGCTGCCATCTCGCGCGAGATTTCTTCGTATGCCGCTGCCAGCTTCTGCAGATCATCGCGCGATTGAGTGAGTTCATCCTGAGCCGCCACGACGCGTGCTTTCGATTCCGCGCGCTGCTGATCTTCCTTGTCAGCCATCTCGATGTACTGCGCGAAGATGATGATGAGCATCAGATCGAGCAGCGGCGTGAGTTGAAGGGTGAGACTGCGGCCTCTCATGCGCTGCCTCCCGACGTAGACAGCTCACGCTTCACATGCTGCACCGCGTCGCGAATGGCGGTCCGGTTCTCCTGCAGCTTCTGAAAGCGCGGTTCGATGATGCTGTTGATGAACATCAAGACCAGCGTTGCGACCAGTCCGACCACTGTGCACCAGATGGCCTCACCCAGTCGCGAGACGATCATCGTCACGTTGCCGGTCCCGTCGCCCGCCTGGCGCGAGGCCAGACCGACAGCCATGGCCAACAGCGTGCCCAGGATGCCGAACAGCGGGTACGCCTCGATCATCGTGCGGCAGATGTTGTAGCTGGTCTCGAAACCGACAGCGCTCAGGTAACGCCGCTTCTCATCGAACAGCTTCAGGCGCAACTGCAGTTGCTTGCGATCCTCTGAGTCCTTTGGTCCAGCCATCACGTCTTTAACGTCCGCCAGAAATGCATCGATCTGTTCGGTGGGGTGGCACCACGCATCGAGGCGGCTTTGATGATTCAGCTTGCTGGTGAAGTCTCGCAAGGTTTGAACAAGGACACGCAGATGCTGTCGCCACCAGAGCCATAACACGAAGAACACAAACAGGTGCATCAGGAAGATGCCACTGACGATGCGTGTGGAGAACTGAGAGATGACACCCAGAACCTGAATCAGGGCTTTCTCGTCGATATCTAGAAGCATGAGTTCAATCCCGTTGGGCGGTGGCCAGCTCGATCGGATCAACCATCCTTGATCCTGAAAGGCCGGGTGCAAGGTGCGCGTTCAGCTTTCCTAATTCTTCCTCGAAATTGAGGGAAGACCGCCACTCAGCGCGAAATGCGGCGGTTAGATCACATTCTGCCACATGTCTGCGCGAAAAATCGGGTGATGAGGCCGCACATCAGGACTTGTTGATTCTAGCTGTCAGATATTCCCGTATGTTCGGGCGCTGAAGAGGGATTGCGAGCCTGTTAAGATAACCGTTGTCATCGAACACTCTCTTGGTGCGGGAATTCTTCCTTGTCGATTAACGTCCCGGAACAGTGGCCCTCCATTATTGGTCCATCGAACTGGTTTCAGGTCCGCCGTCCGACTCATTGGCGAGTCGAAGCGGATAGCAGCACGGTGCAAGTGTCGTCGTCGGACGGCCGCGTGTCACTGACGATCCATTGCCTGTGGATCCCCGAGGAAGAAGCCGTCAACGATTCCCTGAACGGCCTCGAACAACTCTTCCCCGTGCGTCGCAACGTGCACGAAATCAAGCCGCTCCGAATCTCGCAGCATTCGATCGGGCTGGAAGGCGAAGCCATGCTGGGGCCGGAAACGCCCTGGTGGCAGCGAGTCCTGACCAAACGTGAATGGCGACGTTGGCGAGTCTGGGCGATTCGTGAAGGCAGCCTGCGTGTGGTCGCCGTCTACCTGCAGGAAGGTGAGTTCGATCCTGAGAGCGACACGCTCGTCCGCATGACTCTGGAATCAATCGAGTTCGCGCCGCAACTGGCCGAGCCGCCGGGCATCTTTGCCAATCGCGTGCTGGAGTTCGCTCGCTCCGAGTTCAAGGACCTGGTCTGCGAACTCGACGACAAGATGCAGTTGAAGCTCGGCGAATCGACGGTCAACCTGTTCAACTTCTATCGCTCGTACACGCAGTCTCCGGACAAGTTCGAAGAGATCATCCAGCCGGCCCTCAGCGCCTTGGCCGACGTGCAGCGTTGGGGCGATTCCAAGATCTCGCCCAAACTCGAAAACATCCGCGAACGCATCATGCCGATGCTGTATCCGGACCACGTCCGCAGTGCGCAATACAAAGAGTTCGTCTGTCAGCCTTGGGTTGGTGATCTGGCCGTCCTGTACGTTGTGGACGAGCCGCAAGCCTACTGGTTCATCCGTGCGGATCTGCTGCCGATCTGGAACTTGAGCGTCGAGGACCTGCACGAAATCGCCATGCAGAACCTGGAGGCGTACTTCGACGAGAACGTGATGGAACTCGTCGTCACGGGTGACGAAGAAGAAGGCCCGAAGCTGGTGCTGCCGCAACGTCCCGATGCCTATAACACAGCGCGGCTGTTGAGCCCGTCATTCCATGAATCGATGCAGGAGATCCTGGGCCGCGAGTTCGTGGTCGGCATTCCCAACCGCGACTTCTTTGTGGCGCTGAGTCTTGATTCCGAAGAGATGATTGACCAGATCCGCCACAAGGTCGCGGAAGACTTCGACCGCATGGACCACCCGTTGAGTTCCAAGCTGCTGTTGGTGAGTCTGGACGGCGTCAGTGAATACGGCGAAGTCTAGTTCCACATTGCGCATGTTAGGGTGGGTCAACGCAGGGCGACTCACCACGATTGTCTAGCGGAGCATGGCATCGACAATCTGTAGCATGGACGCCCCGTCCGTGCGTAGTTGCTGCGGCACGGACGGGGCGTCCATGCTACAGATGACTACGAGAGACATCTCAAGCTGCGGTCGGTTTTGGAGCTCAACCCAACCAACGGGTCACACCAGCGACGAAACGCCGATTTCATCTGCCACGGAGCCGACTTCGCGAGGCGAGAGCACGTTCATCTTGTCGACATACCCCACCAGCAGCGACAGGTCAGCAATGCGATTGATGCGCCGCGGTATGCCACCGGAGAGTTCATGAATCTCCTTCAGCGCCGCAGTGTTGAAGATCGGTGATTTCATGCCGGCGACCTCCAGGCGATGGCTCACATATGCGGCCGTTTCTTCTTGTGAGAACGGTTGCAGTTGAGACTTCACGCCGAGTCGTTCATCCAGTTCAGGCAGGTGCGCTACACGCGCCAGCAGCGATGCCTGTCCGCTGATCAGCAGCGTGAATGGCGACTGCTCGCGAAAGTTCAGCAGCAGTTGCAACGTCTGGAACACGGCGGGGTCAGTCACCAGATGAGCGTCGTCCAGCACGATCACCGGATGGCGGTGCGCTTGAGTATGCTGCAGCAGCGCGCCTTCCAGACGGCGCAGAATGCGATCTGTCGCTGTGACGTCGCGGCTGATTTCGGAATCGTCGCCGCTGAGCTCCGCCGCCAGATAAGCCAGCAGTTCAGTGGGGCTGAGGAAGGGATACTGGATCTGCACCAGCGGCGCGAATGGCTCGGCGAGTTCACGCAGCAGGATCTTTGTGAGATACGTTTTGCCGAAGCCCGTACCACCCACCAGCAGCCCTGCGCCCTTGTTGCTCTCCAGCAGATACTTGAGCTTCAGCATCGCGGCGCGATGCGTGCGGCTGCGATAGAAGAAGGCCGGGTTGCCATCGTTCTCAAAGGGGCGGCTGCCGAGGTTCCAGTATTGAGCGTACATCGTGCGATCCAGTGCAAGTACAAAAAGACTCAAGGTGACGAGCGCGTGGGCGACGCGTTCTACTGAGGTTGCTTCTCGCCGCGGCTGCCTGTGTCGAGTTCGATGGTTCCCGTCAGCCAGACTGGTTGATTCGAGGTCACCCGCGTCGCGCCGGCGGCGATCGGTTTCGCTGCACCGGGTGGCGGTGTGTGAGTGAAACCGGCAGTTTCAATCTTGCTGCTCGGCCCGGTCGTCTGGATCACCGTTTCAAAACCCGGCTGACCGGGGAACAGCGGTCCGTCGGAATCCTGCTCGGCCAGTTTCGAACTCACAGCTCGAGCGCGGTCGTCGTCAGGGAGCAGGAAGGGCGCGTCGCGGTCAGTTTTCAGCTCGGAACCTGAGTCGCTCACGCCCAAAGCTCCGTTCAGCTTCAGCTCGGGAAACAAGTCGTCTTCAGCTAGTCCATCTTCAGTATCTTGCCCATCTCCCCTCATGATCCAGGCGGCCAGACAGACTGCAACTGCACATAAAGCTAAGACTGCCAACGGTTTCTTACGTGAAAGCGAAGTGGCGATCTCGGAGATTTTTGTAAGAGCCGCTGACATAAGGCCTCCATCCGTGGAGAGAAAAGACAACCCGCCTTTTCAGGTATCGGCATAGAGATTGCCGATCTTGAGCTTTGTAACGGTCAGAAAAAATAGATTGAGTTTTCCGATTGCGCGGTCCTTTCCATCGCGAGGTGGTCCATGTTCAAGGTCTCCCGGATTCTGTTCCCGACGGATTTCAGTGACGCCTCCAGGAACGCAGAAGCCGCCGCTTGTGCGTTCACGGAGACCTTCGGCGGGGAACTGCACGTGTTGCACGTCGTGCAGGACATCGTCCTGACCGCCCCGGTGGTCGCGGTCACGGTGGCGGTGCCGCAGACGTTCCTCGCCGAGACTCGCCAGAACATCGAAACGGCGTTGCACAAGGTGCCGTCCGCGGACTGGTCCAGCCAGCATCAGGTCGTCCGCTCCTCACGCGTCGGTGCGCCCTATGCCGAGATCTGCAGTTACGCGCAAGAGAACAAAATCGACCTGATCGTCTTGAGCACCCACGGTCGCACCGGCCTGACGCACCTGCTGCTGGGCAGCGTCGCCGAACGAGTCGTCCAGCATGCCCCCTGCCCCGTCCTGACCATCCGGCCGTGATGGCCCACAGTCGCAAATTCGTGGTCGGCACTCTCCGTGTGCCGACATCCCGCGATCATCGGAACGCTGATCGATACGAATCCCAGACAATCCTGAGCTGCTGACGCGTTGCTGCTCTCAACTCGGGATATCAATATCCCCCGCGATACCGCTGGCCTCGACTACGGAGCGGAAGCGGTCGATGGCTCGGATCCATAACATGCGAACGGCACCCACCGTGCGGTCCATCTCCTGAGCGACCTCTTCGAAGCTGAGTCCTTCCAGATTCCTCAGCACGATCACGTCGCGATACTGCTCGGGCAGCCTGGCCAGCAGGTCCGCAATTACGACGGCCAGTTCGCGTTGTGAGGCTACGGCACTCGGCGACTGCTGCCC
Organism: Planctomycetaceae bacterium; assembly: GCA_021732995.1. GTDB lineage: Bacteria > Planctomycetota > Planctomycetia > Planctomycetales > Planctomycetaceae > AM-0621. Next base: position 19,651 of record JAKFWA010000122.1, on the reverse strand, counting down.
CGTCAGCACAAACCGGTCGATGAAAGTTGCTGTCTGGTCGACGTCGTTCGCAATCTGTTGCAGAGAGACTTCGCAACGCACGTCCCGCTTGGCAGCTTTGACATGCTGTTCGACACAGCGCATCAGGTTGTTGATCAGGATTTGTCGCAACCAGCCGAGGAATTCGCGTTCCGACGAACCGTGAAACTGGCCGAAGTCGCGGACGGCATCCATCACCGTTTCCTGCACCACGTCCGAAGGACTGATCCGCGCCTGCAATCGCCGTCCGATCTGCGCCCGCGCGAGCAACGTCAAATAGTTCTGATACGCCTGCAGTAACTCACCCAACTGAGTTCCGCCGCCGTGCCGTTGAGCACTCGCCAGCAGCGACTGCAACTGGTTCTCGCAGCGCGTATCAGAATTGCGATCAGACTCTGCAGACACGATGAAATCCTTGAGTAGGCGAGTGCGTCCACTTTGCCCGAACTGCTGGGGGCTTCTTCTATTGCTGAGGCCGAAAACTGGCCACACACGCCACGCGCAAATCATTCGGCAAACTTCATCGTCGCGTGACGCAGCGTGTCGGCGACGCCTATCTCTCACGCCGCCTCAAACCGATGTATCAGTGAAAACGCCCTTGATTTTATAGTCTTAGACTTATCGATACGACGATTGCCCGGAATGCGCGAGGTCTCAAATGGATGAACCCCAGATTGGCACGATTGCCAAAACACAGGAAGGCAAGGTGACGCGCCGTCGTCTGCTCAAACAACTGGGACTGGGGCTGGCTGGAGTCTCGCTGGGCGGAGCCGGTTACGTCTTCGGGATCGAACCGCACTGGGTTGATTTCCACACGCGTGAGATGCCGCTGAAGAACCTGCCGCGCGGCCTTGAGGGAAAGACCGTTGTTCAACTCAGTGATCTGCATATCGGCCCGGTAGTGGATGACGACTATCTGCTGGATGTCTATCGCAGGACTGCCGAGCTGAAACCCGATTTTGTCGTCATGACGGGTGACTTTCTCACGCTGAACAAGGGCCGGATTCCGCGCGAGCAGATGATTCGCAACCTGACTCATTTTCCGCACGGAAAACTGGGCACCTATGCGGTGCTGGGAAATCACGATTTCGGGCATCGCTGGAAGGACCTTCCAGCCGCGGACGACATAGCAACGATCGCCCGTAATGCCGGTATGACGGTGCTGCGCAACGAATGTATTGAAACGCACGGGTTGCTACTGGCAGGCGTCGATGACTATTGGACTTCCGAGTTTCGTCCGGGTCTGATCGCCAAACACTTTGATCCCGCAGCGCCAACTCTGGTGCTGTGCCACAATCCGGATGCGATGGATGCCAATCTCTGGGGCGCGTTTCAAGGTTGGGTCTTAAGCGGTCATACGCACGGCGGTCAGGTCCGCCTGCCAGGTTACAGTGCGCCGGTGGTGCCTGTCCGTAACAAGAACTACATCGCCGGTGAAGTACAGCTTGGTGGCGGCCGAACGCTCTACGTCAATCGCGGTGTCGGATACTCAGTTCGCGCCCGCATGGCCTCGCGCCCCGAAGTCACGGTCTTCCGACTGCGTGAATTGGCTTAAGGCTTGGGCTTGCGGGGGATGTGGCTGATGACTGCGTCGTCTAATGAATAGAATTCACCAGGAACTACGTTTGCACCAATGTGGAATACTCCAACAACCTCGAACGGCCGATTCTCGATGTAGTCGGTCGTCACGCCTTTACGAAGTTTGACATCGCACAATGAACTCACCGGTGGATTCGGGCCGAAATTCATGACGCGTAGGTCTCGGTCCAGAGTAAAAGCTTCTATGCCGGTTTCTTGGAATAATGGAAGCATAAACCCCCGAATGCGGACTCGCCGACCATCAAGGTCACGCAACCACTTTGGTAGCTGTTTGGCGGCTTCTATCTCTGATGTCACTCCAGGAATGAGTTTCTTCAGGTCGATGGTATCAAAGGTCAGCGGCACGATACCGTCCGGCTCGGCTATCAAAGATGGAGGCGCCTTAGCTGGCGGCGTGTCGGCAACAGTAATCGGTACGGGCTGCGAAAGCTGAGGGTCTTGTGACGACGACGATACGGTCGATGCCCCAACACGGTTGTCCTCAGTCTTGCTGGCCACAGCCTCAACGGGCGGTTTGGATGGTTCTGAAGACAGCTTCTGAGCCTGCCCTTCGCATCCAGCCAGTGAGCAGGTCCTGAAAATCAAGCCACAAGAGATCTGAATGAGTTTGCTCATCATCAATCCTTTGTCGGCAATGAAATCGCAACCCGCTCATCAAGGACTCTGACCAGAGTTGTGTCGAGCTGCGATGTCCAAATGAAGGATGACCCGAAAGCGATCAACGTGCTGAGCCAGACGATGACTATTGAGGCCAACCATAACCAGGCGCCGATCAGAAGGTGGTTCGAACAGATGAGGAGATGCGTCGCTGCACATAGGATGGCAAACGCTCCCCAAAAGGCGGCCGCTTTGAACTCGTTCTTATAGAGTGCTGCCCCAGCGGCAAACGTAGCAGGATTCGCCAGCCATCCCGGGAAAAGTGTAAACAAGGTAATCCAACCAAAAAGCAGTGCTTCGAATCCCGATACGGGGAACTCATACTCGCCGTTGGGCGTTATCGACTCAAAAGCTTGTGAGCAGCAAGCCATCAAAAAGACGACGATGCCGAGACCATAGATGCCCCAGACAAACGGCATTACTTGGCGCATGAACCATGCCTCATAAGGAAGAATACAGCGGGCCAGAGACCGTGGGGAAACGCAGTTGAGTCAATCCTGCCGGTTCGCCCTGTGTCATACCTCCGCTAATGGTCCTCGCGGAACTCGAAATTTAGAAGCGCGACCTGGCTGGCTCGCAATGAGCGTCCACAAGGCTGATGGCTGCGGTATCACTCTGAGGCGTGCGGTCTACACGCAGTGTGCCCCAGACGCTCAGTACCCCGTAGCAAAATGGAAAGGTATCACCGGCTGCTAGTTCAACATTGAAATAATCAGCAACTGTTGGCGATGGACCAAAGCCGGGCGAAAATGTATCCCACATGAAGAGAAACACTGGAACCCCTTCAGTTTCGCCGGTCGGATACATGAAGCCCTTGAGAAAGATTGGTTTTCCTTTCAGCTCATACAACGATTGGTCAATTTCAACTCGCCGCGCTGCATCAATGTGAATCTTCGAAGTGAAGTCTCGCTTGAAGTCCAGTCGCTGATGGCCTGCGGGAACTTCGGTGACGTAGATGTATCCCTCTCGCACACCCCAACCGAAGACTATTAAGACAATCAGCGCTCCAATTCTCCGGAGCCATTGCTTCTCGATTGGGTCCATGTCTCACTCCGCGGCGAGTTCAAGCAGTTTGGCGGCAAACTTGGGGCCAGTGCCGGCGTCCTCGTGCTTGAAGAATACGTAGGCATCTTTCCAATCTTGGGAGCGGATGCGATCGAGCCACTTGCGCAGCGCTGGTTTGGTGTAGTTCACTCGACGCAGTCTGACATAGCCCCACGTGGCGGTACTGGTCAGCTCTTTGTTTGGTTCTTCTTCCGTGTCAGCAGCGCAGAGGGCGCAGGAGTTCTTGCGGAGACATTCCGTAACCTCGTCATCGAGCCAACTCTCGTGGCGGAACTCGAACGCCAACGAGGCTCGTTTGCCAACCTTGTGCAAGAAATCCTGTAACAGAGGGACGTTCTTCTTGAGGTTGGGAGGTAGTTGAACCAGCAACGGCCCTTGCCGCCCCTTCAACGCAGCAGCGGCTTCAAGGAATTGATTGATTTCCTCGTCGACATCCTTCAGCCGCTTGTGATGAGTGATCTTTTGCGGCGCCTTCAGAACAAACCGAAACGACTCCGGAGTCTGCTGCGCCCAGGATTCAGCCATGTTCGCAGTTGGCATGCGATAAAAGGTATTATTGAGTTCAACCGTCGAGAACCTCTGCGAGTAATAAGGTAGCATCTCTTTCGGTGAGATCTTCTCCGGGTAGAAGCTTCCCTTCCACTCTTTGTAGCTATATCCGCTCGTGCCGACGAACAATCTCATGAGTCGTTCCGAATAATGTGTTTCACGCGAAGGCGCGGAGCCGCGAAGAAGACAGAAGACGGCCGGAGCTTTAATCCTTCGCGGCTTCGCGGCTCCGCGCCTTCGCGTGGTATATCTGTCGATTGTGCTTACCTCATCAACCGGTCTTCCAGTCAGCAGCCCCGTTGGATACGCGACTCAACCCGTCCTTGATGAGCTCCGCCCCGAAGTTAATCAGATATCCCAAGCGTTTGTCTGCCAACTTCAGATAGGTCAAAAGTTGCTTCTTGTGAACAGGATGCACGGCTTCAACCGACTTCAGTTCGATGATGACTAAGCCTGCCACAATCAGATCAGCTCGAAAGCCTTCGTCGAATAGGATGCCGTCATAGACGACTGGAATTGGAACCTGTCGCTCGACAGCGAGTCCTCGTTTTCTCAATTCGTAGGCCAATGCAACTTCATAGACAGACTCGAGTAGACCCGGACCAAGCCTGGTATGCACTTGGAAGGCGCAATCGACAACGATCTTCCCGATCTCGTTCTCTGTCATGATGGGTCCGTCAGATATGGCACGCGAAGGCGCGGAGTCGCGAAGAAGACAAGAGAAGACTGGATCCTTAACCCTTCGCGACTCCGCGCCTTCGCGTGAGACCTTACTTACTCACTCACGATTCGAACTCCGCCCCAGTAGCCGAATTCGAAGCTCCAGTCGTTGGCCTGGTTGAGCAAGTCGAGTTTCACTTCAGTGCCAGCGAATTTGGTGAGGTCGGCGGTGATGGTGCGCCAGCCGTCCTTACACGTTTCTTTGTTGATCATTTCATCGGCCAGGCGTTCACCGTTGCCTCGGATGACCAGGCGCCAATCGCCGCGCGGGTCGTGAGCAACATCGACAATCACCTTCGTCTTCTTGCCTGCGGGCACGGCGACCTTCTGAGTGAGCACGCAGGATGCATCACGGCTGACGGGATGCGTGCGGAGGACGCTGTCTCGACCAAAGTGGTTGTTGAGCAGTGCTACTCCATCAACTCCGCTCGCGCTGGTGGTGAATCCGGGCAGGATCTCGGCGACCAGTGCGGGAAACTCGGCGGCGTTGGTGCTTTGACGGGGAGTCACTGCAGTCACTCCGGGCAGTCGCTTGGCGGTCTTGTCGCTGGGATGTTTGTCGAGTGTGATGAAGGCGAAGAGATCCACGATCTCCTGTTGAGACAGTTGCTTCTCAAGGCCTTCGGGCATCAGTGAGAGTTCACTGAGCTTGAACTCATCAATCTCGTCGCGTGGGATAACTTCGAGTTTGCCAACGGCCACTTGCACCGTAGGTTGGGAATCCTTCCCGACCGTCGTCTCTTGAGGTTCCTTCCCGAGAGGCTTCTTGTCGTCGTTTGCAGACCGGTCGGGAAGGATTCCCAACCTACTTCCAATCTGAGCAGGTTTGAGGACCACTCGCTGCGGACTGTCTTCCACCAGCAGGCCGCTTTGGACTCGGCCAGACGTCGTCACGACCGTGCAGACGCGATAGCCCGCACCGATCACGAGGCTCGGATCGAACACGTTCGACAGCAACTGATTGAAATCGTTGCGGCCATTGAGCGTGATATCGGGACCGATCTCCGGACCTTCGCCATAGATCTTGTGGCACGCGGCACAGACTCGCTTGAAGACCTTTTCGCCAGCAAATGGATCGCCTTGAGACTTGCGGATCAGCGTCTTCATCTCAGCCACGACCTTCTCACGGTCGGGGTTGCGAGTATCACGCACTTGCCCCCAGTGGCGATTGAGCAACTCACTGAGATCCCTGTCTTTAAGAGCTTGAATGCGGCGGGCCTGATTGATGTTGATAGCCGTAGCCGCGATCTTCTTATCACCAACTTGTGAAAGCAGCTTCTTCGACCAGTCGGCTCTCTGCGTGAGCAGTTCAACGATCGCCGGTTGGAAGCTGGGGCCGAGCTTCTCGAAGCGAGCCAAGACCAGATCTGCGACCTTGGGATCTTCCAGCTTCGCACTCGCTGTCAGCACATCGGCCACAAAGGTCTCACGCGAAGCCGCGGAGACGCGAAGAGGGGAAGACGGATCTGCATTCTTCGCGTCTTCGCGCCTTCGCGTGAAATCATCCAACACCTGAGCGACGCTGTCGATCACTCCCGCGTCTTTCGCGGCGATCAGCGAGTTGAGTGCCTTGAGCCGGATGCTCGTCGCAACATCATCAGCCATGAACGAACGACGGACTTGCGGCAGCCCACGCGGATCACCCCACGACGCAGCCAGCAAAGAAGCATCTGCAGCAAGTGCATGCTTCGACCCATCTGCCAACACCGGAGTCAGCGGTTTAGTCATCGCAACCTTGAGTTGATCCAGCTTCTCGCCCTTGAGTTCTCCAGACTGCACTTTGGCCGCGAGCAGTTCAATCACCTGCCTGGCAATCTGCGGATGATCGTCGCGGAGCAGAGCGAACAAGTCGGCTACCGGTTTCGCATCAAACTTCTGACGGCCGAGGATGCGTTCGGCAATGCGTGGCAAAAGGGATTTTACGGCTGCCGAGCTAAGGGTCTTTTCGTCGGACGCAGGATCCAATTCGCCAACGACTGCATCCGCATGGTTTTCCACCAGCGGATGGAGGTTTTGCCAGACGACTCTTTGAATGAGCGGGTCGTTCGGAACATGAGTAAGTACTCTCAGTAGCGCTGAGATCTGGTAATATTCAACTGGGAATGAAGAAGGTTTGTTACCGGGCAGCGGAGGGTACTTGAGTTTTGGTTGCGCAATTGCAAGTTGAAGCTTAACAGTTGGGTGTAAATCGATCTCAGTTTGCCCAACATCCACGTCGCCTATCGCTTGGGCCAAGTGTTCGTCCATACTGCCAAGGTTCCCCGCAAGCCTAATCCCCCATGCTCTAAAGATGGGGTTGTTGCCGTTGCGGGGAGGCGCTATCAGGTCACGGCAGAATCTGGCATCAATGGCGTCTGCGCCTGCCAAGGACCAGAGCGCGTGCAACTGGAGGGACAGGGGCTTCTGATGGTTGAACACGAGTTCTGAAAGCTGCTTGATCGCAGGCGGACTGCGCCGCTCGGAAAGAATTCGCGTCGCCGTCCAACGAATGAAATCGTTCTTTGCCCCGAGTCGCTCGATGAGTTGGTCATCGGTCTCTTTCGCCAAGTCCATGTTCTTGGCTGCTCGGGGCGAGTCTTTATACCTCACGCGGTAGAGCCGCCCCTTCAATCGGTCGATGCCGGCGGGGTCTCGATTAGCGTCTTGATAGCAGTGATACCGGTCATACCAATCGAGAATATAAAGACATCCATCCGGGCCGGTCTTTTGGACGACGGGCATGAACCAGGCGTCGTTCGCAGTGAGGAAATCATCCTCTCCAAAACCTTTGTAGGTTGAGCCGTCACGTTCGATGCGATCCACGTTGATACAGCCGCCGTGGATGTTGCCCATGTAGAGCTTGCCACGGTACTTCTCCGGATAGGCGTCGCTGTCGAAGTAGTGAATGCCGCAGTAAGCCGCCTTCTGATGCTTGTGCTTGACGATGCTGTCGATCTTCCACGTGAACGGTGGATACGGGCCGCCCTGCCGGTGGTAGTAACCTGTCTCCACCAAATGCCACAGATGGTCGATCACGCACGCGCTGATGAACGCTTCGCCTTCGTCATTGAACGCAATGCCCCACGGGTTGCTGGTACCTTCGCAGAAGACTTGGAACTCACGCGTGCGCGGATGAATGCGGTACATCGCAACCGTCAGCGGCCAACCTTTGTGGTCTTCTTTGTAATTGGGATTCTCTTTCGGATACTTCACATGACTGTGATTGAAGACGCCGTTGAGCCCGTACAACCACCCATCCGGCCCCCAAGTCAGCGAGTTCGGTAGCTCGTGCGTGTCCGTACGGCCGAAGCCCGTCACGACCACTTGAGCCGGACCGTCCGGCTTGCCGTCTCGATCGGCGTCCGGCACGAACAGAATGTCGGGTGAGTTCGCAATCCACACACCGCCGTGCCCAACGGCCACGCCGCTGGGAATGTTGAGCCCGTCCAGGAAGACGGAAAACTTGTCGGCCTTACCATCGCCATCGGTGTCTTCGAGGATCTTGACGCGGTCCTTACCCACACCGGGTTCGCGGCGAGGGTATTCGAGTGACTCGGTGATCCAGAAGCGTCCGCGTTCATCAATGGCCATCGCGACGGGATTCACGATGTCCGGTTCCGCAGCCACTACCTCAACCGAAAACCCTTCCGGCACGGTCATCATCTTGGCCGCCGTCTGCGGATCGCGCGGCTCGTTCGGAGCTTTGTCCTGAGCATGCGGAATGATGGGCTTCTTGGCCTCTTGAGCAGACAGCTCTACTGACGAACTCACCAGCAACAGCCAGCACGCGATTCGAACGAGGTGGTTCACGGATGGACTTCCTTATGAACGTGAGCGCAAGAATTCTCCGCACGAAGATTCGCCGAAAAGCCGCCAGCGAAAAAGGCATGAGCCTACAGCGAATCCACCACTGCGACGGCTTCAATCTCAATCAACCAGTCGGGACCAACCAAGGCTGAGACACCGACCAGCGTGCTGGCAGGTGGATGCTCGGACCAGACGTAGCGGCTGCGGACTTCGCGGATAATCGGCACGTGCTCGGGCTTCAGACCCACGACGAAGAGGCTCGTCTTAATCACGTCTTTGTAGGTCGCACCCGCTGCAGCCAATGCGAGACCAACATTGTGAAACGCTTGTTCGGTCTGAGCCCGCATGTCGCCGCGCCCGACCAGTTGGCCCTGCGAGTCGATCGAGACCTGTCCCGAAATGTGGATTGTTCTGCGGGCAGTCGAGCTGACTACGTGAGTCCAGCCAAACGTCGGACATAACTCAGGCGGGTTGATGAATTCAGTGCTCATGCCGCAACCGTTTCGTTGGCGAGTGGAGGCAGTTTTGACAGGTGTCGCTGCACGTTCGCTCGACGCCCCTTGAAACTCTGACCCAAGACCGTGATGTGTTGATTGCCGCGTCGCGTGCTGTCGGGTCACTTTGAAAGCGAGGCATCCTCAGGCTGGCCTAGTGCCTGGATCAGCATTTTATTGGAAGCCAGCATCGGGCCAAGGAGTAGCATCGGAAGGATGATCTGCCAGGGGAACCTGGTGGACGCAAAGGCAAAACTGAGGCCAGCCGGCAACACCATCGCCGCGAGCCAAAGGATTGTGTTCCACTTCAACAGGTTATTCTTGTTGGCTGGTGTCATGACTGCCTTCTCTCTGGTTACGCGGGCCGCAGTGCCCGCTCATTCTGGATGAATGCAGATCACACAATATCTGCGAAGAAGCTATTTGCCGGCGATTATTTGCTTGGCCCAGAGTCGACGCTCAGGAGGCACTCCGCAAGCTCGCTGAATCGCGTGAATCACTTTGAGTAGCAAGCCGAAGATAATTGCGCCGAAATAGAGCACGGTCAGCAGGCTCAGTAGTCCGCCCCCGAAAACACCGAACTTCCAATTCGCGACGGTGAACAGAGACAGTTCGGTGGCTGATTCGTCTTTGAGAAACGCTTCCGCTTGCTCGCGAACCGTCTTGATGTTCGCCGGTGAGACGGGCACCTCGAACGAGGTCTCTGCACCGTGAATGTTGAGATACGCCTGATCCTCAGACTTCGTGCCGCTGTGGTTGCGGCGATTTCTGTCATAGGTGGTCGTACCGCCGACGAAACGATCATCGATGCCCGCCACCGGATCGATCGTGGCCTGCCGATACGGAATCACGAACAGCAAGCAGACCCTGGACGTCGCGGTAACTCGTCCGTCATGCCGTTCAAACTTCGTGTAAGCCACCGGAACCGCCGCCGTCCAACCAGCCGGAAAGCCCACAAAGAAAAGCAGCGCAATGAATTGCGGAATCACAAACGCGAAGAATCGTGAAATCGGTGAGCTGGGTTTGGTGCTCATTCGGGTTAGCCTTCGCCGGTGCCTGGGTTGTAGGCAATCTGCTCAGAGAGAAATTGCCGTTCGGACAGAATCGATTGAGCCGCGAAGCATGTTCGCAACATGGGTCACACAGCAAGTAGAGGACATCCCGGTAGTCGACCATTTCAGCGCGGTCAACCGTTGTGCTCGTCTTGCCAACAATCCAGACTGAAGCGATGTCACTCTAAGCTCCGGTTCAGGATCGTTTGAGCATGAACGGAGCTTGCGGCAATCGGAAACTGACGTCAGCTCATTCATTCGAAGGACCATGAGATGCTTCGTCATGTGTGTGTCAGCTTGTTGCTGCTGATGCCCGTGCTGGGATTCGCTGACGATCAGCCTACAGAGGTCCGTCGTCTTACTGGATTCGTGGCGCCTGTTCGAAAAGTGTCCTTCTCTCCCGACGGAAAGCGGATGCTGACGTCGTCGTGGGCTGCCAAGGACCAAGGCAAAACACACTTCGGTGGCTGTCGCATCTGGAATGTCAGCACTGGAGAACTGGTACTAAAGCTCACCACCAAAGAACACACATTCGTACTAGATGCCAAGTACTCCCCGAAGGGAGATCGCATTTTGACGATTGGAGGCCTCGGCCACGCAAATGGCTGGGCATCGGACTGTCACTTGTGGTCGGCAGAAGGAAAACCGCTTGTTGACTTGAGTGCGCACCAGGTGAAGGCTTGTTCCGACGCTTGTCTCACACCAGACGGTCGGCACATTATTTCGAATGCATCCGGCATCATCACCATTGCAGATGCTAATACGGGACGTGAACTTCGCAGGATTACTAATGCCAAGACTCAGCATGCACTAACCCTCTCACCGGATGGGCAGTTGCTTGTCAGCGGTGTTGAAGACACTGCGAAGTATGCTCAAGTGTGGGATTTCGAGACCGGTGCGAAACTCCATAAGACTCGAGAGACGAAGTTTGGTCCCGAAGAGTTGTTGTTTTCTGCCACCGGACATCGCTTGCTGATCTGCTCGTTTGAGGCTGCTGAGTTGTTGGACGGTCGAACGTTTAAAGCTGTGGCCGAGTTAGGTGACATGCGGCATGGCGGGTTCTCACCTGACAGTCAACTCGTCGCGACGGCTCACTGGACCAGCATGATCCATATCTGGGATGCCACAACGGGCAAACAACTTTTGAAATTCCAAGGGCATCCCCACCACCTTGCGAGCGTCACCTTTCTACCCGATGGCAAGCACGTGATTTGCGCGGGGGGCCTCGACCAGAAAGACGACTTTGGCAAGCCCTCAAAATCGTTCGATGCGATTATCTATCGATTACCGGACAGTATCTTGTCGCAAGTAGAAGTTGCCGTAACCCCATCGCGTCCACCAGTGCCGGCTGCTGACGAACTGGAGAAGGCGCGCTCTGAGATCAGGCAGATCTTCGAAGCAGATTTCAACAAAGCCAAGAAGCCCGAGGCAAGAACTGAATTAGCTCGCCGGTTGTCGGCTGAGGCGGGCAAGTCAGACTCGCTGGTTGCCCGCTACGCGTTACTCGATGAAGCACGATTGCTGGCGATGTCATCGGGTGACGTGGAGACTGTGGACCGTGCCTTAACTTCGCTGTCCGACTTCGACGGCCCCCTGACCAATGCCCGCGTTGAATCTGTCAAAGCGTTGGTCGTTAGCACCAAATTGCCATCCGAACTGACCAAGCTGTCCGCTTTGTGCCTGGAGTCCATCGAAGAGGCCCTTCTGGAAGAGCAGTTCGACGGCGCAGCAGACCTCTTGAAATCGGCGAGCACGGTTCAAACCAAGTCCAAGGACGGAACCGCAAAGCAGCGAGAGAACCTCAAGCAACTGCAAGAGCGGGTCTCACATCGCAAAAAGCAGTTCGAAGACATGCAGGCGGCACAAGAGGTGTTGTCGAAGTCCGATAGCGACGCGGACGCTCACGAGAAAGTCGGGCGTTATCTGTGTCTGGCAAGAGACGACTGGAACAGCGGCTTGGCTCACCTTGCAGCAGGAGCGGATTCCAAGCTGAAGCAGGCTGCGATGGCGGACATCTCGAGCCCACCGGAAGCCGCGAAGCAAACGGAAGTCGGTGACGGCTGGTACGATGCCGCCAAGACCGCCAAGCCAGCGGATCGATCAGCATTCCTGAGCCGCGCCAAGCATTGGTACGAGCAAGCCGCTCCCAACGCGACGGGCCTGACGAAACTCCGCGTCGAAGCTCGCCTCAAGGAGATCTCCGGCAGCCAAATGCCAGAGAAGCCGCGGCCTGGTTCCAAGTAGTTCTTCAAACACGCGGAGTATCGTTGCGGCTGGTCTCTTGACCGAGCCACAAAGATGACCGTAGGTCTCCCGACGCCGAGCATGCGTTGAACGCGACGGGGAGTGATCTAGCCCTCATTTGCAGAATGTTCTAAGAGCCTCGCGAACAGCGGTGATCGGCTGTGACGATTCACACATTACCCGCTGATGGTTCGCGAATTGGTTCGTAGATGAGGGCTAAGAAGCATGCCAGTCATGGTGGAATTGAAGTGTCCCAACTGTGGATACTCTGGAGACGACTGCACCATTTCCTCGAACTCCGCACAGTGCGATCACTGTGGTCACGAGTGGTCTCTGGATGAGTCCGTGTTGAACCGCATCGCTGCCGAGCAGTCCAGGATCGCTGAGGAGCAGCCGAGCTTTTCTCCACCTATCCGGCTGACCGACATGCTGCCGCTGCCGACGATTCGATGCATGCAGGCCATCGTCAAGGATGCCAAAAACTTCAAGTACATCAAGCGAGCAATACTCGTTCTGCTACTTTGTTCGTCGACTCTCCGTTTGCTGAGGCTCGTCGCGCTCTTCGTCGCACTTACTGGGTGTGCTCTGTTGCAGGTCCGATTCGTGCAAGGGTATTTCATCCGGCGTAAGTATTCCGCGCAGCTTCGGGCCGCCTGCAATCAGCCTCCTGAACCGTTCGGTGAGGACCGTCTTCTCGCCATCGACTTCTTGACGGCGGCTAATACCCTCTGGATCAATGCCTTTCTGTGGCCGGGGCTGGCATTGGCTGCCCTTGTGTTGCTGGTCGCACGCAGACTGCTTCAGTGAAATCGTAGTACTTGTTGTGGCTCGGACAGAGACCGGTCACAACAACACGAGACGCACCAGGTTTACCGATCGAATCATGGACATCGTCACGCATGGAATGATGGGATTGGTGATTGCCGGGCCGTTTCTGGGGACTGAGACGGCTGTCAGCGCGGGGTTTGTGCTGGGGTGCGTGGTTCCGGACCTCGACGCTTTGAGCCGGTGTTTTGGCAAGCGGGCGTTTTTGGAATGGCATCAAGGGTGGACTCATTCTCTGCCCGTCATTGCGTCCGGCGGCTTGCTGGGATGGTTGGGACTAAAACTCTTCGCGCCGGAGTGGTCAGGGCTGGCCGTCGGATTGGCAGGCGGAGCGGCGTTTCATACGCTGCTGGATCTGACCAATACGTTCGGAGTTCGTATCCTCGCACCGTTCTCCATGCGGCGCTTCTGCTGGGAGTGGCTGTTCTTTATCGACAGCGTGGTCATCACGCTGACGATTGCAGCGTTGATACCCGTCTTAAGTAGCCTGCTGAAAGCCACTGAGCCAGCCATTCCGGTTAGCGTGTGGTACTGCGTCGCCCTGAGTGTTTACGTCGGTATCAAAGCCAGGCTGAAGCGGCGAGCTCATCGGCTGTGGGGTGCGGACGCGGTGGCGGTGATACCGTCGGCACTCACTCCCTGGATGTTTTACGTGTGCGAGCGATCGGGCAACGAAGTCCGGTCCTGGCTGCTCAATGCTCTGACCGGATCGAGACGCAAAACTGGCGAGGTTCAGATCCTCGACGCCGAGTTTCGGCAGCATGTGGAGTCGCTGCCGGAATTTCGCGCTATGGCGGCGCTGTCACCGGCGTATCATGTGGTGGAATGCACGGAAGACGCTGACCGCAAAACAGTCCGATGCAGGGATCTGCGCATCGTTAACTTCAAGACATCGTTCGGAATGCTGGATGTGACCTTCGGCCCGCAGTTCACCGTTGAGGCTGTGAATCTGCATGTATGAGGAGTCAGATCATGAGCGTGCTGTCCAAGCTCAGCGAACTCGGCAAACGGCGACGCGGCTTTCGATTCTCAGCAGTTGATCTTCTGGCCATTCTCATCTTTGCCGTCGCCACATGGCTGTTGCATCCCGTGATCGGCACCACGGTCTGGCTCCTGCCGATCACCTTGGGCCACTTCTTCCTCTTCTGCAACGTGTTCCGAATTCACCGCAATGCGGAACTCTTCTGGGCCGCCACTTTCATTGTGAACGTCGCCGCCTGGTCACTGCTGTCGGACATCGACTGGCTCAAGATCCTGGCCGTGCAAAGCTTCGTCACGGTCACGCTGATCATCAAAGCCCTCCTCAGCCAAGACTATCACGGTATTTTCTGCTCACCGCTGCCGCACGCGCAAGAATCCACCTAACGTTGCCATCACTTCGCCTGCATCCAGGCGCGGAATAAGCAGGTGGCTTAAGAGGAGCAAGCATGACCGCCGATTCGCAAAGGTTGTGTCGCGGATGTTTCCAGCCGATTGACCGCCGGTCTCGGAAATGCCCTCATTGCCACGCGTACCAGCAGAAGGGTTTCATCTGGGCAGCTTGGCTGGGCGTGCTACTGGCCGCCGTGTTTGTGCTCGGCATTCTTACGGATGTTCTGTTAACGATCGCCGACCATCGTAAGCAGAGCCTGCGACGCGAACCGCCACCTAACTATGCTGACGTTGTGGAAGTTCAAGAATCGCGATTGCTTCCACCGGCGATTCATACGGAGCAGCGCCCACAAACAGTGCCAGCAGTGATCGGTGTCCTGCGCAATAACGGCACCCAGCCCATAGCGTCGATCACTCTGCAAATTCGCTGCTACGACTCGCAGAAGAAAATCGTGGATACTTTTCAGTGGTCATACGCCTTGGAGATACAGCCCGGGAGCTCAGTACCGTTCAAAGCCAGCGAGTCCAGCTATGGCAATCTGAGACCTGCCGCACTGCCGCCCGAGGACTACGTTTCCCACGAAGTCGTAGTCGTGAAAGCACACCCTCCCACAAGCTAAACGCCAGATGGGAAGAGCTCACGCGACATCGTGTCCGGGTCTCCTGATTGAGTCGCAAATCTCCCGCAAGAACCACACGCGGAGAGTGGCGATCACAAGGCTCGGTCGGGAGACTGACCACAACAGGGCGGCAGGCTTGACCTTAAGTCATTGATGGCTGCAGTTTGGTGAGCAGCTCTTTGGCTTTATTCGGCCTGGCTTCGACAGGAGCGTCCTTGATTTCCTGTAAGCCCTTTTCCAGAACGTCGGCGCGGTCCGCGTCAGTCTTGCGGACCGATTCGATCAACGCTGGAAAATTGCTCGCTTCGCTGCCCATAGGCTGGCCTTCGGCGTACTGCTTTAAAATCATCCGCGGCTCGTGCAGCGGATCGTTGGATACCTTCACCTCAACGTCTTGTTCCTTGACGGAACTGACGCCGCCGCAACCCGCGACAGCGATCACAATGAGTCCGAATAACAGCACGAGGCGACGGGACATGGTCTTCACTCTTATCTTCACTTGATAAATGGTGGGCAGGAAATCTGTGCAGAATGTGGGGCGCGGCAAAGCCGAGATGCCCCAATTCCTGATACTGATACGGTTCTAAAACTCACCGATCGGCTCGCCGTCGTTGCGATTGCCCAGACGTTGGTATGTTACCAAATCGACGCTGTCGCCAATGAACCGCACAGCACCGTCGCCCATGACTGCATTCACGCCACCTGAGTGCATACTCCTCGCAGGAATGATGCCAAAGCCCCAGTCGTGAGCGCCACCAGGACAGCAGTCGCCGCCCGCCGTTGGCCACTCCCAGTTGGGCGGCGCGGCGGTCGTAAACGTGGATTGAGCCGCAGCATACCAGGCCCACATCGTGCCGTTGTTCGACCTGAAACCAATGGGACTGGTCCGTGCCGCGCTGCCGATGGCGTTCAATTCCGCCCGCGTGGGGAAGTCTTTATTCACCACAGCGTTGAACAGGCCGTTGCCTGTATAGAAAATGTCGTAGGGATACTTTCCGGATGTGCCGGTTTGTCCGGAGCCGGAGAGGATCTCAGAAGCAAGTATGGTGTTCGACAGCCCGTCAGTTACGTCCGCCATCTTGCGGTCGACACTGTAGGCAATAATCCCGTTGAACCGAGTTCCTGCCCAGACGGTTTCCACCGAGCTGCCCGTTGACCAGGCGTAGTTGGTACCGGGACCGTCCCAGCCTTGTGGGTGGGTTCCTCGCCTTGAGCCATCCAATGCGGAGGGGCACCGGAACGCACTCAAGCTGATGTTCATCGTGTTGTTATAAATCCAGCTCCAATTGCTGAGATTATCTTGAGCCGCTTCAAAGGCGGTTACTGAGTCGAGATACGGCAGGATGGTGTAATTCGCGCTGAGCGCTTCCCACGCATTGGTACCCACCTGGATGTAATTCCTCGGGAATTTATTGGTGGTTTCGTGGATGTTATGAATTGCGATGCCGAGCTGTTTCAGCTTGTTTTTACAATCGCTTCGGCGAGCGGATTCGCGGGCCTGCTGTACTGCTGGCAATAGTAGTGCCACCAGCACGGCAATAATGGCGATCACCACGAGCAATTCAATCAACGTAAAACCACGGCGAGACGGCAAGCGCGCCGAGTCGCGGAGATGCGATTTCATCTCGAGCCACTCCAAAAGTAGTAAGTTGGAAAGGGGTAGACAGCAAATCAGAGGCAGGAAGCTTCAACGAGAAGAGCCCGGCGGGGGACCGCGGGTTGATGGCGGGAGGGGTAAAGTAGGCGGCAGACGAAGCGCTTTCAAGCGCCCGATTGCTGCTCCCGAGTTCCGCAGGGTGGAAGACATTCGAAGGGCTTGATGCTTCGGATATATGCGTGATTATTCTGACAGTTCCGCCATCAACCAAGACATGCCCAGACTGTGCCGGCGGGTGAGCCCGGTTGGCCGCATTCAGCGCACTGTGGTTCGCTGCTGCCCGAGATAGGCTGGCTCAAGACCGCACTCACAAGAACCCGCGCGGCGTTGTGGCTTGGTCGGAGACCGGCGACAACAACACGTCTTGGGATCACATGAATGATTCGGCAACGCCCAGAACGCATTCCGGGGAATAACACGATGCAGAAACTGAAACTGCTTTGGCTGTTCGTGGCTTTGATGATTCCGTCGGGCCTGCGAGCTGAGGAGGACGCTTCCTGGTCGGAAATGAAGAAGTTCTTTCAGCCACCGGAAGAGTTTCAAGGCCAGCTCGGCGAGTATCGTTCGCCGCTCAAGTTCAATGACGGCTCACCCGTCAGGTCACCGCAGGATTGGCCGCGGCGACGCAGTGAGATCCTCAAGGACTGGCACGCCGTCATGGGGCCGTGGCCCGAACTCGTCGAGAAACCTCGGCTCAACTACCAGCAGCAGGAACACGTCGAAAACTTCACGCGGCACAAGCTGGAGATCGAAGTTTCGCCGGGTCGAGTCATCGGGCCCCAATACTTGTTGATACCCGATGGTCCCGGTCCATTCCCGGCCGTGCTGGTAACGTGGTATGGCTCAGCGGATAGTGCGGGGCTGAATGAGAAAGCGCGCGGCACAGTCGACTTCGGGTATCAACTCGCCAGGCAGGGTTTTGTGACGCTCTGCATCGGCGGTATCACGCAAGAGAACAACGCGAATCGAAAGCCGATTCAGCCGCTGTCGTTCATGGCCTATGCGGCGGCGAATTGCAGTAATGCTTTGGCGAATCTGCCGCAGGTAGACCCGCAGCGTATCGGGATTGTCGGCCATTCCTTCGGCGGTAAGTGGGCCATGTTCGCGTCGTGTCTGCACGAGCGATTTGCCTGCGCCGTCTGGGTCGATCCCGGCATCGTGTGGAACGAGAAAGATGGCAACGCCAACTACTGGGAGAAGTGGTATCTCGGTCACGACTTCGATCAGCCGGACAGCCTGCAGCGCAAGCCGGGTATCCCCACCGCCGATCTCCCGCGAACCGGCGCTTACAAGACGCTATTGGCCGACGGTCGCGATATGCACGAACTCCATGCGCTGATGGCGCCGCGTCCGTTTCTGGTTTCCGGCGGAGCACAGGACCGGCCCAACCATTGGATCGCGCTCAATCACACCATCGCCGTCAACAAGTTCCTGGGCCACAGTGATCGAGTCGCCATGACCATGCGCAACGGTCACACCCCCACCGCCGAATCAAATGCGCAGGTCTACAACTTCTTCAAACACTTCTTGAAGGATCAACCGAAGTAGTCTTCAACGGACAGGCCGACTCACTGCTGCAGGCGGGACGACAAAGGTGTGCGATCAGATTTCGCCGAGATGTCCGGAAGATTTGATCCGATGAAACCATCGCCACGTTCGATTGGGTAGCCACGTTGAGTACAGAGCCCAACGTAACATTTGAAACGGCCCTTTCACGAATGCGAGGATGACATGCGGCAACTTCTGAGGCTGACCATTGTTGGCGTGCTGATTCTGGGTGGGATGAGTCTCGGCGAGGCTGCGGACGATCCGGCGCTGCGAGCCATCTTGGACAAGGCGATCCGGTCGCACGGCGGTGCGGACAAGCTCGCCAAGTTCAGCGCGTCCACCGCGAAACTGAAGGGGACGATCCACGCTAACGGGGCCATGATCCCCTTCAGCGGCGATCTGGCGACTCAAAAAGGCGACCAGCAGCGGATTGACATTTCTCTGAATATCGACGGTCAGACGTTACGCATCGTGCACGTGCTGAATCGTGATCGGGGCTGGTTGAAGATTGGCGATACCAAGGTCGAAATGGACGCCGAAAAACTGGCCGATGCCAAGCTCGAAGCACAGGCGGATTGGCTGGCGACGCTGCTGCCACTCACCGACAAATCGGTGACGCTCTCGGCGATGGGCGAGACAGCTATTGAAGGGCGCCCGGCCGTCGGAATCAACGCGTCGCGCCCCGGCAGTCGTGACGTCAGTTTGCTGTTCGACAAGGAGACGTATCGTCTCGTGAAAATTCAATCCCAGACGCGCGACGACGAGACGCAGCAGTTGGTTTCGGAAGAAACATTTCTGAGTGAGTATAAAGAAGTTGAGGGGACTCAGCAGGCCATGAAGATCATCGTTAAACGCGAAGGCAAACCGCACGCGGAACTTGATGTGACGGAACTCAAACTCGAAGAAAAGCTCGACGACAGCACGTTCGCGGCACCCTGAGATTGTCCTGACGAGCCCGAAAGTGCGACCGTAGGTCTCCCGTCAGCAGCGACGCGCGGCAAGTGGCCCGCACTCTCCGTGTGCGGGCATGTCGGCACACGGAGAGTGCCGACCACAAGACTCAATCTCCGACCGAGCCATAAATGCGACCGCAAGTCTCCCGAGTCAAATCACGCGGAACTGGAGACCTTCGGGCGTTGTGGGCCGCAAAGAGTATTATTATACCGCGCACGGTCTTCGTAGAGACGTTTACTGAGCCGCACATTGGTCATTGCGCGGCACCATGATTGGGAGGGCGAAGCTCCTGCTGAGCCGGGTGCTAGTGGCAAAGCTGATTCACCCATGCGGCTCGGCAGGAGCCTCGCCCTCCCGGCGCAAATACCAATGTGCGGTTACTGAGCGGCACATTAATTCATGCGCCCAATCTCCCCTCGCCCCGGTATTGCCGGGGAGAGGGGTCGGGGGTGATGGGTTCTACCTTCGAACTGAGTGAGGATCGCTAACTCC
>JAKFWA010000107.1 GCA_021732995.1 Planctomycetaceae bacterium | reverse complement strand
CGCGAGCGTTTGCGTTCGTCCAGCGTTTGCGTTTGTGGTGTGAGGACCTCAGAGTCGCGCTCTCATTCACCCTGCGGTCGATTCTTAACGGCCGTCGCTCAGCACCGGAGTGGGAACACTTCAGTCTGTCCCATTTGATTCAGTCTCAGTCCTTGAGAGACGCAGCTTTTTCAACAGGCTGTTACGAGCTCAGTTGATCAACCCAAGCTGGAAGGGCAGCAAAGACGGTGTCGGCGGGAACTCGCTCGTTTCCGGCGTCGGCCACGGCGTCACCGGTGCCTGCGAGTACGGTGTCAGAACCGGCACCGCCGTTGATGAAGTCAGTACCGGACTCAGGATTCGCGCGATTGCCGCCAACCAGAACATCGCTGCCCGAGCCTCCCAGCAGCGTGTCGTTACCAGCTCCTCCCAACAGCACTACCGGCACGGTTGCTGCGGACGCATTCAGAGTGTTCGCACTCGAATCTCCGATCAGCACAATTCGCTCGATGCTGGTGGGAGTCTCAGTACCCGTTGCGGAGGAACCCACAGTGCTGCCCGTCACCACAAAGTTAGCGTTGGCTTGCTCGTAGAAAGCATCCAACCCATTACCTCCGAGAATGGCGTCTGTACCACCAGCGCCCGACACGACATCATTGCCGTCGCCGCCATCGACGATGTCATTGCCAGTTCCACCCAGCAGCGTATCGTCGCCACCGAGACCCAGCAGTTGCAGAGATACGCTGGCTAATCGCCCATCGAAGAAGTCAGAACCGCCGCCACCTTGCAGCACGATGCGACTGATGTTGAGTGGTGATTCGTTACCAATTGACGCAGAGGTGATCTGTGTACCTACAATGACCACCGAGCCATCGACGACTTCGTTGAGTCGATTAACACCGCTGCCACCATCTTGAGCGTCAACACCAGCGCCGCCACTCAGTAGGTCGTCGCCCGCGTCGCCAGTGACCGTGTCGGCATCGTTGCCGCCCTGCAACGAGTCGTCCCCCAGGCCGCCACTCAATGTATCCGCTCCGGCGTTACCAAAGAGGCGATCTTTGCCAGCTTCGCCATTTACTACGTCAGAATCATCTCCACCCAGGAGTTGATCGTCGCCATCGCCGCCGTTCAACGTGCCGCCGCCTGCGTTGGCCAATAGAAAATCGTTGCCGTTGCCTCCGTTGATAATGTCCAGTCCATTGCCGCCGCTCGCGTAGTCGTTGCCAGCTCCGGTGTTGATTGTGTCGTTCCCGTCCTCTCCATCAACGCGATCTGCTCCATCACCGGCATCAATCGAATCCGCTCCTGACCCAGAGTAGACCGTGTCCGCTCCACCATTAGACGAAATCACGTCGTTGCCGTCGGTTGTCTTGATGTAGTCCAAGCCATTTGTGCCGAGGACCGTGTCGTTGCCGCCTTCCCCGTAGACCTGCGCAATTCCGGTATTCGTGAACGCGGAGAGATCGAAGTGATTCGCAGCAGGGCCGCCGCTTAGAGCCGCTGTTTCCATGCTATCCAGCACATCGCTTGTGATGGTGTTGCCGCCCAGTCGTTCGCTTAGTGCAGTATTGGTGACAATAAAATCGACATCGTTCTTACGGCGTGCGGTATCCAGGCCATCACCACCAAGTAAGGTGTCATCACTCGCGCCACCATCCAGGAAATCGTTGCCAAATCCGCCCACCAGCAGATCGCGGCCACCAGTCCCGAACAGCACATCGTTACCCGTACCAGCATTGAGTATGTCCGCTGCGGCTCCGCCGGTCAGAGTGTCTGCGCCCGGTCCACCATTGATACCCACGGAGAATGTCACGCGACTGGCATCAATGTTGTTGGCGCTATTGCCGCCCGTAAGATTCGCAGCCTCAATGCTGATCAGCGTGTCGGTGCCAAGCCCCACCAGTGAAGTATTCGTGAGCGTCATGTTGACGTCTCCTACTTCCATGAGCACGTCGATGGCGTTGCCGCCGTTGAGCGTGTCGTTGCCGAGACCGCCTGTCAGGGAATCTTGACCATTGCCACCGCTGATCGAATCCGTGCCGTCATCGCCACGCAGCAAGTCTGCGCCGCCGCCGCCGATGATCGTGTCACTTCCCGCGCCACCATTCACGGTCGTGGGCAGGCTGATGAGTGATGCGTCGAAGCGATCACCTTGGGGGCCGAGGTTCACGTCAATTCCGTTGATACCGCCCGCCGGAACATTAAACACCGTCGCCGCGGCACCTTCGGTGAAGGAAGTGACGACAATTTGGTTCTTACCCGAGTCGAATGTCACTCGCACATCCGTCGTAATCCCCAACGCATCCGCTATTACAACGTTAGGACTGGAGACAGTGACCGTAATCGGGGCAGGGTCATCGTCACCAATGACCACATTCACGGAAGTTGTGATACCCGCCGTTACATTAGTGAGCGCACCGAGGCTGATGCTGACGTTCTCGACTGGTTCATCGAGCGCGTCTTGGGTCGCCGTGACGGTCACAGTTCCGGTCGTATTGCCAGCAGTAATCACGATCTGCGAACCACTGCGCGAGTAGTCGCTCTTAGTATTCGCCGTACCTGAGAAGTTTAGGTCAATCGTGACATCCACATCAGTAATCTGAGAAAGCGTCGCCGTCACGGTTGCGACTTCAGATTCATTCAACGCGTTGTCATCAACACTCAACGAGACTGTTGGATTTGTACGCGTCCAGGCGTCGGTTGCATTCGCTGATAGCGCGTTGCCCGAGGTATCCACAATGCCCGAAGCGCCGCTGTTGAGCGTCAGTTCGTACTTGCCATTCGCAACCGTGACCGTTGTGAGGTCAAGTGTGTAATTGGCTCCGCTGCCTGCGACCACGAGCCCTTTGATGTCGACCGATTTGCCATCACGAGTGAGCGAGAAGTCGGTGATGTCGACGCCAGTCACGGACTCGTCGAACGCGATCGAAACAACTCCGGCATTTGTCGTGCGCGGGTCGGGAGTGACATCGACGATGTCTGGCGTCGGGGGCGTGCTGTCATTGTTCACGGTCAGCACGACGTCATTGCCGCTCCCACCGACGTAGCTGATAACGAACCGCGTGCTGCTCACGGTGAACGAACCGCCTTCCGCCAGTCCGTTGAAAGTGCCCGTCACGGCATCCTTCCCGTCATTGTTGATGATCGTGAACTTGTCGCCATTCACGGGAACAAAGCCGAGTGACGTATTGAGCTTTGCGTTGCCAAGGCTCACGCTGCCAGTGACATTGAGTTGGTCATACTGCGTACCGACCGTGGTGCCGTTGAGTTCGACGTCAAAGTTCGAGCCGCTGCTGAAGCTGACGTTGCCTGAGTTGAGAATCCCGGGACTCGTGCCAGGTGCCACATGTCCGCCGCTTTGCACTGTGATCGCCCCGGTTGTGCCCGTTCCCCCAAGCGTGCCTCCACTGGCAACAGTTACGTGGCCGGGAATGTCTCGGCCTGAGCCAGTCAAGAACGTGCCGCCACCCATCGTTGTTGTGCCCGTTCCGGCATTGAAGTCTCCGGTGCCGACGGTCACCGAGTCCCCTTCGACCAGATTGATCGGCCCGTTGCCGCTCGTTGAAGCGGATACAGTGGTCGCAGCAAGTCGCAGATAGTTCGTAGTCGACGCGATGCCGCCCGACCCAGCCGCGAGCGTAACTGTAGCCGCCGTGATGTCCGTGCCGACGTTATTGCTGGTCGTGATCGCACCAGCGCCGCTGGTCGTCAGCGACACGGTGCCACCGCTCCCCGCGTTCAACGAGCCCGTACCGAAGGCGATGCTGTTGCTCGCTCCTGTCGTCAGGTTGAGTACCGTGTCGGCGGCGCGAGTGATACCACTAGCAAAGATGATTGGTCCGCTGGTCGTGTCGCCGATGTTGATTGTCCCGGCGGTAATGACATCGAGTTCGGAATCCAAGAGACCAAGCTGCGTGGTGTTGTCCGAGCCGCCTAGATTGATCGTTCGTCCGATCGTCAGCGGCTTGAGTGTGACGCTGCCGGTGCCGACGTTGATCGCGCCGACAACGGGGAGCGAGATGTGATCGGCGATCAGTGTCGCGGGAGCGTTCGCGGCGGTACTGATTGAGCTTCCCGTAAGAGTCTGAATGCCAATGTCCGAGGCCGTTCCACCTTGGCCGGTCACTTGCATCGCTCCGCCGTTCGTTGTGATGGACGAGAACAGAATTAGCCCGACGTTGTTGCTCGCGCCCCCGCCGGTTCCCCCTTGGGCGTTCACGGTGACCGTGCCGCTTCCGCCGGCGGAAATCTGAGCCGTATTCGCGACCTCCAGGCCTCGATGACTGCCGCCACTGCCACTGCCGCCGGTGGCGGTAACCGAGACCGCCGAATTGGTGGACGTAATCGCCGCACCGCTGTCAGTGACCACCACACCTTGATTGGAAACGCCGGTCGTACTGGCCCCACCCTGACCGACCACAGCCACCGTGCCACCGCTTCCCGCCGTGATCTGCGACCCCGAATTGACATCCACACCGTGAGAAAATGATCCGCTGCCGCCGGTTCCCGTCACCTGCACGTTGCCGCCGCTGGACTGGATGCGCGTTGTCGAGCCGCTCACGAACAGTCCCTTATTATCGAAGCCGGTTCCTGCGGGATCGAGGCTGCCCGCTTGTCCCATGACGGTCACGGAGCCGTTGCTCGCGGCAGTGATGATTCCGTCCTGCAGTTGAACCCCAAAATTGCCCGTCGTGTTGGCCGCTCCGCCACCCGTCCCTTGGACCGAGACGTTGCCACCGCTCGACGTGATGGTCGCGCCTGAGAGAACTACGGCGACGCCAACATTTTGCCCGCCTGTTCCCGTGAGATTGCCGCCTTGACCGATGACCGTGACCGAGCCGCTGCCGCCCGCACTGATCGCCGCCGAGTTCCCCACTCCGATCCCGTCATTGTTGGTCGAGCTTCCCGCTCCGCCCCCGGTGCCGGTCACGGAGACGTTGCCGCCCCCCGAGGTGATTCGGGAATTCGTGTGGTTGACGAACACTCCGTAGTTGCCGTTGCCTCCCGTTCCGGACAGATTTCCCCCTTGGCCGACGACTGTCACGCTGCCGTTGCCTCCCGCCGTGATCTGGCCTCCCTGCTCGACGCGAACACCGACATTGACTTGAGAAACGCCGACACCGCCTCCGGTTCCAGTGACGGAGACGTTCGCACCATTCGACGTGATCATCGCCCTGCTGCCGGACACATACACGCCGAAATTGTCGTTGCTTGTCGAAGGCCCGCCCGTGCCATTCAGCGTGATGGTTCCGGCATTTACGGCGCTGCTGGTCGATTCGATGCGCGAAGTGAAGGACGCGAGAATTCCAATCTTGCCGGAGAGAGTGTCACCTCCTCGCCCCGCCAGCGACACCGCGCCGGTCCCCTGCGTGGTGATCGTCGCGCGGATTACATCAATGCCCCGAAACTCGCCGCTGGTCGCGATCGGCTGTTGATTGGCACTCAGAGTGATTCCGCCGTTGACCGTCGTCAGGCTCGACCCCTCGTTGAGGAAAATGTTCCGAGCGGACGTCAGCGACACCGCGCCCGTGCCACTGGTGGCGATGTCGCTGGTCGCCGAATTGAGCGTGATCCCCTCCGACGTGCCGGTCGTGTTGGCGGAGAAATTCCGGTTCGCCGCCATCGTGATCGCCTCCGTGGTGATGAGACCCGCGCCCGTCGTCAGCGACAAGTTGTTCCCATGCGTGATCGCTCCGAAGACATTGATTGGTCCGCTGCTGCTGTTGCCGATTTGCACCGTCTGCGCCGTGATGCGATCGAGTTCCGTATCAGTCAGGCTCAGTGAGTTGATGTTCTCTGTGCCGATATGGAACGATCTCGACGCGGTCTGAGTTACAAAGCTCACGCTGCCGGTGCCAAGACACTGCAACGTCGAAGTCGTATTCAACGCGACATTATCTGCCGTGACCGCAATACCGCCCGTGCCGAACAGAACGAGGTCTGTGCTAGCCGTGGTGGTCACCAAGTCGGCGGCGACAATAAGGTTCTTCCCCGACGCGAAATTGATATCGCCGTTGAAGTTCACGGTGTCGTTGCCCGAATCGCCGCTAATCGAAAGTGCCGCGAGAAACGATGTGAGCGCTGACATGTTAACCGCGTCGTCACCACCGCCGGCATTGATCGTGAGCGTTCCGGTCACCGAGGCGAGCGGGATCGAGAGCGTTTTGTCGCCGTTGGTCAGCGTGGCTCCTGCAGGCGCGGAGTCGAACGCCTGGGCACTGTCCGTGATCTCGAGGTTGGATCCATTGACGCTGATCGTCAAGGTGGCCGTCACGTTCGCGTTGTCGGTGATCGTCAGGTTGCCGGTGTTGAGCACTGCGGAGTTCGTCAGCAGCACGCGCGGCTCCAATTGCTCGTAGACCGAAAGGATCGTCGTCGGAATCGACCGTTGAGCTAGTCTCCGACTTCTCGTTGAGCCACAGACAGCAGACCCAAACTTCGACGAAAACGACTTCAACCAGCGACGAAGCAACATGACGCACCTCACAGCCAGGACCGAGAAGCCCTCGAAAATGAGAGCTCATCTCCAGGTAGGCGCGTCAACTCGCGATCTTGTCTCGCGATTCTGAGATTCTTTGACTCTGCCGTAACTGGCTGGTCAATGCTGCTGGTGGATGCAGTTAGTTGCCCGCGTCTGCAAGCTTACGACGCCATTCCTTTAGCACGTCTGGAGCGGGTCGATGATTCAAGATCCGCAGTTTCCGTAACGATGCCAGGTCATCCAAGGTTTGTAAGGAGATGTGCTCGTTGCAGGTCAGCTCTTCCAACGGAAGGTTCCGTAGTGCTGAAAAGTCTGTGGCTTGGGTGCTGGCTACGCTGAGTGTCTTCAACGGCATCCCAGTCAACGGCGACAAGTCTCGAACCTGGGTATTGCCAGCGTGTAACACCACTAGAGACAGCCCTTGAAGCGGAGAGAGGTCACTGACCGACGAGCCGTTGAGGGCCAGGTCGGTGACACTGCTTTGTTTGACCGCGTGCAAGTCAATCGGCTCTTTTCGCCCGCCAAGATTCAGCACATCCAACTTCTGTTTCGCGAGCCACTTCATGTCTGGCGACGGCGACTTAAACAGGCTCAACTGCTTCAGCGTGAGCTCGTTCAACGGCGACATGTCTTGGATGAACGGACAGAACTCCAACTCCAGCGTTTCAAGCTGTTTGAGTTTTCTCAACACGGAAATATCCCGCAGTCCTCGAGGCTGCGAGTCTCTGTTACCTCGCACCATCAGGCGCCGCAATTCAGGAACAGCTTCCAGCGGAAACAGGTCTTCTAGATGTGACGAGAGAATGACCAGTACGTTGAGCCCTCCTTCGCCGATGCTTGTCTCCATGCCGGATTCGATCCCCGGATTGCGCCGCTTCAGTTCGACGATCGTCTCTTGAATCCGAGACTTGCCGTCGAGCTTGCTGACTCGCTCCAGCCAGGCAGAATCGAACTGACCGGCATTGGAAGGTTCAACAGGCTTGTCTTTGAGAGTCACTGTTACGTCGGCCTTGTCGTCCAATCCGGTAATCGTCACGGACTTCACGTTCTCTGCGTCGATCTTCGTTGCCGACCCATCCTTCCGGACAATGGTGATGATGACTCCCATCAGCAGCACAACGACGGCACCAACCAGAAGCGCGAGCGACGAAGGATTCTTGCTGCGGTTCGCTGTGGGAAGCGCATTTGAACGCTGGTAATTGCTCACATTCCGAGATGCGGGGCTGGAAGAGTCTGAGGCCGAAGCTTCGAGCTGTTTCCGGATGGCTTGTAGCCGACCGCGCACCTCGTTCGCCGAATTTGGACGCAACTGCGGGTCACGCTGCAAGAGCTGCATGACCAGTTCATCGAGCGACGAGATGACGCTCTGTGAAGCGCTCGATGATGCCTCGCTCATCACTTCTCGCAGGGAAACCGGAGTGACCGTCAGCAATGCAGCAAGTTGTTGTGCGACCGTGTCTCCTGGAAACGGCCGTCGCCCAGTGACGCTTTCATACAACAAGCATCCCAAGCTGAATAAGTCCGTCCGCGTATCGAGCTGGCGTCCATTGGCCTGCTCCGGCGACATGTAAGCCGGAGTCCCCACCAGCATCCCGGAATCCGTCAGCCGTCCATCACCACTGAGGTTAATGGGCAAAGCCAAGCCAAAGTCGAGTACCTTGATGGAAGATGGCTGCTCCAGAAACACGTTGGCTGGTTTGATGTCGCGGTGAATCATTCCACGTTCGTGAGCCGCCGCTAGCGCTGATGCGACTTTATCGGCAACGTCGACCGCCTCGATCAGGCGCAGTGATCCGCGACGCCTCAGAGCTTGCTCCAGCGATTCGCCGTCCAGGAATTCCATCGCCAGGTACGGCACCTCTCCCCGCGGTCCGCTCACCACATCCACGTCGTGAACCGTGACGACGTTTTCGTGCCGCACCGCAGCCGCCAGACGAGCTTCTCGCAGGAAGCGCTCGCGATGCAGGTCGTCCAGGCATCGCTTGTCGCGCAGCACTTTCAGTGCGACTCGACGTTGCAGCCGCGTGTCCTCCGCTAGAAACACCGCTCCCATGCCGCCGCATCCGAGGAGCTTCAAAACGCGATAATGCCCCAGCCGTCCCAATTCATCCGCTGCCTCCGCGGGCGTCAGCCGTTTGGTCTCATCCTCTTGAACAGTGTGAGTTGATTCATTCCCGAACTTCAGCGTGGGCAGTCCGAAAGCCGGAGTCTCGGTGTCTTCCGGCGACCGAGTCGTCACCAGCGATTTTAATCGCCGCATCACCTCGCGAACTTGAGGCGTGTCGCTGACGTCGGCCACCCGACTGGGCGACTGAATCAGTTTCGTAAGGTCATCTTGCAACAGCAGCTTCTCTGCCAGCGACGAGCAGGATGAGCACTCCTCCAAATGCCGTAAGACAGCGTCCGACGAGCCAGCAGCTCGCCCCGCCAACACGTCGGCTAATTCTGTTCGATTTGGACAGACAGAGGTTACGGGCATGAAACGCTCTCGCTCAACGGATGATCTTCCTCAAGCATGTAGGCGCGAATCTACAGAACCTTGCCGCGACATTTTGGAAGATTTTTCAACCCTCACACGTCATCAATTAACCCCGCCAGTTCTTCGCGCAACCGCTCAAGCACTCGGACCTTAGCAGAGTAGACCGCCGTGACACTCAACCCTGTCTCGCGAGCTGCTTCAGGAGCCGTTTTTTTCTCGACGACCAGCAGCCAGAACGCCCGCCAACTGGTCGGAGCAAACCCTTCCGAGATTAGTTGCACGCAGCGCCGCACGACGTACTCGCGGAACTCCGATTCGCCAATCAGCATTGCCGGATCGCCGTCCAGAGTTGCGAAATCGATATCTTCCGGCGACTCCTCGGTCGGGACCCTTTTTCGCCGCAACCGCTCCGCCAACTTGTGCTTAGTGACTGTCAGCAACCAACCACGAAACGACTTATTGGCGTCGTACGCAAACTTCGGCAACTGCACGACTAACGTCGAAAACACATCCTGAGCCAAGTCCGTCGCATCATCGTCGGACAACTTCATCCGCCGAGCCCAATGCAACAACAATGGCGTATAGATCGCCACAAACCGCTTCCACGCCGTCTCGGAGTCTCCTTCGCGTAACCGTTGCAGCAAACTGACCGAGGTCGTGTACATGGTCGGAAGACATCCTCTTCACCACCGCCAAAAGAAGCTCAGAAACTTGCTAGCCTGCATCTTGTCGGATGTTGTGGACGAATTGAAATGCCAACCCCACGAACACCGCTTAGAGCAGCGAAGCGATTCTGCGGCGATGACCGGAGCCGGGGCTTTGGCAGTCGAGACATACTGGTGGCATCCCCGATCGCTGCATGATCGAGAGCAAGAACAGCCTTTCCCGATCCAGTTAAGACAAGTTCCCAGTTCATCTAGTTTCGTCGCTTCAAGCAGCATCACTCCCGGTGGCGCGCGACCTCAACCACGAACTCCCTGACCTCACGCGGCTTCCGCTGACCTGCCCTCGGATTCTTCTTCGTCTTGGTCGTCTGCTCGTCTCGACACCAGCGGTAGAAGGTCGCGGGCGAGACGAGCGTGATCAGTTCCTCAACTCCACCCGTAAAGACTACGGGTAGCTCCGCCCAGAATGGGCAGACGCAGATTTATCTCATGCGAATTCATCGAGAGAAGGTCCACTCTAATCAAAGGGTCGTGCAGTAGGCTGAGACTCACCCTCCACATCCACGGTTCCGTTCGAGTTGGACATTCTCAGAGGGATCTCAGCACTACCCGCGCCAGACGGCCATCACGATTGCTGCGAACATGCAGGCGGCTCCGACGTAGCGGAAAAGCAACACGCGGGCTCCAAGCGATCCTTCCGCGTTTCCGAAGTGATGCCCAATCGTCCAAACAAGAAACACGCTAATCAGACCTCGGGCGGAATATGTGATGTTGGCTCGCGTTGCTTGCCCGTAAGTCGCGAGACAGCCGATGAAGAGGATGCTTTGCAAACTGACAAGCGATGATCCCAACAGCAGCCATTTCCAACCGGCACGTGGGATTGACGACAACGGAGCCTTGAAGCCTTTGATGCAGACGAAAGACAGCACTCCGTTGATCCAGAACACAAACGGCAGCAACCGTCCTGCTCCCCATTCTCGTCCCCACTTTTGCACGAGAATGTCGAACGTACCGAAGCACACTGCGGCCG
Source organism: Planctomycetaceae bacterium (assembly GCA_021732995.1). GTDB lineage: Bacteria > Planctomycetota > Planctomycetia > Planctomycetales > Planctomycetaceae > AM-0621. The sequence continues at coordinate 71,015 of JAKFWA010000107.1, read as the reverse complement.
CGCAACCGGCAGTGATCGCGATCGAGACGCTCCGCTGACCGCGGCTTGAGCTGCGCCAATTGAGGAATGTAACTCCGATTACGGAGAGCAAGGCCGAGAGCCACAAAAAGGGCCGCACTTCTTCACCGACCAACAATGGTGTGAGAAAAGCTACGACGAGAATCTTCATGCCCATCACGGGTACCGCGACCGAGACCTCACCGCGATTGAACGCGATGAACTGAGTCGTCATGCCTCCAAAGAGACAGACCGCGATGAGCATGGGCTGCCACCAAACATCGACTCGAATCGGCGGACCACCGAGCACCCACAAGAACGAGTACAAGACCGCGCCGACCATGTTGGCCACAAAGGCGGTCTGCCAAGAGTCGACTCCAAACTGGCTAGACCGCTTGAACGCCATGGCCGCGAGAGGAAACAGCACCGCCGCAGCAGCAGGAAACAACACAAGCGCGGTCAAGGGAGACATCCGAAAAAGAACCTCTCGCAGAACTGATAAAAACAAATCGCAAGGGCGTCGCCGTGGCCACAACGGTGCGGACGCGTCCAACCATTATTTCTTCCAGACAATGACCTTCGATCCGAAGCCTGGAAGCGCCGAGGACAATGCACAAAAGGCGTGGCTGCGTCGCGCACGTTCCCACAGAATCAGCGAGACGTTAAACAGTTCTGGGAGCGTTTCCGAATACGCTCCTGCGATTCGAAAAGATGGCTCGACGAGCCTTTGCTCAGGCTGGTTGGGCGCGGAAGAGTTTCAGCAGGTTATGAGCCAGGCAAACCAGCGACCACTCAGCCTGCATTTTCTGAAGTCCACGAAGTAAGAATTGACGAAACCCGCGACACGCACTCAACGAGTTGTCTGGGCCACCCGCGGAGTCGCTCATGCCTTTCAATCAAGCACTCGTCACTCGCGTCCGTGCCGCGGGTGGCACCGGTTGGCTGTACTCAGCCTACCGGGGTCGCAACGCGACAAGAAGGTATGCTAGCAACCTCTCATGGCTGGACCACCCCGGTAGCCCGAATATGGGCGATCAAAGCCACCCTGCGAATCACTTATTTTTGTGCGTTCCTTGAATGTTGAGCTTGAGACTAAGTTTCGCGGCCGCAGTCCTAACCTGCAAACTCTTGTCGTGTGCGGCACGTAGCGCAGTATCATTTACGTCCGGTCCTTCAGCTCCAATTTCGCGTAGACCACGCAAAGCCAGGCGTCGGATCCGACCGTCCTTATGGCCGCTTGCAGTGATAAAGACTTCCTTGGTCGGTTTTGCCGCTTCCCCAAGTCGGATCAGGCCATACATCGCATCCTTCAGCAGGGCGGGATCCTTGGCTGCTTCCACCAATGCATCAAGCGCCCGTTGCCCCTCCCGGTAGAACACGGCCGTTAACGCGTATATCGCATTAATTTGCACGTGTGCGTCGTTATGCCGAAGCAGCGGCAACACGTGCATGCCCGCTTCGCGTGCCTCGGGTCCAATCAGGTCGAGTGCTCTGAGTGCGCGCAACAGCACAAGTTTGTCGTCAACCTTAAGACACTTGATCAGATTCGGGACGACTTTCGAAGCATATTCGGCGTCCCAGCGACTCTTGTACAAGTCCGCATTTAGATTCGATTCATATCGAACTAGAACGCGCTCTGCTTCTTCTGGTGTCATCTACGTCGGGTCCAAATCAACTCCGCGCTGGGTGGCACCGGTTGCCCGCGTGCGGGCTACCGGGGTGACATGGCCACAAGAAGTTACAATTTCAGCTTCCTGTCGCGTTGCGACCCCGGTAAGCCGAGTACAGCCAACCGGGCCACTCGCGGATTGCTCGCAGTCACACCTCAAGCTTCCACGGTGCGCGGTATTCTCGACTGAGTATCTTGGAGGCCTCGGCGTCGTCGAGGATGAGTTCCTTGTCAGGATCCCACTTCAGCGACTCTCTTCCGAGCCGCATGGCGATGTTTCCGAGGTGGCAAATGGTGATTGAGCGATGGGCGACCTCGACCGGGGCTGCCGTCGGCTTCCTTGAAAGGACACAGTCAATGAAGTTGCGGAAGTGATTGTTACTCTCGTAGAGATGGATCTCGTTTGGGCCGATCTCGGAGTCGAGAATCTTCTTGGGGTTGGCGTCGATGGAGCCGCGATTGGCCATCACCGTTCCTTCGGTCCCTTCCCAAATCACGCCTCCACGCTCCTTGTTGGAGATGATGAGTTTCAGACCGTTGGCGTAATGAGCCTCGAAGTAGAACTCGGTGGCGGTGTCCCAAAGATCGTCTTTCGGGAAGACACCCTTGGCGGCTCGAATTTCGGTCGGGCCGGTCAACTCTGTTCCCATGCCCCACTGAGCACAGTCCGGATGGTGTCCACCCCAGTCAGTGACTTGGCCTCCAGAGTAGTCGTAGATCCAGCGGAAGTTGACGTGGCAACGAGCCGGTGCGTACTCGGCTTTGGGAGCTGGTCCGAGCCAGAAGTCGTAGTTGAAGCCTTCCGGTACCGGCTCGGGCTTCTTGCGATCACCCGTCTTCCCGTAGTCAGATTGGCCGCCCGGAAGCCCACAGCGAACGGTGTGCAACTTCCCGATGCGTCCATTGCGGACCAGTTCGCAGGCGTAGCGGAACTTCGGGTCGGAGCGTTGTTGGCTGCCTGTCTGAAAGACGCGGTCGTACTTCTTGACGGCGTCGCTCATGGCTCGTCCTTCGGCGATCGTCAGCGACAGCGGCTTCTGGCAGTAAATGTCTTTGCCTGCCTTGGCCGCCATGATCGTGGGGATTGCATGCCAATGGTCGGGAGTGCAAATCAAAACGGCGTCGATGTCTTTGCGGCCAAGCAGATCGCGGAAGTCCTCGTAGGCGTCGCAGCCCTTGTACGTCCCTGACTTCTTAGACTCCGCGTAGTGGTTCTCGACCAGCTTGCGACCCGGCTCGCGGCCAGCAATGTTTCCGTTCCAGTAACCGGCGCTCTCTTTGTTGACGTCGCACACGGCAACGATTTGCACCCGCGGATCGCCGAGGAAACCTCGCATATCATTGAAACCCTGATTGCCGGTGCCGATGACACCAAGCGTGATCCGCTCACTCGGAGCAGGCTTCTCCTGCCCATGAAGACTGGTGGAACTGAGAATGAGCGGCGCGGCCGCGGCTCCCATAGCAGTCTTACCCAGAAAGCTTCGCCGGGTCATGGTTCGATGACTATGCATGAAGGGTTCCTACTCTAGAGTTCAGAACTTTGTCTCAGGCCGCTTTTTTCTCGAACGACTGTACCAATCCGCCGACATGCGATCTGACTTCGATTTTGTTTCTCGACAACTTGCGGACCGCTTTTGGAACGCGATTACGAAGAGGCGGCAGGTGACCTCGCGCCACGTGACTGCATTGTGTGTTGTAATAGGCGACCCATTCGGCCACGAGATAGTCGAGGTGACTCTTGCCGAAGATGATGAATTTCATCAGGCATTCGTACTTGATTGTTAAGAGGAAACGCTCGCATCTACCGGTCAGATTGGGTGCCGTGATTGGCAGCTTGTTAGTTCGCACTCCCTTGGCATCGAGTGTGGCCGTGCATTCCTTGCTAGGTCAGACTTCAAGCGGCCTTGCGCTCGAAAGACGGCACCAGCCCGCCCACATACGACCTGATCTCGACCGCCTCCCTCTTGAACTTCGCCACGTCTTCCGGCGCTTCGCGAACAGGCGGTAAATGCTGACGTTCCATGTGGGACCGTCGAGCGTTGTAGTAATCCACGAAGGACCTCGCGAGGACGCACAGATTGGGTGTACCTGCCATCGCGTGCTGATAAGTCTGAACAAACAACGTCGCGAGAGAGAGTCTTGTTTCGTACCATTTGCGGGCTCGCCGATGTTCGTTGCTGACTGCTCGATGGAGAAACCTGTGGCACGTGTCTCTGATCGAAATCTGTTGTTTGGCATCTTGGCGCTGCAGATGGATTTCATCACCCGCGACGCACTCGTGGATGCCATGCAGGCGTGGTTGTTGAACAAGCAGAAGTTGCTGGGCGAATTGCTCGTCGAACGAGGCGCGCTGGCGGCTACCGATCGTCAATTGCTCGAACCGTTGGTCGACGCGCACATTCGCAAGCACGGCGGTGCCGAACAGAGTCTCGCGGCGCTCAGTTCTGATGACGGCGTCGGTGCGAAGCTGAAGGACCTGAATGACCCCGACTTACAGGCCAGCTTGCTCGCTGTGCCAGAGCCGGTGCGTGAGGTTGGCACTCGCTCATCGGCTTACGGCAATCAAGAGTCCGAGACAGGCGTTGAAGCGCCAGTCAAAGTGCTCGGTCAGCCGCTGGTGAATCGCAGCGGTCTCGCAAGAGAGCTGGGACCAGACGAACATGATCCGAACTTGGACGCAGAGACCAACTTTCAAGCAACGCTTGAACAGACTGAGGAGCCCACAACACGGTTTCGCATCCTGAGACCGCATGCCGAAGGTGGGTTGGGGCGCGTCTCGGTAGCGAAAGACCATGAGCTGAATCGTGAGGTCGCGTTTAAGGAGATCAAGCTCAAGTACGCACGGGATGCGAATGCCCGTTCGCGGTTCGTCGTGGAGGCAGAAGTTACCGGTAGCTTGGAGCATCCAGGCATCGTGCCGGTGTATGGGCTCGGTAACTTTGCGGACGGGCGACCGTTCTATGCCATGCGGTTCATCAAGGGCGACAGCCTGCAAGAAGCGTCCGAGGCGTTTCACAAATCCGGCTCGTCGCTGCCGTATGACCAAGACCTCCTATTTCGCAATTTGATCAAGCGCTTGATCGATGTCTGTAACGCCATCGCCTATGCGCACGCTCGCAAGGTTTTGCATCGCGACTTGAAACCGGGAAACATCATGCTCGGAAAGTATGGAGAGACCCTGGTCGTTGACTGGGGCTTGGCCAAGGCTCAAGGCGCAGCAGAACCCGCTGCACGCTCGACTGATGGAGAGTTGCCGATCGTACCGACCTCAGGAAGTCAGTCCGCTCCGACGTTAGCCGGAGCAGTGTTGGGAACTGCCGCGTACATGCCACCCGAGCAAGCAGCAGGACATCTCGAACAACTGGGCCCAGCCTGTGATATCTACTCGTTGGGAGCCACCCTTTATCACGTGTTGACCGGGCAAGCTCCGCTGAAGAGTGTTCCGATTGCGGAACTCTTGAAACGCGTGATTGCTGGTGACGTCCCTAGTCCAAGATCGCTCAACCAGCGCGTGCCGGCAGCATTGAATGCGGTCTGTCAGAAGGCGATGTCGCGAGCCATCAAGGACCGCTACGCGACGGCGGCTGAATTGGCCCAGGATCTAGAAGCCTGGCTGGCGGACAAACCCGTCATGGCCTTTCCCGAACCGTGGATTGTCCGAGCCCGTCGTTGGAACCGCCAGCATCCGGCGGTGGTAGCCTCGCTCTCCGCCGCAGTCTTGATGGCGGCAGTGGGTTGGTCGATCGGTTTTTTTGTTGTCAGCGGCAAGAACTCCGAGCTGGACCAGAAAAATCTGGCGCTCAACACCGCTCTGGCGAACGAGCAATCCGCGTTGCAAACCGCGCGCGACAATGAAGCCAGCGCCACTGCCGCGAAACGACTCGCCGAGACCAACTCGAAGGCGGCGGCAGAACAGAGTGAACTCGCGCTGGGTACGCTCGGCGGCATCATTTTCGATGTAAATAGTAGCTTGGACAACGTCGCCGGAGGAGCCGAAGTGCGCCGCGTGCTGATGACGCGTGTGCTGCCGCAGTTGGACAAAGTCTCGACCCAGTTCGCCCAGAAGTCCGCCGTTGACCGCAACACGATGTTCGCGCTGATTAATCTGGCCGACACGTTCGTGGAGTTGGGCCAAAGTCGTCCTCACCCTCCGCGCGAGAGCGGCCGTGTTCGCGATGACAATTCCGATGTTCAATCACTCGACCCCGCCGCCCAATCCGCCGTGGTTGCTGCCGAACGCCTTTACCGCCGCGCTCACGAAATTGCCCGGCAGCGCACCGAGGCCGATCCCAACGACGCCCAACACCAGCGCGATCTATCGATCTCGTTCAACAAACTCGGCGGCGTGCTCTTGAAGCTCGGTCGCACGGACGACGCCCTTACACAATTTCAACACGCAATGAAGATCCGTCGCGTGCTGGCCGAGGCTGATCCCAACGACTTCCAGAAGCAACGCGATCTGTCGATCTCATTCAACAGACTCGGCGACCTGTTCCTGAAGCTCAGCCTTACGGACGACGCCCTCGCCCAGTTTCAAAACGCACTGAAGATCAGCCGCGTGCTGGCCGAGGCTGATCCCAACAACTCCCAGAACCAGCGTAATCTGTCGATCGCGTTCGAGCGAATCGGCGACGTGTTCCTGAAGCTCGGTCGTACGGACGACGCCCTCACGCAGTTTCAACACGCAATGAAGATCCGCCGCGTGCTGGCTGAAGCCGATCTCAACGACGCACAGAAGCAGCGCGATCTGTCGATCTCTTTCAACAGACTCGGCGACGTGTTCCTGACGCTCGGTCGCACGGACGACGCTCTTGCGCAGTTTGAAGCCGATCTGAAGATTAGTCGCATGTTGGCCGAGGCCGATCCCAACAACGCCCAGAACCAGCGCGATCTGTCGATCTCGTTCGAGCGACTCGGTGGCGTGTTGTTGAAACTCGGTCGCACGGACGACGCGCTCACGCAGTTTCAACACGGATTCGAAATCCGTCGCGTGCTGGCCGAAGCCGATCCCAATAGTGCAGAGAAGCAACAGGACTTGATGTTCAGCCACCACAAGCTCGGCGAAGTCGAGGTAGAAGCCGGTCGCTTCGGCACCGCCCGCAAACGCTTCCAAGCCGCTGTCACGGTGCTCGACCGCATGATCGGCAATGGCCAAAACGTCGCTGCGTCCAAAGAATTCAAGACATTCTTGGAGGGCCGCATTCAACTCTGCAAGAACGCATCACTGGCCACTGGAGACTGGCAAACGCTCCTCACTGTGGACGCCAAAGAACTACCGGTTCTATTGAGCCACCGAGCTGCGGAATTCTCTAAGCGCGGTCAACTGGCCGATGTTGCTCAAGCGGGCGCAAAGCTCCGCGAGCTATCCGCTACCGCGGAGGCCGGGAATGCTTACTCACAGAAAGCCGGGATACTCTACGGCGCCGCCTGTGCCTACGGCTTGTGTGTGACACTGAGCGAAAAGACCAATCCGCAACCTACCGAGTCGGAACTCGCCGAACGCAAGATGTTCATCGACTTGGCTCTGGCCTGCCTGAAAGACGCAGTCGACGCCGGCTTCGACAACTTCAACCACATGCAAAAAGACGACGATCTCAGGTCGCTCCGCGACCTCCCCGATTTTATTACTCTGTCGCGAAGCAAAGTGGCCAAATCAGGGACTTATCCACCTGACACTCAGAACTAACGACTGTTTCAAGTGATGATGAACAAGGAGGTCATCGCTTCATGCCACCGTAAGTCGTCAATTCAATTCGGCGATGAGCCTTGGGGATCGCCTTACTGTTGCATGCGAAACTCGGAGGGTGTCATGCCCGTGGCGGAGCGGAACGCGCGAGTGAAGGCGCTGTGGTCGTAGAAGCCGCAGGAATGAGCGATCTCGGCCACGGTTCGTTTGGGATCGCCTAACATCCGTGATGCCGCGGCGATTCGCGACTTCGTGATGAACTGGCTCGGCGTCAGACCGAAGAGCCGCTTAATTAAGCGAGCTAGTCGTTGAGATGAAAGTTTCGAGCGGCGTGCGAGCCAGGCCGGAGTCACTTCCGACGACAGGCTGTGCTCGAACTCTTCGAGGGCACGCGCGAAGTCCTTGGGAATTTCGTAAGGCTCGACGGGCACGCGGACATCGCGCGAGAAGCCAATCAGGCCCACGATGGCCCCGTTGCAATCAAGCATCGGTAGCTTCGTTGTCAGACACCAGACCGGGTCGTGCGGTCGATGCCATTGCATTTCGAGATGGTCTACTAGCGGACGTCCGGTGCGCAGAACTTTCTCGTCCTGCTCGGTGGGAATCCGGCCAAAATCGCCTGGGCAAATGTCGCGCGGGCACTTGCCGATGACTTGCGACTTGCTTTTCAAGCCATGCCGCTCGACCAGGGAATCGTTTACGGCAACGTATCGCCCCGCCGCGTCTTTGACGAAAAAGGCTACGTCCGGCGAACGGTCGAAGAGCCGCTCCAACAACGCGACCTCAACCTGCGGAACGTGTGGCGGCATGGCGGAGTCGTGATGTTCTGTGCGCGGATTCACGGTTCGATGCGCTTCTGAGCCAAGAGAGCGGCGGCCTTGAAAGTTATAAACGTAAGTCATGGCATAGGCTTCCAGGCTGGGGTTCTGCCGGGGAGCACATGATTGGCTGTCAGCCTATCCCATTTTTCAACAGGCCGACCATTCTACCGAAGAAATCCCATGAAGCCCTGCGTTGCCTTGATCTGTCTGGCCTTTCTCGTGGTCGCGAATCTGGCTGGTTCCGCTGAACCACCCCAAGCGCTGGGCCGCCAGATGAGAACGGTGGAAGGTTGGACGCTGCTCATCAACGATCAGTTGTTGGAACAGGATAAGGCCGCCACAGAACGGGCCGTGGAACTGCTGACGCTACAGCTTCAAGAGATTGTACGCGTGGTTCCCGCCTCGGCCGTCGTGGAATTGCGGAAAGTTCCGCTCTGGTTCTCTCCCGAATATCCCAAGGTGCAACCGCGCGCGGAGTATCACCCCGGAGCCGGCTGGTTGCGCGACAACAAACGCGATCCGGCGATGGCAAAAGCGGTCGAATTCACGGACATCCGAGATTTCGAACGCGAGACCAAGCGGATGCCCAATTTCACACTGCACGAACTCGCTCACGCGTATCACGACCGAGTTCTCCCGAAAGGTTTCGGGAACGAAGAGATCAAAACCGCTTTTGAGAAAGCCAAAGCGAAGGGCCTCTACGAGCGGGTCGAGCAACGCTTCGGCGACGGACGCTCGGCCAACGTCCGCGCCTACGCAATGACGAGTCCGATGGAGTACTTCGCCGAGTGCAGCGAAGCGTTCTTCTCGACGAACGATTTCTTCCCGTTCACTCGCGAACAATTAGAGAAGCACGACCCCGACATGTTCGCACTCCTGAAAACGCTGTGGGGCGAGTCGCTCAACGTCGCGGCGGTGGAGGAGTCTGACCTGAAGCCACAACAGTTGCCGAGGCCGGATGGCAAGCCCGCCGATCACAGCAAGCCGGTGAAGGTCTATGTCATGCTGGGGCAGTCGAACATGCTCGGCTTTGGCAGGGTGGGACCCAAGGAGGTGCGCGGCTCGCTTGAGTTCTTGGTCAAAGAGAAGAGCAAGTACCCGCACCTCATTGATGACTCGGGCAATTGGACGACGCGGCAGGATGTGCGCTACGTCCATGTGATGGATCAGCGGGGCGTCGACTACAAAGACATGGAGAAGTTCGGCGACGTCCGCAATGAGTGGCTGACTCCGAACAAGTCGTTCGGTCCGGAACTGGGCTTCGGGCATGTGATGGGCCACTTTCACGACGAGCCGGTGCTGCTGCTCAAAGCATGCATCGGCAATCGCAGCCTCGGTTGGGATTTGCTCCCGCCGGGCAGTGAGCGGTTCGAGCACGAAGGCAAGATCTATGCGGGCTACAAGGACATCGCAAACTTCTGGGACAAGGGCACTGAACCGAAGCCTGTGCCGTGGTATGCCGGTCGTCAGTACGACGCCGATACGGCACATGCGAAAGCCGTGCTGAAGAACCTTGACAAGTACTACCCCGGCTACAAAGGTCAGGGCTACGAGGTCGTGGGCTTCGTCTGGTGGCAGGGGCACAAGGACCAAAGCGCCGCGCTGGCGAGTCGCTACGAGCAAAACCTTGTGCGACTCATCAAGTTGCTGCGCAAAGATTTTGATTCACCGAACGCGAAGTTCGTGCTGGCCACAGGCTGCGGCAATCCAGGTCGCGAAGGATTCGGTTTGCAGATCGCGGAAGCTCAACTGGCCGTCGATGGCGACAACGGAAAATACCCCGAGTTCAAAGGCAACGTGAAAGCCGTCGATACGCGCGACTTCTGGCGCGAGGCCGACGTTTCGCCCGTGAATCAGGGCTACCACTACAACCACAACGCCGAGACCTACTACGAAACCGGCCATGCGTTGGGCCGATCCATGACCTCGATGTTGAAAGAGACGAAGTAATGTTCCATCGGGTCGCAATCACCGCGTCGTTCTTCATTCCGGTCGGTCTTGCGAGCGTGACGGTTCAGGCTGCGACGCGGTTCCCTGACTTCGGACTTAATCCGATCGTACAGCGGCGACCTCATCAGCAGGGCATGGCACATGCCGAAATCCCTGATGGAAATTGAATCACTATGAAGGCCACGGCTGTCCATTTTGCACGCATGTCGCTGATCCTACTCAGCGTCTTTGTGTCGCTGCGCGAATCGCTGGCCGCCGAACAACAACATCCCAACATCCTGCTGATCCTCGCGGACGATCTCGGGTACGGAGATGTGCGTTGCTACAACGACCAGTCGAAAGTCGCGACTCCAAATCTCGATCGGCTTGCACGCGAAGGGATGCGATTCACCGATGCTCACAGTCCTTGCACGGTGTGCACGCCGACTCGCTACAGCCTGATGACGGGGCAGATGGCGTTTCGTGTGCCGAATGGTGGAACGGTCTTCACGGGTGTCGGCGGGCCGTCGCTGATCGCGCCGGGACGACTCACACTGCCGAGCTTGCTGCGTGAGAGCGGCTATGCCACGGCTTGCGTTGGCAAGTGGCATGTCGGCATGACATTCGTCGATAAGGACGGACAGCCAGTACGCGGTAATGGCGTCGAGGCGGTGCGGCGCGTCGATTTCTCGCAACGTATCGATGGAGGGCCGGTCGATCATGGATTTGAGCGTTTCTTCGGGACCGCCTGCTGCCCCACGACCGACTGGCTGTATGCCTTCATTGAGAATGACCGCGTGCCGGTACCGCCGACGGACCTCATTGATAAATCGAAGCTGCCGAAGCATCCCTATGCGAACGATTGTCGTCACGGGCTGATCGCGCCCGATTTTCCAATGGAGGAAGTAGACCTCGTCTTTCTGAACAAAAGCCGCGAGTTTCTGGAGCAGCACGTTCGCCACTCGCCGAACAAGCCGTTCTTCCTGTTTCACTCCGCGCAAGCCGTGCATCTGCCGTCGTTCGCCGCGCCGCTGTTTCAGGGGAAGACGAAGGCCGGCCCGCATGGTGACTTCATCCATCAGCTCGACTGGATCGTCGGCGAACTGCTGGCCACCCTGGAGAAACTCGGAGTCGCCGACAACACGATTGTCCTTTTCTCCAGCGACAACGGGCCTGAAACCACCAGCGTCATCCACATGCGTGCGGACTTTGGCCACGATGGAGCTCGCCCTTGGCGCGGGATCAAACGTGATAGCTGGGAAGGTGGGCATCGCGTGCCGTTCCTCGTCCGCTGGCCCGGGAAGGTGAAAGCGGGCACGACCAGCTCGCAGCTCGCGAGCCTCACCGATGTGATGGCGACGGCCGCGGCAATCATCGGTGCGAAGCTGCCGGATAACGCCGCCGAAGACAGCTTTAGCCTAATCCCCGCATTACTTGAAGATGCTCGCGCGCCCATCCGACCCTATCTCTTGCAGCAAGCGTTTGGTGGCTCGCGCACATTGTCGATTCGTCGCGGCGATTGGAAATACATCGACCACACCGGCTCTGGTGGCAATCGCTACGACAACCATGCCGGACTCAAACCATTCCATCTGCCAGACACGGCCCCCGACGCGCCGGGCCAGCTTTACAATCTCGCCACCGATCCCGGCGAAAAGACGAACCTGTACGGCGCCCGGCCAGACGTTGTGGCCGAACTAAAAGTACTTCTTGAACAATCCAAAATCTCCGGTCGCAGTCGACCGCACCAGCTTCAACCGGCGGCGCCATGAAGCGAGCCTTACAGTTCTTGTTGCTTCTCCTCGTCTTGTTCCTGCCGTCTTGCAGTCAGGTTGCCGGTCCCGATGGACGAGAGCGGGAACTCAGCTATCTCCGCTGCATCATGCCAGAGAGCTTGCTGGAGTTCGCGCATGTCGAAGCACCCGCGATCGAGAACATCGCGATTCAAGGGGCAGGTGCGGACCAGTACCTCGGTCTGCATCTGTTTGCCGGTCAGAAGAAGATCAACAAGGGCATCCGCGCGGAGATCAGTGTCGATTATCCATACCAGTCGGGCGACACGGTGCGCTATGCTTGGCGCTTCATGGTGCCCAAGGGATTTCAATCCGATGCGCCGCAGAATCGCTGGTGGATCATCGGCCAATGGCACGATCAACCGAACCGTGATCGCGGCGAGAGTTGGGATGGCTTTCCCTCGAACAGTCCACCCGTGTTGCTCAGCATTGGCGAGTTGGATGGCCGACTTGGGATCGGCATGGCTTACGGGCCAGATCAATCACAGAAGCGTGGTCCATTCTTCATCACTCCGGACCAATGGCACAGCATTGCCTTTGAGATTCGCTGGTCTCAGAGCGCAGACGGCTGCGCCGTTTTGTTTCTCGACGACATGAGTCAGCCAACTGCCAAGATCGACGGACCCAACATGCACAATGATTTTCGGCACTTTCTCAAGATTGGCATGTACCGTCATCCGGAGATTGCGACCGAAAACTGGATTTACCTCGACGATCTGACCATCACTACTCAAACCGCGCGATGACCCCACGGTCGCACGACCTGCAAACAAAGAACCATTCATGTCTACACCGCAATTCCAGAAACTGATTCTCGCACTAGTTACCGCTTGTTGCTTCTCAGCCACTGAAGCTTCGGCACAGTCGAAGCCGCTGCGCGTCTTTATTCTCGCCGGGCAATCCAACATGGAGGGCCATGCGAAGGTCGAGACGTTTGATTACATCGGAGACGATCCCGCAACGGCTCCGCTGCTGAAGCAAATGCGCGGCGAGGATGGACAGCCGCGCGTCTGCGATGGCGTTTGGATTTCGTACTTCACCGGATCGGGAGATCAGAATGGCGAAGGACACGGCAAGCTGACTGCGGGTTATGGCTCCCGTCGAGATCCCCAAAAAGATGGCGGCAAGATCGGTCCTGAATTCACGTTCGGAATTACGATGGACGCCGCGTTCGACGAGCCCGTCCTCATCATCAAGACCGCCTGGGGCGGCAAGAGCCTGCACACCGATTTTCGCTCGCCCAGCGCCGGGCCTTATGCGTTCAACGAGACGCAGCTCGCAAGTTTTCAGAAGCAAGGCAAGGACATCGAAGCCATCAAGGCGGACAAGACCAAGGAGACTGGTCACTACTACCGGTTGATGATCGAGCATGTGGGGCATGTCTTGAAGGACATCAAACGTGTGTGCCCGGCTTATGACGAACAGCACGGCTATGAAATCTCTGGGTTCGTCTGGTTGCAAGGCTGGAACGACCTCGTCGATTCCGGCGTCTATCCAAATCGCCACAAGCCCGGCGGCTACGACGCCTACAGCGATGCGATGGCACACTTCATTCGCGATGTACGCAAAGACTTGAACGCCCCACGGATGCCGTTCGTGATTGGCGTCCTGGGAATCGGCGGAGCAAAGTCGAACGAGCAGACCATCGAGTTCCGTAAGGCGATGGCAGCACCAGCGTTGCTGCCGGAATTCAAAGGCAATGTGATCGCCGTGCCGACCGCGCCGTTTTGGTCCGAGGAACTCGGAGCCATCGCCGACAAGCACGACAAAGTTCGCCAGATGAGCTACTTCCTGGACTCCAAGCACAAAGACCATCCGAATGCAGACGGCTCGATGACCGCCGAACAGAAGCGCGAGTACCTGCGGAACTTCGAGGCAAAACTCATCTCGCCGGAAGAAGCATTGCTTTGGAAACGTGGAGCCTCGAACGCCGGCTACCACTATCTCGGCTGCGCGAAGACCTTCGCCCTCATGGGCCGTGCATTCGCCGAAGCCACGCTCACCATGATGAATCACCAAGAACGCCAATGACATCACGACGCGGTCATTGGCTCTCATCAAATCAGCCGGTGGACGCCTGCAAGTTCCGAGGCGTTAGGAGACTGCTCCATTCGTCGTAGGTTGGGATTCCATCCCGACCCGCAGCGGGAGCAAGGTCGGCAAGTAGCGGCATGAAAAATCGTCAAGGGCCCGTTAGCGGGCTCTGAATTGCTTGCTACTTTGAGTGACGTAAGTCGCCTTATCTCGCAGACGGGTCGAGAAGGATTCTCAACCTACCTTGACACACTCCTGGCAAGCGCCGTTATTCACGCGGCATCGGCATGAGTTGCTAATTTTTCCGCGAGTTGGCTCATTGGTTTGTATGGAGCAACCAGACGCACATCTTCGCCATGTTCAATCTCAGTTCTTGCAGCAGACGAATCGGCTGCGAGGGTTCATTCTGGGTTTACTGCCGGATCGAGCTGCGGCCGACGACGTGTTGCAGAAAGTGTTCCTGATTGTCACCGCGAAGGCGGCTGAGTTTCAGGGCGGGACGGACTTTCTCGCGTGGGTGCGAACTATCGCTCGGTTGAAAGTGCTGGAGCAGCGTCAGCGACGATTCCCGGCTGCTGGCCAGTTGACCGACGACGCTTGGGACATGCTCGCCCAATCGGCCCATGAAGTGGATGACTTGTGGGATGCCCGACGTCAGGCCTTGGAGCAATGTCTCGGCGAATTGGCTCCTCGAGCGCGCGAGGTCGTGCAACTGCGGTACTCGTCCGAGCGGCTGAGTCTGGAAGAGGTCGCGTTGCGGATGTCGTGGACAGTCGGCTCGGTGAAGGTCGCGTTGTCGCGGGCGAAGGATGTCTTGTGGGGCTGCGTGCAGCGGCAAATGACCGCTACGGAGGCAATAAAAGAATGACGGACCTCAAGGCACTGATGGAGAAGTACTTCGATGGCGAACTGACCGACGAACAATCTCGCGAGTTGTCGAGAAGTTTGGTCGATTCGCCAGCCGCGCGGCGTGCGATGTGGGAACACGCTCAACAGGAAGTGTTGCTGGAGCAACTCGTCGAAGAATCGCGCGGCGGAACGCCAATCTGTGCATCGCCACTTGATGCGCCAGCGAAGGACTCTTCAGTAGTTGCTCCGACACAGGGCACTGCCGCACGAACGCCACCAGTCGTAAGATCGCGACGATTACGAAGAGTGATCGCAGCAGCAGTCGTCTTGCTCGTCGCCACCATGGCCAGTGCAGCCGTGCTGCCCCCGCTGCGCGGACTCGTTGCTCGCTGGTGGCTGGCCGTTGTCGGTGGTGCTCCGGCGGACGCAACACATGATTTTGCTCAAGACGACGCCACACAGAAAACAGCCAACGACGCGCAGCCAGATGCAAACTCGGAGCAGTTGGCTAAGAAGAATGTTGCCGATCCTGCAAAGCCGACTCCGATACCGGCACTCAAAGATAAACAAAAGATTGCGCATTGGGAGTGGGACAAGTTTCGTTGGCAGCCGGTCGATGCGAGCCTGGTGCGACCGGTCTCGACCAGCATCACGGTTCCAGCAGGACACAGGTTCGTGACTGTGGTGGTGGACGATGCGAACGGTGTCCGCGTGCGAAACCTGCTTGATGCAGTGGATATCGCGAAGCTCGGAGGAAAAGCAGATGCGACCGAGCCGCAAGTACTCGGCATCGAGTGGAACGGCCTCGACGATTACGGCCGGTCGGCGCCGGACGGGACGTATCGCATTCGAGGTTGTTCGCATCGCGGTTTGAAGTGCATCTACGAGTACAGCTTTCTCAATCCCGGCTCGCCGCCTTGGGAGCACTATAAGAACAGCGGCTGGGGGGGAGATCATGGGTATCCTCACGCCATCGCATGCCTGCGAGGTCACAATAACGGTGCGTGGCGAGTCGCACTTGGTGGACACACGGCAGAGGGTGGTTCGCCGGGGTTTGTGCTCGGTGCGGACGACAAGAAAACTCATGCGTTCGGTCGCGGTTGGAGCGGGCCGAAAGCAATGGCCGCGAGCGACGGGCTGCTGTGGATCGCGCTCGGCGGCGGCAAAGACGTCCAGCGGATCAAATATCACACCGGAGGCAACGCTCCGTTTCAGACAGCGAAGGGTCCGCAGCCAGTGCTGAAGTTTGACGAGGACGTCTGGGCCATCGCCGTCGGAGCCGAGAAGGCCGCGGTGCTCGTTCACAAGGAGAAAGACGCCAATTGGAAAGATCGCGTCGTCATCTTCGACAAGAACACGGGTGAAAACCGAGTCGTGTTGCCGATGGATCACGCCGGTAACCGCAATGGTTTGGCGTTCGATGCGACGGGACGAGCGTTGTTGATCTCGTCAGTCGCAGGCTTATTCCGAGTGCCGGCTCACGACGCGAATCCGCAGTGGGAGCGAGTGACTCCTGCCGAAGTGGAAAAGCCGGGTGCGCTGGCGACTGACAAAGACGGCAACCTGTTCGTGATGGACCGCGGCGCGGACTATCAGACGAAAGTATTCGCACCGGACGGCAAACTACTTCGCGCGATCGGGACGAAGGGCGGTCAGGGCCAGCAGCTGGAGTTCGATCCTGCGGCGCTGCACTGTGTCGAAGCGATTTCGGTCGATGATGACGGATCGCTGTGGGTGGCGGAGAATGGTGATCAGGACCGACCGGACGGCTTCGGTCTGATTCGCCGCATCGCGGTTTGGGATCGAGACAGTCAGTTCAAGAAGGATTTCGTTGGTACCACGTGGTACTCGGCAAACACCTGCTGCCTGCACGAGCAAGACCCGACACTCGGATACGGCTACGGAGTGCTCTACAAGCTGGACCCGGGAAAGAAGCCGGGCTATCGGCCGTGGCGTTATGCCAGTGTCGCTCAACCGCCTGACGCGCCGTTCTGGATTTGGACCGGTGCTCCCTGGACGCTGTTTGGTTCAGCGCGATTGTTCCGCAGCGATATCAGCGGTTCGATGCGCGAGTATCTACTGCAATCGAATGGCTTCCCGATTCTGTTCCAGGCGGACGAGCGTGGCGCGTACCGACCGATCTTGGCCATCGGTTCGCACGAGCACAACAAGGCGTTCCCCAAAGTGAAAGACGAGCCTAAAGCAGTCTTCTTATGGACCGACTTAAACGCCGACGCGAAGGCTCAACCAGATGAGTTCCAGCATCTGCCGGGATCTACTTACAGAGCCGATGTCGGCACCGGCTATCCACCGTCGGGCGAGTTGATCTGGTATGTCGAGGGGATCGAGCTCAAGCCGCAAAGATTCACGGCCCAAGGCGTGCCGGTGTACGACGTGGCCTCGGCCAATCGGTTGCCGATCGCGCAACACTACTTGCCCGTGGGCCAGCATCTCGTCACGGGTTTGCAGGGCAAGTTCAACAGTCCGCAGGCGGGCGTGTATCAGGCGGGACATCACCTCTTCACCGACCGGAGCGGCCAGACGAAGGGGACCTACCGCAGCAATTGGCCGGCCGTGCATGCTTCGTGGAGTTCTACGCTGCACCAACCCGGCCAGACGGGTCGCAGCGTCGGCGAGCTGCACTACGCAGGTATCATCGACTCCCGTAGCGAAGTTGGGCACGTCGTGGCCATGCAGGGCAACAAAGGCCAGTCGTTCCTGTGGAGCGAAGACGGTCTATTCGTCAGCCCGCTCTTCAAGGACAGCCGCGAATCCCCGCAAGGCTGGGGAGGCAAAGAAGACTTCGGAGCCGATTGGACCAACATCAGTCTCTACGACGAACCGTTTGGTGGCATGATGGCTCGGCAGGACGATGGTGTTGTGCGTTACATGTTCGGCCGCAACGGTTGCCAGGTCGTGCGCGTCGAAGGACTGGAATCGGTTCGCCGGTTCGATGCGGGCACGGTCACTCTCACGGAAAGCAATCCGAAGCCTGAGCGAGGGCCGGATACCTCACCGAATTCACCACCAGATCCTTCGCTGGCGCGTCAGGCTAGTCCGCTGCGCGTCCCGAACGTGCGCGGCCGATTTCCTGCGTTCAAAGTCGATGGCGATCCTGTTGAGTGGAAAGACATCGCTCGTCACCAGATCAAAGTCGGCGACGATGTCGCTGCGAAGGTCGCGATCGCTCACACACTCGAGAACCTGTGGCTGCTCGCCGAGGTCGAAGACCCGTCTCCTTGGAAGAACGCTGGAACTGATCCCAAGTTCGCGTTCAAAACCGGCGACGCGATTGATCTCTCCCTTGGCCCTGATCGTCCTGACCGCACTTCACCCGTGGCCGGAGACATCCGCATGCTGATCGCGCCGAGCGAAAAGGGTCCGATCGTCATGGCGTATCGTCCGGTCAAGCCGGATGCGAAGCCTGAAGAAGCCCTCAAGTTTGAGTCCCCCGTGAAGTCGCATACGTTCGCTTCGGTACTGCCGGTCGGCGATACCCAAGTCGCGTTCCAGACGACGAAGACAGGCTATGTGGTCGAAGCCCGTCTGAGTTGCGACCACATCGAACTCAAACATCTCGGCAGCGGCCTACGACTGCGCGGCGACATCGGCATCCTGTGGGGCAACGAAGCGGGACTCGTCACCGAACGCCGAGCCTACCTCTTCAACAGCAGTCCCGCCGCGAGCATCGTCAGCGACACTCCCTGCGAAGCCGAATTACACCCGGCCGAGTGGGGCGTGTGGCTTGTCGAGTGATCTACCTATTCGTCGAATTTCATGGCGTTCGCAATCAGCGACACCAAATTCCTGCCGCCGCACGGCAGTCTCTTGTAACCTGTCGCCGATGGGTTCGGCGAGACTTTGCGGAGAATGAGAGTTGCCATGAGTCGTACGTCGTTGTTGAGGCTTTGGCAAACGCCGATTGTGTCGCAGGAGCCTGATAGGCCGGGGCTCAAAGTTTCTCAAACTTCCCGTCATCTGTTCGCGAGACATCACGATGCTTGGCTGCAACCGTCCTTTGATTGTGATGCGCTCTCTCCGCTGGCTTGTTTTCGGAGTGGCCTGTCTTGGGTCAAGTGCTGCTCACGCTAAGGAAGCGCCTGAGTTTGGCGCGACCTTCGATGAGAAGTCCAACATTTCGTACCCGGCGAGCCCGGCGGTCGTCGATGTCACGCAGGCTCCGTATCACGCGAGGGGAGACGGCCAGACCGATGACACCGAGGCACTTCAACGAGCGCTCTTCGATGTGATGGGGCAACACAAGCTGCTCTATTTTCCGAACGGGACGTATCTGATTTCCAAGACACTGAACTGGTCGAAGAAGAACTCGGCGGGGCGCGATGCGTGGGGTAAGAATTTCATTCAGGGGCAGAACGTCACGAAGACCGTCATTCGGCTGAAGGACGCAACATTCACCGATCTGAAACAGCCCGCGAGTATCATGTGGTGCGGTGGGTTTGGCTCGGCGGACTGGTTTCACAATTACATACAGGACGTGACGTTCGATGTTGGTAGCAACAATCCCGGTGCGATCGGCTTGCAGTTCTACTCAAACAATTCCGGAGCCGTGCGCAACTGTCGTATCATCGCTGGCGAGGGAAGCGGGCTCGTCGGACTTGATCTCGGTCATCGCGACATGAATGGTCCGTTGCTCGTGCGGAACTGCGAGGTTAGCGGCTTTCAACGCGGCATCAGCACGGCGCGAGCGGTGAACGGGCAGACTTTCGAGCACATCACGCTGCGCGGACAGACTCAATTTGGATTCACGAACGAAGGTCAGGCGATCAGCATTCGAGGACTCGTCAGCGAGAGTGCCGTCCCCGCGATCCAAAGCTACGGCACGCTCTGCCTGATCGACGCAGAGCTGCATGGTAAGGATGCCGCTGCGAAGATGCCCGCCATTGTGAACTTCAACGGCGGACGCATCTTTCTGCGCGACATCCGGACGAGCGGCTACGGCCGCGCGGTCGGCGATGTCGCCACGCCCGATTCGGCGGCGGCGTTCCGCATTGCCGGCGCAGACAAGCCCGGCAGCGAAGGGCCGAATGTTGCCGAGTACTGCTCGCACGCAGCGACCAGTCCCTTTCCTTCGAGATCGGGATCCATACGGTTGATGATCAAAGAGCCTCCCGAGGTTCCCGTCGATGACCCGCAGACGTGGGCCAACGCGGACAACTTCGGCGCAGATCCCACCGGCCAGCACGATTCGTCTGCTGCGATTCAAAAAGCGATGGACTCCGGAGCTACCACAGTCTTTCTGCCCGGTTCGTACGCGCTGAAGACCACCGTGGTGATTCGTCGCAAGGTGCGCCGGGTCGTCGGCGTCGGCGGCATGATCGACTACTTGGGCAACGTGAAACCAGACTTCCGCATCGGTGACGGAGCATCTCCCGTCGTTTCTCTTGAACACTTCGCGTACATCCACGGTGGCGTCGAGATCGACACGAAACGGACAGTCTTGTTCCGTAGCGTCTCGGACTGTGACCTGACTATGACTCGCAAAGCCGAAGGGGGCGAACTCTTCTTCGAGGACTTCGTGACGCACGACCTGAAACTCAAGAATCAAAAAGTCTGGGCACGACAACTCAACGTCGAAAACGAAGGGACGCATGTTGTGAACGATCACAGCGACCTATGGGTGCTCGGCTACAAGACCGAACGCGGCGGCACGCTACTCCACACGCATGGTGGCGGTCGCAGCGAAATCCTGGGCGGCTTCAGCTACACCACGACAGCCGGAAAGCTCGCCCCGATGTTCGTTAACGACAACTCGTCCATCTTCACGTTCTTCAGCGAAGTCTGCTACAGCGGCCATCCGTTCACGACGCTGATCCAGGAGACTCGCGGGAAGAAAACCAAGTTCGTAGAACGCAGTGAGGGAACGACTACTCCCTATGCTTCGGCAGCGGAACGATGAGTTTTCAGCCCCGGCCAGAACGATAGGGTCAGTGCCGGGAGTCGTTGATGAGCGAAGGTTGTGTCATTCGCCTACGACATCCAGCAAGCGGTCATCGAAACGGCTACTGCGCCGAGCGACCCAATCAACGCAGTGTCTCTCATTCAATGTTTTTGAAAATAAAGCCCGGTTTGGCGAACGGTCGAAGAGCGTTTCCAACAACGCGATCTCAACGTGCGAAACGCACGGAGACATGGCAGGTTCGGGATGTTCTGTGCGCGGATTCATGGCTCGATGCGATTCTAAGCCAAGAGAGTGGCCGTCGCTAAAACTACAATTGCGACTTGAAATCCCTCATCCGCAAAGCAGGAACGCGTCCCATGAAGATCGCACGCATCTTTGCACACCGCGTCGAACTTCCGTTGGTCGAAGGCTCGTACAAGTGGTCCGGCGGGAAGTCGGTGTCGGTGTTCGATAGCACGATCGTCGGAGTCGAGACCGACTGCGGGCTGGTCGGATACGGCGAGGTCTGTCCGCTGGGGCCGTTCTATCTGCCGGCGTATGCCGAAGGTGTGCGAGCCGGACTGCGGGAACTTGGCCCGCATCTGATCGGCTTTGATCCGCGCGAGCTTGCCAAGCTGAACCACCGAATGGACGCGGCGCTCAAGGGGCATCCGTATGTGAAGTCGGGAATCGACATCGCCTGCTGGGACATCCTCGGCAAAGTCACGGGGCTGCCGGTTTGTGTGCTGATGGGAGGCCGGTTTGGTGAAAGCGTGCGGCTGTATCGAGCGATCTCGCAGCAGCCGCCTGATGAGATGGCTCGCAATGTCGCCGAGTATCGCAAGCAGGGTTACACGCGCTTCCAACTGAAGGTCGGCGGCGATCCCGATCAGGACATCGAACGCATCCGCCAAGTCCGCAAGATTCTGCAACCGACCGATCGTCTCGTCGCCGACGCCAACACCGGCTGGACGCAGCACGAAGCGATGCGCGTGGTTCGCGCCGTTCGAGACGTTGATGTCTATATCGAGCAGCCGTGTCTGACTTACGAAGAATGTCTGGCCGTGCGTCGGCACACGGATCATCCCTTCGTCCTGGATGAGAATGTCGATGGTCTCGACATGCTGCTGCGAGCCAAGGCCGACCTCGCGATGGACGTTGTGAATCTGAAGATCAGCAAACTCGGTGGCCTGACGAAGACGAAGCAGGTTCGCGATCTGTGCGCCTCGATGGGAATCGCGATGACGCTGGAAGACAGTTGGGGCGGCGACATCACCACGGCCGCGATCGCGCATCTGGCGCACAGCACGCCCGAAGAGTTCCGCTTCACCAGCACCGACTTCAACAGCTACGTCACCGTCAGCACGGCGGCCGGCGCTCCACAGCGCGAAAACGGATTCATGAAAGCATCCATGTCACCGGGACTCGGCATCACTCCGCGTGGCGAAGTGATCGGCAAACGAGTCGTAGAGGTTGTGTGATTACGGCACGCCCGGTTGTGAGCGGCAAGGCGCTCACGAACAGAAATCCATTCCTCAACAATCAGCGAAAGAAACAGCAATGAGTCGAGTCTCCGCGTTTATGACTTGCTGGCTGGTCATCGCCAGCGCGTTCGTCGCTGCGGACGACCGGGCAAGTCATGCAAGAATCCTGGGCGAGGCCGAGACTCGGTTGAAAGCGATCTATGACACGCGGGAGTTTGCACCTGCCACGTTTTCCGGAAGGTGGCTGCGAGACAGCTCCGGCTACTTGGTGCTTGAAAAATCGAAGGATGGTGCCGATCCAGCACTCGTGCAGTACGACGTGGCGAGTGGTAAGCGGTCCACGTTGATCGGCGCCGACAAGCTCGTTGTGCCAGGCACGCGTGATCGACTGGCGATTCAGGAATTCGTTCAATCGCCCGTCGCCAGCCAGTTCTTGTTGCACGCGCGAGTCTCCACCAGTGGGAAAACGAGTTACTGGTTGTTCGATTCGAAATCCGGAGACCTCACAGCGATCAAAGCCGAGATCCCTCGGTTGTCGTTGGAGAGCACGTTCTCTCCGAAAGGGGATCGACTTCTCTTCGCGCGCGGTCTGGATCTTTATGTGTTCGATCTGTCCAGTCAGCGAACGACATCCCTGTCGCAGACTGAAGCTCAGAGCGTGCGTGAAAATGGAGTTCAGAGCAATTGGCGTCCTGATCAATCGCTGGTCCAGGCAAGCTGGAGTCCTGACGGGCGACAGATTGCTTACCTTCAATCCGATTCTTCAAAGGTTCGCCAACGCCCCGTTGTTCATCCGACGGATCCGACCTATCCGGAAGTGTCGCTCCAACGGTTTGCTCGCGTCGGGACGCCGATCCCGACGTTGCGAGTGGGGGTCGTCAATGCGGACGGCGGAGAGACTCGCTGGGTGAACCTGCCAGCCGATCCGGGCACGTTCTACATCAGCGACATCAGTTGGGCGGGCAACTCGGAAGAACTACTCGTCGAGATGCTAAGTCGCTCGCGCGACTCGCGGACCTTTCTACTCGCGAACATAAAGACCGGCACAACGACGAAGGCGTATGAGGAATCGGATCCTGCCTGGGTCGATGCCAGTTATTCCGCCAACGCTGGCCTCGAATGGATTCAGGATGGCAAGGCGTTTGTGTTACTCAGCGAGCGTGATGGTTGGCGACACGCCTACCTGATTTCGCGAGATGGCAAGAATCAGAAGCTGCTGACTAAGCACGCCAGCGACATCATCGGCCGCGGGCCGGTCGATGCGAGCGGCGACTGGTTCTACTTTCTCGCGTCGCCGGAGAACGCTACTCAGCGCTACCTCTATCGCATTCGACTGGATGGAACGGGCGATGCTGAGCGAGTGACTCCTGCGGACCAGCCGGGCACTCACCGATACGACTTCTCGCCCGATCGCAAGTGGGCGTTCCATACCTATTCGACGTTCGACTCGCCGCCCGTGATCGACTTGGTGGAGCTTCCTGAACATCGCTCGGTGCGAGTCCTGGAGGACAATTCCGAGTGCCGCCGTCGAGTCAGCCCATTGATTACTCGGCCCACCGAGTTCTTGAAGCTCGACATCGGAAACGGCGTCGTGATGGATGCGTGGATGATCAAGCCGCGCGACTTCGACGCGACGAAGAAGTACCCGGTCTTCGTCTTTATCTACGGCGAGCCGCACGGTCAGACGGTCCTTGACGATTGGACTGGCGGCCAGAATCACTCGATGTTTCATCGAATGATTGCCGACTTCGGATATCTGGTGGTCTCGATGGATGGCCGTGGGACACCCGCCCCGAAAGGAGCCGCATGGCGAAGAGCGGTCTATGGAAGTCTCGGCCCACTCTCGACCGAAGAGCAGGCTGCTGGCGTGAAGGAACTCGGCGGCACGCGATCGTTTGTGGACTTGTCGCGAGTAGGAATTTGGGGCTGGAGCGGCGGCGGCTCGAACACGTTGAACGCGATGTTCCGCAAGCCCGACGTGTACCACGTCGGCATCGCGGTGGCCCCGAAACCGCAGCCGGATCTCTACAACGCCTGGTTTCAAGAGATCTTCATGCGCACTCCCGATGTGAACCCGGAAGGCTACCGCCGTGCGGCGGCGATCAATTTCGCAGAGGGCTTGCGGGGAGATCTGCTGATCGTGCATGGCACCGGAGAAACCAACACACATCTTCAAATCACCGAAGGTCTTGTCGATCGACTCATCGAGTTGGGCAAGCGCTTCGACTACATGGCCTACCCCAATCGCGACCACGGCCTGCGGGAAGGAAAAGGGACCGCAGTCCACCTGCGCCTGTTGATGACTCGTTACTTGATTGAGCACCTTCCACTCGGACCTAAGTAGCCCTGGAACAATCACCTTTTGGCGAGGAAACGCGATGAACTCAAACATTTTCCAAGGCTGTGTCCCGGCACTGATGACGCCTTGCCTGGCTGATCGCACGCCGAATTATCCGGCCCTCGTGAAGAAGGCTCAGGCCCTGATGGCGGCTGGGATGAACGGCGTCGTGTACTGCGGCTCGATGGGAGACTGGCCGCTGCTGACGGATGAGCAACGACAGGAAGGTGTCCGCCGACTGACGGAATCCGGAGTTCCAGTCATCGTCGGCACGGGTGCTCAGAATCCCGCGCGAGCCGCCGCACATGCGGCTCATGCGCAGCGAGTGGGAGCCAAGGGGTTGATGGTCATTCCCCGACTCATGTCACGTGGAACTTCTCCAGCGGCCCAGCGAGCGCACTTCGCGGGAGTGCTCCGTGCGGCACCCGATCTGCCCTCCGTGATTTACAACAGTCCCTACTATGGGTTCGAGACCAAAGCCGACCTGTTCAACGATCTGCGGCGCGAGTTTTCAAATCTCGTCGGCTTTAAGGAATTCGGCGGTGCAGACTCTTTGAGCTACGCCGCCGAGCACATCACTCATGCCGACAGCAACGTCCTGCTGATGGTCGGTGTTGATACGCAAGTGTGTCATGGCTTCATTCGCTGCGGCGCGGTGGGTGCGATCACCGGCATCGGGAATTGCCTACCGCGTGAAGTGCTGCACTTGATCGCGCTTTGCAAACGAGCTGCCGCCGGTGACGTCGAAGCCCGCCGACTGGCCAGGGAACTGGAAGACGCCCTCACCGAGCTGTCCCGTTTCGACGAAGGGCCGGATCTAGTGCTGTACTACAAGCATCTGCTCGTGCTGCTCGGCGAGGCCGACTACGAACTGCACTTCAACGAATCCGACCGACTCTCACCCAGCCAACAGCACTTTGCCGAAGCACAACTGAAACTCTTCCAGCAGTGGTGGAGCAACTGGCCGGGCAAGGAGAAAGCGTGATGGTGAACAGCATGACTCATGAGAAGAACGAGACCACTTTGGGGATGCGAACCAACATGAAGCGAATCACCATTGTCGCCAGTCTCATCATCGCGGCGGCTTTGGCGACTCCCGCTCCGGCCGCTCCGAATGGCGGGTTGACCGTTCCGGACTTCACCAAAGGCCAGAGTATCCCTGCCGGCGCAAAGCACGATTGGAACCTCGGTCCCACGGGGCTGCGCGGCTGGATCTTTTGCGACAAGATGGTGACCACCGATGCTCGCCAAGTTGCCATAACCAACGTGGTGAAGGGTTCTCCCGCCGATGGCGTGTTCAAGGTTGGCGACGTCATCCTTGGTGTCGGCGGTAAGCCATTTTCCTACGACCCGCGAACGGAACTGGGTAAGGCAGTCACTGCTGCCGAATCGGAAGCCGGTGAAGGAAAACTCACACTGACCCGCTGGCGAGAGGGCAAGACGGACGAAGTCGTCCTGAAGCTCCCAGTGCTTGGAAGCTACAGCGTCACTGCGCCGTATGACTGCCCAAAGTCGAAGCGCATTCTGGAGCAAGGGTGCAAGGCGATTGCGATCCGTCTGGCTGACCCATCCTCTAACAAAAGTCCTCCACAGGATCCGATCACTCGGTCCCTCAATGCGCTCGCTTTGTTGGCGAGCGGCAATCCCGAATACCTCCCGCTGGTCAAGAAAGAAGCCCAGTGGGCAGCGGACTTCTCTTCGAGGCACATGCAAACTTGGCATTACAGCTACTGCATCATGCTGCTCTCCGAATATGTGATGGCGACCGACGACCAGTCGGTCATGCCGGGCCTGCGGCGACTCGCGCTGGAAGCCGCCAAAGGACAGAGTGCGGTGGGCTCGTGGGGGCATGGCTTCGCTGTGCCTGATGGCAGACTCGGCGGCTACGGGATGATGAACTCACCCGGAGTGCCGCTGACGATTTCGCTGGTCATGGCCCGAGAGGCCGGAGTGAAAGACCCGGAAGTCTCCCGCGCGATTGAACTCAGTGCCCGCTTGTTGCGGTTCTACATTGGCAAGGGAGCGATTCCCTACGGCGATCATCACCCGTGGATTGAGACCCACGACGACAACGGCAAGTGCGGCATGGCCGCCGTCTTGTTCAACCTGCTCGGCGAAGCGAAAGGCGCGGAGTTCTTTTCGCGCATGAGCGTTGCCTCTCACGGAGCCGAGCGAGACACTGGCCACACCGGCAATTTCTTCAACATCCTGTGGTCAATGCCAGGAGTCGCTCAGTCCGGCCCCCATGCGACCGGGGCGTGGATGAACGAATTTGGTGCCTGGTATTTCGACCTTGCTCGGCTCTGGGACGGCACCTTTCTTCACCAAGGCCCTCCGGAGAATGGGCACGACAGCTACGCAGGCTGGGACTGCACCGGCAGCTATCTGCTGGCCTATGCGATGCCGCTGAAGAAGATTTATCTAACGGGCAAACGGCCGGGTATCGCCCCGCAGCTCGATGCCGCAGCAGCACAAGCACTCATCAATGATGGCCGTGGCTGGAGCAACAAGGACCGCAACAGCGCCTATGGCAAACTCAGCACAGACCAGCTTCTGGAAGGCCTTGCCAGTTGGTCGCCAGTGGTCCGCGAGCGGTCCGCGATGGTACTGGGTCGCCGCAACGAGGTTCCAATTCCAGCCCTGCTCAAGATGCTTGAGTCTCCTCGCCTCGAATCCCGCTACGGTGCCTGTCAGGCACTGATCGTCCTGCGCGGACGTGGAGCACCGGCCGTCGAATCACTGCGGACACTCTTGGCGGACAAGGATCTCTGGTTGCGCATCAAGGCAGCCGAGGCCCTCGCCAGGATCGGCAAACCAGCCATGCAGACGGTGCCAGTCATTCTGGAACTGCTGGCTCAGGTCGATAAGGAAAAGGATCCGCGCGGCATGCAGCAGCGGTATCTCACCTTCGCCCTGTTTGATAACCATGACGGGATGCTGGCCCGATCGCTGGATGGAGTTGATACCGAGGCACTCTACAAGGCCGTTCGGGCCGGGCTTACGAATCAGGACGGCCGCGCCCGGAGCAGCATCGGCTCCGTCTATCGGAATCTCTCCTCCGAGAAGATCAAACCCTTGCTCCCCGCGATCCATCAGGCGGTCATCGAACCAGCCCCCAGCGGAGAGATGTTTGCCGATTCGATCCGTGTGGAGGGACTTCGCCTGCTGGCGAAGCATCGGATCGAAGAAGGCATCAGCGCCTGTGTGAAGTACACGCGAGATCAGAATCCCTGGAATAGCCAGACGCGGACCCCAGAATTGATGACGGTCCTATTGAGCTACGGGGCTCATGCGAAGACGGTCATTCCAGAACTGACAAGGATCGCCGACTACTTTGAAAAGGACGAAAAGAACTTCCCGCCAGAGCTGATGCGCATGAAGGCCAAGTCTGTCCGTGAGACGATCCGCGCCATCGAGGCGATGACGGATGCTCCGGTACTCATCCGGCTCAAATAGAAACCCGTGGGCAAGTCCGTTGCGAGGATCACGATGAGAAACCTTCGACTGGCGGTTGAATTGGGCAGACGTGTTTTCACGGTCCGCAGAGCAGGCCGGATGATTTTGGCGAAACTGATTTCGGCTCTGCTGGTTGGCACGGCCTCGGCAGAACTCGGTGATCCGGCACTGCCCGGACATCATCCGCTGACTCAGGCTCAGGCGGGGAGTTTGTTGATCTCTGAGCTACGTTGTGCGGCGTGTCATGGGGGCGTCGAGCGAGGTTCCGTGCCAGACAAGATAGCACCGGATTTGAGCGACGTTGGGGCACGTGTCTCACCGGAATACCTGCGGCGATATCTCGCGTCGCCGTTGTTGGCTCATCCGGGAACAACGATGCCGGACGTGTTGGCGTCGTCGCAACCAGAAGCGGAACGAGATCGGATCGCTGAGGCGTTGACCCACTTCTTGGTTTCGCAGTCGAAGGCCGTCTTCCAGAAGGACGCACCGCAGCAAGTCGATCGGCAGCAAGGCAAGGCGCTGTTTCATTCGGTCGGCTGCGTGGCGTGTCATGGTCCGAAAGAAGCACTCGACGGCTCACTTCAAAAACCGAAACGCAACGACGAGGAGGACGACGAAGAGGACAAGGCACTCGCCGCGAAGAAGGCCGTCAAGCCGCTGGCCGTGACGCTGGGGCATGTCGGATCGAAGTACAGCGTGAAGTCGCTCAGCGAGTTCCTGTTTCAGCCGCTTCGAGTCAGAAGCTCGGGGCGAATGCCGGACATGAAGCTGACTCCCGCCGAGTCACTCGCGATTGCCAGTTATCTGATGGAAGAGCAGGCACCGCCGGGAAAAGCATTGGTTCCCGAGGCGACGCTCGTGGCGAAAGGTCGAAAGCACTTTCAGGAATTGAACTGCGCGGCGTGTCACTCACTCCCCGGCATCGCGGCGGCTCCAGCGGTTGGTTCGTTGAGAACTGCGGATCTGACTCGCGGTTGTTTGTCGAAGACGAGTGGTCGCAGTCCTCGCTTCTACCTCGAAGAGGCTCAGGTCAAGGCGATTGTCGCGGCGCTTCGAGGAGAGCCGACTGCCGACTCGGACAAAGTTGTGGTGGCGAAAACGCTGACTGCATTTCACTGCGTCGCCTGTCACGTCCGCGACGACTTTGGCGGCGTGCATGACGCACACAACCCGTTCTTTGCGGGGAGCGAACTGAAGCTCGGTGATGACGGTCGAATCCCGCCACCGCTCACGTTGGTGGGAGCAAAATTACAACCTGCGTGGATGAAGAAGGTCCTGTTCGATGGTGAAAGCGTGCGCCACTACATGGCGACTCGGATGCCGCAGTACGGCTCGGCCAATCTTCAGCATCTGCCAGCCGTCTTCACTCGGCTTGATGTTCTGAACGGCCCGCAGATGAAGATTCCGAATCCGGAGAGTCGCACCGAGAGCGAGCGACAACGGGAGAAGCTGCTCCGTGCGGCGGGTCGCGAACTGCTCGGCGACAAGGGCGTGAACTGCATCGCCTGTCACAACTTCAATGGCAAAGCGGCGCATACGAATCAGGGCATCGACCTGCTGACGAGTTATCCGCGACTTCAGCCGGTCTGGTTCAACAGCTACGTGCGAAACCCCGGCGCGTTCCGTCCGCGAACCGTCATGCCGACCGCGTGGCCCAGTGGCATCGCCGCGCATAAGACGATCCTCGACGGCAACACCGACATGCAGATCGAAGCCATCTGGTACTACCTCTCGCTCGGCACGTCCGCCGCCGATCCGTCTGGCATCAAGAGCGTGAGCACAAAATTGACAGTCGATGATCAGGCCAAAACGCATCGCGGACGTAGTCGAGTCGCTGGCTTTCGAGGCATCGCGGTCGGCTTGCCGGAAAAGCTCAGCTACGCCTTCAACGCCGAAACCGGAACGCTCTCGGCCGTCTGGCAGGGCGACTTCATTGGCGTGAATTGGAGTGGTCAGGGCTCCGGCGATTTCAATCCGGCAAGCGAGCCGATCACGCTGGCGCAGGATGTTTCGTTCGTCGCGCTCGCAGATGAGAACGCGACATGGCCGCTACTGCCGGTGATGACCAAAGAGGCTCGCACGAATCCCAACCCGCTCTATCCGAAGAACGTCGGCTATCAGTTCCGGGGCTACTTCCTTGGTGAATCGTCCATTCCCACGTTTCAGTACCGCAGCGGGACGATTGAGATCGAGGATCGCTCGGCAGCCATTGGAACCGCTGAGCAACGGCAACTGAAACGCGTTCTGCAATTCGACTCGCCGTCACCACAGACCGTTTGGTTTCGAGCTCTCACCGGAGACATCATTCAGGAGTCCGATCGCGTGTTCCGCAGCGGCCGACTGCGGCTGACGATCCCCCAGACCGAAACGAAATTGAGATCGCTGTCCGGCGAACCGAAGCGATCCGAGCTGCTGCTGCGGCTGCAGATTCCCCAAGGCAAATCCGCTCTGGAGTTCGTCTATGAACCACTCAAGAAGTAGCTACCTGCGACTCGTTTGCCTGCTCCTTCTGATAGCCCTCTCCGCGCGGGGCACTCTGCGCGCCGAGGAAGTCGGCGAACGCTGGGGAACCGAGGAGCGTGAGCGTGAGTTCTATCCAATCGTCAGCATTCCATTGCCGAAGGACACAGTCATCGAAGCAGGAGCCTTCGCGGCACTGCCGGATCGTCGAATGGCCGTCGGGACGCGGCACGGCGAAATCTTCCTCATGGACGGCGTGGACGCACCGAAGCCGATCCCGTCGTTTCACCGCTTTGCGACGGGACTCGACGAGATCTTCGGACTGACTTGGAAAGGCAACGCCTTCCGCGTCACTCAAAGCTGTGAACTGACTCGCGTTAGTGACGCAAACGGCGACGGCGTGGCGGATCGTTTTGAAACCATCTCCGATGCCTGGGGATATGCGAACTACCACGAATACGCGTTCGGTTCGAAGCTCGATGCCGACGGAAACCAGTTCGTGGCGCTCGGCCTGTCGGAATCGTACCACTCACATGCCTTGAACCGTGGCTTCATCATGAAGGTCGCGCCCGACGGCAAGACCACCGCCTTCGCGAGTGGCCTGCGCAGCCCCGGCGGGATCGGACACGATGAGCACGGAGCGTTGTTCTATGTCGAAAGCCAGGGGCCCTGGAATTGTTCGTGTAGCTTGAAAGCCGTGTCGCAGAGCAGCTTTCACGGTCATCCGGCGAGCTTTAATTGGTATCAGCATTCACCAGAGTTGGGGCCTGTGCCGGAGCTGCCGAAGTCGGGCACTCGCATCGCAACCGAAAAGGACCACGTCAAACAACTGGTTCCCTACGCCGTCATCTTTCCTTACATCCGCATGGGCCGGTCGATCACCGCGTTCAATGTAGATCGAACGCAGGGGAAGTTCGGCCCCTTTGAAAACCAGTTGTTCCTCGGCGATTACACGCAGTCGATCCTGATGCGGGCCACGACCGAGCAGGTCAACGGCGTCTGGCAGGGAGCCTGCTATCCATTCCGCGAGGGCCTTTCGACAGGCATCCTCAACGTCGAATTCACTCCAGGCGGAAACTTGCTGTGTGGCGGAACCAATCGCGGCTGGCCCGTTCGAGGCATCAAACCATTCGCGCTCGAACGACTCGAATGGAGCGGCAAGACTCCCTTCGAAATCAACCGCGTCACGATCGAGCCGGATGGCTTCAAAGTGACGTTCACTAAACCCGTCGAACCGATCACTGGCCGCTCACCAGAGTCGTACTCGATCTCCGCGTTTACGCACCCCTACCACGCGGGCTACGGCGGCCCGGAAATTGAAAAGCACAAGCCCGGAGTAAAAGCAGTCTCACTGGCCGCAGACGGACTGTCTGCCAAAGTCACTCTCGAGAAGCTCGACCGAGGGTTCGTGTACGAACTCGACCTGGCCCGACTGCGTTCTCGCGATCAGGAAGAACTGCTGCATCGCAACGCGTTCTACACCGTCAATGAAATCCCTTCTTTGCCTGCAACTCCAGCCGCCGCTCACAGAACGAATACCACTAAGCATCCAGTCAAAGAAAGTCCGCTCTGGCTGACATACTCCGGTGATAAGGGGCCGGGAGCGGGGAAACACATCGTCCTGATCGCGGCAGATCAGGAATATCGCAGCGAATACTCGATGCCGATGTTGGCGCGGCTCCTGGCCAAGCATCATGGGTTTCACTGCACGGTCCTCTTCAGCTTGAACAAGGACAACGATGTCGATCCGACTCAGAAGATTCGTTGGGAGGACAAGACGGTCACTCACAACATCCCCGGACTCGAACATCTGGAGAAGTGCGATCTCGTCATCTTGTTCAGCCGGCTGATTTCTCTGCCGCCCGAGCAGTTGAAGCACATCTACAACTATCTCGATTCTGGCAAGCCGATCATCGGTATCCGGACCGCCAATCACGGTTTCATCGGTTTTGATTACCAAAAGGAAGGTAAGAAGATCGACTTCGGAGAAGCGGTGCTGGGTGGTTCCTTCCGCAACCATCATGGCCGCTGGCAGCAGGATTCTACCCGCGGCATCATCGTCGAACAGAATAAAGCTCATCCCGTTCTGAAAGGGGTCAAGGATATCTGGGGCACCTCCGATGTCTATCGCACCTATAAAGAGGGTGGCGGCCTCCCCGAAGGCTGTCTACCGCTGGTGGACGGTCAGCCGCTGAAGGGCCGCAAGCACGATGACGAGGTGAACTCCGAACTGATGCCACTACCGGTCGCCTGGGTAAAAACCTGGACAGGAAATGCCGGTCACACCGCGCGAGTCTTCCATGTCACGATGGGGAGCGCCCAGGATTTTCAAAGTGAGGGGCTGCGTCGCCTGACCGTGAACGCCACCTACTGGTGCTTACAGATGGAAGCCGCCCTCGAAGAAACGTCCTGCATGGACCTTGTCGGCGAATACAACCCGCCCGACAGCGGCTTCGCCTACAAGAAGCTCAACATCGTGCCGAGAAAGCCCAGCTTCTACCGATAGCGACACGATAGGTGGGTCAACTCGGATACATCCGCGGTTTCACAGAAGCCGCTTATGACGAGCAGCGCCCTGTCCAATGGAAGTAGTCGCGGCCAAATTGCATCGGCGAAGTATGTCGAGAGAACCGGCATGTTTGAAGCTAAACCACGAAGGCTGGCATTTAGCTCGGATGAGTCGGCCTCAGGCACCCTTGCTTGCGATAGACAAGCCGATTCACAGCTCGTGCTGGCAACGACGAGACGGGGCAGTGTGCAATGGACTCCTCCGTGCGGAGACGCGCGATGGATCGAGATGGCTTGTTTGGCACTGAGCCACATCCGACAGTCATGCCGCTTTCCGCTCAAACGAGCGGCACAAGCCCCCCAACATAGGACTTCATCTCGATCGTGCTGCGTTGAAACTTCTGCACCTCATCGGGTTCGCTTCGGATTGGCGGCAAGTGCTCACGCTCCATGTGGGAACGGCGAGCGTTCTAGTACACGACGAATGATTGAATTACGTGGTCTAGATGAGCTTTGCCAAAAAGAATGAACTTGAAAAGACACTCATACTTCGCAGCCTGTTTGCGGCGCCTTGCGGACCGACTTTGAGCGACGGCGTCGCCTTGACAACCGGCGTCTATCAGAGAAATCAATGGGGATTGATAATCCCGATCGAACACGATGCCCATCGCTGGCAGGCAAACAAGATCCTTTATGCTCGTCAGTGCCAAATTGGCACCTGCTTTCTAAGGCTGACTTGCGGTACCGGATTCCTATCTTTTTGCAGATAAATGACTTTCGCCGACCCATATCCCGCCTCAATGAATTGGCACGCCGTTTGAAGTAGTCGGCCGCTATCAACAGCATCCGGTCAGAATGACGGCCGTCTCAAACATCGGTTGCCTTTGTTGGAAATAGGAACGGTTTAACTCATCTCATCGGTTCTCTCTTTGGAGGATTTACAATGTTGACGACTCTCCCCAATCGGGTGTCGGCGATGTTCGCCGATCCCTTCCAAACCGCGTTCCGTGATTCCGATCGCGAGTTACTCTGGAACGGCAACGGATCTGCCGACATGGTGCGTAAGGTTGCTCCGCTCTCGCTGTGGTCCGATGGCAATTCGGTGTTCATCGACATGGATGTGCCGGGGATTGCTTTGGCCGACCTGGATGTCGCATTTGAGAACGGCAAGCTAACCATTCGAGGCGAACGAAAGGCCGCCGAGCGTACGTCCGACTCACTGCACGAAGAACGCTTTTTCGGGAAGTTCGAGCGGACTGTAGCGCTGAGTGACTGGGTGGACCCCAGCACCATCGAAGCCACGCTGAGTGACGGCGTGTTGCGCCTCAAGCTATCCAAGAAGCCTGAGGCCCAGCGTCAGAAGGTAACCATCAATTACAGTAATGGCTCTGACGCGAAGCGGATTGAGACGTCCGAGTAAGTGTGTCTGTGTTGGAGTGTGCCTGACGTCTCTCCGCTGATGTTCGCGGCGCGAGTGGGGCTGTGTGGCCTCGCTCGCGCTGGCGGACTTCTTCTCCTATCTGACGCCGCTCGCGTCAGCGCGACGACTTCGACCCTTTTCGGACGCGACCAAAGTCTGCCACGAAGTCTATCTCTCAAGACTTACTGAGCCGGCGTTTTTGCCGCGCGAGTCGATAGAAAGGAGCAATTGCCATGAACCGTTCGATTACTGTCCCACGTTGGGTCGCGAATCTTTTCTTCATATTCCTGGTCATTCTAGTCAGTGCTGGCACCACGGCCTTTCTGACCGCAAATGACAATTCTGCGTCTCAATCTAACCCGCTGAAAGCCATCGACACCGAATCCCTGCGGCATGCGGATGATCTGTCCAATGCCTTTCGCAATGCGACCGAGGCGATCCGCCCCGCGGTGGTCAGCGTCACTGCGGAAAAGAATCTGCGAATTGGTCAGCAATTCGTGCAACCAATGTTGCCGGACCAGTTCCGTCGGTACTTCGGCGAGGATTTCAGCAAGTTTTTCAACACACCCTCACCCAGTCAGAAGTCCATTCAACAAGGCTATGGTAGTGGCGTGATCGTGAGCCCTGACGGCTACGTACTGACGAATAACCACGTCGTCGCTGATGCCGATCGCGTTGTTGTGAAGACTCAGGACAATATCGAGCATCAAGCCAAGGTGGTTGGAACAGACCCTAAGACTGATGTGGCTGTCTTGAAAATCGAGGCCGGAAATCTCGCGGCGGCGCGCCTAGCGAATTCTGAACAGGCGCGTGTCGGCGATTGGGTGATCGCCGTGGGTGGTCCCTTTGGGCTTGAGAACACCGTCACGGCGGGCATCATCAGCGCCACAGGGAGAGATTCGGTGGGAATCACCGATTACGAAAACTTTTTACAAACCGACGCGGCCGTCAATCCAGGCAACAGCGGCGGCCCGCTGGTCAATTTGCGTGGCGAGGTAGTCGGCATCAATACGGCGATTGCGTCGCGGTCAGGTACGAGTGCCGGAATCGGCTTCGCCATTCCCAGCAATCTTGCCAAGTCGATTATGGAGGACCTGATACCCGATGGAAAAATTGAACGGGGATTCCTGGGAGCCGCCATTCAGGATCTGACAAAAGAACTGGCGAAGTCGTTCAATTACGACGGTCGTGATGGTGTGCTGGTCAGCGACGTCTCCAAAGGCGGCCCTGCCGAAAAGGCGGGGCTCAAGTCTGGCGACATCATCATCCACTTCAATGGGCGGACGATGAATCACGCGCGACAACTCCGCAACACCGTTGCGGAGACACATCCTGACTCGACGGTTGATGTCGAGATTTTCCGAGACGGCAAGCGGCAGACCATCCCCGTGCAGATCGGGTTGCTCGATGACAAGGTGGTGCTCAATGCCGATCAAGGACAATCGACTTCGACCGACTTGGGACTGAGCGTACAAACGCTGACTCCCGAACTGGCACGGCAACTCGGCTACACCGAGAACCAAAAGGGCGTTGTTGTGCGCGACGTCACGACGGGCGGTTGGGCGGCACGAGCGGGTCTGAAACCCGAACAGGTCATTGTGTCGGTCAACGACCGAGAAGTGATGGATGCTCGCGGCTTCCGCGATGTGCTCGCCGGACAAGACCTGTCTGCCGGATTGCGGCTGCAAGTATTGGACGGCAATCATCGACGCTTTGTGTTTCTGAAGAGTCGCTAACGGCAGCGATTCGCTGCGTGCCGCGGCCAGCTTCTCCGTGTTGGGAATCTCACAACACTTCTCAATTGCACGGCTCGAAGATCCGTGGCACGCAGTTCTGTCCTGCTCATGCCGTAGCCACATTCGCCAAAACGTGGATTCAACAGCGAAACCCCCACGTTCTGGCGAACGTGGCTACCAAAATCAGGGAGTTCTTTTCAGATGGTCGCCACATCCTGAGGTTCAAAGATGAACACTCAACATGCGAGCGAAAAACAAATTCTGGAAATCAACGCAGTGTTACCAGTCGCCCCGAACGGCGAACCATTCTATGTGGTCGGCATCGGAGCTTCGGCCGGCGGCCTGGAGGCTCTCGAACAATTCTTCGAGCACATGCCGGAGGACTCGCGGCTTTGCTTTGTTGTCGTGCAGCACCTGTCGCCCGACTTTAAGAGCATGATGGATGAGTTGCTCGCACGGCGAACTCGCATCCCGATTGTCCGCGTGGAAGACGGGATCGAACTGCGGCCGAATGCGATCTTCCTGATGCCGCCGCGCAAAGAGATGATTCAGTCGGCCGGGCGGTTGTTTCTCACGGACAAAGACCCGTCGCAGGGATTCGCGTTGCCGATTGATCGCTTCTTGCGTTCGTTGGCTCAGGATTTTGGCAGCCGTTCGATTGGCGTCATTCTGTCGGGCACCGGGAGCGATGGCTCGCGCGGAATTCGGGACATCCACGAAGCGGGCGGATTGATCGTCGCTCAAAGTGAAGAGTCGGCGAAGTTCGACGGGATGCCGCGCAGTGCTCGCGAGACCGGACTCGTGGATCTGGTCTTGCCGGCCGCCGACATGCCGGATGCGATTCTTAAGCTCGTGCGTTTGCGTCGCTCGCCGGAACTCGGCAGCGATGAGCTGCCATCCGTCCCCGAAGTTGGCTTGCAGGCGATCTTTCGCATGTTGCGAGCCGAATATGGCATCGACTTCAGCCAGTACAAGCCGAGCACCGTCACGCGCCGCGTTGAGCGCCGGCTGCTGTTGAATCAATCGCTCGATGTCGAGCAGTACGTCGAGCGGCTCGCGGAGAACAGTGCTGAGCTGAATCAGCTTTACAAAGACTTGCTGATCGGCGTCACGCAATTCTTCCGAGACCGCGAGGCATTTCATCGGCTGGCAATCGACGAACTGCCAAGGCTACTCGCGGCCGTCGAGGACGATCAGGAGTTTCGCGTGTGGGTCGCGGGCTGTGCGACTGGCGAAGAGGCGTACTCGCTGGCGATCCTCATTCACGAGCAAC
The DNA here is from genome assembly GCA_021732995.1 of Planctomycetaceae bacterium. Taxonomy (GTDB): domain Bacteria; phylum Planctomycetota; class Planctomycetia; order Planctomycetales; family Planctomycetaceae; genus AM-0621. The sequence goes on along the minus strand of JAKFWA010000107.1, from coordinate 33,663 downwards.
TCTCGACGATGAATCGGCAGCCGACCGTGCGCATCTTTGCGACCGACGCGCATCGAGCGTCGCTCGACATTGCAAGTGTAGGTATCTACTCAGAAGAGGCTTTAAACGCCGTCAGCCCACAACGCCGCGAGCAATTCTTCGTCCGCAAGGGAGACGGCTTTCAGGTCGTGCCGCACATTCGCAAGATGATCGTGTTTGCTCCGCACGATCTGCTGAAGGACGCGCCGTTTACGCGGCTCGATTTAATTTCGTGCCGCAACTTGCTGATCTACTTGCAGCCGTCGGCACAGAAAAAAGTGCTCTCCCTATTTCACTTCGGCCTGAAGGCGGGGGGCGTGATGTTCATGGGGCCGAGCGAAAGCCCCGGCGATCTGTCCGACGAGTTCGAGCCGGTCGATGACCACTGGAAGGTGTACCGCAAACGTCGTGATGTGCGGTTGCGTCCCGACTTTCGTCTGCTACTTCCCTCCGGGCCGCCGCAGAGACCTCGCATCAACATGGCGTATGCGTCGAGCGCCGCCGCGTCCGATCGCCTCCAGCAAGCGGTGTATGACCGGCTGCTCGAAGAGCACATGCCGCCGAGCTTCCTCATCAACGACCGCAAGGAGCTGGTCCACAGCTTTGGCGGAGCGGGCAAGTATCTCCGCGTTCGCGACGGGCGAGCCACGACGCAGTTACTCGAGCTCGTCGACAGCGAACTCAAGATGATCCTGCTCGGCGCGTTGGCGCGCGCGGAGAAGCAATTGGTCCCGGTCGTCTTCACCGGCATTCGCGTCCCGTCCGAAGAGGGTGGCGAGTCGCTGACGCGGCTGACGGTCAAACCGTTGCACGATCGCATTTCTGGCCTGACGAGTTTTCTCATCATCCTTGAAGAGATGGAACAGCACGCGCCGCCGCGCGACGAAGCTGCCATCGACCTGGGGGTCGCCTCGCGCGAGCAGATTCATGCTCTCGAGCAGGAACTCGGCCACACGCGCGAAAACCTGCAAGCGATGATCGAAGAGCAGGAATCCAGCAACGAAGAGCTGCAGGCGACGAACGAGGAACTCGTCGCCTCGAACGAACAACTGCAAAGCACCAACGAGGAGCTGCACTCGGTGAATGAAGAACTATACACCGTCAACGCCGAGTACCAGCACAAGATCGAAGAGCTGACACAAGTCACGGCGGACCTCGAAAACCTGCTGCTGGCGACCGATGTCGGCATCTTGTTTCTCGATCGCAATCTCTGCATCCGCCGATTCACTCCGCGAATCGGCAAGCTGTTCAACTTGCTGCCACAGGACATCGGGCGACCCATCACCGGCTTCACGAATCTGCTCGACGAACCGCTGATAGACTCGCTGCAACAAGTGCTGGACTGCGGCACGCCAGTGGAGAAAGAAATCCATGACCGCGACGGCAACTGTTACTTCCTGCGCATCCTGTCATACCGCATCAGTGCCGCAGCACTCGACGGAGTCGTCCTGTCGTTAATCGATATATCGCCTTTGAAGAAGGCGGAATCCAACCTCCAGCAAGCGATCCGCAACCGCGATCACTTCCTGGCGATGCTCTCGCACGAACTGCGCAACCCACTCGGTGCAATCCTCAATGCCGCTCAAATACTCGACCAGACGACCAGCAACGATGAGCGCAGCTACGCCGCCTCCCAGGTCGTCCGCCGCCAATCGGAACAAATGCGGCTTCTCTTGGACGATCTGCTCGACGTAGCGCGAGTCACGCAAAACAAAATCGTGCTCCGCCGCCAAGATTGTTTGCTGTCCGAGGTGATTTCAGATGCGATGGATGCGGTTCAACCGCTCGTAACCGCTCGCGAGCGACGCCTCGATGTGATTGGCATCGATTCAGCCGCTCGCGTGGACGGTGACCCCGCGCGCTTGCAGCAAGTCCTCATCAACCTGTTGAAGAACGCGGCCAAATACTCGCCCCCAGGCGGCACGATTTCCGTCCGGCTTAGCGAAGAAGACGGCCAGGCGATCATTCGAGTCAAAGACAACGGCGTTGGCATATCTGTGGAGATGCTCGGCAGAGTCTTCGATCTCTTCGTCCAATCCAACGAAACGCTCGACCGCGCCGACGGCGGCATGGGGGTCGGCCTGACGCTCGTCAAAGCGATCGTCGAACTGCACGGCGGATCGGTCGTCGCAGCAAGCGCCGGTCACAACCAAGGGAGTGAATTTACGGTTCGTCTGCCACTGTTGACTTGCGCCGCGGTAACTCCACCGCGTCATGCTGAGCCCTCTGCGGCGAGTGACAAATCACGCTGCTTTCGCATCGCCATCGTCGAAGACAACGCCGACAGTCGCTCCACGTTGCAATCGCTGTTGCAACTCGACGGCCATGAAGTTCGAGCTGCCGCTGATGGACTTCAAGGCATCGAACTCATTCTCGAGTGGCGGCCCGAAGTCGCCCTCATCGACATTGGCCTGCCCGGTCTCGATGGCTTCGAGGTTGCGCAACGAATACGCGCCAACCAACTAACTCCGATTCCGTACCTGGTCGCCCTTACTGGCTACGGCTTTCCAGCTGATCGCGAGAAAGCGATCGCGGCGGGCTTCGATGTGCATCTCGTCAAACCTCTGAAGCGAGCCGAACTCCATTCCCTCCTGGTGAAGGTCGGACGAACGAAATGATCTGCTGTGCCGCCTCAATTGATCTTGAACTCTGAAATCCGGCCGCTAGATTCCTGATGGCTCGGTCTGGGGCACACACGGCAGTGTCGGATGAGCAAGACGCTCCCCCGGACGTTGTGACTGTCACTTGGTGACAGTACACGCGTCTTGTCTTTTCCAAGGAAGGTCGTCCATGCTAGTTCTCTCACGTCGTCCCGGCCAAAAAGTTTTGTTCCCAAGTCTCGGCATCGCCATCGAAGTCCTACGTTCGCGCGGGTCGGTTACGCGCTTGGGAATCGAAGCTCCCGATGATGTTCCCGTCGTGCGTGATGAAGTGCTGGCCCAGACGGGCGCCACGGGAAACAGCCTCACGGTTTCCTCCAAAGACCGCGAGCGGCGCCATACATGGCGCAACAAGCTCAATCACCTAATGCTCAAGCTGCAAATTTTGCAACGCCAACTAGAACTTGGCCAAGCGGGCGATCCCGAGCGAAATCTCGCGGAAGTGTTTTCTGAACTGACGGACCTCGAACAATCTACCCCAGACACGGTCGTCGATAGCACTCCGCCTAAGGTCTTAATCGTGGAGGACCAAGCTAACGAGCGCGAACTTCTTGCCACGTGCCTGCGTTTAGGTGGCATTGAAGTCGCTACTGCCAGCAATGGCCGCGAAGCCTTCGACTATCTTCATGAACACGAACTGCCCGACCTCGTCCTGCTCGACATGCGCATGCCTGAAATTGATGGCCCGACGTTCTTGAAGAATGTCCGCGACGACATCCGCCTGCATGCGCTGCGAGTCTTCGCTGTGAGCGGTTCACCACGGAGTGAGTTTGAGTCGAACAGCGTTCCTCTCGATGGGTGGTTCATGAAACCAGTGCGCGTTGATTCGCTATTGCAGGCTGTGCGAGGCAATGAGGTTCCGTATGCGATGATCAGTACTTAAGCCTGTTTGACCGCGAGAATTACCACCTTAATTCAGGGGCAAGTGATCGGTTCGTTTGCTTCTCAATGACGGTCAGCGCCCGGGGAGTGATCCTCTCAGCCTTCATGAGGAAGGGCCTTTCAAGGCCCTTCCCCGTCGCCATGAAGTAATTGATCCAAGACATGGGGCACAGCGAATGGCCTGCTTGTTCTCGCCGCACCGCTCTCCAAGTCCAAGATCCGCTGCTGCGCCTGTTCGAGATTCACAAGCGGATGATTCATCTCCAGTCGATCAATCGTCGGTAAGCTGAATTACTTGAGCCAACCCGGCGCATCCCGTATGGGAAACGTCTTCGTCGGCAGGCTCCTTTGCTGGTTATGCCGTCACAACAGGTGCTTAATGTTGTTGATGATCTGCGCGCGAGCCTGGCTGGCCTCTTGTCGGAGTGTCGTCAGCCGCCGGTCCTCTTGATCGGACGTGCTGCCAATCTCCACCTGCCTCAAGCCACGTACCGGCTTACCGGCCAGGAAACGCGCTCGATTCACCCACAACAACTCACTCAGAGACGACGCATCGCGCCGGTCGGTCTTCTGCTTCTTGCGCTCTTCGGGTTGGATGAGGATCACACGATGGCAGCGATAATCCTGCAACAGCTTGAGCAGCCAATCGTTGAACCCGCAGACTTCCACCACCGCGATAAACGACTCGCCCCGCGCGGCACAGTCGCGTGTCAACGCGGTGAAGAAGGCTTGCACCTTCTCGGGCTGCGTCGACACCTGCCGTGCCTGGATTACGTCGCCATTCTCGTCTCGTAGCGAGATCGTCAGTTGGCGTGCGTGCTGGTCGATTCCCAGATACATCATCGTGCTGCTCCTGAGGGACTGAGGAAACGCAAACTCCCTCGCCCAACTTGGGGCAACAGCTCCGCTTTAGCAACAGCCCTCTTTCATTGATATCAAAGGGGTCTCTCCACATGAGAACGCGAACGACCTGGAACAGAAGCTGGAAGAGTATTTGTCGGCAGGTGTGAAGCTGGTTTGGGTCATCTATCCGCGCACGCAAAGCGTGATCGTCCATCGTCCTGAGGGTTCAGATTCGCGTTTGCACGCTTCAGATGCGCTGAGCGGAGAGGCGGTTGTGCCCGGCTTCCGCTGTCGAGTTGGTGATCTGTTTGTGAAAGTTGCCTCGACCTGATTAGCACGGATCGAGTTTGCCATACGGAATCAATTGCAAAGACTGACGTACTGAGAAAGTGAGTGACTGAGATGGGAGACCGTTCCGAGATGGCTTCGTGTGGTTTGTTGAATCGAAATTGCATGGCGCTTTCAGCCCTTGCCCAAGCGACCGAGCAACTCGACTCTCCTTTCGGAAGCCGTGTCGCGATGGTTTCTGGAACGTCGTCATGACTGATGGTGGTGTCGTCTCTGGAAACTCTCCGTTGAACGCTACACGGTCAACGGACGGAGCGAGGGGTGATGGCTTGCCGACAGCGTTTCGGGATGGTTCCGGCAATACCGACAAAGGCCGGTTTGGAAGCGGGTTGTTTTGATTTGAAAGCTGCCGTGGAAGGTGTTGAGAATGTAGCGTGAGAGCGTGTGTGGAAGGGTGTTGGAAACTCTTGCCAAGGCGTCTCGGCGTGGTAGGCTCGGAAGGATCACTCCCCCACTCCACGATGACGACATTTCTGACGGTCAAGGAAGCGGCGAAGCTCACGGGTAAGTCGGCGAGTTCGGTTCGGCGGGTGATTTATCCGATTGTTCGGGATGACGGGCATGTGGATCGGGTGCATGTTTCGCCGAGTGTGGACGACGCACAAGCTTTGAGAATGAAAGGTGAGAACTTCGCTTGGCGGATTAGTGAGGAACTTTTGAAGCGGGAGATTCCCGTCGTTTCACAGGCGGAAAGAACAGGAGCGGCGGCACACGCAACGGGCGGGGGTGGACAGAGTGAGTTGCTCGCGATATTGCGGGAAGAGTTGCAGATCAAGAATCAGCAGATCGCTCAGCAGACGGAGATGCTTGGCAAGCAGATGGAGTTGATCAATGGGTTGAGCGAGCGGCTTCGCGAAGGGAATATTTTGATTGGGTCGTTGCAGCAACGGTTAGCACTCACGGACGGGGCTGTTAGCGTCGTGTCAGGATGACAAAAGTCGAGCTTAGGGCACCTTAGAATTGCCGCCCTTAGCATTCCTCTGGAGCAATAGACGACGTCATGCTTTTGGGCGACCCTCGCGGTAAGGCTCTATCGCTCTGTAACAATTGATACACGGAGTCGGTTCGACAATGTCTTCTGCAAATCTTCGTGCGACGTGTCCTCACTGTCATGCTCGTATACGGATAAGCCGCCCTGAGTTGATTGGCTCGCTAGTGAAATGTCCTGGCTGCTCACAGTCGTTTCGGATCGAAATTCCTCAGCGTGAAAGCTCGCCTGCGGAACCGCCCGAAGAAGCCGAGACAACCTCAGAAGAGACCTACAGCTTGCAACGCTCGACGAAGACGCCGCCGATCAGTTTGGAAACGACCGCTGAGCCGGAGGACGAAGTTGAAGACCTCGAGTACGTCGATGATGGCGAAGTCGACTCAGACGATGCAGCACTGGATGAAGACGACTTCAACGCAGAGGGCGATGACGACCTTGAAGATGTCTACGAGGATGAGCCGACCGATCGGAAACGTCGGACTCAGAAGACTGTCGCTTCGGCAGATACCGATCAGGCACGGTCGACTTCTAGTCGCACTGGCGAACTGGCGGCGAAAGTATCAGTGGGATGTGCGCTGATCGCGTTCCTGACTTCAGTTGCGCTGCCAACAAATAGTCCTGAAATCACACGTTACGGCACCCTGCCGACCGACGCGCCAGTGAGCGAACTAGCTGGACCGGTCAATCATAAGAAGCTTGCGCAGGGGTCTTTCGAGGGATCGGAGTCCGACTTGCTGAGTGTCATGGACGCGATCATCGCAAAAAAAAGTACGTTGCCTCGTGGGACTCAACAGGAAATCGTGGCGCGAGCCATGAAGGACGACCGCGTTGAAGTCCTACTGCGCACAACCACTTTTTGGAATTACGAGTTCTCTGCAAAAATGGCTTCGCATCCTAATGACCGCGTCGCGCAGGCAGCTCTTCGGAACATGCTTCAACTTGAACCTCACTTGCGAGCGAATATTCTATTAAATGCCTATGAGCATGCGATTACTCAAGGCCGCGAGCCAAAACTGATTCGCGACGCACTGCTCGGGCTGCCAGACGAAGAGTGGCAGAGCGGCGCAAAAAATGCCAAGACCGACATCGCTTTCGAGTTCTATGGTCAACACGGCGGACTGCGGGCACTGTTGGAGCTGCTGGCTCTTAAGGATCAGAGTTTGGATGCAGCAAAGCCACGCACTTCACCGGCTCTGACTGCCGCCATTGAATCAATCTGGAAGCGAGTCCTAGTGCTCGCTCAAGAAGGCGAAGTGCGAATCGACGGCAACGACGTCCAACTTGGAAGGGCAGGCAAAGGTCTGACGACAACCCAACTCTTGAAGCTCGATGTACCGCCCGAGTTCCGAAAGCCATTTGCTCTGGCTATCGAAACTTGGGCTTCCCCAGTGAACATAAACGCATTCATTCACTTGTCGGCGAAGTTGGGATCACGATCGATGACCGAAGTTGTCTCTGGCTTAGCGATCGACAACGGCAAGATTCCGCAGAAGTGGTTTCAACAGCTTTCAAAGGTGACGCACCCTCAGATCGGTGATGCGATGATCGCGGCATTCCTGAATAAGCAATGGCCGAGCTACTCGAACGCCGATGTCGATTGGGCACTTGTAGCCGCTCAATCGATCACTTCGTCGGATCAGGACGTCGTCGTCATCTCGGCAGAGATATTGAACGGCCAGGTTCGACCTGACGGATCGGCGGGGGACAAGAGATCCATCGGTCCAAGTATCGTGGGAAAGCTGAACGAAGCCGCGAAAACCGGCGAGCGAGCACAAGTCACGATCGACTCGATCTTTCGGTCTTCGAAAGATTATTTGCCTCTATGTCCGCAAGCGTACTTGGTGTCTCCGCTCGACGCTCAAAAAGCACTCGCGTTGCCTCAAAGCTGGAAAACAAATGAGATCGTTCTTGGACCCGAAGTTGCACCAATCTTGCGAGCGCTTTGTCTCTCTCCGCCTTCGTCAACTCCAGGGTTGAGTCAGTGGGAAATGGCGCAATCAACCTCGATTCTAGCACTGGCAGCGATATTGCGAGTCGACTCCGCTTGCCGCGACGACGTGCTGACTATTGCTCGAGGACTGTTAGGAGCTGCTGACGTGCGAACTCGAGCTGCCGTCGGTGACTTGCTTCTGACTGCCGGCGAACCCAGTGATGTGATATTGGTGATGCGCGGGCTGACTGATGCCCGACTAAGACCATTGGTCAGTCAGGCGCTGCAGGGTTGGAGGACCGAGAACCATCAAGCTCTTCTGGTGGAGATGCTGCAAGGATCGCAAGATGACGGCCTGTCGTTGGCGATTCTTCAGATCTTGAGTGTGCGTGGGACAGTTGACTCATTGGATGTCGTGAAAAAGTTCGCCAATGGAAATCCTGCGGTCGCGAAGGCCGCTGATAGAGCGATCGAATTGATCGAGAATCGTAAAAATTACCCACCTGCTCGGAGTGAGACAGCCCCCTTTTTTAATGCTCTTCTCAATTATATCAGGCGGCGCGATGCCGTTGAGGAAGGCGATCTTGCTAAAGCCATCACCGCACTTGAAACCGAAGATGCGCTGCTTCAGTCACAAACTCTGGCTTGGATGAAACGGAAAGACTTTGGGGTCGCCGGACATCCCGAGGTGGCAGCGGCGTGCTTAAAGTTGATTGATAGCCCGAACATTGCGGTCGCATGCTTTGCGACCGTGACTTACGCGAAATCAGCGGGACCTGCCGCCATTCCTAAGTTGGTTGAGCAGCTCAAAACGGGAAAGCCATTCCGGGCCGAAGCCGCCGCTGAGGCACTCTCCGAAATCGACTCGGAAAGTGCGCTCAGTCCGCTTGTCGAGTTGCTCCGGCATCATGAAACGCGAAGTCTCGGTCGAGCTGCTTTGCGACGACAAGCAGCTCGAAATCTGGATCCTGTCATCGCAGCCGTGCAGCCCCTCATCGCTGACTCCGACTTCGGACTGGCCACCGCCGCTGGGTTTGTCATTGCCGAAGTGGGCCGACCTGAAGACGTAAAGTTACTCGAGCAAATACTACAGAAGCATCCTTACTTGTTGTCTTTCGTCGCCGAGATGCAGGCCGCTCCCAGCCAGCGACCGAAAGCCAGTTCTCAATGACGTAAGACTACTCAATCATTATCCCAAAGACGGTTCATTCATGGCTGCCAAACGAAAAAGTTCTCAATCAAAGTCAGCGCCGAAGACCGTGGAATGTCTCCGCTGTCATTGCCGATTTGTTGGCGCACCAAAAGTGGATGCCAAAACGTGTCCTTGCCCGGACTGCGGTCATTACGCAGTGCAGCAGTTCGCATCCGAGCGTGCTCGTCGGCACTTCAAGATTTTTGTGGCGTCGTGCAGTTTGATTTTACCGCCGACGCTCATTGGTTTTGGTCTGATCACGATTGCAGCAGGCTGCACGCTCAGCGGCCTAATAGGCATCTTAGCTGTCGTCGGACATCTCGTTGTCGCGACGCGCAACACGAATCTCGACATCGGTGCGAATCTGAAACGGGCCAATGCACTGATCGATGCTCACCAACTCAAACGCATCTCAGCCGGTGATCCGACTGCCGAAACCATTGTCGAACCGACGCGACCAATGCGCCGTCAATTCGCCACCGTCTTGGTGATGTCCCTCTGTGTCGTCGGAATCGTGAGCGCTGAAGTTCTGCGACGAGCCAATGGGTGGGTTAGGAACGATCCCATTTTTCCCGAAGTGGTCGGTCCCGGAGATAGCTTCACGGTCTATTTTTCGGACATCAACGGGGGAAATTATGAAGAACGTAACACAGATCTTGAGGGGCTTCGCAGTTTGGGAGGTATTTGGGAAGGCACCGCCAGTGTTAAAACGAAGGTTGATGCTGGATATGCAAATATCGGAATAGAAGCTTCGACTCGCTCCGACCGGGAAAAATTGGAGGGCCGCCGGATCTCATCAAAGAAGGAGCAGTCCTTTACCCCGTGGATGAAGGGTCGTGTTTCGAACTCAGCGGATTTAGCTTGGAGACAGTGCGACCTAAAGGTTTCACTCGGGATTAAATATCCGGTACGGAGCAGTAATCAAGGGAAAGACGCATCCGAAGTCAACTACCAGTTCGGGACAGCCCAGCGTGACAAAGACATATCCTTAGTACTGTCCTCCCCGCACGCTGGAAAATTCTACCTCGGCACTGCACTCATTGGTGGCCTTGGAGGCAGCGTGCTGCTGGTGATATGCAGCTATGCAATGACTCGATCATCGTCACTGCAAACGGCGTGAACTCGTCCGCGACTCAAGGGCGGATTTTGCGAAGCATGTCGTAGGTCGCAATTCTGCCGCGATCGAGGCGGCTTCCCTCAGCCTGCAACGACAGACATCCAACGCATACATTGGAGGAAATTCTATCCCATTCCGCTAGGGCTATTCGGACAGGCTCCTAGGCTCGATCGCGGCCCTTGCCGATCGGGATCGGCAGTCGCTCGCAAATGTCCCGCAGCATCATCGCGCAAGCACCCAATTGGTCTTTACGGCCCACAGCATCCCGATTGCGATGGCGAACGGCTGCCAATCCGCGACGCGGCTGCGGGATGCATGTTCGTTGGTTGCCGATCGTGTTGGGGGACTGACGTGCTCGTTTGCATGCACGAGCCGAGGTGAATCGCCCGGCTAGCCTTGGCTGGAACCAGACATTGGTGATTGGCTCCGTGAGTTTCCGCGACAGAACGAACGGACGTACGTCGTCGTGATCCCGATCGGTTTCATTTCGCATTATGTGGAAGTCCTGTTCGACCTCGACCAGGAAGCCAAAGTGATCGCCGACAGATGCGGCTTGCGATTGATACGATCCGGGACCGTCGCAACCCATCCCCGTTTCGTCCGTATGATTCGCGAATTGATAACCGAGCGAATGGAGGGCTTGCCGCCACAATCGCTCGGTTCGCTCGGTCCCAATCCGGATGTCTGCCCACAAACATGCTGCCTTTCTGGACGTCCCGCGCTGCCCGTCGCTTCGACGTGAGTGCCAAAAGGATTCAAGATGCAAAACGGGAAACTGTTCGCGATTGTTTTGCCAATTTTTCTGCTCAACGATTTGTTCTGGCTGGGCACCGTCATGAAAGAGTTCTACAGCCAAGAACTTGGTGAGTTGGCCCGACGGAACGGAGTGGTACTTGCCCCTCGATGGGGCGCGGCCATGCGGGTCTATCCGCTGATTCCCGTCGGCATCGTTTTGTTGGTGCGGCTACTCACAGGAGAGAACGCACCGCCTGGCAGGCTTTCGACTGGGGAGCATCGTTCGTGCCGCCGCTTTATGGCGTGTATGACCTGACAGATCTCGCCATTCTCAAAAAATGGACTGTACGCAGACGTTGACCTACATAATCTGTGGCTGCGCCCTGCGCGGCACGATCAGTGTTGTCATGAAGGTCGAAGATCGATGGCTGACGACATGACTCAAAACATTACTTGAAAACTGGCTTGCCGAGCAGAGGAAGCTCCAATGTATGGTGCCAGCTTTGCGCATCCGCAGAACTGAATCACCGTTTGAAGGCGTCTTCGCGGGCGGATTCGGAAATGGCGACGACGGCGGGGTGCTTGAGGCGGCGTTCGGCGGAAATGGCGTAGAAGTGCTCGCGGATGGCTGGAATTTCGCCGACGAGTTCGATTTCGTGCTGGCGGCAGATTTCGTCCTTGATCAGCGATGGCGACACGAACAACCCTTCGCCCGCCTGGCCGAAGACCTTGAGGAGCGCGCTATCGTCGAACTCGGCGCGGATGAGTGGATGCAGGTCGTGGGACTCGAGCCATGTCTCGAGTGATCGGCGGACCGAACTGGCTCGCCCGTGCATGAGGAACGGGGCTCCGTCGAGCGACTGCGGAAAACCTCGGCGGTACTTGCGAGCGAGGTCTCGGGTGCCAAATACCGCGATCGGCGACTCACCGAGCAAGTGATTGAACGCTCGAATCTTCATGGCTCCGGTGACGGGCGTGTCGGACAGAACGATGTCCACGTTGTGCAACGCAAGTTCACTCAGCAGCCGTTCGAGCGAGTCCTCAATACAGACGAGCCGCAGTTGTTCGGGAAGTTGCAGCGCGGGTTCGAGCAATCGTTTGGCGACCAACTTCGGGACGAGATCGACGATACCTACGACGAACCGTACGGGCTTGCCGGTCGGCCGTCCCTTGAGCGTGTCTGTCAGTTCGCGGCCGAGCGAAAATATTTCATCGGCGTAGCGATACACCGTACGGCCAGTCTCGGTCAGTTCCAAGCTCCGACCGCTCTTCTGAAACAGCTTCACACCGAGCGAACTTTCCAACTGCCGCAACTGCGTGCTGATCGCGGGCTGGCCAAGATGCAGCTTCTCGCCGGCACGAGCGATCGTTCCCTCGCGTGCGACCGTCCAGAAGTAGAGCAAGTGGTGGTAGTTGAGCCAATCCATGGCTCAGAGTGTAATTCGATTAAATCAATGTGTCATCAACAGACTTTCAATTAGTCGAACCTCATGACCGGCCGTATTGTGTGCCGAACTTGAGAGACAGGCGAGTGGCCGACAGGGTGTCGGTGAAGTTGTCTGGCAGTTCTCGACCCGACGAACCCAAGCGGCTTCAGGGGAAAAAGCCCCCCCCCCTCGTCAACACACCGTGGAATGAGGAGCGTGTGCCGTGTTGATCGACGTGTCCAACCGAAGTGTGAGTTCGCGTGACGAGCAGAGGGAATGGGTCGTGCGGCGCATCCAGTTCACGATTGGGCGATTTGTGACGCGGATTCGCCGTGTGTCGGCGATCTTCAGCGACGTGAATGGAGATCGCGGCGGCGAAGATAATAAGCGCCGTTTGCGGATCTCGATGATTTTCAGCGGCGAAGTATCGTCGAAGACGTCGATGCCTCAATTGAGTCGGTTGTGGCCAACGTGACGGAACGAGCTTCGCGATCCGTGGCTCGCGCGGTGGAACGTCGAACGCATGACTTCGGTGGAGTGGTCGAGTGGGTGATCTAAATGCCGCGTCTGATCTCGCCTCGGTCGTAGCGATCAGGATGGTGTTTCGACAGACCATCACCCGGAACGCGCGAGCGCCCGGGTTGGAAGTGCGAAAGACATTCAAACCGGACGCTCGCGCGTACCAGTTCATGGTGTCTTCGTCATCGGTTGCATCCGCCAGTGAAAGGCTCTTGAGGCAGCGTCATGGAAATCTCAACGTGGAGTTGGATCGGGTTCAACGCGTTTGTGCTGGCGATGCTGGCACTGGACCTCGGTGTGTTTCATCGCCAATCGCACGTTGTGAGGCTGCGCGAAGCGCTGGCCTGGAGCGGCGTGTGGATCGCGCTCGCGATGGCGTTCAACCTCGGTCTGTACTTCACGGCGGGATCGAAGCCGGCGTTGGAGTTTCTGACCGGGTATCTCATCGAGAAGTCGCTGAGCGTAGACAACGTATTCGTCTTCGCGGTGCTCTTCGCCGCGTTTCGAGTGCCCAAACACTGCGAGCACAAAATTTTGTTCTGGGGGGTCTTCGGGGCGCTGCTTACGCGAGCTGGGATGATCTTCGCCGGGGTCGCGTTGATTCAGCGGTTTCATTGGTTGATCTACGTCTTCGGCGGTTTTCTGGTGCTGACCGGATTGAAGATGCTGCAGCCGAATCCCAAGCCAGCCGATCCGGAGAAGCATTGGGTGATCCTGCTCTGCCGGAACTTGTTTCGAGTCGCGCCGATGTATCACAAGGACCGCTTTGTGATTCGGCAGGACGGCAAGTTGTGGGCGACGCCGCTGTTGCTGGTGTTGCTGTTGGTGGAAACGACCGATCTGATTTTCGCAGTCGATTCGATCCCGGCGATTCTGGCGGTGTCGAGCGAACCGTTCATCGTTTACACGTCGAACGTCTTCGCGATGCTCGGCCTGCGCGCGCTGTACTTCGCTCTCGCCGGGATGATGGATCGGTTCCGATACCTCAAGTACGGACTCGCGGGCATCCTGGCGTTCGTTGGAACGAAGATGCTCCTGATTGATGTCGCGCCGATCCCGATTGCCGTCAGTCTGAGCGTCGTGGTTGCCATCTTGGCCGCCTCCGTTATCGCGTCACTGTGGCGAGCGAAGACCGAGGCTTCATCATTGTCGGAGACCTTCGCAACGAAACATGATCCCGAACCGCTGGTCGTTGCGGTGGTTCCTGATGGCATTTGTCGTGAGCGTGAGATTACTAATTGCCATCGGCGAACCATTGTGTGACGTATCAGCCGGAACGCGCTGGCGTCCGGTCCCAATAACCGTTGACCTTCGGAACCGGGGCTAGCGCCCGCTCGCTGATCGACGACAACAAACTTCGGGTGATCAGGACATATCTCTCGCAAAGACGAAATTATTTGACGATGACTCAACAGTTTGGAGAACTTGGAGCCGAAGCGATCCGGTTGCTGTGCGGAGAATCGCGGCGCGTGGATGTTTTGGCCATCCGCCGGTTGCTGGCCGAAGCGATGCTCGCTTGGCCCGGGGGGGAGCGTGAGCGCTGGTGGAAGTGGCTGGTTGAGACGAGTCGCGGATTGAGCTACGCCGCGCGTGTGATCGATGCCTCGCCGCATGAAGTGTTCGAGTTGGCTCGGCACGGTGTCGTGGCGGTGACACAGGCGGATGGGGATGAGTCGCGGCTGCTGGTGTTGTCCGGGGCGAAACGGAACCGATTTCGACTCTTTGAATTGCCAGACGATTCGGCCGGGCGATGGGTGTCGCAACGGCAACTCTCGAGATTACTGGCCGGAGCGCGCGCAACGACAACTCGGCGGTGGATCGTGCTTGATCCAGTTTCAGATGACATGCCGCATGTCGAATCGGCGAGCCGGGGACCGTTTGCTCTCGGGCATGAATCCGATGGGGGCCGAGGGCTGAGGTTCCCCGGTTCGCCAGAGGCTCATCATGTTTCGCCGTTCGCAAGGTTGCGGGAGTTTCTGCGGCCTGAGCGGTCGGACTTGTGGATTGTTGTCATCTTCGCGCTGGTGATCGGGATGCTGACCCTGGCAACGCCGATCACAGTCGAAGCACTCGTCAATACGGTCGCGTTTGGGACGTTGCTGCAACCGTTGGTTGTGTTGTCTATCATCTTGCTGACGTTTCTCGGCTTCGCGGCGGCGTTGCGGTTCCTGCAAAAGTTCGTGGTCGAACTGATTCAGCGTCGGCTTTTCGCGCGAACGGCGGCGCGGTTGGCTTGGCAGTTGCCTCGCGTGCGACTGGATCACGCTCACGAGTTCTCGCCGGAGTTGTTGAATCACTTCTTCGACGTGGTGACGATGCAGAAGATCGTCGCACAGTTGGCTCTGGACGGGCTGACGGTTGTGTTGACGGTGGGTCTCGGCATGATCGTGCTGGCGTTTTATCACCCGTGGCTGTTGGCGTTCGACGCGGTATTGCTGGTACTGCTGGTGTTAAACGTGTTCGTATTTGGCCGCGGGGCGGTGCGGACGAGCATCGCGGAATCGCGGAGCAAATACGCGGTCGCCGGTTGGCTGGAAGACATCGCTCGCTGCCCGACGACGTTCAAAGCGAGCGGTGCGGCGGAGTTCGCGTTGGCTCGTGCGGATCGCCTGACGACCGATTACCTCGTCGCGCGTGAAGCTCATTACCGCGTGCTGATGCGGCAGATTCTGATGGGCCTCGCGCTTGAAGCATTCGCCAGCGCGGTCCTGCTGGGACTTGGCGGATTCCTGGTCATTCAAGGGCAGATGACGCTGGGGCAACTTGTCGCGGCCGAGCTAATCGTGACGCTGATCGTCGCGGCGGTCGCGAAGTTCGATAAGCACCTCGAAGGTTTTTATGACCTGCTGACGTCGATGGACAAGCTCGGCCATTTGTTCGACTTGCCGGTCGAGCCATCCTCGGGGGCACTTCACTTGGGACGAATCGGAGCGGCCAGCCTGTCGGTACGCCATGTGTCGTTCGCTCACGGGCGCGACTCGATGTTGCTCAACGAGGTTTCGTTCGACGTCGCTCCCGGTGAGATCGTCGCGATCACCGGCCCGGCCGGGTGCGGCAAGAGCACGCTGCTCGACCTGCTATTCCGACTGCGCGAACTGTCGTCAGGCCGGATTATCTTGGACGATCTCGACCTGACCGACCTGCGACCGGACGTACTACGGCAAAACGTATCGCTTGTGCGCGGCATCGAAATCCTCGAAGGGACACTGGCCGAGAATGTGCATCTGGATCGCCCCGATGTTTCCACCGCTGAAGTCCGCAACGCGCTGCGGCGCGTCGGATTGGAAGACGACGTAGCCGTGTCGCTCCGCGACACGAATGCCGAGGCGCGATCGACGTCCCAAGCCAATTGGAGCCTCGACACACGCCTCGCGTATGACGGCCAGCCGTTGTCGGAAAGTCAGGCTCGCCGCGTGATGCTGGCCCGCGCGCTGGTTGCTCGCCCGAGGCTACTATTGATCGACGGTCTTCTGGATTCACTCGCTGACGCGGATGCCGAGCGATTGCTGCACGAATTGAAATCGCACCGAAACGACTGCACGGTCCTAATCGCCACCGGTCGCCAAGCGATCGCCAAGCAGTGCGACCGAACCTGGAGTCTTGGGAGCCCACATGCAAACGATCGTTGAATCACCTCACATGTTTCCCGCAATGCGATTGGCGCGGTCGTCGCGAATCGCGAGGCGTGTCGCGCGCGTGCTGTTGGTTTTTCTGGGCGGGGCAATTCTCGCGTTGGGGTTTGCTCCGTGGCAGCAGACCGTGAGCGGGACAGGGCGAGTCGTCGCGTACTCGCCGCTCGAACGACAGCAGCCGGTGGAGGCTCCGATCAGCGGGCGAGTCGTGCGGTGGGGGGACGGGTTGTACGAAGGTGCCGAACTGGCGGCGGGTCAATTCATCTTGGAGATTCAAGACCTCGATCCGAACTTGCAGGTGCGGCAGCAAGAGCAACTCACGGCGACGCAGCGGGAACTGGAAGCGAACAAGATCGTCGTGCTGGCGTATGAGGCTCAGGTCGCGGCGTTCGAGACGGCTCGCGATCAGACAGTCGCGGCGGCGGATGAGTACATCAAAGTGGCCGAGGAGAAACTCAAGATCGAGGAACGGAACCTCGACGCCGAGCAAGCCGGCGAGCTGCAACAACGGCTCGACTTTGAACGTCAGAAAGAACTCAAGAAGGACGGCCTCACTTCTGAGTTGAAAGTGCAAGAGGCGGAGCGGAAGTGGAAGGAGGCCATCGCGAAGGTCGATAAGGCCGAGGCGTACATCCGAGCGGCTCAGAATGAACTCAAGGCCAAGCGGAACGAGCGGTCGGCGAAGGAGCGGGAGGCTCAGGCGAAGGTCGATTCGTCGAAGGCGACCTTTCAAAAGGCGAACGGCGATGTCTCGAAGCTCGAAAAGACGATCGCCGAGTTGCAGGTGAAGATCGCTCAGCAGCAAAGTCAGGTCGTGCGTGCTCCGCGAGCCGGCCGCATCATGCACCTGATGGCACACGCGGGGGGCGAGATGGTTAAGCAGGGCGACCCTCTGTTTCAGCTCGTCCCCGATGCCGACGACCGCGCGGCCGAGATTTGGGCCAATGGCAACGACGCGCCACTGATCAGCGTCGGCCGTAAAGTGCGATTGCAGTTTGAAGGCTGGCCCGCCGTGCAATTTGCCGGCTGGCCGAGCGTCGCGGTCGGCACGTTCGGCGGTGAAGTCATCAACGTCGATGCCGCCGCCGGCAACAGCAAAAACCAATTCCGAGTGCTCGTCGTCCCCGACCCCGACTCGCCGAAATGGCCGAGCACGAAGTTCTTGAGGCAAGGTACACGAGCCAACGGCTGGGTACTGCTCGACCAAGTCGGCCTCGGCTACGAAGCCTGGCGAAGACTTAACGGCTTCCCGCCGACGGTCGCCTATGCCGAAGCGAGCGGCGCAAGCAAGTCAGACAAGGAAAAGTGAGAACTGCCCATTAGCCGGAGGGCCCGAGCGCGTTCCGGCTCATGGTTCGAGGACATCCACGAAACCGTGCGTGACGACGAAAGATAGGAGACACGATGACGTCCGACCTGATGCAGGCCATTCAGGCGAATCTGTTGTCGCCGGCAGTGTTGTTCTTTTTGCTCGGCGTGTTCGCGACGTTATCTAAGAGTGATCTCAAGTTTCCCGAGCCGCTGTATCTGGGGCTGACGATCTATTTGCTGACGTCGATCGGGTTCAAAGGGGGCGTGGCGATCTCGAAGGCGGGTCTGGCGGCCGTGTGGCTGCCGGCGCTTGCGGCGATTGTGCTAGGCACGTTGATTCCCTTGTGGAGCTATCCCGTGCTGCGGTTCCTCGGCCGGTTGTCGCCGGTCGATGCGGCGGCGATCGCGGCGCACTACGGATCGGTCAGCGCGGTCACGTTCATCGCGGCGACGAATTTCCTGAAGTCGCTCAATCAGCCGTATGAGGAATTCGCGTCAGCGTTTCTCGCGGTGATGGAGTCACCGGCGATCATTATTGGCGTTGTGCTCGGCAAGCTGATGAACGCGAAGCCGGGGGAATTGTTCGGCCCGACGTTGCGAGTCGCGTTGCATGAAGCGTGTCTCGGCCGCAGTGTGATCCTGTTGGTCGGAGCCATGCTGATCGGCTTCCTGTCGGGCGAGCGTGGCTACGACGCGACTGCCGGCTTCTTCGTCGCTCCGTTCCAGGGAGTGCTCGCGTTGTTTCTGATGGAGATGGGGATGGTTGCCGCGCGGCGATTCGGCGATCTGCGCAAGGTCGGTCTGTTCTTGATCGCGTTCGGCGTGACGATGCCCGTGCTTCACGGATCGCTCGGTGTCGCCGTCGGTCACTTCGCTGGACTGAGTCTCGGCGGTGCGATGTTGCTGGGGACGCTGGCCGCAAGCGCGTCGTACATCGCCGCTCCCGCCGCCGTGCGCTTGTCGCTGCCCGACGCGAATCCGACGTTGTATCTCACGTCGGCGCTTGCGATCACGTTTCCGTTCAACATCACGATCGGCTTGCCGATCTACTTTGAAGTCGCCAAACGCCTGTTCGGAGGCACGCCATGAAACTGCACTCGATGAAACTTGTGACAATTGTCTGCGAGGCTCTCGCTCGCACGCCGGTCGTCGAACTGCTGGTCAAGATCGGCGCTCACGGCTACACGCTCTTCCCGGTCGAAGGAGTCGGCGCGCAAGGCTCGCGCGTCGCCGACATCGAAGAGTTCGGAAACATCCAAATCGAAGTGGTGCTCCCACCGGACCCGGCCCTGCAACTGCTTGCTCGCTTGGAACAAGACTTCTTCGCCCGCTTCGCCATGATCGCGTACTCGACAGACATCGAAGTCATCCGCAGCGCGAAGTTTTGAGCGGTTGCATCAGTGTTTGTCCGCAGACCATCTCGTGATGACTTTGCGGAGATTGAGTGCAATAGCCGGAACCCGAAACAGAAACTTCAACATGCGAAACAGTATTCTCGTGGTGGCATTGTGGTGCAGTATCGACGGCGCGGCGTCGGCGGCCGAGCGGTTCATTGAGGGCGTGACGGCGCGGGCGTCCAGCGAGCAGGTCAAGGGGTTGATGAGCGCCATGAACTTGGTCAACGACCACGGGTTCAAGGAGACCGCGTCGGAAAGCGGCGTGTTTCAGTTAACGACGAATGGTTATGCCGATGGTGGGTCGATGTGGAACGGGGCGTATTTGCCGAGCGGGCCGGACGAACACCCGGTGGTTGAGTTCGATCTCGGCCGGATACAAACGGTCGGGGCGTTTCGCGTGTGGAATCACAATGGCTCGCCGCATCGCGGGTTCGCGGACGTGACGGTGCAGTATTCGGTCAGCGACGAGGGCAACACGGAATTGGACCCGAAAAGCTGGCGCACAGTCCGTCAAAGCTTCCGATTCGCAAAGGCTCCGAAAGCAGACAACTACACGGGTGAGTTGCATCGATTCAAGTCGCCAATCACGGCGCGGTGGATTCGGTTCTTCTGCAATGGAACTCATCGCACGGGCGGGCAGCCGGATGTCGCGGGGCTGGGTAAAGTGCGGTTCATCGCCAGCGAGACCACCGCGCTGCCTGCCACGCCTGTCGATCACTCGGCATTTGGTAGTTATCCCGATGACTGCGGCTGGCTCAACGTGCGCGAGGCTCCGTATTCTGCGCACGGCGACGGCAAGCACGACGACACCGACTCGATTCAGCGAGCCATCGACGAGTGCCAAGCGACGGGCCGAGTCATCTACCTCCCGGCAGGAACGTATCTCATCTCGAAAACACTAAAGTTTCAGCCGGGTCGCGGGCATGGTCGCAACAACGTGCGTGGCGAATCGCGAGAGCGGACGACGCTGCGACTCAAGGATGCGATATTCAACGACATTTCGAAGCCGCAACCGGTCCTGACGCTCGGCTTTTGTGGCAACGAGGAGCGGCAACGCGGCTCGGCTGATTGGTTCAACAACAATATTGCCGAACTGACAGTCGATACCGGTCTCGGCAATGCGGGTGCGATCGGCTTGCAGTTTTACTCGAACAACACCGGCAGCCTGCGCGATGTGACGATCCGCAGCGGCGACGGCGCGGGTGTGATCGGCCTGGACCTCGCGTACTTCGACATGAACGGCCCGCTGCTCGTGAAGCGGTTGCAGGTGGAAGGCTTCGAGATCGGCATCAAAACCGGTGGCACGGTCAACAGCCAGACGCTGGAACACATCACGCTCGCGGGTCAGAAACAGGTTGGGTTCCTCAATGAAGGTCAATGCCTCGCGATTCGCGGACTGAAAAGCCGCAACGCTGTCACGGCCTTTCAGAGCAAACTCGGAATCGTCGCGCTCGTCGATGCTGAGCTGATCGGCAACGGTGCGGCGAGCGATTCGTCGGCGATCGTCTCGCGCGAGGCATTGTTCGCTCGGAATATCCGCGCGACCGGCTACAAGCTGGCGATTGAAAACACCGACGACGAGGGCAGGCCCAGCGTCGCAGGATCGGACGTTGCCGAGTTTGTGTCGGCTCCGGTGCTAAGCCTGTTCCCCGGCCGCACGAGTTCGCTGAACCTGCCGGTCGAAGAAACTCCCGAACCCGCGCTCGATCGCCTAACCGAATGGGCAAACATCCGTAGCCATCGCCGAGTCACCGAGTCCGACGACACCGCCGCGTTGCAACGCGCGCTCGACTCCGGCGCGACGACCGTCTATCTGCCGAAAGGAAGCGACTCGCATGTCACCGACACCGTCACCATCGGCCCGAAGGTGCGCCGCCTGACCGGCCTTTTCGGAAAGCTGCGAGGTCACACGCTCAAGGATCGCGACGCGCCCGTGCTGCGCATCGCTGGAGATTCCGCCGAACCGCTCGTCATCGAAGATTGTTCGCTCGCGTTGAAAATCGAGAGTCGTTCGCGCCGCACGATCGTCGTCCGCAACTGTGAAGCGAACGGTGTGCTGCTCGGCGAAGGGAAAGTCTTCTTCGAGAACGTCGTCGGTAAGTGGGAAATCGGCCCGCGACAACAACTCTGGGCGCGGCACTTCAACACTGAAGAAGAAGGTGTTCACTTCCTCAACGCCGGGGGCCAAGCCTGGTTTCTCGGCCTGAAAACCGAGCGCGGCGGTCCGCTGATCGTGACCCGCACCGGCGGCAGAACCGAAGTCCTGGGCGGCCTGTCTTACACCACGACGAACGGCAAACTAGGCCCGATGTTCGTGACCGAAGACGCCGCGCTGTCGGTCACGCTAGGGGAAGTCTGTTATTCCGGCGACCCCTTCCACACCCTCGTGCGCGAAACCCGTCAGGGCGAAGCCAAGGACCTGAAGCGAGGCGACGCCTCGCTCCGCGCGTCATTCTTGCAGGGCAGCCGCCTGCCTCTGTTCGTGAGCGGTCAATAGCAGCGACTCTTTCGCTGCCTCGAATTGCTCGCCAAATCGTTCCCCATCGACTGTCAGTTTGGGTAATCCAAGACAAGCTTGCTTGAACTGCCGCTTATGACTCACGGGCAAAGGTTGCGGATGCCGATGACTGTTCTGTCGGGAGGCTCGGATCGCATGAGGACATCACGGAGGAACGGCTCGCTGCTGTGCCTGATCGCGGCAGTGACCGCTAGCGGTTGCGCCGCGTCGTCTTTCGCCGAGAGGAAAAACTTCCTCTCGCGAACAGAAACAGCACACTTTTCGCGGGTAGCACCGCCAGTGCGCGACTCTCAGGCCCCGCCCACCAGTCGGCACGCGTTAGCGTCCGATTCAGAGTTAGATGCAACTAACGAAGCGCACAGCGCCATCGCAGAGCTCGAACCAGACACGAGTCCGTTCCGGCTCATTTCGGCACAAGAACCCGCGGACGCACGACCACGGCAGGAACCAACCGTCACGCCACTGATGCTCGACGACGTGATCGGCTCAGTCATCGCGAGCTATCCATTGCTGCGGTCGGCGATGTTCGCGCGGAACATCGCTCAGGGTGAGTTGTTACAGGCGAACGGCGAGTTCGATCTGAAGCTCAAGGCCGACACGCTCAACATGCCGCTCGGCTTCTACGAGAACTACCGGCACGCGATCGGGGCTGAGCAACCGTTGTTCGGCGGCGGATCGGTGTTTGGTGGTTATCGGATCGGGCGCGGCAGTTTTCCGGAGTGGTACGGCGAGCGCGATACAAAGCAAGGGGGCGAGCTCAAAGTGGGGGCGACGATCCCGCTCGCGCAGGGGCGCGACATCGACGACCGCCGAGCCGGGTTGTATCGCAGCAGTTGGGAAGTGCAGTCGGTCGAGCCGGAGATTCAAGCGCAATTCATCGGGTTCATCCAAGCGGCGGCGATCAGTTACTGGAATTGGGTTGCGGCCGGACAGAACGTGCGGGTCAACGACGAGTTGCTGAAGATCGCGATGGATCGGACCGAAGGTCTACGCAAGCGAGTCGATCGAGGGGACGCTCCGGCCATCGAACTGACCGACAACGAACGCTTGATCGTGTCGCGACGCACGAAGCTGATCGACGCTCAGCGAAAGTTTCAGCAGTCGGCGTACAAGCTGTCGCTGTTCCTGCGCGATGAGTCGGGCAACCCGCGCATCATCGACTCGAACCGCTTGCCGCCGCGATTCCCAGACGAAGACGATCCATCGCTGCGCAACCTCGACGCCGACATTCAATTGGCAATCTCGAACCGCCCCGAACTGCGAGCGCTCGCGATTGTGCGAGAACAACTCAACATCGACCTCGCAAACGCACAGAACCTCTGCCTTCCGCAAGTCGATGCCGTGCTCGTCGGCTCGCAAGATGTCGGCGCTCCGGCAAAGAAGAAGCTGGACGACAAAGGCCCGTTTGAACTCGAAGCAGGCTTCGTCGCGAGCGTCCCGCTGCAGCGACGCAAGGCTCAGGGCAAGTCGCAAGCAGTCGAAGGCAAGCTGGCTCAACTGCAAGCCAAGACACAGTTCACTCAAGAGAAGATCGTCGCCGAAGTCCAATCCGCCAGCGTCGCGCTCGGCGCCGCGTATCAACAACTCACCCAAGCACGACAAGCCCTCGACCTCGCTCGCCAAATGGAAGCGGCCGAGCGTCGCAAGTTCGACCTCGGCGACAGCAACCTGCTGTTGGTCAATCTCCGCGAACAAGCCACCGCTGACGCCGCTGTGACCGAAGTCGAAGCCCAACTCAACTACTTCAACGCTCAAGCCGACTACCGCGCCGCTCTCGCCACGGATGTCGTTCCTTAAGTTGATCGCTCCTTGTCCCGGCCCGATTCACGGCCTGCAAATTGGCGAACTTCGCCGTTGCCATGCTGGCTGTCGCAGAACCCGTAAGTGTTCCGGGCTGAAGTCTCACGACTTCAGCGACCTTTTGCCGCTACAATTGAGTTGGAATCGGTCTCACCAGCCGTACGGCCCCGGCTTGAGGCAGCCTTAGAATTCCGCCACAGGCGTGTTGGACGTCGCCATTTGTAGAATGAACTCCTGATGAACAAGGAGGCTGTCCCGAAATCCGCATTTAGATTCGCAACGCCGCGCCGATCCGGGTTGATGGCGAGTTCGTCCTGTATTGCATGATCGAGTTTCGCAGACTGTCGTCGAATTTCAGTCTGCAACGCGCGGTGGAGTTGGCTGTTGAATTGTGAAAGCCGCGGGTCGGACTGACCTTAACCGGCAGAGCTCACCACGCCCCAATCACCGTCAGATCGTCGTTAAGCAAATCGCCAAGGAACGTAGTATGGATACGGCTTCGTTTATCCAAATGAAGTAGTCCGAGTTACCTCAACTACGAACTCTCGGATCTCGCGCGGCCTGCGGTAGGATTCTTCTTGGGCTTACGCGCCCAATCTTCTCGACACCAATGATAGAAGGTGGTGGGCGACACCAGCGTGATCAGTTCTTCCACTCGTGGTATCCAACAGAAGAAGTTGTTTGGCTGCGTTGGCTTCTTGCTCAATGGCAACGTGCTTGTTGGAGTCTGGAAGGGCTCATTGATCGTCCGCCTCGGCCCTGAAATCTACGACGACGTACTTGTGGCTCCGCACGTCCGAGAGTTCGATATCACGGGCAAGCCGATGATGGGCTGGGTCGTAGTTGAACCAGAAGGCATCGAAGATCAAGGTCAGTTGGCTGGCTGGATCGACCTGGCGATGAGTTTCGTGAAGACATTGCCGAAGAAATAAGAACTTACCCACCTATCTACTCGCAGCGTGCCAATTAAGTTTCCATCAACTCCCGTGCCAGCTTCTCGATGGCAACTTCCTTCGCCTTGGCCTCGACTTCGACCGTGATCCTTTTCTTTCTCCAGCACCATGGGAAATCGCTCACGTCGATGAAGTCATGATGGCGTTCTGGCTTTGGTCCCTGCCAGCTTTCCAGAGGGCTTGAGATATGGAACAGCGGCTCCCGATCCCAGGTTGCGAGTGCTTTCGTCGTGGCTTCCTCAACGCTCAGGCTGTCGGGAAGGCAACGGTGATGATGCACGTCGTAGACGAGTGGAATGCCGGTCGCCTCGCAGATGGGCAGGAGATCGTCGGGCGTGAAGACCTTATCGTCGTTCTCAACGGTCAGACGCTTCCTGACTCTCGATGACAGGCGGTCGAGGTTATGAACGAAATCGGCCAACGCCTTCGTTTTGTCGCCGTAGGCTCCCCCGCCGTGGATGTTGACGACATCAGCCTCGATCCACTCGGCAACTTCAGCTTGATATTCGAGTTCTCGGATCGAGGACTCCACGACTTCGGGCTTTTGCGAGTTCAGCACAACAAACTGATCGGGATGGAAGCAGGCTCGTAGCTTTTGCTTCTTGACGAACGTGCCGCACTCCTTGAAACGACGAATGATCTCGTCGCCATCGGGCAGATCGCCGACGGAGTATCCGCAGGTTGGATGCGTCTTGATCGGGAGAATCTGACTGTTCACCCGGAAGCAGCCGATGCCGTTGTGGGCACAAAACTTGAGTGCCGCAAGCAGGGCATCGGCATTTTGAAGGCAGAGACGGCTCAATTTTGCCAAGGCGTCTGTGCGTTGCATCTTGCCGATGGAAGTGGCCGTCGTCGTAACGAACTTGATGGGCTGGTCTCGAAACATGCAGCAGAGCCCAAGTCGAATCATGACTTTCCCCAGTTCATTGCCACGATCGACAGTTGCAGCACGGTCGCCAGTGACACCCACAAGAAATACGGAACCTGAGCCACGGCCACTCAGCGATAGTGCCGCCAGATGGAAATGGCACATGCAATGATTGTGGCCCACACGATCAAGACGTCCAAGGCGGCGAGTGGCACGTTTCGTAGTCCTGCAAAGATCGGCGTGAACAACAAGTTTGCGATCAGGTTGATGGCAAACAGCACTGCGTTCGCGACGATAGCTGCTTGCGAAACGCCTTCACGAACACGAACACGTAGCTGACGACGATCATCGGATAGAGGATGCTCTAGATTGGGCTGATCGTTGACGGGGTAGGGGTTCAAAAGGGCTTTGCCAGAGAGTCGTACCATTCAATCCAAGTCATTGGAGTCCTCCGCTCACAAGTCCTGCGACCCTTCATCAGCCTTCGGTGCATCTTTCACGGCTTCAGCTCGCTTAGCAGACCGTTGAGGTCGAGGCTTCTCGTGAACATGGAGATTCTTCCTTCGGGAGTTCGAGGCCACCCTTATCGAGGGCGATCTCAATAAAGTTCGACGCCGTTCTCATCTGGGTCTCGCAGGTAAAGTGCTTCACTGACGCCGTGATCGCTCGCTGCATCGAGCTGGATGCCCGCTTCCGAGACACGCTATAGGGCGTCCGCAAGCGCACGTCGAGTGGGGTAGACGATAGCGGTGTGATACAAGCCCGTCTCCCCGGTGCCGGTGGTGAGCCGCCCAAGCTCTCCCAGGTGTTCAGGCCAATGTGATGGTGATAACCACCCGCTGAAATGAAAGCTGCTTGTGTTCCGTACCGCTGCGTGAGTTCAAAGCCTAGTACGCCACAGTAGAACTGCAACGCCCTTTCCAAGTCTGCGACCTTCAGGTGGACGTGGCCGATACGAACTTAGGGATCACTGGGCTCGAGACTGTCGTTGGACTTCATGATGACACCTTTTAGCTACTGGTCCCTAATGGCCCTCTGATACCGCTCCGATGATCGACTGACTGCTGCTTTCCCGTCGTGGCTGATGACCCAGTCCCAGAAGGCGCCGTACACCCTGTCGAACTCAAACGGTCCGACTGCTTGAACACTGCGTTCAACCGCCGCTGCCGACAGCGGGACGTAGTTCGGGTGCGAGTACATGAAGCTGACACGCTTTCGGTCGGGCACGACCTGGATGATGTCGGCAGTCAGCAAGGCCCCTTTTCCATCAGCACCGCGGTGCCAGCGCAAAACCGTGCCGCCCTCGAGGCGAAACGATAGTCAGCAGTTCTTCGACCGCTTGTCCGATGGCCTTACCAAGTTTCACCAGCCGCGACCGCTCCTCGACCAGCTAGTCATTATTGATGCAAAGAATACGTTTGAATGAGTATCTCCTTCTGCTGACGAGATAGAGTCAGGTGCCGCGATCGGCAACTTGTTGGTGCGCACGCCTTTGTCTTCGAGTGTCTTCACGAACTCTTTAGTGAATTTCGTGTCGCGGTCGTGCATCACAATCGAAGGCTTCTTTTCTAGGCCCATCGTCTGATCGAGGAACTCCTTCGTTTGCTCCACCACGCACAATTGGGATGCTCGGTTGATTCTGTGACGATCACCGCTGGGCGTTTCCCGCGAAGGATTCAAAGGGGAAGAAGGGCCCACGCATCGTCTATCTCAAGGAGACGGGCAAGGCCACTACCAAGCGTCTGCTTTGGCTCGCGAGGTCAAGCAGCCCTAGACCCGCTCCTTTGTTGATTACAGCCAACTGAAGTCGCTAAAGAGTTCGTCAACGTGGCGTTCTCCGGGGTTAAGGTGTGGGGCCATCAAGCCATGATTGGCGTGAGCTTCGCCGATAGTGTGCTTCAACTCGTGGGCGACTGCAGTGAGCAGGTCGTACCTGCTTTCTGGACAATCATCGTTGTCAGTGTTCCAGCCGAAGCCAGCTCCGTCGTCGTCGAGGATGATGAGGTTACTGGCGAGCGTCAATCCGAGGGCTCGTTGCTCGTTCATGTCGGTGATCACAATGCTTACCGCTTGCAGGCGAGCGACTTCGTCATCGCTGAGCCCGGTACTGGCCAGCAAGTTGATGACCGTGCTGAGCGCGGAACGAGCTTCGACTTCTGTCAGTTTCGCGATATTCGGTGCGGGCGATTGAACTGATGTTGCGAGGAGCGGTGCAGCACCGGGGTCGGCGCTACCGTCCTTAAAGATATCCAGTCCGTTGAGCCCCCAACCGTTGTCCGAGCCGCCGAGATCATCAATCGTCACTCCGATGAACCCGTCGCTGTTGAGGTCCATCGCGTTGTTGAAGAACAAGCTAGTGTAGAGGCTTGCGGTCGTGGCGATGTTCTGCTGACCGGCACCTTCGACGGAGATCACCAACTGGTCGTAGGCGGTACCCGTGTAGGCAACTCGATCAACGTAGACGCGAACGTCATATGCCTGGCCCGGCTGGGCTTCGAAGTTGAAGGTCCGAGCGGGTTCGGCGGTGGTGCCTCGATGGCCGTCCTGGTAGAGCGCGGTCGTCGTCTTGCCAACGACGTACTTGTTGTCGAAGACGTTCGTATTCGTGTGCGTCCAGCCAAAGCCTTGGAGTGCTGGCTTGGTGTCGCTCGGCACACCGATGAAGCCCGCCGCGGTCGGGCTTTGAGAAATCGTCGGACCCTTGTTGAAGTCAAGACGACGCGTGGTCGGAATGACGAAGTCAAGTACTGCAGGATTCGAGATCGTCGAATGAGCGAAGCCGTCGATTGAACGTAGATCGATGGTGGGCGTGCCGGACTTCGTGGGCGACTTGAGCGTGAAGCTGATGGACTCACCGGTGACGAGAACTTGCGTGCCGGCATAGGTCGGGTCGGCGTCTGGCGTCGTGATCGTGCCGAGCGTCGAGCTGACCGTCACGAGACTGCCGTTCGCAACTCCGGGCATCGCGGCGCTGATCGTCGTCAGCGTTGAGCCGTTCGCATCGACTGCTCCAACGCTGGTCGGAACAATCGGCTTCACGGCGCTGAGCGGCAGGATTTCGAGCGCGCTGACAGTCCAGTGACGGTCATAAAAATTGCCGTCGTTGTGCGAGAACGTGAGGTCCAGCAGGCCACCACTGACAGACACATTGAAGGTACGGTCGATATATTGGCCGCGGCTTGTCGGAACATTCGAGATCACGGGCGAGCCGTTCGCAACCAGCGTCAAACCCAGGTGATCACCGACTCCGCCAATCGTGGCGTGAACCGAGTACATGCCATCGGGCAGAGCGACTCGGAACGTGCCGGGTGCAGTACCCCGATGGCTGTCTCGAATGAGGTCCGATGTCGCGAGTCCTGGCTTGGACGGCTGCACGTTGCTGTCGGGCATCGTCAACCAACCGTAACCGCGCGCTTCGGTGAAGAGGTCGGACGGCAGCACACCGAGATAGCCGCTGGGGTTCGTCGTCGCGCTGAACGGACTGTAGGTCGGTGAATCTGGAGCGTTAAAGTCGAAGTTGCGCGCCGTCACGGCTCCATATTCGATCGCGATGCTGCTGTAAGCTTCGCCGGTCGGAGTAGTCAGCTCGACGTTGGCCATCCCTGCTCCGCTCGGACGACGCAGTTGGAAGGTCGCCTGTCCTTGCGCGTTCGCCATGGCTTGGAAGCCGTCGAAACGCGTGCTGGCGTCAGCGCTGACTAGCGCGCCGTTGGATGGCTTGATCGTCACGAAGCTGTTCGGCGGAGCGTTGAAGATCGTGAAGGTATCGACGGTCGTGCCGTCAGCGGTCAGCGGACCGGCGACATCGAAGCCCATCGTCTGCAGGACGGCGGGCGCGATTACGATGCCCTGCAAACTGATGATGCGATTGTCGTCAGTCGACGGATCCATGAAGCGCAGGTTGAGGCTGCCGTCAGTGACCCGCGTCACAAAGCTAACGCTGTTCGACTTCATTTGCGCGGTCGACAGGTTGCTCGCGAGGAGTTGACCGGTATCGCCATTGTAGATCTGGAAGGCGGTATTGGGTGAACTCCACGAGCCGTAATCGACCGTCACGAGGACGTAGCCGTTGGGCACGTTGGCGGTGAAGGTCTTCGATTGCGATGGCGTCTGCAACTCGAAGACGTGACCGTCGTCGCTGAGGTTGGCCAGCGTGCCAGTGGATGTCGGTCGATGCACAAAGCCGCTGACCGGGCTCGACCAACCGTAGGTGCCTGGTGTTCCTGGCGCACCAGTCGCCGCTGGGTTGTAGACCGTGTCTTGCGTGATCCCGATGAATCCGGCCTGCGTTGCGGTCGTCGTACCATTGGAGAACTTCTCGTTGAAGTCGAACTTCAGCGGGTTGGCCAATGGCGAGACGGGTTCGATTGGCATGCGTTGGATGCCGATGATGGTGATGTGCTTGAAGGCCGTGGGTGAGCCGCCGAGCACCAGAATCTGCGGGGCAACAAATGTGAAATCGTTACCGAAGGTGTCGAGGTTGAGCGTGTTGCCCGGAGGCGTGCCGGGACCAGCATAACCGGGGGCTCCGCCGTCGACGGTGATGGAATGCAGGACCGATGGCTGCACAAAGAGCACGTCGTTGCCGCCGAGTCCGTTGAGGCGCAACGATTCGATGCTACCCGAGAAGACGATGTCTTCGGCAGGCGGATTGCCGCGTGTGACGGTCGTTGTGGTCGTTGTCGTCTTGATCGAGAGTTCGTCGGCGGAGTTCGATCCATTGACGATGACTGCGTCGGTCCCGCCTTGATCGCTGATCGTGACGAGGCCCGAGTTCGTGGCGGGCAGTTCGGGATACGTGATGATGAACGTGTCGTTGTCGTCGCCGCTGGTGATCGACGTGCCGGTGCCGGAATCGAACTCGGCGGCGATTGTCAGTCGTGAGCCGTTCGCATCGTTGTCTCCACTATCAGCGGTGATGGTAATGCTCTTCGCGGCGACGACATGCGAGGTGCCCGTCAGCGTGATGTCGTCACCGGCGGCCAGCGTCACAGAGCCATCGGCAGATTGAATGATGACTCCGGCATTTACCACCACGTTGTTCGCGGCTGCGGTCTCATTCGCCTTCAACAGGATGTCTCCTGAGCCCCCATAGCTCATGACCCTCTCGGCCACTGTCAGCGAACCGTTCGCGCGAATGTCGATGTTGCTGTTCTTCGTCAATATGCCTGTTGTGTAGTCGAATTGCGAGATCGTGAGATCCTTTGAATTCACAACGAAGAAGCCACCAGAGCCGCCGATGCCGGCCAGCCCGTCAACGGTAGTCTCAATCGAATCGGCCGACGTTCCGACACCGCCCAGACCTCGCAAGACGGCTTCGCCGGAGATGATGTTATTCGCGCCTCCGTTACCGTCGATGACTGCTCCGGTGTAGGCGTCAATCGTGACGCGGCCGCCTGTCGTACCCGTCGATATCGATTGCAGCGTCGCGTTACCATGACCGCCGAGCAGCGAAGTCACCGAGATTGAGACTGCTGAGCTGGTGTCGTTCGTGGTGACGATCGACGAACCAGGTAGCATCACGAAGTCGTCGTTGGCACTGTTCGCAAACTCCTGGTTGACGAGCAGTTCAACGGTGCCCGAACCCGCGTTGACAGCGGCGGTCAGCGTCAGTGCGTCGCCCGTTCTCACATTGAGTTGAGTGCCGGTAATCGCCGCGAGCGTGAGGCTGTTGACATCGACGATGTTCAGCTTGCCACCAGTCAATTGGACGTTGCCGACGAAGTCGTTCTCCGGAGTATCGAGCGTGATGTCGCCGCCGGTCGAGTTGATCGTTGTCGTACCAGTGACGAGCAATTTGCCGCGGTCAGTGAGGGCTCCATCTGTGGTCAGGTTGAGGTTGCCGGTCAGCGAAGTGTCGCCGAGATCGAGCGCGGTCTTGTCATTGATCGTCGCGTTCTTCGCCGTAAGGCTGACTCCTCCGCCGAAGTCGTTGTTGGGCTGATCGAGAACGACGTCGAAGCCGTTCGTGTTGATCGTCGTTGTGCCGGCGATCGTCAGCGTGCCGCTGTCGGTGAGGTTACCCGTTGTGATCAGCAACGCGTTGCCGGTCAGCGTTGAGGTGCCGAGATCAAGCGCGTTGACGTCAGTGATGGTGGCATCGAGCGCGGTGAGGCTCAGCGCGCCGCTGAAGTCGTTGCCGACGTCATCGAGCGTGATGTTGAAGCCGGATGCGGTCAGGGTCGTGTTGCCGCTGATCGTGAGCAGACCGGTTTGTGTGATGTGGCCGTGAGCGGTTGCACTCAGCGTGCCGGTCAAGATGGACGTGCCGAACTCGAGCGCCGTTTGATCTACCAACGTGGCGTTCTTCGCATTGAGCGAGACGGCTCCGCCGAAGTCGTTCGTCGCGGTGTCGAGCGTAACGTCGAAGCCGACAGCGTTGATGATTGTTTCGCCGCTGATGGCGAGTGCTCCACTGTCGGTCACGTTGCCAGAGGCCGTAACGCTGAGGTTGCTCAGCAGTGTGGAGGCTCCCAGATCGACGCTATTCTTGTCAGTGATCGCGGCATTGGTGGCGTTGATGCTGATTGTGCCGCCAAAGTCGTTGTTGGCGTCGTTGAGCGTGATGTTGGTGCCAACACTCTGCAGCGTTGTCGTACCAGCGACGGTCAATGTGCCGGTTTGAGTGACGTCGCCGCCGGTTGACAACAAGAGGTTGCCGGCCAGCGAGGACGCGCCGAACTCGAAGCCCGTCGCGTCAACGATCGTTGCGTTCTTCGAGGCGAGGCTGACGGTAGACGCGAACTCGTTGTTGGCTGAGTCGAGCGTGATGCTCGAGGTGCCGGTGTTGAGCGTGGTTGCTCCGATAATGGAGATCGTGCCGCTGTCCGTAAGGTTGCCGGTCGTCGCGACGTTGAAGGTGCCGGTCAGAGTGACGTCGGCAAGATCGACGCTGCCGGTGGCGTTGAGGACACCATCGTTCGCACTGACGGCGACCGAAGAACCGAGGGTGTTCGCTGTGTTGTCGAGCACGATGTCGCCGTTGGTCGAATAGAGCTGGGCGGCACCGGTGACGGTTAGCTTGTCGATTTGAGTGATGTTGTCGTTGGCGTTCACGTTGAGCGTGCCGGTGGCTGTGACTTGGTCGAGCACGAGTGCGCTACTGTTCTTGAGCGTGATGTTGTGACCGCTAGCGGTGACAGCTCCGACGAAGTTGTTGTTGGCTGAGTCGAGCGTGATATCGAAGCCCGGTGCTTGCAGCGAGGTGCTGCCGGTGACGTTGAGCGTGCCGCTGTCGGTAATGGCACCCGTTGTGATGACGGTCAGCGTGCCGGTCAGCGTGGAGTCGCCGAGATCGAGAGCGCTCGTGCCGATGATCTTGCCGTTCGCTCCGTTGAGGCTGATCGTCGAGCCGAAGTGATTGGTCGGTGCGTCGAGTGTGATGTCGAAGCCGACGGCGTTAAAGGTCGCGGCGCCGGTGATGTCGAGCGTCGCACCGTTCGTGATGTGGCCTCCCGCCGTGACAACGAGGTTGCCGGTCGCTGTGATCGGACCGACGTTCATCGCGTTCTTGTTGGTGATGGAGATGTCGTGACCGCTCAGGCTGACGGACGAGCCGAAGGAGTTCGTCGCGGTCGTCAGCGAGATATTGCCTGTCTGTGCGTTGAGCGTGGTCGCTCCACTGAGAGTGAGCGTCGAGGCGTTGCTTTGAGTGATGTTGCCGGTCAGCGCGACATCCAGCTTCGTCAGCGTGACGTCGCCGTTGATGGCGAGACTGTCGACTCCAGTGCCGGCGTTGATCTGCAGGTTTGCGACGTTCGCCGACGAGGAAAGTCCGCTGATCGTCAACGTGTCCGAGCCTTGCGGCGCGTTGGTGTTGATGATGAGCGTCGGCGTGTTGAAGACGGCCAGCGTCTCGATGGCAACTCCGTCCGACGTCCCCGAGATGATGATTGCGGGGATGTTGTGAGCACCCGTCAGATCAAAGCCGTTGGCGATGTTGAAAACGTTGTTGGCGTTCGGAGCATCGACCGTGACCGAGTTGAAGTCGGTCATATCGACAGGTTCGAGATTGCCGAAGGTGATGGTCGACGAGCCGAACGTAATTGTGCCGTTGCCTGGCGTAGTGGCGCTTGGTGAGTACGTCGCGTCCTGCCCTTCGCCGATGACGCTGAGCATATCGTTGTCAGCGTGCAGCGGATCTTCGAGTCCGTCGATGTTGATGCCGCCGGTCGGGATCGGGTTGCCGTTGCTCAGGTCGATGATGAAGAGATCGGTGCCGTTGGTCGTACCGTTGAGCGTAAGTGCTCCGGCTCCGGCGAGCGGAATCTGCTGCAACGTGTGCCCGGCTTGAGTGACAAGGATATCCGAACCGCTCTTGGTGATGACGATGGCTCCGGTGACGCCCGGCGCGGCCGAGATCGTGGTCGGTGAGCCTGCTGCCGCGAGCGTGACTGCGTAGTCTTCGACTTCGCCGTCTTGTGCGTCGCCTTCATGAGCTAGTCCGCCAGCAGTGCTGAGTCGGAAACGGGCGAAGGTCGTGCCGAGAGACGTGCCGCTTGGGATAATGAAGCTCAGGATGATCG
>JAKFWA010000089.1 GCA_021732995.1 Planctomycetaceae bacterium | reverse complement strand
ACGAGACCTCTTCGAACAGTTTCTGCCAGTGGAACGTCGGGTTAAACGGCTGGGCTCGATCATTCGTCCGCAAGAACGCCAGCAGTTCTTGCGGACGAATGATCGAGCCCAGCCGTTTAACCCGACGTTCCACTGGCAGAAACTGTTCGAAGAGGTCTCGTAATTGAGGCTCAGGTCGAGCGGTGGCAGCGTCCACGACTTGCACTTTGGTTGCACCGGTCAGTTCGCCAACCTGAACCGCATGAGCAAGCTGCACGGCTGAGCGAGTTGACCCCAGCAGCTCAGTGATAAGCTTGTTCCGTTCGCCTTTGCGGCGTTCCGGGGCTTGCTTCAATTGCTGCTCAACCTGCTTCTTGGCTTGCGCGAGATCGTCTTCCGTCACCTCGGCATTACCTGTCGCAGAATCGTTTTGGCCTGCCGCCTTCAATGTCGCCTTACGGCGCGCGTTGGCAGCTTGCTGCGCGATCAGCTTGACGCGCTGAGGCTCGTCCTGACGTTCGCGAGCTGATGCCGTCTCTTCGTCGAGATCACGCAGCCGCGCGAGTTTCAATGTGGCTTCAATGTTCGGAGGCAGCTGCCGAATCCAATCGAAGATCAGCCGCGTTCCGCGTTCATCCACCTGTTCGGAGCCGATGTGCGGCATGCGTCCCGAGCCGGTCTTTGAGATCCGATAGAACAACGTCGAGCGGAAGGGATCACCCGTCGCGATGATCTGAGCGTCAGCGATTTCAAACACGCCTTGAGTCGGTTTGACGTTGATGGCTTTCATACCGTCCAAGGGCAGGTCTTGCTGCAACTGAAAGTAGCCAGAGCCACCACCGCCGGTCCGATGACAGTGAGCACAGTTCACGTGCAAATACGACCGAGCACGCTCGTTGATGTCGTGGGACGGCTCATAGGGATTCACCAGATGCTTGGGGCGGTCAGCCTGCGCAGGATCGGCCGATGCCGCATCGGGTATTTCGACGAGCCCGGCTCGAGCGAGGAACTTCAATTGATTGGCCCCCTGTGAGGAGACCAGATCGCGAGGCGCCTTCGGGTGATTCGCAATTCGAGATCGCAGCGCTGACAACGCGGTCTCGCGATCCAACTGGCGCAGATTGAAGGCCAATGCATACTCAGCCCACTGGTTGTGACAGCGGGCACATTCCACGCGGCTCGAGAAGTGCCAGGTCACCTCGCGTTTCTTCTGCGGAGCAGCTTCGTCATGAGCGAAATAGGTCCGCTCACTGCCAGTGGCTTCGACCAGCTCGGCGTCGGTCTGCTCATCGTTCCAGGCGTAGGTGTACCCACGCCAGAAGCGACCATCGTAGTGGAGCAGTTGTGTTTCGACGGGACGTTGGCGAATCCCCTTCAATACCTGCTTGCCGACAGAAGTCTCGAAGGCCTCCGGCAACGATAGAGTTTTGGCCAGCACGGTGCCTGTTGGAAACGTCATGGAACTCTGAAACATCGAACCTTCGATGTGCTGCTGCTTCGGTCGCAAAACGATCGGATCGGAACTCGGCACCGCGATGAACCTCTGTGCTGACGCGCCGTCTGCCCATTGCTCAGCATTGATGTCGAACGCGGTCACGCCCTCGGCCGGATGCCGATGAGCCACTGCGAGCGTGGCTTGATCCCCTTCTGTGGACGGAGTTCCAAGAAAGCTGAAAAGTCCTGTTTCGCTGAGTTTGGTCGGAAACTTTTGATTCGGATCGGCGGGCGGATTGCGCACCAGTTCGGTGATCTGGCCGTTGTCGTAGTCGAGTAGCACCAGTTCGCCGTCGTGGTCTTCGGCGAAGTCGACCAGTCGCACGGTCGGTTCGACAAGGTCTTTCATCGGAGTCATCGACTGCGTGGCATCGTCCCACTTCGAGCCCCAGATGCGACGCGTCTCCCAATCGCCGAACAGGTACTGCCCGACCAGTTCCGGAAACTTCTGGCCGCGATAGACGTAGCCGCCGGTGATGGAGACCCCATCGGTATGAGGTACTTCAATCGTCGGCGGCACGATCGGCGAGGGGCCGACTTTGCGGTCGGGATGCACCTGCTGCCGACCTTCGACCACGCTCCAGCCGTAGTTAGCTCCCTTCTTCACGTTGAAGACCAGTTCCCACAGCTCCCACCCAACATCGCCCAGCCACAGCTCACCTGTCTGGCGATCGAACTTCATCTTCCACGGATTGCGCAAGCCGTAGCACCAGGTCTCACCGCGAGCACCGGTGAGATTTACAAACGGGTTGTCTTTGGGGATGGAATACAGCTTGCCTTCATCGGGATGATCGACGTCGATGCGCAGCACCTTCGACAGCAACGTCGTCATGTCCTGGCCGGAGTTGCGACCATCGGGTGGATTGGCGAAGCCACCATCACCAGTCGAAATGTAGAGACATCCGTCCGGCCCAAAGCACAGACAGCCGCCGTTGTGGCCGCCTTGCAACCATGAGATCACAACCTCTTCACTGTCAGGAATCGCATGCGGAGGATTGGTGTCGGAGACTTTGAACCGCGAGACTCGCGTGCCGTCCGGCAACTGCTTACCGCCCTCACCACCAACCACATAGCAGACGTAGACGAAACGGTTCTCAGCGAACTTCGGATGGAATGTGAGGCCATAGAGCGCCTCCAGATTCTTCACCGGAGCGTTGTTGATACTCGGCTTCGTGTTCGCGGTCTTTGACGGTGGAATAATGTCGCGGATGTTGAGGAACGGCTCGGAGGTCTTCGCTCCGCGCTGCTTGGAGAACGAAAAGATGTGCCCATCCTGCTGACCCACGAACCAGCGATCTGACCCTGGAGCCGTCACGATCACGACCGGGTTCTTAAAGCGAACATCCGGATAGACCACCTCAGCCCGAAACGGCGGCGGAGGTTCCGGTGTGCCGACGATCTTGGATGTCTTCCACGGTTTTACGCGGACGCTGGTGTCATCGATCAACCCATCGCGAAGAGCATCAACTCTCGCCTTCCTGATTGGGTTATCGGATGCGGATTTCTGTGGCTGAGATTCCTGCGCAACCGCACACGACCATCCCAGCACAAAAACCATCAGGCCAACGAACCACTCACGTGATGCTTTCATAACAGCTCCCGGACCAGGCCGTGCTCATTGAGACTGAGGTATGAGATGACCGACGTGTCTCGCCTCAGCGCCTGGGGGCGTGAGTTGCCGAGATGAGAGAAGATATCACCGAAGCGTCCCAGGATTCATGGTCGCCGCCTGCATTCTGAAGAGAACGCGGCGTCGAGCGAGGCCCCTGGACCCGCGATGGAGGTCAAAGCTCATCCACTCAATCAAATGTCCCATGCACAAACCAGCCTTCCGCATGGAACTGGTGGAACAGCCAGAAGTGGTGACCTGTTTGAGTCTCGACTCGAAAATAATCTCGCGCGATCGGTGCGTCGCGCCACCAGCCGGTTTCGATGCGCTCGGGTCCCCAACTGCGGATGACTCGATGTTCATACCGGTCCCAATAGAACGAGAGCGGTGCACCCTCGGGGCCGGCGATTGAAACTTCAATCTCTTGTGGCGGAGTCAGCAAATGTGTTGGC
Organism: Planctomycetaceae bacterium; assembly: GCA_021732995.1. Classification (GTDB taxonomy): domain Bacteria; phylum Planctomycetota; class Planctomycetia; order Planctomycetales; family Planctomycetaceae; genus AM-0621. The sequence goes on along the minus strand of JAKFWA010000089.1, from coordinate 79,202 downwards.
CGGGCGAGTGTGGTGGGGAAGAGCAGTCCGATTGTTGATGGCGTGAGCGTTTCCGCCGGTCGCACTTTGGCCGATGAACTTTGATACTCAGTCTGAGTCCAGGCATCGTAAGCCACGGCCAGCTCTGGTTGGGCGTCGGGAACCAATCGTGTTCGCACGACTGCTTGAGTCCCCAAGCGATTGCTCAGGCGATCCAACAGCGCCACCACTTCGCGTTGATCATCGCCATCCAGCGCGTGACCAAACAAATCACGCTGACGGACCTGCATGCGGTCCGTCAGCGTGGCTTCCAGACGCACGAAGACGATTTCTTCCGGGAGCAGCCTGCGTTCCCACTGAAGAGCCAGCATCTCAAGCAGATGTTTCGCCACGTCCGTCGGAATGACGCAGTCCACGCAGAACTCATGCGTCCGACCACCGGGTTCACGAATGCCGCAGAGTAATTGTCGAACTCCCGAACGCTTCGGTTTAAGCCGGTTCAACAATTCTTCCAGTAACTCCTGCACAATCAACTGCACAGCTTCCTGAGTGGTCAGAGACCATTCTCCTGCCCACTGCGCAACGAGAGGAATCGGAGTCGATTGAGTGACGAGCAATTCGGTCTCATCACCAAAGGCTTGATCCAGTCGCTTCAACAATTCGGGACCGAAGCGAGACGGCAATGTGGAACGTGGCAGTGCCCGTAACTGTCCCACTGTCTGCAGGCCGAGTTCACCTAATCGGTTCAACGTCTTGTGCGACAACCGCAGTGCTGCTGCAGGCAGCGGGTTAAGGGCCTGTGGTAATCGTTCAGCCGCGACGACGGTTGGTTCTGTGGATCTCGCGAGAAAATGCGCCACCGCCCAGGCTGCACCTATCGTTGGAGCCACGCTGCCGCGGACGTGCAAGCCTTGCGCACGCAACTGAGTCACCAGGCCCGTGGCCAAGCCGTAATCTCCGCCAAAAAGATGCGTGCAACCAGTGACGTCCAGTAGCACGCATTCCGGTGAGTCTGCCTCCTCTAGGCCATATAGGGGCGAAAAATATTCGCAGGCCTGCGCTATTCCTCGCAAGCAGGCCTGATCCGCAACGGGATCGTGGAGTTCAAAATGAACCTCGAGATCGAGATGCGGCGGACTGCGGTGTGATGTCGATGGACTGGTTTCAACGAGGGCTTGAGCTTCAGCCAGCGGCATGCCGGGAGTGACTCCCAACTGAACTGGTTGGCGTGAGCAGGCGCGGACGCAAGGGCCACGGTTGGCGAGCGTCTCGTAGATGATCACAGGCTGCTTCTTAAGCTCCGGTTGCTCGTACCGCAGTCGCTGCAGAGGCCAATTGGGTAACCATGCACAGGCGACCGTTCGCATCATCAAGCTCCACAATCACCGCTTTCGCCGTGAAATTCCCTGGTGCTCGCAATAATTCGACTAACAACCGACGCCTTGGTTTGATGGCTCCTGACGATTTCTCGATGTCCCGCATGGCCAGCGGGCGCACCAGAAAGCGAAACTCGGCCCAGGTGGGTTGCTGCCGCATGCGTTCCGGTCGCAGTAATACGCCCAGAGTGCCGCCGGTTTCCGCGGCCAGTTGCAACCGACGAAACGCCGCCGGAGTGAGTTGGTCGACCTCACATACCACGACGCCGACGCCGCGCGTGCGCAAAGATTGTTCAACGGCCCACAGCACGTCCTGCGGACGCTCTGGTCGCACCAGAACCACTCGGTTGAGATCCAGTGAGAGTGGCACCAGACCCGGCCCGTGCAGCGTCTTACGCCCGTCAATAACAACCCACAGGTCTTGAGCGAACGCGGCTTGGCTCGCCAGAACGGCCAGACTGGTCGCACCGGCACCTTTGGCATTTGCCAGCCATTCGACCAGTCGCCCGCGAAGAGACGCCATGTTAGGCCACAGTGAAGTCAATGCCGAGGCCGCTGGCACCTCAACGTCATCTTCGATGTTCGGAGCCTGGTATGTGCCCGCGCGTTCGATCCTGCGGATGCGCGCAGCCAGTTCCGCCACGATTTCGGAACGAGCGGCCATTTCAGAATCTCCGCCGCAGCAACCCGACCAGCACGCCACGAATTTCGACATCGCGCACGCGGATGGGTTTAAACCGGGCGTTTTCCGGCTTCAGCAACACATGGTCCTGACGGCGAAAGAACCGCTTCAATGTGGCTTCACCATCGATCACTGCAGCAACGATGTCACCATCGTGACAGGTCTGTTGCCGTCGAATGACAGCAATGTCGCCCTCCACAATGTGGGCTTCGATCATCGAATCACCTTTGACGATCAACCCAAAGTGCTGCTCGGGGTCGTAGGCATCGCCCAGATCCACGTGCTCGTCAATGTCGGTCGTCTCAATAGCCTCGATCGGCCGACCAGCGGCAATTCGGCCCAGGATTGGAATGCCCCGTTGCTGCATGGCAGCGGCTGTGAGCCCATAAAGTGTTCCACACTTCTGGATCAGCCCCTGCTCCCGCAACCGAGCAAAAATCCGTTGCACGCTGGTCGGCGAACGATGCCCGAAGTGTCGTGCGACCTCATTCAAGGACGGCATGCGCATCTCGTCGCGCTGGACCTGCACCAAGAAGGCCAGCACCTCCGAGTCCGACAAGGGATTTGCCGTTTGCATGACGTCCTTTTCTGAGCTCAATCATCGACACCCGGGCTCACACCCATGTATTGAATATGATCATATTCAAAAAGTTCAGGCCGACAAGTTGGCTGTTGGTTCACCACTCAAAGATTTTTTGCCGGCCGTTTGTCCGCGGCGGGAAGTTGTTGTGCGTCAACGAGAACAGAACGCCCTTTCGCGAAGCGAAACGCGACCATGTTCGCTGGCTGTTCTTTTCGTGGGCTCAGAAACACAATCGACCTTGTCACTACTCAAGCCTGCGGAACCTCCGTTCTGGCGAGCTGTGATGGTCCGTTTGAATCCTCGACTTGAATGAAAAACTCAGCCCCACGCATCTGGAGAAAAATCATGCTTCGCAAGATGTTCTGCCTCGCAGCTCTGCTGCTTCCGACTCTGGCCTTCGGTGCTGACGCTCCCGCCGAACCGGCTGATATGAAACCGATCTTCAACGGCAAGGATCTCACCGGCTGGGACGGCGATCCCAAGCTGTGGAGCGTTAAGGACGGCGTGATTCACGGCGAAACGACGGCCGATAATCCGGCGAAGGGCAACACCTTCATCATCTGGAAAGACGGCACCACTAAGGACTTCGAGCTGCGACTGTCATTCCGATGCAATGCGACGAACAACTCGGGCATTCAGTACCGCTCGAAGCACATCACCGAGGGCAAAGTCGGTAATCAGTGGGTCGTACGCGGCTACCAGCACGAACTGCGCAACGAGACTCAACTGCCCAACGTGGGCGGTTTCATCTACGACGAAGGCGGCAAGCGCGGTCGCATTTGCCTCGTGGGTGAAGAAGCGACCTGGGAAACTGACGGCAAGAAGCTGGTCAAATCGGACCTGATCGACGCCGCAGGATTCAAAAAGCTCTTCAAGCTCGACGACTGGAATGATGTGGTCATCATCGCCAAAGGCAACCACATCCAGCATTACCTCAACGGCACCCTGATTCTGGACTTCAAAGACAACAATCCCGAGCTGGCTCTGAAGGAAGGCGTTCTCGCTTTGCAGCTACACGCCGGAAAGCCGATGTGGGCGGAGTTCAAAAACATCCGCATTCGTGAGATTAAGTAGTCGCAACGTCCCGGTTTAGCAGTTTCACTTTCTCATGCCGCAGCGGGCTTTCGTATCCTGAAGAGACGTGATGTCTCGAACGAAAGCCCTGCGGCGGTGTCAGTTGGGAAGAAAAGGATTTCACCACTGGCATGTGAGTTTTGATCTGCGAAACAATGGCGACCGTTGACAGTGCGAGTGAACAATGAAACTGTGACGTTCGCCTGACTTCAATCGGTAGTCCTGGAGGAGTTGTGATCGTGAAGTTGCCTTCGCAACGCAAACTGAAACGGCAGCGTTTACGTGCGGCTCAACAGAGTCCGCAGCGATCTCGTGGACGCTTCACGTGGCTGGGATTGGCCTGCCTGCTCGTGGCCTTCTGGGGCACCGTGGCGCGAACTCAGGATGCCAAGCCAGAACCTGCAGCGGCTGAGAAACCTGCTGCCGCAGAAACCGCAAAAGACGAGAAAGCAACCGCAAAGCACCCGCTGGCACGCTACATCACTGTGACCAATCCGGTAAACGAAGTGATGTTCACGCGCGTGCGGAACGTGCTCGTGGCGTTGCAGCATCAGGCTGAGCAGGAGGATCGTGCGGCGGTACTGGTGCTGGAACTCGAACGTGGCACTTCCACTTTCGGACAAGCCCGCGATCTGGCGAAGGAACTGACATCGTCCAAATACTCGCGCGTTCGCACAGTCGCTTGGATTCCGCAGCAGAGCGATGGCAAGAAGCTCGACGGCTACATTTCGATTGTGGCTCTGGCCTGTCAGGAAATCGTGATGCATCCGGACGCCGAGATCGGCGACATCGGACGCGGCCAGACGGTGGAAGCTGACGAGCAGCAGTTTGTGATCAACCTCGTCGAGAAGCGTTACAACACCAAGATCAACGGAGCGCTGGCGACGGGTTTTGTCGATCCGTCCAAGGCCGTGTTGCGAGTCCGGGTTGAGAGCAAGCAGGGCGACAAGAGTGTCCCTGAAACGCGATTGGTAACGGCGGACGAACTGAAGCGGTTGCAGGAAAGCAACATTCCGATCCTGCAGGTGGAAACCGTCAAAGAGCAACGTGACGCGGCCAATCTGTCGGGGCGGCAGGCAAAAGCGCTCGACGTGCTGGTTACTCACCTCGCCAGCGAACGTGCCGACCTGGCGGATCTCTACGGCTTCGAACGGCAGTATCTGCGTGAAGAGGTTGTGGCAGGCTCGATTCCGAAAGCCAAGCTCATTCACGTGGATGGCATGATTGAGCCGATCCTGCATGAATTCGTGGACCGCGAACTGCGTCGCGCGGTCGCCGATCACTGCGATCTGATCATTTTCCAGATCGAATCTCCGGGCGGGTATCTGCTGGATAGCGAACAGTTAGCGGACAAGATTTCGCAACTGGATGCGAAGAAAGTTCGCACAGTCGCCTACGTCCCCGATCACGCTTTCAGCGGTGCGGCGATCATCGCGATGGGCTGCGATCAGGTCATCCTGCATTCGAATGCTCGCATCGGCGACGCGGGGCCGATTGAGACTCATGACGGTCAGGCTTTTGAACGGGCTCCCGAAAAGATCCTCAGTCCGCTGCGGACAACTCTGCGACAACTGGCCGAACGCAAAGGTCGGCCGGGCGCGATTCTGGAATCAATGGCCGACAAAGACCTCGAAGTGTTTCAGGTCACGCACCGTGACACTGGTCGTATCTGGTTCATGTCCGATGCCGAGATCCAGAATGGCAACGGAGAGTGGATCAAAGGCCCGCTGGTGCCCGAATCTCGTGTCGGCAATCTTTTGACTGTGGACGGCAAGCGGGCTCACGAAGTGAAGATCGCTGACGAACCGGTCGCGGACATGAGCGAATTGAAATCACGCCTCGGCATCCCGAAGGAGCACGTGATTCCGTCCGCTGTGCAGACGTGGGTGGATACGCTGGTCGCCATTTTGAAGTCGGGACCGATGACGTTCCTCCTGTTCGTCGTCGGCATCATGTGCATCTATCTGGAGGCTTATACGGTCACTGGTTTCTTCGGGATCGGTGCGGCGCTGTGCTTCGCACTCTACTTCTGGAGCCAGTTCATGGGCGGCACCGCCGGCTGGCTGGAAGTGGTGCTGTTCATCTTTGGCGTGGCGTGCCTGGCACTGGAAATCTTCGTGATTCCGGGCTTCGGAGTGTTCGGCATCACAGGTGGCTTGTGCATCCTGTTCTCGATCATTCTGGCCAGTCAGACCTTTGTGATTCCGCACACGCCGGACGAGTTTTCTCAAGTCACCATGACGATGGGAACGCTCAGCAGTTCGATTGTCGCGGTCGGCATACTGGCCTTACTGCTAGGCCGGTTCATGCCGCAACTCCCCGGTTTCCGAGATCTGATTCTGGCACCTCCGGGAGTTGCTGAAGAAGGTCCCCGTCTCGATCCAACTCTGGCGGGGAACACGGCTCCGGTGGCCACTCTGTTCGGAGCTGTCACAATCGGAACGATGGGCAAGGCGTTCTCGGTTCTGCGTCCGGCAGGCAAGGCTCAGATTGAAGGCCGCGTGGTGGACGTTGTGGCTGAAGGCGGCTTTATTGAGGCCGGTACGGAGATCGAAGTGGTCGAAGTGTCCGGCAATAAGGTCGTCGTGCGGGAACGCCACGCGTGATGCCTGAATTGTATCATCCACACGAGCAGCGGCGGCTGATGTGCGGTTTGCGGCGATGAGCGCCCTGATTGAAACTCTCCACTGTGAATGAGGTCGGCATGTTCTTCAGGCGGCTGGTTGGAGCGTTGGCGCTCGTGGCGTTGGCATCACCCGCGTTTGGTCAAACTGAGGAAGAGAAGCTCAACTTCTTTGAGCAGAAGATTCGTCCGGTGCTGGTTGAGCACTGCTACAGTTGCCATTCGGTTCAAGCTCAGACTTTGAAGAAGCTCAAGGGCGACTTGTTTCTCGACACGGCCGAGGGGTTGCTGAAGGGCGGAGACACCGGCCCGGCGATCGTCAAAGGTAAGGCGGCCGAGAGCTTGCTTATCAAGTCGCTGAAGCACGAAAGCTTCGAGATGCCGCCGAGCGGCAAGCTGCCGGATGCCATTATTTCGGACTTCATCAAGTGGATTGATTCGGGGGCTGTTGATCCCCGGCAAGGCAACGCGCCGGCGAAGCCGAAGCGTGAGATCAATCTGGAAGAGGGGCGGCAATGGTGGTCGTTTCAGCCGCTGAAGCCAGTTGCTCCTCCTGCGGTTTCCGGTGGGGCGGCGGCACCGACGCCGATTGATCAATTCGTTGTGGAAGCTCAACAGGCGAAAGGCCTGAAGCCGAATCGACCGGCGACCAAGGAGCAACTCATCCGTCGCGCCTATTTCGATCTGATTGGTCTGCCGCCGACGCCCGAGCAAGTGGCGGTGTTCGTGAAGGACGATTCGCCGCAGGCATTCGAAAAAGTCATTGATTCGCTGCTGCAGAGTCAGCATTACGGCGAGAAGTGGGGACGGCATTGGCTCGACACCGCGCGCTTCGCTGAAAGCGGCGGTTATGAGTTTGATGGCTTCCGCCCTGGTGCCTACCACTACCGTGACTGGGTGATTCGGGCGTTCAACAGCGATCTGCCGTACGACCAGTTCCTGCGGTTGCAACTGGCGGGTGACGTGCTGCAGGCTGACGACTATCACGGAGCATCCGCAACCGGCTTCCTAGTGGCAGGGCCGTATCCCGGTCAGATCACGGCCAAGACGGTCGAACGCATTCGCTACGATCAGCTCGACGACATACTGATGACCATTGGCGGTTCGATGATGGGTCTGACGCTGGGCTGTGTCCGGTGTCACGAACACAAATACGATCCGATTCCTCACCAGGACTATTACGCGCTGGCGTCCTCGTTCGCGCGCACCGCTCAGGGAAACAAGACGTACGACCCTGATCCCGCAGCAACGCAAGCCGCTCAAGAGCAACATCGCCAGCAGCACGAAGTGTTGCTGACCGCGCTCCGCAAGTTTTCTCAGGAAGAACTGCCGAAACGGTTCACCACCTGGCAGGCCGCCGAACTGCCGAAGCAGGCGGAAACTCCGCGCTGGCAGATTCTGGAGCCGATGGATGTCGATGCCGAACGGTCATGGCTGAAGTGGCTGCCGGATGGCATTGTGGCTCACGATGGCATGTTGACAGCCGGTTCGAATGTGCGGCGTCGCGGCCAGCGTCGAGCGGTTGCCAATGAGGAGACCTATCGCATCACGCTGCACACGCATCAGAAGAGCGTGACCGCGTTGCGGCTGGATGCCTTTACGGACAAGTCCCTGCCTTCACGCGGTCCGGGCCTCAATGGCGACGGCAGTTTTCAGTTGGGGGAACTGAAAGTCATCGCAAAGCCGCTGGATCCGAATGCCAAGGATGCGCCGCAAGAGCTCAAGCTGAAGCCGGTCTTCGCGGCTTTTGAAGACGATAAGCAGCCGTTGACTAACGCAGTGGACGGTAAGCCCGAAACCGCGTGGGTCGTGCGAACGACCGCCAAAAAAGACAACGCGGCGATCTTTGAACTGGACGCTCCACTGGCCGGTTTCGCTCAAGGAACGGAACTGACGATCGAGATGAAGTTCCGCGATCTCGGCATTGGTCGGTTGAGGTTTTCGTTAAGCACCGAACCGAACCCTGCAACTTGGGCCGGAGACGTTGCCGCGCAGAATGTTGGTGAGATTCGGGCGATCCTCGCTGCCAACAAGAACAAGGTGCCGGATTCGCTTCGCGAGGCCGCCGTGCACTGGTTCAGCCCATTTGACGTTGAGACGGCCAAGGTCTGGAACTCAGTGCGAGAGCATGCGGCGAAAGAACCTCGTCCGCCAATGACTGAGGTCTACACGACCGTCGCTGGCGGACAGGACGTGTTCTTCTTGCGTCGTGGTGAAGTCGACAACAAGCAAGGCAAAGCCGAACCGGGAGTTGTGCAAGTCCTCAACCGGGCTCCTGCAGCGACGCCAGCCGCTAAGAACTCTGATCCTCGCGTCGCTCTGGCGGATTGGATGACGAATGCGGACTCCGGTGCCGGACCACTGGTCGCGCGAGTCATTTCTAATCGCCTCTGGCAACATCACTTCGGAGCGGGCTTGGTCGGCACACCCAACGACTTTGGCGTTCAGGGCGAGAAACCGTCTCATCCCGCGCTACTGGAATGGCTCGCGGCCGAACTGGTGAAGGGCGGCTGGAAACTGAAGCCGCTGCACAAGCAGATCATGCTCAGTGCCGCCTACCAGCAATCCAACGAAGTGAATCCAGACAACCTCAAAGTTGATCCCGAAAACCGCTTTCTGTGGCATCATCGCCCGCAGCGTCTGGACGCCGAGATGATTCGCGACGCGCTGCTGGCCGTCGGAGGCAATCTCGACACGCAAATGTTCGGGCCGAGCATTCTGGATAACACGCCGCGTCGCAGCGTCTATCTGCGAGTCAAACGCAGTGAGCTGATTCCGCTGATGACCATGTTCGATGCTCCAGAACCAACTCAAAGCATCGGTGAACGAGTCGCCACGACGGTACCGACTCAAGCCCTGGCGATGATGAACTCACCGTTCGTTCGCCAGCAGGCCGAGAAGCTTTTCGCACGCCTCCAGCCGGCGAAGGACGCACCGCTCGCAGCGACCGTTGATCGAGCCTACCAGTTTGCCTTCGCACGCTTCCCCAGCGAAATCGAACGAACGCGGATGGTCGCTTTCATCGAAGCTCAGCGCACAGCCCTCGGCAACGACCCGACCGCGACGGAAAAGGCGATCACGGAGTTTTGCCACGTGCTGCTGTGTCTCAACGAGTTTGTTTACGTGGACTGAGAGATTTCGCTCGTCGAGTTAGCTACCGCGATCGGTCATCACAGACATTCCGAGTCATTGAACGACCTGCGAGTCATTCATGAATAAGCCTTCGACAGCCGACATTCTTGCCGCCGCGCGAGCCGCCAAGAAACTTCCCATACCACAGGTCGAAGTTTTTGGAACGGGCGGTACGGAAGGTGGCTGGTCCGTCCACGCTCAGAACCTGCGTACGAGATACCACCAAGAACATAGCTCGTCAGATTCCCAAGAAGTCCAGCGGGTCCTGTGCGAGTTCTGGCGCAAGCTGGCGATCGAATTGAGTGCCGTGGCGGACGTCTTTCCCTGGAACGCAGTCCTTGTCGAAGCGGATCTCGACTACGGATCGATCAGTGGCACCGCGTTTCTGTTGAACAACTTCGATTTTCGCGAAATCAACACCAAAGTCCGAGGATGTCCGGTTTCGGTCAATGTCTCCATCAGCCACTGGGAAGATCTGTTGGACCAGGTTCCCGAAGGTCCGAATTGGGATGCTGAAGTGACCCGTCTTTATGGCGCCACCTACGCTGACATCGAGGCTGCACTTCGTCAGGAACCTGCCGCATCTGCGATGTCCGCGTTGCGGAAGCAGCGGGAGTTTCGACTCTGGATACAACCTCACGAAGGCCCCGAACTGGGACGCTGGATTCCTGTGCCCAGTTAGTGCGTTGCGCGATACGAAGGGCTCTCACAGAGCGTCTTCCTGCGCGGTCGATCATGCATTTCGTCGACGAAATCGCTTGGCCGCGAGGGACGCAACTGCGCTCAGCCAATCGAGCGTGATCAGAGGGACGATCAGCAGTAAATCGATTCGAATCAGCGGATCGCCCGGTCGCGCGAACATGTGAAGCTGGTCTTCATAGGACACCCAGCAGGCCGTGGCGGCGACGGCAGCGATGAATCCTAACAGCAGCCCGCGACGATCTCGCGGAATGATCCAGGGGACGAAAACTGCGGCTGCCGAAAGGCAGAGCAAGACGAACAGAAATCGATTCGGCCATTCCATGATTGAGCCTTCTTCCTGACAGGAAGTACGTCAGGTCGGCCAACGCACTCAGTTTCGGAGCCACATATCACCAGGCTCGGACGGATGCGGGACGCATCCGCCACGCTAGTTTCTCGGCACGGCGCGGTAAGCCTTCAAGTCGCCGCTGGTCATCGTTGAGAAGCGAATATCAAAAGTACCGACCGTGCGTTTGCCGTTGAAGTTCTGCTGCAGAATGAAGACCCGCTCGCCGTTTATTGAGTACACGACAGCCGTGTGGTTCGGAGCACCCATCGTCACGTAGTAACCTGGTTCCTCAAACCGCGCGCTGGTGAACTGCAGGATGTCGCCGGGACGAATCTCGTTCAGAGACAGCGGCGTGCCGAAGGTGTAACCGTCGGCTGGTTGTGCTCCCGCCGCCTTCAGAGCTTCGTTAGCCAGCGTCCAGCATTCACCGTTTCCTACTTGCTGACCAATGCTGCGCGCGGCGAAGTCGACAACTTTCTGACTGAGGTCGCCAGCGGCCTTGGGCGAATCTTTGGAAGCTGCAGTCGTGATCTCGGCTGCGGAAGCCCCCTTGGCCGTTCCACCGCCAGCAGCGGCAGTCTTCGCATTCGACTTAGCCTCAGCCGCCGCCGTTTGAGCCTGGCTGGCTGTACGGCCTCCAGTTCCCTTCGAGCCGTCGGTGCGAACAGCGTAACCCGTTGACCCATCCGTCGGCGGAGCCATCAGAAATCGTCCGCCACCTCCGCCGCCAGCACCCACTCCGAACGGCAAAGCAGGTGGATCGGCTGGTCCTTGAACTGGCCCTTTGCCGCCTGCGGGCTGCTGGCCCTTCGGCTTCTCCTTGTCGGCCGGTTTCTTGTCAGCGGGTTTGTCCGCTACGCCAGTGATTTTGTCGTTAAGCTGCACTTGCTCGTTGAAATGTGCCTTGTCGCCGTCAGCCAAAGTGAGCCGAATGCTCGCGCCAGCCTTGCCTTCGCGGTAGTCCAGACACAGCACCCCGTCGGAAGCAGCAGCTTCCTTGAAGGATCGTGCCTCTACTGGTTGCAGGGCACGACGCGCCTTGTTTTTGCGAGCGAGTTCCCGAGCCGGTTCAGCACCCGCGGACTCCAGGTTCTTCTCCGTCGACAGCGAATTGACAGCCAGGTTCTCAACGTCCCGCACGGCAGCGTCCGTCACCGGTGTCGATGCGATATCGACTCGCACAACAACGAGCACTTTCTTGAAGCCGGCGCGGCGAGCCGCCTCAGCCGCTTCGCGAATCGCCAGTTTCAGCTTCGGCTCATCGTCAGCGTGCAACGACTGAGCCGGTCCCGCCAGCAGCAAAGCCAAGGCCGCAAGCCAGTAAATCGGGCGATTCATGAGCATTCCTCAAGGCAGGAGGCAACAAACTGCGGCGAGCCTGATCTCAGACACCACGTCTGAAGGTATACCAATCGCTTAAACAGGTCGTCCATCAGCAACTTGTCAGATGCGACAATTCAACCGCCGGAGTGCGGCTTAAGACCGCTGGAAAAACAAAAAGGCGACCGTTGAATAAATCAACGATCGCCTTTGAATCTTTCAGAGAACCCTCAGGGATTAGTGATCTCCCATGGGTTCCTTCTTCTCAGTGATCACTGGGCAGGTCGGGGCCAGCTCAGCATTCAGCTCCTTGTAGCCCTTCCACTCTTCCGGCAGGTTATCTTCCTGGAAGATGGCTTCGACGGGGCACTCTGGAACGCAGGCTTCGCAGTCGATGCACTCCTGAGGATTGATGTAGAGCATCGACTCACCCTCGTAGAAGCATTCCACAGGGCACACCACGACGCAGTCAGTGTACTTACAGTTGAAACACGGTTCAGCGACGACGTGAGCCATTTCAGTCCCTTTCTTTGGGGGGTTTGCGGTGTCCTCGAGTCGCCTCAACTCACGCAAACCTGCAGCGGTGTCAGGAAAACTCTGTTGAATTGGGAATGTGCCAGTTGATCGGCAGTGACTGGCACGATCGTGAACGATTTTCCGCGGAGAACGCTGGCAACGGCCAGCTTTCTCGGTTCGGCGCCGGATACTAGTAGTGGCCTATTAGACCGTCAAGCAGCGAAGTTTATTCAAAACTACTTAGTTTTCAGGCATTTTTAGAAGCCGCCGTCGGAGCCTCTCCCGCCGCAGCTTTCTTTTCCTCCGGCTTGGCGCCCGCACCGGAAATCGCGCCACGCAAGTACTCCAATGCCTTGTTGAGTTGCTTATCCTGGTAGTTTGAAGCGGGCGGACCATCTTGTCTCAAGACGTCGCGAGTGCGGCGATACTCCTCGTATTCGCGGAAATCCTGAGTCGTGAACTTCGATTCATAACCGGCGTCCGGCATGACGCCCCACTCGTCGCTCTCTTTCGAATCCGGGAAGCGGTGAATGTTCTTGCCGCTCGGACGGATGTACGCCGCCGTGGTCAGTTTGAGGGCACTGGAACCGGCTTCCAGAGCGATCACGTTCTGCACACTGCCTTTGCCCCAGCTACGCTCGCCCACCACGATTGCGCGTTTGTGGTCCTGCAGACAGGCACTCACGATCTCACTGGCCGACGCACTGAAGCGATTGACGAGAATCGCCATCGGGAAGCCTGAAAACGTGCCATCCTTGGTCGCCTTGAAGGGCTTCTTCGGAGTGTTCTTGCCCTGTGTGCTGACGATGTCGCCAGACTCGATGAAGAGGTCAGAGATCTCAACAGCCTGCGACAGAAGCCCGCCCGGATTGCTGCGCAGATCCAGCACCAGCCCCTTCATGCCATCCGTCGTGAGCTGCTTCAGAACTTCGCCCAGTTCTTCACCGCTGTGACGGCCGAACTGAGTCAGTCGGACGTAAGCGATCTTGTTCGGGGAATCGATGAAGAATTCCCACGAGCCGTCTGATTTGTAGGAATCACCCAGCACGGACTTCACGCGAATCGTTTCACGCGTCAGTTCCAGTTCCTGATCGGCGGCTTCGCCCATGTGACGAAGCGCGACCTTCACCTTTGCTCCCGCTGGCCCCTGCATCAGTTGCACGGCTCGCGACAGAGGCATGTTCTCAGTCGAGTTGCCTTCGATGTTCATAATGATGTCGCCAGCACGGACACCCGCCTTGTAGGCCGGAGTGCCGGGCAGCGGCGAAATCACAATGATGCGACCCGTGCGCGGATCGTTCTGCACCTGGATGCCGATGCCGCCAAACTCCTGCTCAACGCTCTGGTTGAACCGAGCCAGTTCCTCGGGAGAGATGTAGCTGGAGTACGGATCGAGCTCGAGCAGCATGCCGCGCAGGGCCGCTTCCAGCAGCTTGCGACGATCGATGTCCTTCACGTAGTTGCGTTCGACTTGCTCGAATGTGTCGGCGAACGCCTTCATCAGCTCGAAGTATTCGGGCTCCGCCTTCTTCTTCTCGTCCTTCTTGTCGGACTTGTCCTGCGCGGTCGCGGGACTCACCAACAACACGAGGACCAGCACCCACAACGTCTGCAGCCTCCAGCGCACGTCAAATCTCATGAGCCATTCTCCTGCGGATGGTTTGCTGAGGGTGAGTTCCACAAGAAGCCCAACCGTCAACACTCCGGAGTCTAGGGAAAGCGAAGTTCCACGGACAAGCTGCGATTTACACGGAGTTGTCCAGGTGGTTTCGAATTTCGGCCGATTCGAGTACACGAAGAACACATTTTTCGAAGACCAAGCCACGGAGTCGCTGCGCGGACAACAACCGAACCACTTGCTCTCTCCATCAGAGGCTCGCTGATGAAAACGCCGTCATCGTCCCGTTTCGCTATGGCTGTGTGGTGCCTTTTGCTCTCGCTAACCGCGCAGACGCTGGCTCAAGAAATTGCCAACGGCTGGCGAGGTAATGCCACTGGCATCTGGGCTGATGCTCAGCCGCCGCTGACTTGGGGGCGCCGGCCGCTGGGCATTGCTGACAGCCTGAGATCTCAAAGCCAGCGCCCTGCTGCGGGCGATGAGGCCAAAGCGGCAATTGTCGAGAAGGGCCTGCTTCGCGATTGGCTGGTGATCGGCCCGTTCGAGGTTCCTGATTCCGAACGGGACTTCGATGTCGCCGTGCTCAAGGATGAAAGCTCTGCGCAGCCCAACGAGGGCGAGACCATTAACGAGAAGACATGGAAGCCAACTCAGTCGCCAGCCGATGACCCGATGGTTTTCGGAACGGCAGAGCTTCCGTGGCTGGATCTCAACAAGGTGTTCAGCGTCGCGAAGAAGCAGATCGGTTACGCACACACCTATGTCTATTCGCCCGCCAGCGGCAAGGTCCGCGCGGTGGTGGATCACTCGTATGGCCTGAAGGTCTGGCTGAATGGCCGCGAGATCTATCGGCAGCCCAAGCGAGAGATGCACCTGGGCTCGTATCAGGCACTCAGCCGCTACGAACTCAATCACCTGCCAGAACCATCCCCCGAATTCGAACTGGATCTGCAAGCCGGCTGGAATCGTCTGCTGTTCAAGCTGAGCAGCTTCAACTTCGACTCCAATGAAATGCGATTCTGCCTGCGTTTGATGGACCGCGCGGACGTTGTTTACGAGTCACAGAACATTCGCTGGATGACCGAACTTCCGGGCCGCAGCACGTCGACTCCGATCCTCGTTGGCGATCGCATCTTTGTGTTCGCCGAGCCCGATGAACTTGTCTGCCTCGACAAGTTCTCGGGCCGAATCCTCTGGACGCGGTTCATCAACTACGTCGCCGCGCTGTCGCCTGCCGAACGCACGGCGCTGCCCGCGGTTGCCGAGCGACTTGATCCGCTCGTGACTCGATTGGCGAAGGAGACAAACCGGCGCGAGCGCGCGACGCTCCGGGCAACGATTCAAAAGACTCAATCCGAAATCGATCCTGGCAAGTTCAACTTCGCTGCCGACGGACACTTCGAAGCACACTTCGGAATTGTAGGCTTCACGATGCCAACTCCCGTCAGTGATGGCCGTCACGTTTACGTCTGGAGCGGCATGGGCATCGCCGCCTGCTTCGACCTCAACGGCCAGCAGCAGTGGATGACCCGCGTGCCGACAGACCACTTGAGTTACGGCTCATCGCCCGCGCTCGCCGATGGCATCCTGGCGGTGTTCCTCAACAAGGTTTACGGGTTGGACGCACGCACGGGAGAAGTTAAGTGGGAGCAACCGCGCGTGCAGCGCAACGTCGCCTCGCTGCTGGCTGCTCGTTTGGGAGGTCAGCCGGTCTTCATCACTCAACGTGGTGAAGCACTGCGTCCCCGCGACGGCAAGTTGCTCTTCCGTCCGCAAGGCGCGACCAGTGCGGGGGACATGGGGTGGGCGCCGCCGGTGATCCTGGGTGAGACGATGTATCTGGCACGTTATGGCGTCACCGAGATGCATGTGTTCGATTTCACGGATGTGTCGGGTGACACCTGGCAACCCAAAGAAATCGCCACTCTGCATTCTCCGCCCGAGGTCAGCCGCAAACCGGACGGCGGCTGGATCGATCGCTGGACCGCGGGCTCAGCCCTGATCTGGGACGGTTTGATCTATGAGACGGACATCTATCAGACGTTGTACGCGTACGAGCTGAGCAGCCGGAAAATGGTCGTGCGGCAGGACCTGCCGTTGCACGGTCTGACGCACTACAACGCCGTCGCTGTCGCAGCCAGTCCGACTTTGATTGGGAAGCACATCTTCGTTTGCGACAATCAGGGTACGACGCTGGTCGTCGAACCCGGCCCCGCCGCCAAGATCATCGCGAAAAACTGCATTCAAACGGTCCTCGAACGCAAGCTGCCGATTCCGGCTCAGGAGACGCTCGCGTACGCCCCGCCCATCGCAGACGGTAACCGGCTCTACCTGCGCGGCGAGCGGTTTCTGTACTGCATCGCTCAACCGCCGCCGCAATGAGCATCGAGCCACGTTCGCAGATCTCGAACGAACGTGTCTCGGACCGGATCAAATTCGAGCGTGTGGCAGGCGGTGCGGTATTCTTTGAGTTCTCGATCCAACGTCCCGAGCGAATAGAAAAAAGTTCGCACCGCGTCGTTGTCGATGATGCGGTCTCGACCGGCTAAGGCCAGAAAGACCGGGCACTGAATAGACGAAGCGGCAGCTTGAGCAATGCGGTCCAATTCGCGATTGGCCAGCAGGAACGAGACGGTCACCTCTCGAAGTGACAACGCATCGTTCTCAATGTATTCACACCATTCTGGCTGGTCCGTGAACAGTCGGACGTCCTGCAACGGAATCGGAACTCGTTTGAGCAACACATCGCCGAAGCGCGCCAGGTCGAGTCGAAAGTTGTCCCAGCCTGACGCTCGAAACCGCGCGAACAGCCCCGGATAGAGCAGCACCAACGAGTCGACCAGTTCGGGATGCAGGCTCGCCACCGCCGCCGCCAGTTTGCCGCCCCAACTCAAACCCAGCAGACCTATCGGTTGCTTCAGCCCCTGCTCATCTCGATCTCGCCGGACGATCGTCAGCAGTTGCACGACGTCGTTGATGAGTCGCATCTCATGCCGTGCGTGCCCGCGAGGTTCCGCATTGAGTCCCGAACCTCGGCGATCCAGAAACAGCACCTCGTATCCGGCTTCGGAGAGCTTCTGCGACGAATACTCATACCAGCCCGAGTGACTCTGAATGCCGTGCAGTGCCACCAGCGTCCCGCGCGGATTCGCTGCAGGCTTCCAGTGCCGATAGTGGTGCTCGTAACCGTCAGACGTCTGAAACAGGCGGATCTCGGGAGCGGACAACGTAGTTTCCTTGAGAAGCTCACAAGCTGCGGCACGGGTCGGCCATCACGACCGATGCACCGCTTCACCGGCAAGGTCTCTCACTATCGTTGATCCCCCGCGGCCGGGCGAGCGAGCAGGGTTCCGATCACTGTGATCCGCTGAGACATTTTATCCAAGTGGATAATAAACGATATTGGATCATATGATTCATAATGGGAGCCAGCAGCTTGAAGTCGGGGTCAAGATTCAAATCAAGGCTGTTTTGCGGCAGTCTCGGAGAATCCAGGAGTGACGCTTTAGCTGCGGTATGCTGCATGCATTGAGTGTTCTCAACCAAGAACAACTCAGTCACAGCCAGAGCAAGGAATCCGACATGGACGCTACGAACTTCACAAGTCCCTTCATTCCGACCGGTAACGCGACGGCCATCCTGCCGGCTCGCGGAAATCGGGGAAATCCGATCACAGTGATTGGGACGGAAGCCATTCGCGCCACCTTTGATGCCAAGTGCATTGAGCAGGCGTTGAACTCTCGCTCGGCTCCGGGCGTGACAGAACTCGTCCTGAATCCGGACGCTCACGCCGGGTACGGTGCTCCGGTGGGTTGTGTGCTGGCTTCGCCGACTCACATCTACCCGGGTCCGGTCGGTGTCGACATCAAGTGCTCGATGAGCTTGCTGCAACTCGATCTGGCGAACAGCCAGGTCGACGAGAAGCCGGTGCGCCGGGCGTTGATCAACGCGATTGGTGAACGCATTCCGACGGGCGCCGGCCGCGGTCAGCGTCAGGCCAAGAAGTCTCGTCGAGTCAACGAGCAACTTGGTCGCCAGATCGTGATTGAAGGCGCTTCGAAGTCTGTGTGTGAGGCTCTCGGTATTCCGCCGGAGTGGGCGGACCGCTGCGAAGACTCGGCCCACGTGGGTCACGACGGAACGGCTGCTTCGTTGGAAAAGCGAATCGATCAGTTCCTGGCGTCTGGCGAAATGCCTCGCTTCGCCGAAAAGGCGATGCAGTTGGGTTCGTACGGTGGCGGCAACCACTTCGGTGAGTGCGAAGCTGTCGAACTGGCTCAGGGAGATCGCGCCGCCAATGTCGCAGAAGTCTTCGGACTGAAGGACGGATGCGTGGCTTTCTTGTCTCACTGCGGATCGCGAGGTCTCGGACACAACCTGGCTTCCGGGCAGTTCAAGGCTCTGCAACGTAAGTTCGAAATGTGGAGCATTCCTCTGCCGGGATCCGATCGTGAACTGGTCTACGCTCCGCTGGGAACTGCGGAAGCGGACGCCTATCTGGACGACATGGCTCTGGGGGCCAATTTCGCCACCGTCAATCATCTGTTGATCAACGCGCTGGTGTTGGAAGCCTTCCAAGAAGTCTTGTCGGGAACTCACGGCGATCTGGTGTACTTCATCAGTCACAACATCGCTCGACAGGAAATTGTGAAGAACCAAAAGTGCTGGGTGCATCGCAAGGGAGCCACTCGTGCGTTTCCGGCCGGGCATCACGCGCTGAAGGGGACTCGCTATGAGTTGACCGGACATCCGATCCTGCTGCCCGGTAACCCGAAGGACGGTTCGATGGTGATGGTGGCCGATGCTGGAGCGGAAAAGAGCTGCTTCAGTGTGAACCACGGTGCCGGTCGAGCTTTGGGACGCAAGGAAGCGGCTCGACGTTTGGACCAGAAGACGGTCGATGAGGAACTGCTGGCTCACGACATCTTGAGCAACTGTCGTCAGTACCCCATCGACGAAGCTCCGGCGGCTTACAAGGACTTCCACGAAGTTCTGCGGTCGGTGGAGCAGGCCGGATTGGCGAGTCCTGTTGCGAAGTTGAAGGCTCGTTTCGTCATCAAAGATGGCGATACGGCGGACGACTGATCAACAACGGGATTGCAGAAGAGATCAGGACGCGGGTTCGTAGAGCAGACCATAGCTGCTCTGCGTTCTCCGCGTCCTTTTGCTTTTAGTGCGTCTGCGAAGACGCCGCACTATTCGCTCAGTGATTGAGCCACATCCGTACGATACGCCGTGAGGCCCGGCAGAATGCCGACGGCCGCTGCGAGGATCAGCAGGACGGGGAACAAAGCCAGTTCGACGGGCTCGAACTTCCAGGGGTTCAGGATGAGACCAGCCTTCGCTTCGACGATCGGCGCGGCTATGACAACCAGACCGTGCCCCAGTAGCAGCCCCAGAATTCCGCCGCCGATACAGAGCAACATGGCTTCGCCCAGGATGATCCCGAGAACTGTCATGCGGTGCGCACCCAGTGATCTCATGATCGCGATTTCGCGGCGTCGGTCAGCCATTGAGTTGTAGATGCTCACAAAGATTCCAACGCCGGCGACGACCACAATCAGACCGGTCAGGACCAGCAGTACCAGTCGCACGTTGCCGACGAGGTCGTTCATGAGTTGATACATGACCGGTATGGGATTGATCGCCTGGGCGATCTTGCCCTCGTTGATCAACCCGGTGAGAAAGATCGACTGCGACGGTTTTTTGGTTCGCACGAAGATGTAGGACACTTCCTTGAACTCGTCCGGTGTCTCGTGATTGTGCGGGACGATCTTCGGCGGAGGCTGACCGGCCTTCTTGGCTTCTTCGAGCATGCGATTCGTCATCTCATGCTCTTTTTGAATGTGGGCCGCCATCCGCTCCAGCCGAGCCTCACGTTCGGGCGTCACTGTGAAACCAAAGTCGCGCAGGCGGCGGACGGCTTCGCCCACCGGCTTTTCGTGACCCGCCACCATGTAGAAGCCGTCCAGATTGACGAACGCCGTCTTGTCGTTCGCGGTTCCGGTAGCAGCCAAAACGCCCACGACCTTGAAGGTCTCGTTGTGAATGTGATCGCTCTCGGCGCCACCGTGCACGAGCCGGAACTCGGAACCCAAGTCCCATCCATTGTGTGCGGCGACTCGGGAACCGATCACCGCTTCAAATGGCTGAAGCGGCAACTCGCCACGCATCATGAACCGCCGACCGGGAACATACTCGACAGTGAAGTATTCGGCTGTCGTGCCGACGATCGGAAACGCACCTTCTTCGGTGACGTCGCCCATCGTGAGCGGGATCGCATGATCGATCCAATCGGCCCACTCTTTATCCTTGCCGAGCAGAATGTCCTTGTAGAACGCATACGGCATCGGCTCACCGGCTCGGCCGACGCGGTAGATCGAATTCAGCACCATGCCGAGATCGCTGCCCTTGGGGCCGATCACCAGACCAACACCGACAGATCGCTGGCTGAAGGTTTCACCAACGATGCCGTAAATCACCAGCACCGCGACCATCATCATGATGCCCAACGCGACGCTGAGTGCCGTCAATGCTGACGCGAGAGCTCGAAACCGCAGGCTTTTGTAAGCGATGGTGAGAATGTTCATGCTGCGGCCCCCGGCGTGTTGAAGTCGCTGAGTTTGTCCACTCGCGTGAACTGCTTCGCGACATCCGGAGAGTGCGTGACCAGCAGCAACGAGACATTGTTCTCGCGGCTGGCCTCGAGAATGAGTTTCAGAATGTTGTCCTGATTCGAGGAGTCCACGTTGGCAGTGGGTTCGTCCGCGAGCAGCAGGGAAGGGCGGTTGGCAAGGGCACGCGCTACGGCCACTCGCTGCTGTTCACCGACTGAAAGCTTCGTCGGACGATGGTGCATGCGGTGCTTCAGGCCGACTCGATCCAGCAATTCCGTGGCATGCTTTCGATCCGCCTTGCCGCCGGAAAAACTCATGCCTAGCAGCACGTTCTCCAGAGCAGTAAATGCGGGGAGCAGGTTGAAAGTCTGGAAGACGTAACCCAGCTTCTGGGCTCGAAAACGGTCGCGGCTGGGTTCTGGCAGCCGAGTCACCTCAATGCCGTCGATGTGAATGGTACCCGAGTCGGCGGTGGTAATGCCGGAGATGACATTCAGCAGCGTTGACTTGCCACAGCCGCTTGAGCCGACCAGGCAAACCTGTTCGCCGCTGGCAATATCGAACTGTTTCACGTTCAGGATCGGGAGCCGCCTGCCATCAGGCTCGACGTAGCTCTTAAGCAGATTGCGGATCGACAGAGACATAGTGCCCAGCAAGCCGAGGAAACAGATTAGCCCAAGCAACGCGGCGGAATGGTAGGGCTACGTCCCGGCATCACCAATGCACGAATTAAACTTCGTTAACCACGCGAATTCGTGGGATGGCCCACGAACCCGAGAGCTGAGACCTATTCAATCTCCGCCGACTTGATGTAGTCGAGATTCGGGAAGTTCTTTTTCAGATACTCGTTGCCGTAAAGCCGGATCTGTCCCTGATCGGGCTTCTCCCGATATTCGGCGTTGATCTTTTTAACGACGTCAAAGCCCTCGACCACTTCGCCGATCGGCGGAAAGCCGCCCATGTCGTCGAGGTTGGGGTTGTTATTCAGGTTAATAAAGAGCTGCGTCGAGCGGGAATTGGGACCGCCCTTGGCGAACGTCACATAGCCGCGGCGGTTCGAGGCCTTCAACGGTTCATCGGGGATGTTGTTCTCGGACCATTTCGCGTGGAGAGCCGGGTCGCCGTTCATGCCGAACTGAATTACGAAACTCGGCACAACGCGGAAGAAAGCAATGTCGTTGTAGAAGCCGGTCTTCACCAATTCCTGCACGCGGGCGACGCCCAATGGTGACCATTCCGGATACAGGTGAATGACGATCTTCCCCTTGGTCGTGTGGAGGTTGAGGACCACCTTTTCGGCGGGCTTCACATTGGGATCGTCGGTGGTCGCGGGCTGCGGGTCAGCCTTGGAAAGCTCAGGCACCTTGGACGGTGTGGGTGCGCAGCTCAATCCGGCCAGCAGGAATGATGTCACCAGCAACGAAAACAACGCACGCTTCATGGGAAACCTCGGTTGAAACGAGTAGTCGCAGCACGCGAAAGATTGCGAAAGCGCCGCGCCGGATCAACGCACCGTGACAAAGTCGTTGTGATTCAGCAGCGCGCGGACGAGTTCCACCTGTGCATTGGCCTGAGCGTTGGGACGCTTCTTCTGCTGGCCCAATTGAGTGAACTGTTCCAGAGCTTCCATGCTGACCTGCAACTCGTCGCGCGTTGGTTCTGAACCGAGCACCGCCACGAACGCCCGTCGGGCGAATTCTTCGCTGGAGATCGTGGTGTTCGGTGGACTCAACCGCGCCGCAATCTTTTCTGCCATCTGCATGGCCAGCTTGCTGTTTTCCAACGCGAGCGCCTGTTGAGGCACGATGCTTTCGGCGCGGCGGTAGCATTCCAGCACGCTGGCATCGTCAAACACGGACAGGAATTTTTGATGCTCATTGTGTGAATGCACGAAGTACAGGCTGCGGCGCCGCGTTGCTTCGTCGTTCACCGGCAGTGATGGACCGCCGATTGTTTCATCGAGCTCACCTGCCAGATGGAGCAGACTGTCGCGCACGATCTGAGCCTCCATGCGAACTGGATTCGTACGCCACAGGTACTTGTTGTCAGCATCGACGGTCAGGTTTTCCGGTGCCGCGTCGGCGATCGACGAAGTCATGCGGTAAGTGTTGGACAGCACGATCAGCCGATGAATGTGCTTCATGCTCCAGGCAGGCTGCGCCGTTTGCCCTGGCGCTTGAGCACTTTCCATAAGTTCGACGGCTAGCCAGTCCAGCAACTCAGGATGGCTGGGAGGCGTACCTTTGCGACCAAAGTCAAAGACCGTCGGAACCAGTGGTTTGCCGAAGTGCCGTGACCAGAGGTGGTTCACTGCGACGCGCGCCGGAAGCGGGTTCTTTGGATCGGTGATCCACCTCGCGAACGCTGACCGACGACCGGTGCTGGTCTTGGGGAAAGGTTTGCTGCGCGAGGCTTCGTTTTCGAGGTTCGACTCCAGGGTCTTCAGGCTGCCGACAAGGCTGGTGTAGGTTTCAGCCGGCATGTCGACGGCTTTACGCGCTGCCTCGGCTGCGGTTCTAGCTGCAGCGAGTTTCTTTTCAGCTTCCGCTTTCTTTTCAGGAGTAGCCTTCAACGCTTCGAGTTCCGCGCGGGCTAAGTCTTCGTCCGCTTTCGCGGCGGCAACGATGCGTTCTGCTTTGGCTGCAGCTTGCGCCGCAACGCGGGCATCACTGCCGGAAGCTCGTACCTTGTCCGCTTCCGCTCTAGCCTGAATCGAAGCAGGTTGAGCCTCGGCAGTCAGCAGTGCCTTCTCAGCGATTCGCAGTGCGATCTGCGCCTGGTCCACATTGAGCGGTGTCTTCTCCGGTGCAGCCGGGGTGCTGGCTGCGGCGTCGACCAGCATCGTCGTTGCAGCCAGTGCGCGCAGCTCGAACAGGGAGAACTCCGCTTTGGCGTCGAAGGTAATGAGCTCCATTGAGCCGCGCTGTCGTTCAATCGGCAAGCGATACGCGATGGAGTGCTGACCGTTGATGGTCACATTGATCAGCGTGCCTCGCGCCCGCACGATAACATCCTGTTGCTCACCAAGTTTGACGTCGCGCGCCTGGGCTCCATTCGGCGGGTACACGTAGGAATCGCCCGCCTTATAGGAGACCTGCGACTTGGAGCCTCCCGCGTAAGCGCTCAGATAAACGAGGGCTTCGTTCTTGTCGTTGACGTCGAAGTTCAAGCCGACGGACTTCCACATGTCGCCGCCAGTCGGGACGAACTGAAAGCGGCATTCAAAATCCTGCGGCGCTTCGAGCTTCAATCGCAGGGCTCGGCGCACTGCTCCGGCTTGCGACTGCACCAGCTTGCCGTTGGTGTAGCTCCACTGACCATCGCCCATCTGCCAAAGATCAGGGTTCGCAGCTTTGAAATCATCGCGCGCGACGAACTTCTGAGTGTCCGCCGGCGTTGCACTCTCGGCAGGCGGCAAAGGCTTTTTCGCGGTCGCAGCCTCGGCGGCGGCCAGTTGCTGTTTGGCGGTCGCAACGGTTTGTTTTGCGGCTTCAATGCGCTGCTGCGCTGCTTCAAGCTGATCTTTCACAATGAATGATCGCAGGCCGGGCAGATAGGCTTCTGCGGGCAGCTTGACTGGCTGAACTTCAAAGTTACCGACCGACAGGAAGGCTGGCAGGCCGGGATCGATCACACGGCTCTTATCCGGGTTCCGGTCGTCACCCCGCAGGTGCAGGTGAGTGACCGCGTCAAGATTGCAGTCGAACGCGCGCGGCAGGCCGTCCTTCTCGAAGTCTGTCGAGCCCGGAACTAAGTCGGTGCGGACCTGATAGGGCTCAAAGATCGCTCGCAAGCGGTAGTAGTCCAGTTGCGCGATCGGATCGTATTTGTGGTCGTGACATTTCGAGCAATTGAACGTCAGGCCAAGCATCGCTTTGGATGTGTGCTCAACGGTTTCGTCCAGCCAGCTGGTGCGATTGAACTTGAAATACTGCCGCGCCAGAAATCCGCTGCCGCGCAGCCGATCGAGGTCGTTCGGATAGAGTTCGTCGGCGGCGAGCATCTCGCGCAACATCTGGTCGTAGCCTTTGTCGGCGTTGAGCGATTCGATGATCCAGTCGCGCCAGTGCCAGATGTGCTTCTGCGAGTTGCGAACTTCCGCGCCCAAGCCCCACCAGTCGCTGTAGCGCCAGATATCCATCCAGTGACGCCCCCAACGCTCGCCGTAATGCGGGCTGGCCAGCAACCGGGTAACCACCTTATCAAAGGCTTCCGCGGAATCGTCTTTCAGGAAAGAGTCTTGTTCTTCGAGTGTCGGCGGCAGTCCGATCAGGTCGAGTGACACTCGTCGCAGCCAGAGACGTTTATCTGCGGCCGGTTGATGCTTGAGACCGCGACGTTCGTGTTCCGCGAGCACGAAGGCGTCGATGGGTGTCTTCACCCAGCCCGTTTCCTTGACGGTTGGAACAGCCGGACGAACGGGCGCCTTGAACGCCCAGTGCTCGCGCGGATCGGCTTCCGGTTTCTCATCGGCTGGAGCGACCGCACCTTGCTCAATCCAGGCGTTGATGGCCGCAATCTCGGCGGGCTTGAGTGGCTCGCCTTCGGGCGGCATACGCTCGGATTCTTCCGCGGCGGTGATGCGTTTGAGGAGCAGGCTGCCTGCGACATCTTTTGGTTTGAAGGCCGCGCCGTTTTCGCCGCCCTTCAGCGCCTGCGCGGCTGTGTCCAACCGAAGCTGGCCTTCCTGCTTGAGCACACCGTGACACGCATAGCAGCGAGCCTGCAGGACCGGCTTGATCTGCTTCGCATAGTCAACAGGTTCCGCGCTCCGGGCGTACTTTGTCGCGAGCAGCATGGTGATCAGCAGGACTAAAAAAGTCTTCATAGATCGCCCTTGATCGGCACTGGTCCGTTGCGTCGAGCATCGTTGCAGGGACCGATTTACAAACCGAATTCCTTGATCTTGCGATACAGCGTTCGCTCGCCGATACCCAGCAGCTTTGCCGCTTCAAAGCGATTGCTGTCGGTGATCTCCAGCGTCTTCTGAATGTAATAGCGTTCGATCTCATCCATTGGACGTCCAATGAGTGAGTCGGCACCACCAGTAATCACCGGGCGAGTTC
This sequence comes from Planctomycetaceae bacterium, assembly GCA_021732995.1. GTDB lineage: Bacteria > Planctomycetota > Planctomycetia > Planctomycetales > Planctomycetaceae > AM-0621. The sequence continues at coordinate 53,586 of JAKFWA010000089.1, read as the reverse complement.
CCGTGCCTGCCGTGCTGACTTCTTCTGGACCGGGATCGATCGGCGGGATGTCATCCGGCAGATCGTCGATGTCCAGTACTCCATCTGAATCCTGCACGAACATGCTTTCGCAGGCGTTTCGCAACTGGCGGATGTTTCCCGGCCAGTCGTAGACGGTCAGAGACTGCCGCGCGGCGCGAGACACCGTCGGCTTTTCGCGGGAATAGGTCTCAGAGAGCTGCCGCAGGAAGTGATCGATCAGCAGCGGAATGTCTTGCCGGCGTTCGCGCAACGGCGGCAAGACGATCATCATGACCTTCAACCGGTAATAAAGGTCTTCGCGGAACTTGCCTTTCTTGACGATCTCTTCCAGGTCGGCGTTCGTCGCGGCGACCAGTCGCACGTTGATGTCGAACTCTTCGTTCGAACCGATCCGCGAAATCTTGCGACTCTCGAGCACTCGCAGCAGTTTGATCTGCGTATCCAGCGGCATTTCGCCGACTTCGTCCAGGAACAGCGTGCCGCCGTTGGCATACTCGAATTTGCCGATGCGACGGCTGTCCGCGCCGGTGAACGCACCCTTCTCGTGGCCGAAGAGTTCGCTTTCCAGAATGCTTTCGGGCAGAGCTGAGATATTCAGTGGCACGAAGGGTTTGTTCTTGCGATCGCTGTTCTGATGCAGGGCTCGAGCGACGATTTCTTTGCCGGTGCCGTTCTCACCGCGAATCAGCACGGTAGTGTTCATCGGCGCGACCTGCCGCAGACGGTCCACCACTTTCTTCATGGCAGGGCTGCTGCCAATGACGCCTTCAAAACCGAAGCGTTCATCGAGCCGACGATTCAGTTCCGCGTTTTTCCGTAATAGGCGGACTCGCGTTGAGGCTCGTTCCACCGCTTGCCGCAACTCGCCAATGTCGACCGGTTTGGTGAGATACATCGACGCGCCAGCCTGGCCGGCCGCCAACGCCGACTGAAACGAGAAGTGTCCGGTGAGCAAAATCACTTCGGCGTCGGGCAGTTCCTTCTTCGTCTTCTGCAGAATCTGCAGACCGTCGACGTCGTCCATCTTCAGGTCGGTGATGACGACGTCGAATTCCTGGCCCTCAATGAGCTGCACGGCGCGCTGACCCGATCCGGCGACGACGCACTCGTAGCCCACGCGTTCGAGGCTTTCGGCGACCGCCTCAGCATGCGATTCGTCGTCATCTACGATCAGTACGCGAACCGGAATTGAATTCAGATCCGGAACGTTGTGTTCCTTCGACGTCATGAAATCCTCAAGCAGCAAACTCGCGGTGTGGTAGGAGCCCGCAAACCGCCCCGTTAGCATGTCGGCGAATTGTAGGCCCCTGGCGAGCAATTTATAGGACCGTGCAGCGCCCTCGTCACGACAGCCAGACGCCTGCAACCCACCGAACGTGGTATCTGCCTCACCAATTTTCCGTTTAGAGCACCAACATGCCTGACACTGTCATCAACATGCTGAGCGACACCGTGACCCGACCGACGCTGCAAATGCGGCAGGCAATGGCCAATGCCGAGGTCGGCGATGACATGGGTGGCGAGGATCCCACGGTCAACCGGCTGGAAGCCCGGATGTGCGAACTACTCAACAAAGAAGCCGCCGTCTTCGCGTGTTCCGGCACTCAATCCAATCAGATGGGCGTCCGCACGCACTGCGTTCCGGGTGATGAACTGTTGATCGAAACATCGGGGCACATCGCGGTTTTTGAAGGCGGTGCACCGGCCGCACTCAGCGGCGTCATGTGCCGGACGCTGCCCGGTCGACGGGGCATGCTGGACGTTTCCGACCTCGAAGGACACGTGAAGGCCGACAATCAGCACCTGTGCGTGACTCGGCTGGTCTGTCTGGAGAACACGACTAACGCGGGCGGCGGCTTCGCGTACCCGGTTGAACAGCTCAAGCGAGTTTGCGACTGGGCTCACAGCAATGGGTTGAAGACGCATCTGGACGGCGCCCGATTGTTCAACGCTGCCGTCGCCTCAAAAGTATCCGTTAAAGAGATCTGTGCGGGCTTCGACACGGTTTCGATCTGTTTTTCGAAGGGGCTCGGATGCCCGATGGGATCGGTGCTGGTCGGTTCGGCTCAAGATATTCGCAAGGCCCGTCGCGTCCGCAAAATGCTCGGCGGAGCATTGCGGCAGGCCGGAATTGTCGCGGCCGCCGCGGTCTACGCGCTGGATAACAACATCGATCGACTGGTCGAGGATCACGCGAATGCCAAAGCCTTCGCTGAAGCGATCTCGTCGATTGATGGTATTCAGGTCGAGGTCTCTAACGTCGAAACCAATCTGGTGTTCTTCAATTTGGCGAAGGAACTCGGCAACGCGGGACAGTTGTCACAGGCGCTGCGTGAGCGCGGAGTCCGGATCGGTGGCATGGGCGTGCAAACGCTGCGAGCCTGCACGCATCTGGATGTCAGCCGCGAACAGTGCTTGCAGGCAGCTTCGGCGATTCGTGAATGCGTCCGGGAGGGTTTTCAGCAGTATCGAGGCCTGCCGTTCGGACCGTTCGCCCGCGCTTGATCTTGCCGCTCGGGAACTACCAGAAACGGACCTGCGCGACGACTTCCGCGAGGGAGTAAAACCGGGATGTTTTGCATGGCGTCGCGATTCAACTGTGGCACGTTCGCTGAAGTGGACGCTAATCTCGCCGACGCTTGCCGGGAATTGCTGCGTTTGGGCCAGCAGCACTTCACTTACTCCAGATCGAAGAATGAACATGAAGGCGCGAAGCTGGTTCGCACTGATCGTCGCGTTGTTGTGTGTTGGCTCCGGAGCAGTCGCGCGGGCTGACAAGTTCGTCTATCGCGACGAAGCGAATAAACAGGTTGAAGTTGAAGCTCGCCTGTACGCCACAGGTCAGGGCGTGCTCGCCCTTGAGAAGAGCGATGGCTCAATCGATTTGGTGCCCGAAGCCGCCGTCATGCAACGCGTGCCCGGCAAAGATCCGGAGCCCATTAAAGCCAGCGCGATGCTGGAAAAGCTCGAAAACGAGTTCGGCAAAGAGAACTTTCGGGGCATTGTCACCGAACCTTATGTTGTCGGTGTCGTCCTGATGGCTCCGTTGCCGAAGTCATCAGAAAAACGCGTTGAAATGGCGCTCAGGAAGTCTGCGACCTACCTGAAGTCCATCGAGACCACGTTTGCCAACTTTGCCAAGCAGTTCAAAGTCACGCCCACCAAGTCGCGTTTTCCACTGGTCGTCCTGATCTTCGAAACCGACGAGATCTTTGAAGATTTCACGATGAAGCAAAGCGGCGGTAGAGGGCTCTCGGCCGGGAACATCGCGGGCTTCTATTCGCAACTGACCAATGCGCTCTATATCCGCATGAGCGAGTGTCACACGTTTGCTACCCCCCTGCATGAAGCGATTCACCAACAATGCTTCAACACGGGTGTCCTGCCGCGGCTGGCTCCGCTGCCGAAGTGGTTCGTCGAAGGCATGGCCACCGGATTTGAAGGCAGCGGAGAGAAGGTCAAAGCGGACCCCACCAAGCTGAATCAGGCTTATGCCAAGGCGATCGCAATGAGTAATCGCATCCCCGGCGATCTCGATTGGGACGACATCGGTATGTACGACGCCGCGTTTGTCGGCGATATCTTCGCTGGCGAAGCCTACTTTCACGCGTGGAGCATGCACTGGCTGCTGGTCACGAAATACAAGGACAAGTATTCGAGTTTCCTGAAGACGATGTCCGCGATGGAGCCGCTGACCGATCGTAAGCCAGAAGACCATGCGAAGGCTTTCGAAGCCGCATTCGCAAAACGGCCGGTGCAGTTTCAGCGTGAGTTCATTCCGGCGTTTGACACCGCGATCAAGCGGGAACGGTTCACGCCCAGTCGGGACGACCTGCCTGGCGTCATCAGCAAGCAGATGAATCTTGCCGCGATTGATGTGACGGCCGAAAGTAATGGCTCGGTGGTGGCCGTGGCGGGTGCCCTCAAGAACATTTCGCCCATTCGTGAGATGGCCTATTACGTAACCGTGCACACGGACAGCGGCGCCTACTGCGACTGGTTCTTTCCTAAAGTGATTATCGGCGGGACGAAACAATTGCAGCAACAGGCGATGACCAAAGTGCTGCCCGGCGGCATCGGCGGCCCCGGCCGAACGTTCTCTGTGCGAGTGAAGGCTGCTCCGGCAGACAGTCGTGAAGCTGCGTTGTGGGCGAGCGGTCAAGTGCCTGTGCCATCCATTCGCCTCGTTCCAGGACGCTGAACTGTGTGGCCAGCAATCGGTGGATGTATTCTGATGGCGGCGGCTTGCGGCCTGGCACCTTTGGCGGGCGACGAGCTGTACCGCAACGGCCTGAACTTCATGGAAGCCGACTTCCGTGACAAGTTGCGGTCTTTGCGGATGAATCCCCGGCACGTCCGCAAGTGGTTGATCGGCTGGTCGATCTTCGTACTGTTTTGGTTTCTCGGCCTGACCATCCTGGCCGGGTCCTTGCCCATCGCCATTCTGGTTTCCGTGCTGCTCGGCGCGTTTCCGTGGTACCTGTTACGGCGCATGGCTGAGACGCGTCGTAACAAGATCGAAGACCAGATGGCAGACGCGATGGTCGCCTTGGCGAGTGCGATCAAGGCGGGACTCTCGTTAGCACAATCGCTGGAGATTCTGGCCCAGCAGTGCCCTCCACCGATCTCGCAGGAGTTCAAGCAGATGATCGGCGAGTATCAACTCGGCAAGCCGCTGGAACGCTGCCTGATCGAAACCAAACAGCGTCTGCGAAGTGAAAACTTCGCACTCTTTGCTGCCGCGATGGAAGCCAGCCGGGAAAGCGGCGGTCGACTGAATGAGACCGTCGACCGCATCGCGCATTCCGTCAGAGAGCTGCAGCGACTCGAACGCAAAATTCGGTCAGAGACCGCTCAGGCCCGCACGTCGGCACTGTATATGTCACTCGCGCCGCTGTTTATTCTGGCTCTGTACTACTTCTTCCTCGACCCGACTAACACCGAACGCCTTTTCACAACATTCCTCGGGCAGGTCATGCTGATGATCGCGGTGGCCTTCGACATTGTGGCCTACTTCTGGGCTCGGAAGATCCTGACCCCGGAGATCTGAAACTTCACATGTCCGTTTCTCCGCGACCTGACTGTCTCAGTATCCAGCCGAGTTTGCCGCAGCCGAGAAGTTGATTGGCTCCAGACCCAGTTGCTTGCGGCATTCGTCCAGCATGTCTTTGGTGCGACTGGCTCCCACTCGTGTGACTCCGATCTCTCGCACCTGCAGAATACCGGGGAAGTCACGCACGCCGCCGGCCGCTTTCACCTGCACATGAGCGGGCGAGTGCTTGCGCATCAGACGCAAGTCGTCATGCGTCGCCCCGCCGGTCCCGTAACCCGTCGAGGTCTTGACCCAGTCCGCGTTCAGCTCGCCGCAGATTTCGCAGAGTCGAATTTTCTGCTCATCCTTGAGGTAGCAATTCTCGAAGATGACTTTCACCTTTTGCCCCGCGGCGTGCGCGACATCGATCACAGCTTTGATGTCCTGCCGAACGTAGTCCCACTGACCGCTGAGCACCTGCGAGATGTTCACGACCATGTCGAGTTCCTCGCAGCCGTCCTTCAGAGCCTGCTCGGCTTCAGCTCGTTTGATGGCTGTGGTGTGACCGCCATGAGGAAAGCCGATCGTGGTGCTGGGTTTGACGCCGCTACCTTTGAGAAGTTCAGCACAGCGTTTCAGGTAGTACGGCATGATGCAGACACTGGCTGCCTGGTACGCGACGGCCAGTCGGCAACCTGTTTCGAGGTCGGCGACGGTCATCGTCGGGTTCAGTAGCGAGTGATCGATCATGCGGGAGATGTCGGTGTAGGTGTAGCTCATGATGGCCTTGCGATGGTTCGATGTTGAAAAGCCAGCCTGGAGATGGGCCGACTTGAATGGACGGCAATCGCGGAATCCGCAGTTCGAGCCGCAGTCTCGGGATGCTACCGATAGAACGCAACGGTCTTGCGGACTCCGTCCTCCAGCGAGGTTGGCTGCCAGTCGGGCAGCAGCTCACTGATGAACCGCGGCTTCGGCGGAATGTTCGAGGGAACAGCCGGACCGTTCACGCGGAGAAGGTCCGCCGACTCCGGGACGGTTCGCACAATCGCCGCGACGAACTCTTCGGGCGTTGCCGGTTCGCTGGGCAGATCAACGATGTTCCAGCCCTGCCGCACGTTGAGTGCGGTTTGCACGAACGCCTGAGCTACGTCTTCAACGTAGTCATAACCCAGCCGGCCCGTGTAGCCGATCGTGTAGGATTCGCCGGTGACCGCCGCGCGAGCTGCCAGCGACGGACCAGCCGTCAGGCCTTGAGTTCGTTCGGGGCCGTAGACCACATGCGGGCGGATGCCAACGGACGCGATCCCGTAGTGCCGCCAGTACTGCTCCGCGATCTGATCAACCGCCAGCTTGAACGCTCCATAGAACGATGGCGGGCGATTGTCTTCAGCTTTCAGGCCCAATGAGCTGTCATCGGCCTCGGGACCATAGACGGCGTAGGAACTCGCGTACGAAATGCCCTTGATACGTCCAGCATTCGCCCGAGCGAGTTCAAACAACGCCACGCTGCCCAGCACGTTGATCTGGCAACCGCTCCATGGATCCTGCTGGCATTGCGGAGTCAGCAACGCCGCCAGCTGGATGATGTGCGAAACCTGATGTTGATCGCACACGCGTTGCAGAGCGTCTCGGTCGAGCAAACTGCCACTGACGAAAGTCACCTGCGAGGCTTTGTCACCGAGAATCCGCTGCCAGCGCTCATCGCTCTTCTGCACATCAAACGCGACCGGCTTCAAACCGCGCGCCAGCAACTCACGCAGCACCCATGTGCCGATGAATCCGCCGCCACCTGTTACCAAGACGGAACCCGTTTGCTCAGTCTGTTGACTCATCACAGTCCTTGTTTGCCCAGAGAGAGATTACGCCAAAATCGGATGAATCACTTCACCATGTACGTCGGTCAGACGTCGGTCGATGCCGTTGTGACGGTAGTAGAGTCGTTCGTGGTCCATGCCTAGCAGGTGCAGGATCGTGGCGTGGAAGTCGTAGATGGATGTGGCGTGCTCGGCGGGTTTGTAGCCGACTTCGTCGGTGCTGCCATAACTCATGCCCGGCTTCACGCCGGCGCCAGCCAGCCAGCAGGTGAAGGCGTGCTGATGGTGGTCGCGGCCCAGGCCCGACGCTCCTTGAGTAAACGGCGTGCGACCGAACTCGCTCGTCCAGATGACCAGCGTGTCCTCCAGCAAGCCGCGCTGCTTGAGGTCCTTCAACAGCGCGGCACACGGCTGATCGAGCAGGCGTGCCTGCTGGTCGTGATTCTCTTTGATGTTCTCGTGACCGTCCCAGTTAATGCGCGGTGAGCCCAGTGCGCCGCCATTGTAGATCTGCACAAAACGCACGCCGCGTTCGATGAGCCGCCGCGCCAGGACGAAGTTTCTGGCCGACGGACCGACGACCGGATCATCCAGTCCGTACAGGCGGCGTGCGTCCTGAGTCTCATCATTGAGGTTGATGGCTTCGGGAATGCTGACCTGCATGCGAGCGGCCAGTTCGTAAGCCTTCAGCCGCGCGGTCAACGTGGAATCCTGCGGTGACTGCGCGGCGAAGCTGGTGTTGAGCTGCCTGACGAGGTCCAGTCCCGCGCGGCGGCTTTCCGGGCGAATGGACGCTGGCGTTACGAGGTTCGTCACGGGGTCGGCCGCGGCCATGTTGAAGACCGTGCCCTGATGCTCGGCGGGCAGAAAGCCGTTGCTCCAGTTGGCCGTGCCGCCGTTGACCAGTCCGCGCGGGTCCGGCAAGACCACGAACGTCGGCAGGTCATCGTTCTCCCGGCCCATGCCATAAGATAGCCAGCCTCCCAGGCACGGAAAGCCCGCCAGCGTGAAGCCGGTATTCATCTGAAAGCAGGCGGGCGAGTGTGACGGGCTCTTCGCCACCATCGCGTGCAGGAAGGTGATGTCATCCACACACGTCGCGAGATGCGGCAGCAGGTCGCTGACCCAAGCTCCGCAGTCGCCATGCTGGCGGAAGCGGTAAAAACTCTTCCGCAACACACCCGGCGAAGCGAAGAAGGTGTCGATTTCACCCTTGCCTTCGAGTTTCTTGCCATCCAACCGTTCGAGTTCAGGACGGTAATTAAATGTGTCGACGTGACTGACTCCGCCGGGCGAAAAGATGTGAATCGCCCGTTTTGCCCGCGGTCGGTAGTGCGACGGTCGAGTGCTCTCACCCGCAGCGGCACGGTCGGAGCCGAGCAGCCAGCAGAGGGCCATCGTCCCCAGTCCCGTCGCCGTGTCCTGCAGAAAATGGCGGCGATGAAACCACGAGGGCTGAAAGATTCCAGATTCATCCGACATTTCAGTCATCGAGCTTGTCCTGCGTTGCGGAAGAGCAGCATCCTGCCTGTGGATGTAACGAAACTGGGCAATTTTCCCAGCGACGGACGTTTCCGCGGGCAGTTCTTTGGGCTTCGTGTGCGGCAGATGCCTGACAGAACTTGGCAACGCTCTTTCGCACAAGATAGGCTGCAGGTGCTCTTTCCCTTCTGCGAGCGGGTTGATCGTCATGCACAGCCGTCGAAACAACTTGAGGTGTCGTCGGCAACGGAGTTGGCCAAGTGGCCGGCAGGTCGATCAGCTTGAACACAACGGGCCGGTGCGAGACGGGGCTGCGACGCTGGATTACATCCTGTTGCTCGGAGTCATCTTGCCGCTGGTCGCGTTCGTGATGCCGACGGGAAAGCGCATCATTCAGCTCACTTATGAAATGATCTGCACGTTGATCGCCTGGCCGTTTCTCTAAGCTGCGATCGAATGGAACATCAGCATGCTGCGCGAGTCATCCCTCGGAAAACTGCTGCGTCGAGTTCATCGGGACGAACGCGGAGCGGTCAGTCTCGAAACGATTCTGATCGTCGGCGCGATCGCGATTCCGATCCTCATCTTCCTGATCAAATTCGGCTGGCCCCGGATCAAGAACTATTTCAATCGAGGAATGGAGCAGCTCGAAGAAGGTGCCGACAACGCGGCCGCCAATCGCACATAGCGCTGCAGTTCTGAGCGAATGCATCGTCTCACGACCCGGATTCGGTCGGACGAGTCCGACAGAACTGGCAGTGAGAACGTTCGACATGACGGCCCTGATCGCCTTACTGATTCTGCTGCTGGTCGCGGCCATCACGGATGCCTCGCGACACGCCATTTACAATTGGAATACTTACCCTGGCATCGTGGCGGGGTTGATTCTTAACGCGGCCGGACTCGGAATTCTCGGGAGCGGCGGCGATAGCTTGTTCGCCAGTCTGTGGGGTTTGCTGGCGTGCGGCAGCATCATGCTGGTCGCGTTTGTGTTTTTTGACATGGGCGGCGGCGACGTGAAGCTGGTCGCCATGATGGGTGCTTTTCTCGGAGTGGAAGGGGGCATCGAAGCGTTGCTCTGGACGTTTTCGCTCGGCTTCATCTGCGGCATGGCCATCATCATCTGGCAGGCCGGGATCGTGAATCTGATGCGATCGACCTGGCAGCACGTGTGTCTGGTGATCCAGGCTCGCGGCTGGATTCCTCTGACATCCCGCGAACGTCAACCGCTGCAACGCAGTTTGTTCTTGGCTCCATCAGCTTTGGTTGCCACAGTAATTGTCACGTGGCCAATCCTGATGAAGCAGTGAGACCGCTTTTGTAGGACGGATAATCCTGTCCGTCGTTGTTTTGAAGGACAGGATTGTCCGTCCTACACCAACTGCGACTTTGCGAACTTATTTGTAGCTTCGAGCCATAGTCCGGAAACTCTCTGAAATGCATCGCTCCGTTCTTCAAGCCCTGATTCCCGCATTGATCGCGCTGGCGATGGGGTTCCTGGTGTTGAGAGCGGTGGTCGCCTGCAGCGGCCTGAAGTTCGACTGGCGGCGACTCCTGAAACTGCACCGTTGCCAACACGGCGGCGTGCAATCGTTGAGCTTCGTGCTGACGCTGCCGCTGTTCATCATGATCGTCATGTTCATCGTGCAGGTGAGCCAGTTGATGGTCGGCATCGTGATGGTGCATCACGCGGCGTTCGCGGCGGCTCGTGCGGCGATTGTCTGGACTCCGGCCCATTTCCGGGATACCTCGTCCGGCTGGGCCGAATCGGAAGAGAACCTGCTCCCGCTGCCGTTTGCGGAAGACGCGCCTCAGCAATTGCGCATCGAAGGCAACCGGTTGACGATGACCGGCACCGACGCGTCAACCTCATACAAGCTCAACAAGATCTTCGGAGCCGCTGTGCAGGGTGTGGCCCCTGCAGCTCCGGGGCGGAATTACGTGCAGCCACTGGACTGTCCGAGCTGCGGCAGTCAGCCGGACGCGATCATCGCCGCCTATGCCGAGTTTGATCCCGCGTCACAGAACAACTCTCGAGTTCCCCAACGTCTGCGCAACAAGCTGAGCTACGCCTACTGGAACACCGTCGTCGATGTCGCGTTCATCGACAAAGACACCTACAACGGCCCGACCTACAACCCGCGCGTGCTGCGCATCGTCAACGGTCAGGCATCCACAGATGAGGAAGGCGAGTGGGTGCGCGACTGGAACCGCAACGAAGTCGGCTGGCAGGACCCGCTGATCGTGCGAGTCACTCATGACTTCGCCCTGCTGCCCGGCCCCGGCCGTTTCCTGGCCCGCTACGTTGTCGGTGGCGACGGCCGCCGGGATCAAACCGCCCCGCGCATCACCGAACAACGTGCCTCCAGCCGAGTCCCATTCCTCGAGCCCGTATACACGACCCCCATCTCAGCCACGGTCACCCTGACCAACGAAGGCTTCAAGCCCCTGCTGAGCTACCTGCAAGACACGCAGTAGGCTGCGTGTGAAGGCCGGTGTCTTCGAGATCCACTGAAGGATGTTTGGAAGCGTGAATGACTACTCCTCACTTTCCAGATCTGCGTTTCGAATCGTTGGTTCTTGACGACAATCGAGTCAGCTCGTTCGCGGAGTCACTTCGTCCGCTTTACATACACGGCGAATTAATCATCCAAGGATTCAATGTAGATCCTGTGCCATTTTGGACCGAACTCACGGCCAACAACGCCGGGCTCTTTCGCCATCTGATTCAGTCGCTCACCGACCTAGTCCCCGAACTCAAAGCGAAGGGGGCGTGGACGCCGATTCCCGACTATTCAATGATTTCGGCGCATGTACTAGCCGAGCAATTGGCCGAGCTGCTGATAACCGGCGGTTGCTATAAGAAGTTCGGATCCTCGCAGCGAGAGGCTCGTAAGCTGTCTCAAGCGTTTACTTCGTTTCTGGTCGAGCCCGGTCGAGAAGATGTCCGGATCTTCCAAATCAAAGAACAGTGGACGCCTTGGCTCTGCGGTATCACTTGGGCTATGTATCTGATTGCCAATCCAATCAGCCATAGCTGGTTTTTGGTATGCGCAACGGACTCGGACTGACTTAACAACCTTAGGTCCCGTAGGCACAAACTCATGAAGACATTGCTGGCTTGGCTGGTTGTGTGCGGGTGGCTGTGTTGTGAAATCGGCTTTGCTGCGGATGCCTCGCCTCGCAAACCGAATGTTGTAGTGATTCTCGCTGACGATCTCGGGTATGGAGATGTCGCCTGCAACAACCCTGAGCGTGGCAAGATTGCCACTCCGCACATCGATCGGTTAGCGGCAGGTGGGATGCGATTCACCGATGGGCACTCGTCGTCTGGGGTGTGTTCGCCCTCAAGATATGCGTTGCTGACGGGGCGGTATCACTGGCGGACTCGGCTGCAGGCGGGGATAGTCAACGTATGGGGCAAGCCGTTGATTGCACCGGACCGGCTCACGATTGCCGGACTGGCGAAGCAGCAGGGTTATCGCACGGCCTGCGTCGGCAAGTGGCATCTGGGTTGGGACTGGCCAATTCCGGAAGACAAGCGGGCTTACTTCCAAGGGTTGGGTGGCAAGTCGGGTGGCGGAGGCAAGGTCACCACCGAGATCACTGACGAGCATCGAGCCACCTGGCGCGAAGTGTTTTCGCGGCCGATTCCTGGTGGTCCGACGACTCGTGGTTTCGACGAGTACTTCGGCACCGATGTTCCGAACTGGCCGCCGTATTGTTTCATCGACAACGACCGCACGCGCGGCATTCCAACCGAACTGCTGCCTGCGAAATCGCTCGTCGCGAATCAGGCCAGCCTGCAAGGTCCGGCGCTGGAGAACTGGAAGCTGGAAGGCATTCTGCCCGCGCTGACGGAGCGCGCGGTCGAGTTCATTGGCCGTTCCGCGAAAACCAAAGAGCCGTTCCTGCTCTACATGCCGCTGACGTCTCCGCATACTCCGCTGGCGGTCAACGCTGAGTGGCGCGGCAAGAGTGGTCTCGGAGTCTACGCCGATCTGGTCATGGAAACGGACGCCGCAGTCGGGCGAGTGCTCGCTGCTTTGGATCAGCACAACGTGACCGACAACACGCTTGTGCTGTTCACCAGCGACAACGGGTGTGCGAGCTACATCGGCGTAAAGAACATGGAAGCTCAAGGCCATTATCCGAGTGGCCCGTTGCGTGGCTACAAGACCGACGTGCATGAAGGCGGCCATCGTGTGCCGTTCATCATGCGCTGGCCGGGAACAACCAAACCCGGCAGCGTGTGCTCGCAACTGGTCCATCAGGCTGACGTCATCGCAACGCTCGCCGAGATCTGGAGCACACCACTACCTGACAATACAGGCGAAGACAGCTTCAGTTTGCTGCCGCTGCTCAAAGGCGAAGACAAGCCAACGCGACCAACCGCCGTGAGCTGCGCTTCAGCCGGCACTCCCGGTCTGCGACGCGGTTCGATGAAGCTCATCTTCGCGCCGGAAGGTGACGCACCCTGCCAACTCTATGACCTGCAAGCCGACATCGGCGAAACGAAGAACCTCGCTAACGACAACCCCACCGTCGTTGCCGAGATGTCCGCCCTCATGGAACAAATCATCCGCTCCGGCCGCAGCCGCCCGGGAGCCCCGCAGAAGAACGACATCATGGTGAAACGTTACCCTATCGCCCAAAAGAACGCTGACGCCAAATGACTCTGTTCCTGGGCTGACAACCGGCTGCGATGGACTTTAGGACCTTGATCTTGCAAGTTCGGCCAGACGGCTCGCACATGACGAGCGGGCTCCAGTCACGGGACCTGGCGATTGGAGAGCTCAAGATATCTCAGCAGTGACAATCCCAGTTCCTTCCCGGCGGTGAGTTGGAAGGACGGCGGATTGCCGTGGAAGCCAGGTGGTGGGCAGACGCCGATCTCGCAGGTGCCTCCGACCACGTGCGGTCTGGTGCGTTGGCTCAGCCAGTTTCCGGCAGTCGGAGTATCGATGGTGTATGGTGAATAGACCTCAGGATCGAATTTCAATGGGCCAACGATTTCCTGTTTCGCCGCAGCCAGGAACCGATCGGTATTCCGGCGCCGAATACCCTTCATCACTGGGTAAGGATTGCACCAGAACTCGAATACTCCCTCCCAGCCGGGATCGTGCAGGTCGAGCGCGATATCCAGCTTATTGGCGGTATCAAGCTGCTTAAGTTCTTTTTGCGCGGCCTGCACCGCCTTCCAATGCGGGTTGTCGGACCAGTCGCGATTGTGGTCGTGCGGATTCTGCCATTTTCCGCCCAACCCTGCTTCAACACTATCCACATCCATAATCGGTATAATCGTAATGGACGCTTTGCGGCGAAGAGCGGCGGCTTCGGGTGCGTCGCTCGCCAGCCATTCAATCAGCCCATGAGCCGTCCAACTGCCACCCGTTTCCCAGGCGTGCTGTCTGGCCTGAATCCAGACCCCGAAGCGCTGGTCGTCGGGAACGCCCGGCTCAGAGATGCGAATTCCCGGCACTGGTCGATTCGCTTCGCTCTGACACAGAACGAACTTCTGAATGTGAGGCTGCTTACTGACACGATTGATAATCTCTTCCGCGTTGGCGAGCAGGTAGGGTTGATACCACGCAAACCACGCCTCAGTAGCATCGATCTTCTGACGATAAAGGAACGCGCCGGTCTTCTCGTTTTCAATGGCGGGTTCGGTAAAGAGCCACTTCTGGCGGTCGGTTGTGTAGGACGCTCGCTGCGCCTTGGATTTTCCGAAGACCAGTTCCAACTGCAGTTCCGAACCCGGCTTGATGCCGTTGATGTGTATGTACCACCAACTGCGGAGCGCCTCGGTTTTGGTCTCGGGCACCTGGAAGCGGATAAGGTGTTTCGACTGGTCGATATCCAGAACTTCCGCGGCTCCGCCGGGGAAATCGGTAGCAACCCGGAGCTTCGTCTCGTCCGCCGCGCACAGCAGCGACAGGTTCCACTGCCAGCCCAGCGATACGCTGATCAGGATGAGCAAGGCTGAGACTCGCGATGATGAGCCACGCATCGAGGTTCTCCTTCCAGATCACTCGTTGAACCACAAGCACGCGAGCGTTGGTCCACGCCACCGGGTTTCGCTCGAACTGCCCAAGTTTGTAGGCGGTGGCGGGTTTGAACCTCAAGCAAGTGGTACAACGCGTTCCGGCATGCGAGGCAAGTCCCGCGTGCTCGCGCGCGGCTCAGGCCCACCTGGTTAGAGAGTCTTCGGAGGCAGGGTGAGGTTCACCAGTGCCCAGCCAGCGGCGGGAATCGCGAGCCAGATCGGGAGCAGCAACGACCAGAAGAACGACAACTGAATCGCGTTTCCGGCCAGAATCATCATACCGATCGGCAGAATGCCCATTCCGACAATCAGCAGCGTTCGTGTCAGTGCCTTCGGTCGTTGCCACGGCAGCAGCACCAGAATGAAGGCTGCGAAGATGGCGTATCCGAAATACAGCACGTTCAAGCTGCCGCTCGGTAGGAACCGTTGCCAGCCTGCGACTTCCTGTGCGATCTGACCGGCGGACTGCTCCACCTCGGACGGCCACATCCACTGCGACAACGAAGTCTGCAACGACACCAGCGCGGCCACCAGCAGCGACATCACCAGCAGCGACAGCATGGCTTCGGTCGGGCCCGCCATATGCTCCTTCCATGTGGTCGTCTGCGAACGGCGATAGCGCCGCAGGCAGTGCCTGCCTAACACACCCGCTCCCAGCAGGAAGGGCAACAGGGCCAGCAGAGTTACTCGCAACAAGGTGCCCGTCGGGATGGACTGGTCCGCAAGTCCCTGCCTCAGTTGATCGGCGTGAGCGGCGAAGGCAGACATCATGACGCAGAACACCGTCCAACTCAGCAGCGCAATGCTGAAGACGACACTCCATAGAAATTTGGGATTCAACTGGAACCACTTGATCGGCACTGCACAGACTCGTGCGATGTGACCGCCCGTGATACCCGCGTAGCGAGCGGCCTCTTTGGTGCCCAGTGCGTACTTGCGGAACAGCACCCAGGCGTCGCTTTGTGCCCATGCAGTTTCCCGGAACGATAGCCGCACTTCCCGCTTGCGCAGTTCGTTGAATGCCAGTGCGAGGAAAGGCAATTTGATAATCCAGAGCAGCGACGGCACGGCACTCAGCGCCAGTCCAACGGCGGTCAGTCCATAGTTCTGCTGTCGCTTCAACGAGATTCCCGCCAGCACGGTGACCGAACCAATCACCACTGCGGAAACACTCCACAACAGCGCAATCAATAAATCCATCCAGGCGGCGCTGAGGATCGAGAAGGGAACCGAAAGCAGTTCGCAAACGCCGAGCGTAATCAGCACGTTGGCGGGCAGTTGCAGTTCGTCCGCGGGATTGATCTCGGACGACGGTGGAATCGAGGCTGCGGCGGCAGGCGCCTCGATCGTCGGTTCCGCCGAGGACGATCCGGCCGGCGTTGGTTCGAACGCGGCAGTCGCCCCGGAAGTCATTCGAACGACGTCCAGAGCCACCGGTGTCGGGGCCGTCTCTGCAACGGGCAACCTTGCCCGCAAGTCGCCGACAATGACACCCAAAGCGGCGATATCCGAGGCACCATCGTCGTCTTTCCGCGAATCATCTGACCAGTCGAGCGACGACAATCCAATGCCGGTGATTTTCACCTGGCTGTTACTGATCAGAATGACGTTCTCTGCCCGCAGACCGCCATGATTGATGCCGTGCTCGTGGGCGTACTTCAGCGCTGCGCAAATCTCCGAAACGGCGGCTAGAGCTTGGCCTGCGGACAGGGCCCCATTCGCGGCCGCTTGCAGGATACTTGTGCCAGCGACTTCCTCTGAAAGCACGAAACACCAATGCTCGCTCTTACCGCAGGAAAAAACGGTCGCGATGTTCGGATGGCCGAGCTGCATCAGCGCCGACGCACGTTCCTGAAAACGCTCTGTCGCGGAAGCATCAACGTACGACCAGATTCTCAGTAGCGCAGCCCGGCCAGTCTCCCGTTCCCGGACTCGATACTCACTGCTGACGCCATCACCGGCCACGAATTCAAGGATCTCACACTGCGGAAACTCCGCGACCAGTTGTTCGAGTGGCGGCGCTTTCAACTCGGGTTCCGTGCGTGCCGAAGCTTGCGCGGTTGCCGAACTCGGGGTGATTTCGAGACTCTCAGGTGATGACATGATCGGCTCGCAGTGCGGTACGAGACAAAAGCCCTCCGTCACATTTGAGACCGCAGAACGACAAATGCCAATGGCGGCTCACGAGGAAATGAACTTGGCGAACAATTCAGCGGTGAACGATCTAACGGCAAGCCGCACCAGAATGAGGCAGGAACCACCAAACGCAAGCAGCGATCTTCGCCTAGCCCTCAAGCGGTTGATAGCGAGGCAAAACGACCACTCCCTAAAAGAAGAATGCAGCCCACGTGAGCTGCATTCTGTAATTCCATCAAGAGTCGCCGCGTTGCGCGGACTACTTCAGGCTACGCTCGCGAATCCAGTCGGTGTGGAACTTTTCGCCGCGCGGCTTGTCGGTGCGTTCATAGGTATGAGCACCGAAGTAATCGCGTTGAGCCTGCAGCAGGTTCGCGCTGAGGCGTCCCTGACGGTAGCCGTCGTAGTAGTTGAGGGCCGCGCTGAAGACGGGAATCGAAAAGCCCATCTGCACTGCCGAAGAGACAACTCGACGCCAACTCGGTTGAGCTGCCGCGACAGCCTTCTTGAAGAAGTCGTCGAGCAGCAGGTTCTCAAGGTTCGGGTTTTTGTCGAAGGCGTTCTTGATATCGCCCAGGAACCGCGAGCGGATGATACAACCACCGCGCCACAGCATCGCGATGCTGCCGTTATTCAGCTTCCAGCCGAACTCCTTCGCGGCGGCGTCCAGTTGCACGAAGCCTTGAGCGTAGCTGCAGAGCTTCGACGCATAGAGCGCCTGACGCACGTCGTCGATGAACTGCTTGCGATCGCCGGCGAAGGTTGTGACTTCCGGACCGGGGAGAATCTTCGAGGCACGCTCGCGTTCATCCTTCTGAGCGGACAAGCAGCGCGCGTAAACGGCTTCGGTGATCAGCGTCGTCGGCACACCCAGATCGAGAGCGTGCTGGCTCATCCACTTACCGGTTCCCTTCTGCTGGGCAGTATCAAGGATCTTGTCGACCAGATAACCGCCGCCTGCGTCCTTCACGGTGAAGATGTCGCGGGTAATCTCGATGAGGTAGCTTTCCAACTCACCTTCGTTCCATTCCTTGAAGACCTGATACAGCTCTTCGTTGGTCATCTGCAAAGCGTTCTTCAAGATGAAGTAAGCCTCACAGATCAACTGCATGTCACCATACTCAATGCCGTTGTGCACCATCTTCACATAGTGCCCGGCACCGCCATCGCCGACCCACTCGCAGCAGGGAATATCTGCCTTGGGGCCAACCTTGGCGGAAATGCTCTGATAAATATCCTTAATGTGTGACCAGGCGTCATGATCACCGCCGGGCATAATGCTGGGGCCCTTGAGCGCCCCCTCTTCGCCGCCTGAAACGCCCGAACCTACAAATCGAATTCCCGTGGCCTTCAGGTCCTTGAAGCGCCGTTCGCTGTCGACGAAGTCGGAGTTACCGCCGTCGATGATAATGTCACCCTTGCTGAGGTGCGGCTTGAGTGCGCTGATCGTCTGATCGACGGCATCACCGGCTTTCACCATCAGCATGACGCGCCGCGGACTCTTCAGGCTGCCGACGAACTCCGCCACGTCGGTATAACCGATGATCCTGGCTGCAGCTCCAGCGGCGACTTTGTCACCGGAGTCGGCGGCAACACGATCTGTAAACTCTTTGGTCGTGGCGGCGGTTCGGTTGTAAACGCCCACAGTGAAGCCGTGGTTTGCCATGTTGATGACCAGGTTCTGGCCCATCACGGCAAGCCCCACCAAGCCAATGTCACACTCAGCAGCCATGTTACCACTCCATTAGATATTTGTTTGGTCGAAGGTATCAGAACACAAGCCGCGAATTACATTGCGTCGCCAAGAGACGGTCCGCCATCGGTCGGCTCAGTCATTGCCTTGGCCGGCGTTGTGGTGACGGTTGCGGAAGCATCCGTTACAGCCAGGTTGCCGCTGGCATCCAGATAGATTTTATCCTGCATGACTTCCGCGATCACGATTTCCATCGGATCGTTCGTGATCAGATCCACCAGCGGGCGAGCCCCGCGATTGAGCGCAACCAGCCGCTTCTGCATCAAAGCAGATAGCTTAAATCGACCGCCGACCTTGTTGACGATGACTTCTTGCATCAGTTCTTGGTACACCGCATCTCCTTGTTTATTTCCAGTGTGATTTGAAGAGCGAGACAATCTCGTCCACAGCCCGGTCGAGTGAATCGTTGCAGACCTGATGCGAATACAAGTGAGCCAGCTTCAGTTCCCGTTCCGCTGTCTCCAGTCGCTTCGCAATCTGCTCAGGTGATTCGCTGCCTCGTGAGCTGAGTCGTTTCCGGAACTCATCCGGACTCGCTGTTGTAATAAAAATGCTGAGTGTATCTTTGAATTCTTCGAGCAGTCTCAAACCACCCTGAATGTCAATTTCCAACAGCGGCGTCCGGCCACTGTCCACAATCCGCTGCAGTTCTGCCAGGAGTGTTCCGTACCAGACTCCTGATTCGTGAACTTCGTTCGTTTCCGCAAACTCCCCTGCCGCTCGCCGCCGCAGGAACTCATCCTTCGGAAGGAAGAAATAATCCTTGCCGTTAACTTCGCCTGGCCGCGCCGGCCTGGTTGTGGCAGAAATGGATTTCGCCACGGGGATGGCCTCCCGGCCGATCAGATGGCGGACGAGAGTCGATTTCCCGCTGCCACTGGGTCCTGAAATAATCAGTAGTCGCACGTGCCAAGCTTCCTCAAGTAACGCCGCAGACAACGCGATCAGGCGACGTTCTGAACCAGTTCACGCATTCTCTCGACCGTGTTCTTGATGTCGATCGTAATGCGCGACATTTCAATCTCATTCACCTTCGCGCCGATTGTATTGATCTCGCGGAAAATTTCCTGGCAGAGGAAGTCCAGCTTTCGACCCTGGTTGTTTTCTTCCTGCACGCTGGTCTTGAAGTCAACCAGATGACAGCCCAGCCGGGTCACTTCTTCGTTGATGTCACAGCGATCTGCAAGTTGAGCAACCTCGCGCGTCAGCTCTGAGAGCTGCGATGGTGCCAGAATGCCGTCAGCCAAGGCTCGAGCACGCTCTCCCAACCGAGCCCGGTGAGCCTCGATGATGCCCGGTAACCGGCTGGCGATTTCATCCGTCCGCTCGATCAAAAACGTCACCTGCCGCAGTAATTCCTGCTGCATGGCCGTGCCTTCACGAACACGAAACGCGTCAAATTCGGCCAAGGCAGCAGTGCAGACGCTCTCAACGGCTTCGAAAGGAGGAGTCGCGGCCGCTTCGCTCTTCAGGTCCGAAATCATTCCGGGCACCTGCATCAGCGAACTCGCGATCGCGTCGCGGGACACCCCAAACTCCTGAGCGATTGGCCAGGCAGAATTCCAGAGTTCGCGGAACAGGTCAGCGTTCAGTTCAAAGCGCCCCTTCTTCGAGTTGGCGCTGATCGAGATATGAACCGTACAAGTTCCGCGGTGGATCTGCGCCTTCACGAGGCGCTCAACGTCAGATTCGTGCTGCTGCAGACACTCGGGCAATCGATTGGTGATCTTCAGATGCCGACCATTGACGGATCGGATCTCGACAGAGATCTCGGAGTCCCCGAAGCTGCCGGTCGCGGCCCCGAAACCTGTCATGCTAACAACCACGCCAATCTCCAGAATCCGCAGTCACAACGCAGCGAACTACTCGCGGTCCTTGCTGTCCGGGGTCTTTTCCTTCTCTGCAGCCTTCTCGTCCGTCTTGGCTGGTGCGTCGGTCTCATCCTTCGCCGACTTGTCGTCCTTCGCCGCCGGTTTGCCGTCGTCGAACTTGGACGTTCCAACCTGAGCCCCGCCATCAAACTTCTTGCCTTCGGGGTTCTCACTGCGGACGGCGATGCCGGTGAGTCCAGCCAGGATAACCCAAGCCGCGATGATGCCGATCGTGATGCGAGTGAATATGTCACCGGCGCGCGTACCGAACGCGCTTTGGCCGCTCATGCCGCCAAATGCCGAAACCAGACCGCCACCACGACCGCGCTGAATCAGGATCACGAGAATCAAGCAGACACTCAGGATCGACAACAATGTCATGGAGAAGACAGCCCAACTCAGGGCCAAAACAGCCATCAGAATAATCCTCGCAATAGTGACGCGTCCGCCACTTCCAAGTGCATACCCTTTGAGATTCCTGCCACTTTAGCCGGGCACAACTCCCGCTGCGGCAATCTTCGCGAACGAATCCGCCGCTAAACTGGCGCCACCGATCAACAGGCCATCAATATGTGGCTGCTGCAGCAAGCTGGCCGCATTATCGGGCTTCGCACTGCCGCCGTACAGAATGCGGGCAGATCTAGCCGCCGCCTCACCATAAATCGCAGCCAACTCCTGCCGGATCACCCCGTGAACCCGATTCGCTTCTTCAGCGGTCGCGGTTTTACCGGTTCCGATCGCCCAGACAGGTTCGTAAGCAAACACCAGTTCCGGCTGCGTTTGAGCGGCTATGCCCTTCAACGCGGCGCGTAGCTGAGACTGAACCGTTGCGTCTGTGATGCCTGCTTCTCGCTGCGCGAGTGTCTCACCCACGCAAAGAATGGGGTTAAGTCCGACCGACAGCGCCTTAGCAGTCTTCTTGCCGACGAGTTCATCGGTTTCGTGATACAACGAACGTCGCTCGCTGTGCCCAATCAGCACCCACTTGCAGCCGATGTCTGTCAGCATTTGAGCCGCAACTTCACCGGTAAAGGCTCCGAAGTCGCACTCGGAAACATTCTGAGCCCCGATCGCCACTTTGCTGCCGCTGGCCGCTTCCACAGCAGAAGCCAAGTAGGGCAACGACGGGCAGACTACCAATTCGACAGCATCAGACGTGATCTTCGCGTCAGCCAGCGTCTTGAAGAACTGCCGCAACTGAGCCAGCAGTTGGTTCATCTTCCAGTTGGCGACAATCAGTTTCCGCTTCATAGAATCTCGTCTCAACCTTCTCTCTGCGAACACGTTAGTACTGCGTTATCCAGCTCAATTCCTAAACTGGCACATCGCCGCGCGGATAGGAACCGAGTAGTTCGACTCGCAGAGCGATGCGAGCGATCTGGTCAATCGCCTTCTTCACTTTTGCGTCCTGTGAATGTCCTTCAAAGTCGAGGAAGAACAGGTAGCCAGACTCTGGCGGACGCAACGGGAACGATTCAATCCAGCTCAGATTGATCTTGTTGTCTTTGAAGGCCTGCAACGCATCTGACAACGCACCAGGACGATGCGGAATCTGCAGCAAAATCGCCGTGCGATCGTTGCCGGACGGCTTCGACTGCACATCGCCAATGACCAGGAATCGCGTCGTATTATGCGGATTATCCTGAATGGAACTCGCCACGATCTGCAAACCGTATTCAACAGCAGCTCGCGAATTCGCGATCGCGGCAGCACCGGGCTTGTCACGGGCCAGTTGAGCGGCCGTCGAAGTGCTGGTGACGTCGTGCAAGCGAGCAGACGGCATGTGCCTCGCCAACCAGTTGCGGCACTGCGAGAACGCCTGAGGCTTGCTGTAGATCTCAACAATCTCGCTGCGTGGGCACTTGGCCAGCAGATTGTGCTCAATGGCGATCTGGACCTCGCCGCAGATGCGGATCGGCAGACGAGTAAACATGTCCAGAGTGTCAACAACTCGACCGTCTGTGCTGTTTTCGACGGGGACAACTCCGAACTCGGAGTGCCCGCGATTCACATCTTCAAAGACCGCTGCAATCGTGCTGACGGGAACCAGTTCAGCGGTGGGGCCAAACCGCTGAATAGCCGCCTGGTGCGTATGGCTGTGAGCGGGGCCGAGGTACGCAATTCGTTGTGTGCGTACGGTTTGGCGAGCTGCTGCCACCAGCTGACGCACATGATTCGCCAAGAAATCGTTCGAGAGCGAACTTTGGTTCTTCGTCGCGGCAACAGCGGGTGGAACCGCCACAATGGGCGAGAACACCGCAGCCCGCGGATTGGGCTGAGAACCGACCCATTCGACGGCCAGTTGAGCACGCTTGCTCATCAATTCGACGAGCTCAAGATCGAGCTTCGCAGCTGCGGCCTCAATTTGCTCCGGCGTACGTTTGCGAACGACTGCTGGACTTGGTGAACTCGGCTTTTCGCGCACGCTTTCGGTTTTGCGCGCCGTTGCTTTCTTTTTCGCCATTCTGCATTCCACTCAAGCTGCAATGTTCTGGGGGGCCCACTCAGGTTGTCCAAGCAGAGCGATGAATGTGGATTCCAAATTACTGGACTGAACCGCTCTCCGGCTGGGAAGGTCGGGCTTTTAATGGGACCATCGCGCTCCGTCAAGGAGCGGACCTCTGCTAGAAGTGGGCCAGAATGTGGGTATTGATCACATTTTTGACTGATCAAATCGCCTGTTGTTCACTGCCATGTTCAGGGTTCCCGTTGGCTTGATTCGACTCGCGGATTTCTAGGGCTCCAAACGACCTCTGACCGGTCGAAGTCGCTGCGCGGTTTCGCTAAAGTGGCCCTAGTCATGGTTATTCCCAGCCTTGGAGTATTCGCCCATGAGTGCTGAAATGAGAGTGACAGAACTCGGCCTGGAGTTCCCTCCGGCCCCTAAACCCGGTGGCAACTACACGCCGGTCGTCCAAGTCGGAGACATCTGCTACGTCTCGGGACACGGGCCTTTGAAGCCGGATAAGACGCTGATCACCGGAAAAGTTGGGAAAGACGTGAGTGAAGAGGAAGCATACGCAGCGGCCCGCCAGGTCGGCCTCGCGATCCTCGCCACCCTGAAGAAAACCTTGGGCAGCCTCGACCGCGTAGTTCGCGTAGTTAAGGTCCTCGGCATGGTTAACGCCGTACCGGATTTTCAGAACCATCCGAAGGTTATGAACGGCTTCAGTGACCTGATGGTGGAAGTTTTCGGCGACGCTGGTCGCGGTGCGCGCAGTGCCGTCGGCATGGGTTCGTTGCCAAGCAATATCACCGTTGAAGTCGAGTGCATTGTGCAGGTTAAGGAATAGCGCATTTCTGTTTGCGCAGTAGTTTGTCCCCGAAGTTCCCGCCGTTACACGCTCTGAGATCACTCCTCAAGGACTCCCGCCGATGTCTCAAACCGCTCCGGCTGCGCCTCAAGCCATGACCCGCGTCGCGTGGCTGATTTGTGTGATTGCATCGATCGGATTTGCGTTTGATATTTATGAACTGCTGATGCTGCCGTTGATTGTCGGTCCGGCGTTGCAGGAACTGGTGGGAGCCGCACCGGGTTCTCCAGAATTCAATATGTGGGTCGGACGCCTGTTCTACATTCCGGCTGTCGCGGGCGGCATTTTTGGATTGATTGGCGGTTATTTGACCGACCGACTTGGACGTCGCCGCGTGCTGACATGGTCGATTTTGATTTATGCGATCGCTGCTTTTTGTGCCGGATTCTCGACCAATGTCTGGATGTTGTTGACGTTCCGCTGTTTCGTGTTCATCGGCGTGTGCGTGGAGTTCGTGGCGGCGGTCGCCTGGCTCGCGGAACTGTTTGCTGACCCTCACCAGCGTGAAAAAGTGCTGGGCTACACCCAGGCATTTTCCTCGGTAGGCGGTCTTCTGGTTGCGGTCGCGTATGGCTTGGCGAACTCTTATGGTGAAAAATTCCTGCCAGCGATCCGCCCGATTTTTGGTGGTGTCATTAGTGATGCCAATGCACACGCCGCGTGGCGATATACGCTGATGTCGGGAATCATTCCCGCGATTCCGTTGATCGTCATCCGACCATTCTTGCCCGAATCTCCCGTATGGGCACAGAAGAAAGAGGCTGGCACTCTGAAGAGGGCGAGTATCGCCCAGTTGTTCTCGCCTGAACTGCGTCGCACGACGATTGTCACGACGATCATGTTTGCTTGCAGCTTTGGTGGGGCGTTCGGCGCCATTCAACACATTCAGCGTATCATCCCGGGTCTGCCGGAAGTCAAAGACACCGTCAAGAAGGCGGTCGAAGCCCCGGCAGTTCAGGAACGGGTTGAGAAACGGTTGAGCGATCCAGAATTCAAAAAGAAGCTGGCGGAAGCACCGGAAGAAGAACGCAAGAAGCTGATCGGTGCTGAGCGTGCGAAGGTCGAAGGACCGGTCCGAGGCAAGGCAACTCAAGAGATCGCCGCCAGCGTGACCAAGGTGCAGGAAGTCGGCGGGCTGATCGGCCGCTTTGCGATGGCCGCTCTGGCGGTCATCATTGTCAGCCGCAGGTCGCTGCTGCGACTGTTCCAGATTCCGGGCATCTTCCTGATGCCTCTGATCTTCGCCTACTGCGCAACGACGAACTTGACGCTCACTTACGCCGGCTTGTTCGTTGCGGGCTTGTTGACGGTGGCTCAGTTCAGCTTCTGGGGTAACTACTTGCCGCGAGTTTACCCACTCCATCTGCGAGGTACCGGCGAAAGCTTCGCGGCTAACATCGGCGGTCGGTTGATCGGAACTTCGTTCGCGTGGGTCACAGCGACATTGGCCGCGACGGACGATCTGGCGAATGCTCCGACCAAGTTGGCTTATACTGCTGCCGCAGTGGGTTGCGCCGTCTACGTTGTGGGCTTCATTGCTTCATTCTGGCTGCCGGAACCGAAAGCTGAAGCTTTGGATGAGTAGCCCGGTCGGATATAAAGAGCTTCCGCTGCGGAATTGAGTCCCAAGTCTTCTTGGCAATAAGGAAGTACCCGTGAAGATCGCCGCCGTGCAAACGGACATTCATCTGGGTGACATTGATCGTAATGTTGCCCGCCTGGCGGAGGGGCTCAAAGAAACAGCGCGAAACGGCGCGACGCTGACAGTATTTCCGGAGTGTGCTCTGACCGGTTACTGCTTTCCGAGCCTCGATGAGGCGAGGAAGTTTGCGCAGCCGGTCAACGGGTCGGCGACCGAAGTTCTCACGGCCGTTTGTCGCGAACTTGGAGTGTATACAGTTTTCGGAACTGTCGAAGCGGATGGTGACCGAGTCTTTAATACTGCAATTCTACTCGGTCCAAGCGGCCTGCTCGGAACCTATCGCAAGATTCACCTGCCCTATCTGGGCGTCGACAAGTTCGCAACGTTCGGCGACCGTCCCTTCGCCGTGCAGAATGCGGGCGACCTCAGAGTCGGGATGAATATCTGCTACGACTCAGCTTTTCCCGAGGCGGCTCGCAGTCTGACCTTGCTGGGAGCGGACCTGATTGCCCTCCCGACCAACTGGCCGCCCGGAGCGGAATGCGTTGCCGGATATGTTCTGAACGCGCGAGCGATGGAAAACGCCGTTTACTTCGCCGCTTGCAATCGAGTGGGCACGGAAGCCAGCTTTCGATTCATTGGACGCAGTCGCATCTGTGGTCCCGACGGGTCAACGCTGGTTACCAGTAACGGCGATGAGGAGGAAATCCTCTACGCCGAAATTGATCCGGCACTCGCGCGCCACAAACGCGTCGTCCGCAAGGTCGGCGAGCATGCGATTGATCGTCTCGCGGACCGTCGGCCGGAGATGTATGCCCCACTGGTCGAGCCGCATTCGCTGCCACGACCGGGGGACCGACAGGTCACTGTGTAGAATAGAACTCGCGTCAAGCCGCTGGTGGAAATCGAGATCACCTCGCAGACAGATTTTGCAGGAGCACTTTCATGCTGGGACTAGCAGCCAAGATCGATGACGCGGCACAGGCCATTCGTCAGGCGTGGTCGACTCGACCGCGCGTAGGGTTGATTCTGGGAACAGGTCTTGGCGGTCTGGCAGCTCAAATCCAGCAGGAAGCCGTCATTCATTACGGCAACATTCCGCACTTCCCGACCTCTACGGTCGAGTCGCACAAAGGGCAGCTTGTCTGCGGCACTCTCTCCGGAGTCCCCATCGTCGCGATGGAAGGACGCTTTCATTTCTACGAAGGCTATTCGATGCAGCAGGTGACGTTCCCCGTGCGCGTCATGAAGGCGATGGGCATCGACACTCTGATCGTCACGAACGCCGCTGGTGGTATGAATCCGCAGTATGAACTTGCGGACCTGATGATTATTGAGGACCACATCAACCTGATGGGTGATAACCCACTGCGGGGTGTCAACGACGACAACCTCGGCCCGCGATTCCCTGATATGTGCGAGCCGTACGACCATCAATTAATTGAAATCGCGAAAGCATCCGCGTTGAAGCTGGGCATCGTTGCTCACAAAGGTGTGTTCATCGCGGTTGCCGGCCCGAATCTCGAAACGCGCGCTGAATATCGCATGCTGCGCGGCATGGGTGCCGACGTCGTTGGCATGTCTACTGTCCCCGAAGTCATCGTCGCCAAGCACGCCAGCTTGCGAGTGTTGGGCTTTTCCATCGTCACCGACATGTGCCTGCCCGACGCTTTGGAACCTGCCGACATCAGCAAAATCCTGAAAGTGGCTGCCGTCGGTGGTGAGCGACTTTCACAGTTGATTCCGCACGTCGTTGCGCAATTGAAGTAACGCTTTGTTTCGTTCGTTGAGGCTACAAGCGGGCGACACCATCAGACTGAAGCTGGCGAGCGGTCAAGTTCGCCGCAGGTGCCTCAGCAATTTCAGAGACCGCGACTGGCTCCCATTTGTTCCGTCTATCATGATTGCGATCTACCTTGACCAGCACCACATCGTGACGGCGGGCGTGATCGAATGGCGAAGAAGACAACCAGGCATTCCTCAGGCAAATCAGCTTCTCAGTTCGCGGACGTCGATAGTCGGCAACACGTTGCTTCAGTGAGAGAATCGCGCTTCTATGCTCGGCTGAAGGCGTGTAGTGATCAGCCGGGCGTTAACAGCTTGATCACAACGGTCGACGAGGTGTGGAAGCTGGTCGACGCCGTGACGAAGCGGGTCAGTCAGGACTTCCGCGACTACACGCTGCACGACATGAGGCACCTGGGCAACGTGTTGTGGCTGATGGAGCAGTTGGTACCGCCGGCTCTGTGGGACAAGCCGTGGAAGTCGGGCGAGCCTGTCGGCCCGCTGCAATGCGCGGTCACCATTCTGGCGGTGCTGGTACATGACCTCGGCATGGCGCTGCCGGACGAAACTCGCAAGAAGCTGAAGTCGGTTGAGAACCCAGCGAAGACCTTAGCGGACACCACAGAGCGACTAGAGCGAGACGTCATTGCCTATCGGCGTCACTTCATGGCTCAAGAGCATGATGTCCGCACGATCCAAGCTTTGGAACGAGACAAGCCAAATGGGTATCTCGATCGCATCGAACACATTCGGCAACAGATTCGCACTGAGTATCTACGGCAGACTCACGCAGACGATGCCATTGGTGGCGAACATCGCATTCAAACGTGGCTCGAAGACTTCGCTAAGCATGATCAGGTCTCTTTTCGTTACGCAGAGCAGTCCTTCTTGAAGTCGCTCGCCCAGGTTGCGTTGAGTCACGGGCAGTCGCTCGACTGGTTGGCGCGGACGTTCGACGGCAGGGGGCATGTCGACTGGCGTAACGGTGAATCAATCGACTGGCTGTGGACGGGCTGGCTGCTGCGATTGGGTGACATTCTTGACTTCGACGCCTCGCGCGCACCGCGTGTGTTGTTCCGGCAATTCCGACCGAGCGACTCCACCAGCGTGAAGCATTGGTATCAACATCTCTGCATCGGCCAGCGGGTCTTTCGCTGGGATGACAAGCATCCACAGAACTCGACCATCGAGTTTCGCAAGAGTGATTCTGGTTGCCCGAATCCAGATATCTTGAAAGGTGTCAGTGACTACTGCGGCTGGATTCGCCAGGAGCTCGCTGGTGTTGAAAAGGCACGTCAACAACGAGCCATCACGCCACCCCTGCGTTTACCGGGTCACTCCGAAACTCACGTGAAGCACGATTTGCAAATTGACGGTGGCTGGGGCTCACAAGCCGTCAAGTTCGAGCTGTCTCAGGATCAGGTGGTGAAGATCCTGATGGGCGAAGAACTGTATGGCGAGCCGTCTCTGTGCTTGCGCGAGCTGGTGCAAAACTCATTAGACGCACTGCACCTGCGCTGGTTGCGGAGCGAACTTCGGCGGCGGGTTTATGAGAAGCATGGCATCAAACCGGGGTTGGGTGTCCCCGAGCCTGTGGAACTCTCCGGCTTGGAACCGGTCGATCTGGTCGAGGACAAGTCGAAGCTCGGCATCAAAGTGAGCTGGGGCGAAGCCGACTTGATGGATGATCGTTGGCCCAGCCCGGATGGTGCCTCGCGTCGGGAGCCGCGGCACTTTATCGATATCGAAGATAACGGCGTGGGGATGACGTTTGAGGTGGTGAAACGGTACTTCACTCAGATTGGCAAAAGCTACTACCAGAGCCCGGAATACTCACGCGAGCGTGCCTTGATGCGCGAGTTCCAATTGCCGGTCAGCGAAATCTCGCAGTTTGGAATCGGAATCCTGTCCTGTTTCATGCTGGCTGACCTCGTAGAAATATGGACTTGTCCCGCCGGTGTGAATCAAGAACAACGCCAGCCGCACCATCTGAAGATCTGGGGACCGGATGGTCTGTTTTGGCATGAAGAGATTCTCAATAGCGCTAATGGTTGCGGCACGCTCATTCGCCTGTGGCTGCGAGCTGGAACTGAAGTCGGTTGCGACCCATACAACTTGATTTCTGACCTACAGAATTATCACTTCTCGGAAGAGCACTCGCATAGAAACCAATACGCCGCACAAATCACAGACGGGCGAACCGTGGTCGACCCTCTACGCGCAATTTGGTCGGTTGTCTCTTGGCCTCGATACCCGATCCATTTCACTTCATCCTTTTCAGTAGACTCCGACGAGCTGGAAGATCTCGACGAAGAGATTTTTGATGCTCTTCTTCTGGATGACACCGCCGTCCTGCGGGTCTTGGCCAACGTCCCATGCTATGACATCGAAGATCGTCTTTGCGGGTTGGTTGGCAGCGAAGATTGCCAACTGTTAGACACGATGTCCTCCACTAGCTGGCGAATCTGGGATTGGGAAGACTTGCTCACTGCAAGTCGAGTACGCATCGCCGCTCCTATACATGGCACCCAGATTGAGAAAGCGAACTCGATCAGTGAACTGTTTGGTATCTCCAATGAGGAGTTCGCTTGTGAAACTTTAAGGCGTGGATTGGTAGAAACCGTTCTCAGTGACGACGGCAGGACGCGATGGACTGTCCGTGGAATGCTCGTAGATGAGCCCGACGAATTTCAGCAACTGAAGACGTTCAGTAGTCGAGTCGGAACGTGCTGCGTTGTTGATTTGAGCGGACACGCTGCACCTGGTTTGAAGAGTGACCGTTCATCCCCAAGAAGAACGCAACGAGACGACTGGTTGCCGGAAGTTCAACAGTTCGTACAACGCTGGAAGAACGCGGCGTGTGATATCGAAGTGCCGCCGTCCACTTTCCATAGTATCCAGCACGGATTGATGGGCATGGAGTTGCTTCCCGTACAACAAGCTACGAATACCACTTGGCATGCCCCGGTCGGTTTACCACTGGAGACCGTTGCATCCAGATTGGTCATGCAAGAGTTCGGCGCTCGCCTCACACTTGTTCGAGGCCTTCATTTCAATGAAGATTTTGATCTTGATTTTGATGATGCGTATAGATTTGGGTTTGAGCAACACTACGCACGCGAACTCGATCTCGATCAAGACATAGAGCAACCCTTCGACCACCACCTCGATCGCGCACTTAAGTGTGCCTTCATGCGAGCCCTAGCCTTGGCCTTTTCCTTTATTGGCGAAAAGGATTCAGTGGCACTGAGGACGCAAATTGCAACGAATGGGCCCAAGCCCAACTATTATCGTACCTTGGAAAGACTCCTTGAACGCGCACTTAAAGGATCAATTGAGGCATCTCTTGCTAATTGCCCTGACCTCAACAGCGATCTCCTCGACCGCAATAGTGTTGTAGATGCGGCAGTGAGACTGCTTGAGATGCACTTCTTGAACGAAGGTTGTTATCCAAATCTGGCTCAGGCCTCTGGGGTGTTGGGACTGCCTGTGCTTGATGGATCTTTCATTGATGGGCAACTCACGGCTCCGCTCGCAATGAAATATGCAACTGTATCCCGAAATGATGCTCCGTTGGTCACGATCCCCTTTGAGGAAAGTTGGGCGTCCCCGGAGTGGCTCCGTTGTTATGGCTATGATCTGGTTGCTCCATTCACCCTTCACCCCTTGGGGTTACTACGCAGCCAGTTACCCAAATGGGGACAAGACCGACTTCTCAGAGCAGTTGGATTGCTGCCTTTTCTGCCAACCATTGAGATTAAAAATGGACTTTTTCGCAAACTGCTTCCGAAGATTGGCTTCTCACAACAATTTGTTGATTCTGGGAGCATCTTATTATTGATGCCCGGAGATGAACTGCTTCGAAAGCAATTCCTCGCATGGGATCAATGTAGCGACGACAAGCTCGTTGTCTCCGCCCTTTGGGACGTTCCTTCAGGTGATGTTTTATGGGCCGAAGGATTTCAGGATCGTAATTCTATAAAAAAAGCTGGATTGCCACTCGACGAATGGCTCAAAGAAGAGAAGGTCGATGCTGAAGGACTCTAGCTTTGGTCACCCTGCTGTCCATACAAGAGATGATGGATGCACAGCATCCTAGATGGATTTGCTGCCAGCTCTGCTGCTGAGCTTCGAATTCAAATCATTCGCTCTGTCTTCAGTGGAGAGTGCTGATTCCCCAACCAAGAGAGCTCTTTTAGAGCCGATGCGTTCCGAGAGCTGACGTCGCTGCTTCGCGAGGTTGTCGAACGACTCTGACTATGTACAGACTTGCCATTTCTACTTCTCACCCTTGAGATAGCTCAGCAAGTCCGCAAACTCTTGTTTGTTGACCGTCTTTTCGACGCCTTGGGGCATCAAAGAGAGATTGCTCGATGACAACTCTTCGATGTCCTGTCTCAGGATGGTTTCTTCTTTGCCGAGGGCCTGTTTGAGGGTGATGCTCGTGGCGGTTTCGGCGGAGATCAGGCCGGTGAGGACTCGGCCTTCTTTGGTGGTGACGATGTATGCCGCGAAGCCGGGAGTGATCTCGTGCTCGGGGATCAGAATGTGGAGCAAGATGGCTTCCTTCGGCTGATTGCGGATGCCAAAGAGGTCCGGGCCGACTTGGGTGCCTTCTCGGTCGAGTCGATGGCAACTCGTGCAAGCCCGCTTGAAGACTTGCCGACCGTTCTCGGCATTCGGAGTCAGCGTGAGCACCGACTTGTGCTCTTCATAGACCTTGGCTCGATCGCCACTGGGACCGGCTCCGAAGATCTTGGTCGCTCGCTCTTTGACGGCGGGGTCTTTGTGTTGAGAGAGCTGACGTCGGCGCAGGGTGTCGATGGCAGCGGGCGGCACGGTGCCGGATTCAATGGCCGTCAGCAGTCCCGGCACGTGACGGGGAGTTGAGGACAACATGCCGATGATCTCTTCACGCATCCTCGGCGGATAACTTTGGAAGCGTTCGCGCGTCAGCAGTGTTTCAGCGACTTGTTCATCGGGGAGTCCGATCAAAGCTTTGATGGCCGACGACTGCACAGGCTCGGGCTGCTGAGCGGACACCAGTTTAGTCAGGAAGGACAAGGCCTTTGATGACTTCGCATGCGCCAGGAAGTCGATCGCACGACGCCGAATCTCCGCTGGTGCATCTGCGTCTTCCGCTTTGAGTGCCGCTGCGTCAGCGATCGGCTCTAAGGACTGGCTGAGTTCCCGACGATCGGCATCCGGGATGTCGGCTAGCAATGTTTCCAGAACCGATTGACCTGGCTTCGCGAAGCCGCGGGCGCGGAGTCCATCGACCAAGCCGGTGAGCAGCGGAACCTGATGCTCGAACTTGGGATTCGTCCATTTTGTGGTGATCTTGAGGATCAGCGGCCGCGCATCTGCCAGAGTCTTGCTGGCCCCCAACAAGCGGCCGAAGTCGTAGAAGAGGTTTGAGCCGCCGTCATCAGGAAGGCTTCGAGCAAATCTGTTGGCTACTTCGTAATCCAGGTTCTTGGATACATCATTTGCGGAAGCGGGTTTACTTGCGCGTGTCGATGTAGCTTGCTTCATCAGTTCACCAAGAAACGCATCTTCGCGTC
Organism: Planctomycetaceae bacterium; assembly: GCA_021732995.1. Taxonomy (GTDB): domain Bacteria; phylum Planctomycetota; class Planctomycetia; order Planctomycetales; family Planctomycetaceae; genus AM-0621. The sequence continues at coordinate 21,123 of JAKFWA010000089.1, read as the reverse complement.
CTGAGAGCGAACTCAGCACGGCGGCTCTTATCCAACGATCACTGGCATTGTTGAGGCCGATTCCAGCGAGCGCGGTAATCGCCTCATCAAGAGGAATAGAACCGGCCATCAGCGCCACTTGCATCTGGCTGCGGGGTTGTGGAGCGTCCCACATGGCGAGAACGCTTCGCTGAAGTGTCGTCGACTTTGCAAGCCACGGCTCGACCGTCTGCAATGCCATCTCGGAGACCAATGCTCCCCTTCCCAGGAGGGCACGCTCGAAGTCGGTCTCAGTCAAAACTCCATGATGCCGCAGAGTGCAAAAACTCAGAAGCTTCTCCATCTGGGATTGATTGTGGTTGTTCACGAATCTGTTACGCAGAGCTTCGAGGTCGGGTTTGCAGCGTCCCTCAATCACCAACCGCAGGTTGGTATTGAATAACCACTGCCCTTCGCGATCCCGCACGGCCGAGTAGCTCCAATCCGTCATTTGGGTCGACCACTCGACATCGCTCTTCATGCGTAGATGCTCGTAGAGAGCTTGCCGCAACTGGTCGTTGTTCTTTTTGCGCAGCTCCGCGTCGTCATCGTCAGGGGGGTATCCAACGACCAACCGATAGATTCGGCCCATGGTCTTGCCGCCCTCGAAGTCTGTGTGTTTTCGAACTTCCACAGGCAAATAGTCTGGGTGTTCAATCGTCTTGCGATACATATCACAGACGTAGAGAGCCCCTTCGGGCGAGTTCGCAACAAATACGGGACGAAACCAATTGTCGGTGCTGGCCAGGACTTCGCGCCCGGGGAAAGAACTGTGGGCACGAAACGTTGCCCCGTGAGGCACGCACCGATCCGCATGCACCAAGTTGCCCGTTGGGTCGCAACTAAAAAACATGTCCTCGAACGGGAACATTGCTCCTCGCACATAGGTGATACCGCAAGCGGCCGTGAAAGTGCCGGCGTGAGAATCGGCTGTCGTCACATTGCTGCTGATGGGGAAGATCTTGGCCGCTTTGCCGTGACCCTTGAGTGGTTCATCCGCCATCTCGGCGGGGCAGTTTTCAACGGTCTCAGCGAAGGCCAGATGCGGGTTGCGTTTGAGGTACTTGGATTCCAGCACCACATGCTGAACCTGCACGCGGTTGTAGCAAATGAAGCGTCTACCAAAATCATCGAACGTCTGCCCGAATTGGGCACCGCCGTCGCAGGGTTCGGTCTCGCCGGTGTCGGGTTTGAAGCGAATGTCGGTACGACCAACTTTCACTGGTGCTTGATCGGGCTTGAGGGGCGAAACGACTTCGCCGCCTGTCAGGCCGCTGGTGAGATAGACCCAACCATCCAGAGCCAGCAGCGGATGACTGACTCGCAGCTGGGTGCTGCCCTTCGTGCTGAAGCCTGTCAGCAGCACCTTCTTCTCGTCGGCTTTGCCATCCCCGTCGGTGTCTTTGAGGAACAGCACATCCGGTGAGCAGGTCACGATCAGCCCGCCACGCCACGGCATCAGTCCGTTGGGAAATGACAGTTCCGTGGCGAAGTCGATGCGCTCGTCCATGCGGCCATCGCCGTCTTTGTCGATGAGTTGTGCGATGCGCCCTTGCGGTGGCTCACCTTCCTTGGGGCCAACCGGATAGCCACGATTCTCGGCCACGAACATCCGTCCGCGTTCGTCCCAAGCCACGGCACAGGGGCTGACGACCAGAGGCTCGGCGGCAACCAGTTCCAGCTTCAAGCCAGCTTCGACCTGAAAGGACTTCAGCGCTTGATCAGGAGCCAGCGGGCCATCCAACGGAACTTGCGCCTGAACCTGCGCAACGTGCATCACCAACAGTCCGATGACCAGCACCTTCTGCAATGTCGACATCATTTGCTCCGTTGCTCAACGGCTTAGACCGCGTGTGATTCTTCGACGACGCCTATCCCGGACATCCATGGCGCAATGCTGTCGGATGAGCGAGTCGTCCGAAAGGGATGTCAAATCAGACCGCCGAAGAAGCTACTCAACGCAATCAGACCGAGCAGGAGCAAGAACGCCATTACAAAGACTCCCGCCTGGATGAGGTGACGCGTCTGCTCATGTCGGCGAACCTGTAACCGAGCCACGATCAAGAGCAGAACGATGGCTAATCCCAAGATCGCTCCCGCCGAACCATTCGCACCCAATACTTGGTTCAACAGATCCATGATGACGGATTTGCCAGCAAAGTGGGCATAAAAATGCATCACGAAACTTGTCGTCCCAACGGCCAGAAGACCCAGAATCAGAAAGAGCCAAGTTTCAGGCCATGCCAGCCATGCAACGACCGCCAATCCAGATCGAGGGTCATTTGATGACTGGTGTTGTGGTGGTTGATCAGGTTGTGAGCTATCAGCGTTGCTCGTCATGGCTTCGGAGTGCTGTTTCAGACCTGAAGAGTTTGAAGCGCCGTCGCCTTCGACTTGCCGTTAAACAAGACTGATGCGACGGCGCCGCGTTATTCAATCAACCCAGATCGGCCTTGATGTCGACCCAAGCTCGCTTGTCGAACGATTCGAGCACCGAGTCCGCAACCGCTTGAGCCGTGGCACCGTGATCGAAGCCGGGCACCGCATCACGGCCTTCGACGATGGCGGAGACGAGTTCGTAAACAAGGTCATAGCGGAAGACGGTGCTCGGCACTCCAGCGTGTGGTTCGCGCGGGCTGCCGGGAATGACGAGGAATTCTTCCGGCACCGGGACCTTTTCCATCGTGCCGCCGTGTTTGCCAAGAATCACGTTGTTGGGGTCCGTCAACTGGTAAGCCGCCGAACCTTCAGAGCCATTGACTTCCGCCCATTCGTAGCCGAAGCCGTTGTTGTGATGGCCCTTCATCAGGGTGCTGCCTTCCCAGACTCCGGTGGCTCCGCTTTCAAAGAGACCAATCAACGACGACCAGTCATCGACTTCTGACGGAGCGCAAGACTTACCGTCGGCCGTGACGTCGCGCTTGGCGAATTGAGCGACCGCGCCGCAGATGGACTTGATGGGGCCCATCAAGTCCTGTGAAAAATCGATGCGGTGAATGGTCATATCGAAGAGGTCACCAGCACCGGCGAGCTTCTTGTATTGTCGCCAGCCCCAGCTCGTTTCGGCCCAGTCGAGGAACCGCTGGCTGCGGAAGTGACGCGGCACACCGAGAGCTCCGGACTTCACCAGGTGCCGCACGTAACGCATCGACGGCGCGAAGCGGTACGTGAAAGCCGTCATGTGTCGCACGCCCTTGTCGCGGGCGGCACGGTACATCTGAGCGGACTCTTCGAAGTTCAGGCCCAGCGGCTTCTCGGCCATCACGTGTTTGCCGTTCTCAATGCAGGACAGAGCAATCGGCAGGTGCGTGAAGTTCGGAGTCGCGATGATCACTGCGTCGACATCCGGATCTTTCGCGATGTCTTCGTAGTTCGTGTAGCTGCGGATTGGTCCCCAATCCTTCTTGCGTTGTTCCAACAGCCCGGCGTTCGGATCGCACATGGCGACCAGTTCCGCGCGGGAGTCAAGACGAATGCCGGGAACGTGGTGGTAATCAGAAACGGCGCCCGCGCCGATGATGCCAATCCGAACTTTGCCAGCCATGAATTCAGCAGCCTTTCGAGTTTGAAGTCAGTTCGTTCGACGGCAGGTGGAAAAATCGCCGCCGAGACGGTTATCAGCAGAAGCCCCGGAGCGGGGAACATAGCGGGCGGCCCCGACGCTGTCAGTCAGCCGATAGGGAGTTGCTGCCCGCGCCCAGCGGACTCAGCGCGGCGGATGAGTTCTCCCGCCATTGCCACGTCTTCGAGAGCGAGCCCGACTGACTTGAACAGGTTGATTTCCGACGCCGCCGACCGTCCCGGAATCTTGCCACTGACGATATCGGCGAGCTCGTGCATGGCGTCCCAAGTGGTCGTTCCATCGGCCAGCGCCGCGACGAAATCTCCCGCTTCGAGGCGGCACTGTTCCTTGCTGTCACAGACGATCGTTTTCGCTCGACGCACGGTTTCGACATCGATCTCTGTCTTCACCAGATAGTTCGAACCAACCGCACACACCAGAGTGCCCTCTGCGAGATCTCGACCATCAAACACCGGAGTCTTGCTTGTCGACGCCGTGATGACGATGCCCTTACTCGACGCAGCCTGCTTGGGGGTGTCTGCGGGTACCACTTCGACACCGCACCGTTCAGAGAGCTGCTTGGCGAAGGCAGCTCGGCGTTCCGGATCGCGTGAGAACACCTCCACTCGTCGAATTCTCTTGGCGGCGCAGACAGCCATTACCTGAGTCTGAGCCTGCAGTCCCGAGCCAAAGATCCCGACGGTGTCTGCGTCCGGCCGAGCCATGTACTTCGCCGCGACGCCCGTGGCCGCACCCGTTCGCAACTGGCCCAGCCAGTTGGCTTCGATCAACGCCCGCATCGCTCCCGTCTGAATATCGTAGGCGGCCACGTGAAACCGCATGCTGGCACGCGTCGTGGTGTAAGCCTTCCAGCCAATCAACCCGAGGTACTCGGCAGACGCTGACAAGGTGTGCAACGCCACACCCGGAGCGAACGCCCGCGCCCGCGGTACGTTCGTCGCCTTCCCCACCGCGAATTGACGAAACGCTTCCTCGACCACCCCGAGTGTCGCGGGCATATCAATCAGATCATTGACATCAGCTTCGGTGAGATAGAGCACGGACACGAGACCGCTCCTGGCACAAGACGATCATGCGTTGCGCTGCTCCGACGCAGCGTATTAAGGTAGAGTAACACTCTGAGCGGAAAGGCGGAGTGCTCCGTGGGAGCGATTCAATCGGGACCGCGGCTGGTTGTCATCTCACGGACAGGTGAGCGGTTGGCCATTCTGCGATGGCTTGATGCTCAGGATGAACGGTACCGCCTTGCGGCTCCATTCATCGGCATCTGGGTAGGAGCCTGCGGATGAGCCGAAACACGATTGCAGCATTTCGGTGTTAATGATTCCGGGGTTGAGCGGGATCGCCGCCATGCCGCGCGGAAGTTCGTAAGCCAGCGCCTGAGTGAGCCCTTCGATGGCCCATTTGGTGGCACAGTACGGAGCGACTTCAGGTGATGTGGAGCGTCCCCAGCCAGAACTGAAGTTGACGATCACGCCCTTCTCCCGAGCGACCATCTCCGGCACGAAATGCCGGATGATGTTGGCTACTCCCTTAATGTTGACGTCGACTACGGCGTCGAACTCGGCGGCAGAAATCTCCCACAGGTTCGCGTTCTCGTTGATGATCGCGGCATTGTTGAGCAGCAGGTCCGGCGCTCCGAACTCCTTGACGACGGACTCGGCCCACGCCTTGACCTGACCGTCGTCGACGACGTCTACACAATCGAACCGATGCGGTGCACCATGTTTGGCCGCGAGCGTCTTGATAGCGTTCAGCGAACGCCCGCAGCCGATGACTTTGTGACCCGCCTCGATCAACCGGGCCGTCATCGCCTGGCCGAGCCCGCGAGTTGCACCCGTTATCACAACCACCCGTTGATCGCCCACAACTGACTCCTTTCGCCACCCGCAAGCATGCTACCGGCAGCTCCGGCACATCGTCACACCCGCGTGCCCCTTAGATCAACTGTTCTGGGCGCCAGACAACACGAGTCTTGGTCGCCTTATCGTGCAGCGTCATTTTGTCCTTGTCCCAAAGGGCAAAAAACACTCCAAAGGGGATGCCACGCAAGAAGTAGCGTGACAGCGCCTGCCCCTTGGTGATCGGCTTCTTGCCGGCTTCGTTCACGACGATCATGCCCATGGAATTCTTGCCGAGAGTTCCACCACCGGGGCCGCTTTCGCTGAGCGTATAATACAACAGGGGTATAAGTCCGCTCGCGAACTGGGACAGCGTGACGAACATCGCGTCCATACCCTCGAGGCCGAGTTCATTTGCCAGTAAAGCGGCCCCTGCCACCAGCATTTGGGCGAACAACACGAACGATGTCAGCACGATGGCATCAATCAGATAGCCTAGATACCTCGGCCAGAAGCCGGCGGGCTGACCCGCCATCCGCTTCTCGCTCATCCCCAGTTTCGGTTGATTGTAGTAAGCAAACAGCCCTGTCAAACGCGTGAGAAATACCGCCGCAAAACTCGTCGGCAACGACAGCGTGATCGAAGTGAGGAAAACGAGCGTGAAGCCGACAATCGGGAAGACGACATAGAACAGGAATCCTCGCTGGTCTTCGTTTTCCCAGTTCTTGACGTCCAGAAGTTCCAGAATTTTTCCAATGGCTTGCAGGAAGAGTTCCATGACGTCGGTCATGAAGTAGCCCAGTACACCTGCGATAATTAAAACCACAAGATTGAGGACTATGGCAATCAGCCACCAGTACGCGACCGCAGCGAAGTTGCGACCCAGCAGTGAAAACATCTGGTTTGGAAGATACGCCTTGTAGGTGTACTTGGCCGACATGTGCGAAATGGCGATCGGAAACGTGATCGTGCCAAACAGGTACAGGCCAATGAACGACAGGACCATGAGCAATCCGGCACCGGATGCCACCAGCAAGCCTGCTCCGCCACCAAGGCTTAGGATGCCCATGATCATCATCACGGCCCCAATCAATCCCAAGACCATCTGAACCGGGCCTGTTACCGCGGCTGGCCAGACCAGAATCTTGAGCCCCAATGCGACGTCAGCGAAGAAGTCGAAGTTGAATCGCCCTAGCTCTTTCTTATCGTCGAGCGTGTTCTTGATGACGTGAATGTAGAGCTGAATAAAACAACCAACGCTGGCCAGACCGCCAACGATCGAAATCGCGCCGAAGAAGAACTTCAACGGGAGCTTTACATACCAGAAGGCGAGGAACCCGCAGCAGAAATAGATGGTGAAGGCGAATGCTGAGAATCCAGCCAGTGTGAGACACAGACTGATGTTCGACTTCATGAACTCGAACGGGTCGGACCACGCGACTTTGAAGAACTGGTCTGGATCGCGTCCTTGCGAGATGAACTTCTTGCGCTGCTTTTGCTTCGCGCTAAGCTGCCCGGTTTCGAGATTGATGCCGCAGTTCGGACATTCGATGTCTTCGTCCGTGACCTTGGCGGCGCACTTCGGGCAGATGCGTTTTTCCTGGTGCTCAACGTTGTCCAGATCCAGATGATTGAAGAAGTCATCATCTTCAATCGTCTTTTCTTTTTTTGCCGCGGATTTCTTGGCGGGACCGCCGCCTTCGCCGCTGGGCACCTTGATCGACGCTCCGCAGTCCTTGCACTTAACGGACTTACCCCGAGCCGCATCTGGAACCGTGGCAACAACGCCACAATCACGACATTTGACTTTCACAGCCATGCAAGACTCCGCTCTTTCGGTGGTGAGCAACGCGTCGGTCCCGCTAAGGATAGCAAGATCAAAAGCGGTTGCATGTCACGTTTTAGACGCGTCTGCTGACCACTTGGCGGCCAACTGCTGCTGGAGGCATGAACGGACAAACCGGCGTCTGTGTGCGCGTTGGCGACATTGGCTCTGTCAGCTTCTTCTAAGCCCTCAGTGGTTCGACTCACACAGCTTTCTCATGCCCTTGCCGAGGGCGTCACCCACCAGAAAGTAAGTTTCGGCGTTGCCGAACTCATGATGGCCGTGCGTCGGATTCGGTGAGTCCTCAGGCTTGCGGACGAAATCGTGCGTCTCCACAAACAGCACCGAGCCCTTGAATTCGGGCCGTTCCGCTGCCGCGCGCTGAGCTTTGCGCAGTTGTTCCCACTCGTCGGGAGCCTTCACCCAGGGGCCGGTCAGTTCACCAACAACTACCGGGAGTTCCGGCTTTTTCAGCTCGCGACGGACGTCCTGAATCAGATTCACCAGGTTCTGTTCGTACTGTGGAATCGCTTTCTTAGGCTCAACGCCGTCATTCCAGCCGTGATACCAGACGAGGCCGGAGAACTCGTAGCCGCTGTCGTCGTAGTCCGGGAAGTCGCTTTTCAGGTTCTCCAGCGTCTCGCGGATCTCAGCCATCATCTTGGTGTAGTACGGGCCAACCTCACCCCCCGATGACGGCGGACGAAAGTCTTTGTAGAGGCTCTTGCCGCCCCACGCGGTTTTGATCAGTAGGACCTGATTGTCGAAGAAGTCGCCCAGCACGTGACCAAATTGCAGCTCCGGACCGAAGTGATGAGTCGGTCCATAGATCGAAAATCCCATCGTCAGCGGCCCGGCCAGCAATTGTTGGCGCTCCCGCTTGTAGCGGCACCACACGTCGTTTCGGACAGCCCAAGAGCCGTCTGCATTCTTGAGGTGCTGCAGCAACGGCGCCTTCTGAGGATCATTGAGCAGAAAGTTCAGGGTCCCCTTGCCCTCGTTGTAGTTCTTGCCGGTGAGGTCCGCGACGGCCTGGCCTTCCATGTTCGACTGGCCGGCGAGGATGAAGATTTTTAATGGGCCTTTCGGGGCGGCCGCATGAGCGGCGGTTGCGAGCAACGTGGTCAGGAAGAGGGCCCATCCGACCTGAACGAAACTGTGGCGAGAGCGCTGACTCATGCGTGGTCCTGTCGTGTGATGTGATTGAGCGTCGAAGTTCGGTGCACCACAACTACTTCGCGGCGGTTGGATCTACTTCGCGGCGGTTGGATCAAAAAATGGGAAGAGCTTTTTCAGATCCGCTTCGGAGGGGCGTGAGCCGTACTCGCAAACCTCAAAAGTCTCGGCGTATTTGACCGCTTTGCCGCGTTCTTCGCCGTAGAGCGCGATCAACACGTCCCGGAAACGATTGGCTTCGGCGCTTTGCCGGTTCGACCAGCCCTTCAGCAGCCAGGCTTTGCGACCCGCCACGTCAGATTCGGGCGGTACTTTGCTGACGTGCTCTTCGCTGCCATTCGCTCCGCCTTCGTAGGCCTGCGACGGCAATTCGTGAATCGCGGCCAGCTTCGTTTCGAACACGTCGTCGACAGACACCGCGACATCGGGGTTGAAACTGTACGGCTTTTTGAACCCATCGCTCGAATACAGAAACACCGGGTTCTTCTTCAGCGGCGGAACGTCCGGACACAAGAAGGGCACTGTTACCATGAAGGCTGCGTCCTGAACGAGCACCCCGACGTAGCGATGATCCGGGTGATAGTCCCACGGACGATGCGAGATAACGATGTCCGCCTTCCATTCGCGAATCACCTTCGTGATGAGCTTGCGATTCTCGACCGTCGGCAGCAGTTCGCCATCGTGAATGTCGAGTACCTGACTGGTCACGCCCAGCACCTTGGCGGCAGCCTTTACTTCTGCGGCGCGGCGTTGAGCCAGCGGACCACCGGCCATCTGCCAGTGCCCGATGTCTCCATTGGTGACGCTGACCAGTTTGACGTGATGTCCCAGCTTGGCCCATTTGGCAGCCGTTCCGCCCGCTTTGTACTCGGCGTCATCGGGGTGAGCACCGAAGACCACGATTCTCAGTTTGCCGTCTGAGTCTTCCGCCCTCGCTGTGCCTTCACAATCGAGGCCACCCCAGAACAGGCAGAGGCACAACGCCGCCAATAAATGTCGAAGCATCATCGCGACAGCTCCTTCAGAGAACGTGATGAGGTTGATTCCAAGGCAGTGAGCCGTGACCTGCATCCTACGAAAGCTGGTGCCAAGAGATAGCGTTCGAACCCTCCGGCCAGAACTTCGGGATGGTTGCTCAACTTTGTGGCGATACCGCCTTGATGGCTGGCACAGACCACGTGCCACTTCCGTTTTCTCGCATTGTCGGTCGTTGATCTCTCGACTGCCAGGTGTTGGTAATTGTTCTTCTCGCCCTGTTTTGCGCATTACCACACGTGGATTTCCACGCAAGTTCGTTTGAAATGAGACCGACTGGTCCAACGCGGTACGTGGCTTGCCTTGAGAGGGTTCGGAAGCGTGCAGTGAGGCCACGATGGCAGCACCAACGCACGCTGACAGAGTCGCTTTCCCTCTTAGCCCAGAGAGTTCTGATGCCACACGAATCGCACACAGCACAACCCCCTGAACTCGCTCCTAAAGCTGGCGTGGAAGCGCCGATCTCTTCCAACGCTCAGATCACCTCGTCGGCGCGCGGCTCCATCAAGTCAGCGGGATTTACCCGCCGTGGCTTCATGGCCACCGCGATGGGCGTGGCTGGTTCATCCATGCTGATGGGGTGCGGTGGCTCAGGAACCGCTCCCACTCCCGAAGCAGTTGCCGACAAACCTGCGCCTGCGGCTGGAGCCCCAGTTGCCGAGATGGCGAGCGATGCTCCGGAAGTGACGGATCTCAAGTTTGGCATTATCGCTCTGACCGACTGTTCGCCGATCGTGATCGCTCACGAAAAGGGCCTCTTCAAGAAATACGGGATCAATTCGACGGTCAGCAAAGGTGCGAGTTGGGCGGCCATTCGCGACTCACTCTCGAACGGTGATATCCAGGGCACGCACATGCTGATCGGTATGCCGATCGCTTCGACAATGGGCCTGCTGGGCTCGCCGAAGAAGCCGATGGTCATTCCGTGGTTGCTCAACCGAAACGGTCAGGCCATTACGCTCAAGGCAGATTTGAAAGGCAAAGTTGCTGCGGATCCCAAGGCACTCAAGCCTTTAGTGGATGCTGCCAAGGCGGCTGGCACGCCCATGACTTTCGCGATGACGTTCCCGCCAGGAACACACGCTATGTGGATGCGTTACTACCTGGCCGCTGGCGGTATCAACCCGGATACCGACGTCGCTCTGGCCACTGTTCCGCCCCCGCAGATGGTGGCGAACATGAAGGTCGGCAAGATGGACGGTTACTGCGTCGGTGAGCCTTGGAATGCTCGCGCAATCGCTGACGAGATCGGTTTCACTTCGGTAACTACTCAGGAGATGTGGAAGGATCATCCTGAAAAGGTTTGCGCGTTTACTCAGGAGTTCGCGGACGAGAACCCCAAGACCGTGAAGGCTGTCTTGAAGGCGCTGCACGAAGCCAGCGTCTGGCTGGATGATCTCGCTAATCGGCCGGAACAAGCGAAGATCGTGTCGCAGGCGGCTTACATCAACTGCCCGCCGGAGATCATTCTTGGGCGCCTGTTGGGTGACTACGACTACGGTGATGGTCGCAAGATCAAAGATCCGAACTACATGATTTACAGCCAGCGCAACTGCAACTACCCACAGCCTAAGTACTGCAAGTGGTGGTTGAGCCAGTTCCGCCGCTGGGGCATGGTGGAAGGCGCTCCTGACTACGAAGGCGTCGCCAAGCAGGTGATGCGCACCGATATCTACGAAGAGGCCATGAAAGAAATCGGCTACGAGCACGCCGGGCTCAGCAACGAACCCGAGACGTTGTTTGACGGCGTGGTCTTCGATCCGACCAAGCCTGAGGAATACGCCAAGGGCTTCGCGATCAACAGTATGAAGGGCTAGGTCCCGCAGGGCCGGCTCAGCGCCAGAGCGGGTTCAGCACGTTGTTCAAGGATTGGAGAGTTCGCCCGCATGTCTGGTGACTCAAGCAATTGGCGGATGTGGCGTCAGGCTCTCACGCATTGGGGAGTCTGGCGCCGGTCGTTGATGATCGGCCTGCCCGTAGGGGCCGTTCAGATCATGGTCAATCAAGGAGACCACTGGCTGCGGATGCAGGTCAGCACAGTGGTCGTCATCAAGACGTTAGTCACTCCACTGATTGGTGTTTCCGTTGCTTTGCTTTCTGCGGCGGGTGCCTATGTGGAACTTCAGAAGCAGCGGCTACAGCAGCCCTCAAAAGGATTCGGCGAATGAAGAGGTTTCCGTTCGATTGGCTCGCTCTGCCCCTGGTGGGCTTGATCGCTGTGGGGCTGTTGTGGGTGATTTCCTGTTCGACATGGGCACCGAACCTGCCTTCACCCGTCAAGACTTGGGAGATGAGTCGACCTTACATCGTCGAACCGTTCGCCAAACGCGGCGAACTTGATCAGGGCGTGTTGCGGTTCACGTGGTACTCCCTGATTCTGGTTTCCAAGGGCTATTTCATCGCCATCTTGATCGGCACACCTCTAGGGTTCCTGCTCGGCAGTTCCAAGACACTGACGATGATGTTCGATCCGATCATCCAGTTCCTGAAACCGGTTTCACCGCTGGCCTGGTTGCCGCTGGGACTGGTGCTGTTCGGCAAGTCTGAACCAGCCGCTCTCTTCACGATTGCTCTGTGTTCGATGTGGCCAACGGTGGTGAATACGGCCGTCGGTGTGCGAGCTGTGCCTCAGGACTACTTGAACGTGGCTCGCGTGTTGAAGCTGTCTAAATTCAAGACACTCACAAAGGTCTTGTTTCCCGCCACTCTGCCCTACATGTTCACGGGCTTCCGCCTGAGCCTTGGTATCGCGTGGCTAGTGATCGTGGCCTGTGAAATGCTCATCGGCACGCCGGGCGTCGGCGGCTTCCTGTGGCAGGAATACAACAGCCTGATTTACGAACACATCATCCTCTGCATCCTGACGATCGGTTGCGTGGGCTTCATCCTGGATCGCTTGATGGGCATCGTGGAGCGTCGATTCGCCGCCGCCTGATCAGTTGAGTTTGGTTGTCGCCGGGGCCGCCAGTCCCCGGCCGGTGCTCACGGACGGCTCTGATTCTGGCGAGTCAGCGCAACAGCAAGGCTAAGTGCATGTCGTTTCTTGAACTCAACAATGTCAGCAAAGGCTACGGCCGAGCCGGGCAGCGCACCGAAGTGCTGAAGGATGTGAATCTCTCGATTGAGAAGGGCGAGTTCGTCGCGATCGTCGGATATTCTGGAGCGGGCAAGACGACGCTGATCTCGATGATCGCCGGTCTGCTTTCGCCCGACGCGGGATCTGTGCACTGCAACGGTCACCTCGTGACCAGCCCTGATCCTGAACGCGGCCTGGTCTTTCAGAACTACTCGCTGCTGCCCTGGCTGAGCGTTTACGACAATGTCGCTTTGGCGGTACGGCAGGTCTTCCCACAGTTGTCGAAGCAACAACAACGCGAGCACACCGAACGTTACATCGCGATGGTGAATCTGACTCCGGCGATGCACAAGAAGCCACGCGAATTGTCTGGCGGCATGCGTCAGCGAGTCTCGGTGGCCCGGGCCTTGGCGATGGACCCCGAAGTGCTGCTGCTCGATGAGCCGCTCAGTGCGTTGGATGCTCTGACGCGTGCAACGTTGCAGGACGAAATTGCCCGCATCTGGCGCGAATCACATAAGACTGTCGTGCTGATTACGAACGACGTGGACGAGGGCATTCTGCTCGCTGACCGCATCATTCCGTTGAGTGCTGGTCCGAACGCGACTCTGGGACCTGCCACTGCGGTCGATCTACCACGTCCGCGCGATCGCAAGACATTGACGCGCGATCCGAAGGCGAAAGCGATTCGTCTGCGAGTGATTGAATACCTGCTCGGTGAAGGTCGTCGAAAGGCACCGAAAGCCAAGGATGCGGTCGCTCAAGTGGAGGTTGAGTCTCCACTCGTGCGTGCCTTGCGAGAGCAAGTGGCCGGTCCACTGACGACGCCCGCGACCTAGTTCGATGAACGATGGCAGGTCTTGTGTTTGAATTTTGTGGAGCGGGTCGCAATGTCCGGCGACGAAGGATTGAACCATGCTGACTGACAGTAACTACCTGGAAATCTGGAATCTGACGAAGTCCTTCCCGACTCCGAAGGGACCGGCGACGGTCGTCAAGGGTTTCCAGTTGAACGTGGCTCGCGGCGAGTTCGTGTCGCTGATCGGACACTCGGGCTGCGGCAAGTCGACCGTGTTGTCGATGATTGCGGGGCTATCTGAGCCAACCAGTGGCGGCATCATTTTGGCCGGTCGCGAAATTGACGGAGCGGGCCCCGATCGTGGCGTGGTGTTTCAAGCTCCGTGTCTGCTGCCCTGGATGACGGCGTTCGACAACGTGCTGCTGGGAGTTCAGCAGGTAAAGCCCGATGCTTCCCGCGCCGAACAGGGCGACATCGTCAAACACTATCTGGAACTGGTCGGTCTGGCTGACGCAATTCACAAGCGACCGGCCGAGCTGTCCGGCGGTATGCGTCAGCGAGTGGGTATCGCTCGGGCGTTCGCTCTGTCACCCAAAATGCTGTTGCTCGATGAGCCGTTCGGCATGCTTGATGCGCTCACTCGCTTGGAACTGCAGGAAGTGTTGCTCGAAGTATGGTCTCAACACCAGATGACCGCTGTCATGGTGACGCACGATGTTGACGAAGCCGTCCTGTTGTCCGACCGCGTGGTCATGATGACCAACGGCCCGGAAGCTCAGGTCGGCGAAATCGTCAAAGTGCCCTTCGCACGTCCCCGCGATCGCATCCATCTGATGGAAACGACGGCCTACGAAGACGTGCGCGATGAACTGCTCTCGTTCCTGGAAGAACGAGCCCATATCAAGCCGTCCATTCCAACGACCGATGAAGACGCTCGCCCAGCGCCAGCGGCTGGTTCGACAGTTTCCTGCTGATCGATCGTTGCTTCCAACTCCTGAGCTTATTGAGGCTGCCGGTTAGATCGGCAGCCTCTTCTCGTTGGTGGTACCACGGCAAAGTTCAGTTCAGGACAGGCTTCGGCGGCTTCTTGCCAAGCTTGGCTTCGTACTTCGCCGCGTACTCTTCCATCTTTTCAGGATGGCAGATGAAGCACTGCGAATCGGGGCGGTCGTGGTCTTTGCACCAGTCGCCCTTCTTCTTGAAGTCAGCCGCGATCTTCGAATTGCACTGAGCGCATTCGCCTTCCGGCACGCCGTGCTCGTCACACCACCAGCCATCGTGGCTGTGGCCCTTCTTCTCATCCTTGCCGTGGTCGTGCCCATCACCTTCGTGGTGGTGTTCTCCGTCCTTGTGATCGTGCGCCGCAGTCTCGGTCTTGGCGACTTCTTTTGGCGGCGCGGCGGTTTGGCCGCAGCCCACCAGGGCGTAGGTGCCTGCGACCAGACAGGTCAGCAGCAGGTTTTTCTTCAGCAGGTTCATAAGTGGTCCTTTCCTGTGGGTAAGTCGTGCCGCCTTTTTAGGCAGCGTGTTTGCTAACGGAATGAGCCGCATCGGAAACTTGGCCGTCGTTCAAGTACAACTGGCGCGAAGCGCGAGCGGCTGCAGCGGGATCATGAGTCACCATCACCACGGTGCGGCCCTCACGAATGAACTGGTCGAACATCGACAGCACAGCCTCGCGGCTGGCGGGGTCGAGGTTCCCTGTCGGTTCGTCCGCGAGGATCAATCGCGGGTCGTTGGCCAGCGTGCGAGCTAACGCGACTCGCTGCTGCTGGCCGGTGCTTAGTTCCGATGGCTTGTGGTCCAGACGGTTGCTCAGACCCACTCGATCCAGCAAAGCCGCTCCGCGATCGCGATGCTGAGCGGTTGGCACACCGGCGAGGTACAACGCGACTTGAACGTTCTCCAACGCGGTGAGGTAGGGAATCAGATTGAAGGTTTGAAATACGAAGCCAATGCGTTCGCGACGTCGCTGCGTACGATCTTGAACGGGCAGTTCGTAGAGCGACTCTCCATCGAACCAGACTTTCCCGCAGTCCGGAGCCAGCATGCCTCCGAGCAGCGACAGCAGCGTGGTTTTACCACTGCCGCTGGGACCAACCACGGCGACGTACTCGCCCAAGTTGATCGTGAGCGACGGCGCCTGAAACGCGACGACTTCCTGCTGGCGACGTCGATAGATTTTCTTCACATCATGCAAATGAAACATGGCTTAGACCTCCTGAAAGCAGAGGCAGGGATCAAGCTTGGCTGCCCTGCGGGCAGGCCACAGTGCGGCGAGCGTCGTCAGCAGCAAGGCGACGCCAACCGTCAGCAACAGCAGTCCGGGCAGTGGCGTAACGCTGACTCCAGCCCATTGCGAACCGAGCAGCACCGCCACCGCCAGTCCCAGCACACATCCGCCGACCGCTCCAGCTATTCCCAGAATCCAGGCCTTCAGCAGGAACAGCCGCAGCACGAAACCGGGCGTTGCTCCGAGGGCCATCAAGGTGCCTACCTCTCGACGTCGCTCACGCACGTTGGCCGAGATCGTCGATGCCACGCTGGTTCCGCCGACCACCACCAGGATGCCGAGCACCAGCATTGACATCTGGCTCATCAAACGATTGATGCCAACTTGCGTCGACACTACTTGCGAGATCGTCACGACCTTTGCGTCCGGCAGCAGTTCGGCCAGCCTCGGGACCAGTCCACCCGCCGCGTCTTCGCAGCAGCCCATCACTTCAATGGCGTTCACGACTTCACCCGCCTTGGTCAGCCGTTGCACCGTATGCAGGTGAGCGAAGACGCGCGAATCGTCGACCGTGCCAGTCCGAGGCAGGATCGCGAGCACTTGCAGTTTCTCACCGAGCATCGTCACCGACTTGCCAACCTTCAGCCCGGAGAACTCGGCGACGTCAGCACCGATCACAGCTTCATTGCCCTTGAGCTGATCGATGGTGCGGCTGCTCGCCAGTGTTTCCGGCGCCGAGTCATAAGTCTTCGGACCGCAGGCAGCTTTCTTGCAGCCTTCGTGTTTCGCGCTGAACAGCGACACGGACTGCCAGAGCGACTTCGTCTGGAACTCGTTCTGGGGCAGAATGCCCGTCAGCGTGACATCGCGATCGGCCACCTTAGCCGAGACACACAGTTTCGGTGACAGCCGTTCGACGCCCGTCAGATTCGCCAGCAGGATGCTGGAGACGTGCGACTCGGGCAGCGTGTGCGTATTGAGGTCCGCCGAATAGTAGTCCTGCAGCGTGGCATCCTTCGGCAGCACCAGCACGTTCGCGCCGAGTGACTGCAACTGTTGCCCAACCGCCTGTTCCGAGAACGTCGTCACATGCCGAATCGCGACCAGTGCGGTCACGCCCAGCAGAATCGCGAGGGTGCTGGTGAGCATGCTCAGCGGCCGCTCAGCCAGTTCGCGCCAAACCAGTGATTTGAGATTCATGATTCCTTCCCTGAAACATTCTGTATCAAGCCGCGTTAACGTCGAGCCGGTGCATCCTGCGTGGCCGTGCGATTCGCGGGTGCCTGTTGATGATGTTTGCAATTCGGGTCGTCACAGCATTTGCCAGCCGCAGCCAGAGCGGCAGCGATCTCGTCTTTGGAAGCCGCTGAACTGAACTTGCCGACCAGCACACCGGGCGGGGCCAGCAGCACAGTGTGCGTGGCTGGCGTCTTGGCATCGATCTGCATCTGACCGATGAACTTGGTTTCCTTGGGATCAGCCGCCGTCATCGACAGCAGCACGATGCGATCCTTGAAGTGCGGATCGGTTTTGAAGTCAGCCAAAGCCGCAGGTGCTGCTGCCTTGGCCGAACCGTCTACTGTGACGAGCACCAGCTTGCCGTCCTGCAGGGACTTCATGGTCGTCAGCATCGTCGGCGTCACGAAGGCGTCGTTGATGTTCTCGGCTCCGACCTTCTGAGCGAAGATGCCGGTCATCGCCCCATTCGGGCCGACAACCACGGTCAACGGCAGTGGAGCGCGACTGACATCGTACTTGGTGACCAGAGCCTGATTTGTCGGGTCGGTGATCTGCACGTAAGTGGCGACGGCCAGCTTCTCTTTGCCGGCCAGCGTTTCTTTGATGGTGGTCGCCATCACCTTCGTCGCGTCATCCACCTGCCGGTAGAAAATCAGAAACGTGTAACGTCCATCCTTGCTGGACTGGTCGATCAGTTGCTGAGCCTTGCTCACTGGTTGAGTGGTCGCGGCGGGTTGTTGAGCAACGACCCACAGCGGGGCGGCCGCGAGGGCCAGAGCCATCAGGCCGATCATGCCTCGAACTTTGACAGACATAGCGAATCCTTTCTTGAGAAGTCCCCATCCCAGGGACGTTGTGATCAAACCGAAGACGAGACCGTTCGCAGGTCTTGAGCGACTGCAGCCACGAGTTGTGCAGGATCAGAGTTATGGTCATCCGAGTGGCCGGGACCACGCGGGTGTCGTTCGAACGCAGCGTTGAAAACCATGTAGAGCACTCGCAGGACGAGCAGCGACATGATCATCGCGCCGATCACGCCACCGATGACGACGGTCGCCAGCGGACGTTGCACTTCAGCTCCCATGCCCGTGCTGAACGCCATCGGCAGGAAGCCGAGCGCGGCCACGAGTGTCGTCATCAGCACGGGTCGCAGTCGGGTGACAGCCGCTTGCGTGACGGCTTCATCCAGCGACAACCCTTTCTCACGCAGTTGCCGCACATAGCTGACCAGAATCATGTCATCGAGTACGGCGACACCCGACATCGCGATGAAACCAATACCAGCGGAAATCGAGAATGGCATGTCTCGCAGCCACAGCGCGATGATGCCGCCGACCCAGGCGAACGGCACTCCCGTGAAGACACGCAACGCATCCACGAAGTTGTGATACGTGAAGTACAGCAGCGTGAAGATCAGCGCCAGGGCGATGGGGACAACAACCATCAGGCGACGCTCAGCACGAATGAGGTTTTCAAACTGACCTCCGTATTCGATGCGGTAACGTCCCGTTGGAAGTTTCACTTCTTCGCCGACACGCTTCTGGACATCCGCCACAAAGCTGCCAAGGTCCCGGCCGCGCACGTTGCAGGAGATGTTGAGGACTCGCTGCCCCCACTCGCGCCGAATAGTGGAGGGGCTTTCGACGATCTCGATGTCCGCCAGTCGCGAGAGTGGCAGTTGTTTACCGCTCACCGTTCGCAGTTGGATCGCTCCAATGGCTTCGGGGCTGCCGCGATATTGCTCGGGCAAACGCACGACCAGCGGGAACCGCAACTGACCTTCGACGATTTCAGAAATGGGCAGCGTGCCCACCGACTCGATGAGCTGCAGAACTTGCTGAGCCTGCACGCCGTAGCGAGCCAATTCGTCCGGCTTCAGCTTGATGCGCAGCACGGGCTGAGCGGCCATCGCTGATGCGTAGACATCCGCGTTGCCGGGGATGCTGCGCAGGATCGCGGCAACTTCGTCACCCTTCTGCTGCAAGATTTGGAAATCGTCCCCGAAGATCTTCACGGCCAGTTGAGAACGTGACCCCGAAATCATTTCGTTGATGCGGTGTTCGATCGGCTGCAGCAGTTCGTACTGGATGCCCTGAATGTGTTTGATGTCTGTTTCAATCAGCGCGGTGAGTTCATCCTGAGTCGCCGCTTTCTTCCATTCCGCGCGCGGTTTCAGGGCGATGAAGACGTCCGTCAATTCAGTACCCATCGGGTCCGTTGCGACTTCGGCTGTGCCGATACGACTCCAGACGTGACGCAGCTCATCCGGGTACTTTTCGAGCAGCATCTTCTCGATGGCGGTGTTGCCGCGAATGGACTCTTCCATGTCCGTGCCCGGCAGTCGGACGATGCCCAGCACGAGCGAGCCTTCCGAGAGTCGCGGCACGAACTCGCTGCCGAGATGCGGGGCGATCATGCCATAGGTGACGATGAGCACTGCGGCGGCAAAGGCGATCACCGCAGTCTTGTGATGCATGGAGAAGTGTAGGATCGGATAATGGATCTTATGAGCCAGCCGCATCAGCAACGGCTCACGCTCTTCGATGTGTTTGGGTAATAGCAGGCTGGCCAGCACCGGCATCAGGGTCAGCGACAGGATCATCGATCCGATCAACGCGAATATCACTGTTAGTGCCATCGGCCGGAACAGTTTGCCTTCGATGCCTTCGAGCGCGAGGATCGGTGTGTAGACAATCATGATGATGAGTTCGCCAAACATCGTCGGCTTGCGAACTTCGACAGCGGCGTCGCGCACGACATCGATCAACGGTCGGCGTTTGTTGTCACCATGCGCGATGTGACGAATGCAGTTTTCAACCATCACGACCGAGCTATCGACAACCATGCCGAAGTCGATCGCTCCGAGGCTCAGCAGACTCGCCGCGATACCCCACTTCAACATGCCGCAGAAGGCCAGCAGCATCGACAGCGGAATGGCCACGGCCACGATGCAGGCCGCTCGGAGATTGCCGAGGAACAGGAACAGCACTGCAATCACGAACAATCCGCCTTCGAACAGGTTCCTGCGAACCGTGTCGATGACGAAGTCCACCAGTTCCGTGCGGTCATAGACTGTCGTCGCGGTCACATTGGCGGGCAGCGATTTCTTGATGTCTTCCAGCTTGTCCTTCAGAGCCCATGTGACGGCGTGGCTGTTTTCGCC
The DNA here is from genome assembly GCA_021732995.1 of Planctomycetaceae bacterium. Taxonomy (GTDB): domain Bacteria; phylum Planctomycetota; class Planctomycetia; order Planctomycetales; family Planctomycetaceae; genus AM-0621. Next base: position 1,135 of record JAKFWA010000089.1, on the reverse strand, counting down.
CATCAACATGAAGCCCAGGCCCAGCACAACTTCGCCCTGACCATTAGCCGAGACCGCGCCGCGGCGGATCTCATGACCGATGGTTACATCGGCCACATCGCCGACTCGAATCGGCACGCCATCCTTGGCCGTAATGACGATGCCTTTAATGTCAGCGATGGAGGTTGTTCGTGCGACGCCATGAACCAGCAGCATGCCGCTCGGCTGACTGATGGAACCACCGCCGACGTTCTGATTGCTGTTCTTCACTGCACCGATGACGTCATCAAACGTCAGCTCGAACTTGATGAGCCGTTCTGGATCGAGCCGGATCTGGAACTGCTTCTCGAACCCTCCCCAAGTGTTAACTTCCGCAGTCCCCGGTACCGTCCGCAGGGCAGGGCGGATGGCCCAGTCGTGAATCGTGCGTAGTTCGGTCACATCGTCTCCCGCACCGGTGACGATGTAGTGAAACACTTCACCGAGGCCGGTCGAAACCGGCCCCAGTTTGGAGCGTTCAATCCCGACGGGCAGTTCGACGGACGCCAATCGCTCGTTGATGAGCTGTCGCGCGAAATAGATGTCCGTGCCGTCTTCAAAGATGGCCACGACCTGCGACATTCCGAACTTGGTGTTCGATCGCAGATGCTGCAGCTTGGGTAGACCACCAATCGCCTGTTCGATGGGGAACGTGACCTGAGTTTCGATCTCTTCCGGTCCGAGCGACGGCACGACGGTGTTGACTTGCACCTGCACCGGAGTCGTGTCAGGAAACGCATCAACGTCCATCTGGTTCACCGCGATGCCGCCCGCGATGACGATGGCCAGCGCCGCGAAAATCACGATCGCGCGATGGTGCAGACTGCAGTTGATAATGCTGGTCAACATGTCCTGAAGTTCGGCCTTAAGAGTTTCCGTCCTGGAAACTGGTGGAGTGTGGAACGTCGATTGAAGAGACGTTTCGAGCAATTAATTGAAAGTGAATGCTATCGCTGAACGTCTTGCTCCCCTAACCCCCGACCCCTCTCCCCGGATTACCGGGGCGAGGGGAGTTTGATTGATGGAGGATGTTGAATCTGGTTGTCATCCCGAGTGTTAGTGCTCGTGCCCGGCATGGCCTCCGCCTTTGGACTCCTGGCCGCCATGACTGTGAGAG
>JAKFWA010000090.1 GCA_021732995.1 Planctomycetaceae bacterium | reverse complement strand
CCCCTCTCCCCGCAAGCGGGGCGAGGGGAGCAATAATGAGCGTGCGGCCGAGTGCAATTGGCGTCTGCGATCCGTACAGAACCGAAGTTGGATGTGCCGTTCATTTCTGTGATGCGTATCAAAACCTCCCTGGGTTTTGATAGCGCTTTGTTTTGAGGGTTAGAGAAGCTCCGCAGCCGGGGGCTAGTTCGATTGTCAGGCGACGACCTGTTACCGGCTGAATGGCTGTCGTGTCGGTTTGGAGGGATTCGATCTGGTGTTCTCCGTAGGCACCGGCTTGTAATTGCAAGACGCGCGGTTCGGTCTGATGCACGTTGACGAGAGTGACTCGCACTTCATCGGCTGTCAGGCGGTCGACGAGGGCTCCGACATCGGGCGGGAGGCCGGGGCGTTGCCGCTGCGAATCGAAGTAGCGCAAGCGGACATGCAGAGCCGAACCCAAGGGGACCGGTAAACCGCCGCTCGTCAGGTGCAACAAACTGTGAACTGAGCACGGATTATACTTCATCGGGTCGTCGGAGAGTCGCGTGTCTGGAGTGGTCTCATCGGCACGCATGGCTGCGATGCGCGTGCGAATGCGGCTGAGATCTGCTCGCAAGGCGGACTCGGGATAGGTCGCGTTCTGCCCGCGGAGATAAGCGATCCACGGATGCGTAGCCACTCGATCGAGATCCTCGTTCCGCATCGACCAGTAGGCGACTTCGAGAGCGCCGTGATGCCAGGGCTCGGGCTTGAAGTCATACCAGCCGTTGTCGCCAAACATGTGCGGCGTGAGCTGGCGACCGTCGATCAGCTTGCGTTGTGCGTTCACAGTATCAATTTGCTTACGCCACACATCCACATACTTTTGCTGGCCGCTCAACAGCAACGCATTCCCGAAACCGCCGAGAGCCAATCGCACGGTGCTGCGATGTGCCTGCTTGCCTGTGACGGGATCGACCACGGTGAAGCCCCAACCGTATGTGCCACCGTACCACTTGCCATTGGCGTCACCGCCGATTCGTCCATCGCGTCCGATGTTCGAAGGCAACAGACCTTTGTTGGCCGCTGCTCGCTCGCTCCAGGCATCCACATAATCCAGCACCCAGCGTCGATATTTTTCGTCGCCCGTGGCCATGAAGGCGTTCAGAGCGAGCGACGTCACCATCAGATTCTGCGGGTGATCGCCGAGCGTCTCAGTATAATCTTTGAAGTGAGCCAGCATCTCGGCGTAAGTGCGCTCGCCGTGACCGGGATGAAACCGGCCTTCGATCTCAATGGGATCGCCCGCCCAATCGAGCGCGGTGGCCGGGCGTTTCAGCGGACCGCGACTGCCATTGAACAGGCTGACAATGATGCGCTGCGACGCGTCGTAATTCGCGGTGGCCGTAGCCTGCAGCGGATTATCCGCGCTCGGAACGTAGAAGTCAGCAAAGCGCCGCACACGCTGAGCGAATTTCGGAGCCTCCGGGGCGGACAGGCCTTGCATATTAAAGACAGTCAATCCTTCCGCGTTGTGAAGCCAGTCCATCATCACGGGGAACTCACGGTAATACATACCGTCGCGAGCGAACTCGACCTGCGACGTCTTGGCGGCGGTAAATTGCCGCAAGTGCCCTTCCCAGGCGGTGAGGTATAAATCACGCACGCTGTCGTCCGCGCCGAGCATATGCAGCAGCGGCCAATCGGTGAGGTTTTCAATAGCGTCGTCCGGGCCGTCATCGCCGCCCCAGCGTTCGACGCACTCCAGGAAACCGCGACTGTCAAAGTACCGCGAGTAGTACTCGCGACACGCACTGACGTTGGCTTTGAAGAGTTCCCGTTCCAGCAACGCCCACCCCGGAGGCGGCATCGGAGTTTCGATGCGCACGACGGCATCAGCAGCCTTCACTCCGCTGATCGAGAGATTCGCGACGAATAGACTGAGTAAAACCAGCGTCAAGGCGCGCAACATCATCACGTGAGTTACTCCTCGAAAGGGTCCAGCGAATGTTCTTCGCCGCGACAATCCTTGTACTGCAGCCATATCCCCAAGCAACCCCAGAAGCCCATCCCGAGAGGCTCGCAATCAGAAACGTCGGTTTAATACCGGTTACCGCCGTGGCGGCGCGAGCATGCGGTTGAGGATGTTGGCGGTCATCTGTTGCACGCGGGGATCGGGCCCTTGGGGTTCGGTATAGACTTTCGGGCGGACGTAACCTGGCGGGGCGCTCAGGCCGTCGGCCCACCAGACTGTCGCGGCGTTGAAGATAAAGTTGCCATCCGGGCCGTAATAAACGGTAGCAGTGTAGGTGCCGCCGTTGGGTTTACCGGGAGCAGATTGCGTCGGACCGCTGGCGACGATTTCAAGATTATCACGCTTGGCGGGGTCGCCATGCCATTCCCAGCCGATCAGGCCGGGCACGCTGTCGCCCTGCTTCATACCCGTGTCTTTGTAGAGCCAATGATCCGGTGCAGTGCAGATCCAGTCAGCGCCGCCAGTCACCGGGCCGGTACTGTGCGCTCCGATGAGCTGATTCGCATACGGGCGTCCGTGACGCAGAGTACTCATTGCCAGAAACTCGCGCGTGCCACCGGCCGGACCGAAGACGCCGATGCGTTCGATCGACCGCGTGGCCTCGTGATAGAGCACTCGACCGCACACGGCATTCCCCGAAAAGAAGGCGACGTTCACGCCTTCGACAATCGCCGCCGACACGTTCTCGAACATGTCGATGGTCCAGTATTCATCGTGGCCGACGCTCAGCAGCCCTTTCGTTCGCTGCAGGCCCCGCGCATCTGTGTGAGTATCAAAATTGGAGATATAACTGACATCATACCCCAGCGATTCCATCCAGTAGGCCAAAGGGAATTCCCACAGCAGGAACTCGCCGGAACCCGTCGACAGCGGGGCATCAAAGATCTGACAGTATTTGCCATAGGGGCGATTGGAGCTGACATCCACATTGCCGCCCCAATACCACGGGTTGGTACCGTCGTCATACAGTGAAAACTGACTGGGCCAGCGGTTGTAGGCGTTCCAGGTGAAGTCGCTGCACTGCAGGAGGTAGTCGGCTTTGCGGTCATCGCGCACGATGAAGATCACATAGCTCTGACAGCCATCTGCTTCGGCGGTCAGTTTGCCGAGATACACGCCGCTGAGCCAATCAGCGGGAATGGTGAATTCGACGCACGGTTTCCACTGGCAATTGCGCAGCCGTTTCGGGCCAATCAAGGGGTCGGTCTGCACCTCACCAGCAAACGGCCCCAGCGTCTGCAGGAAGCGACCGCCATCGCCGCCGTAGTAACCGAGTCGATACAGGTCGATCCGGAACTTCGACGCGGGATTCGTGCTGACGTGGAAGCTGATCTTCTCACCGGCTCGCACGCTGAGCCGCGAGGCATAGCCTTCGATCCACGGGCAGCGGTACTTCGTCGATGGTTCGATGCGCGTGGACGATAGCATCCAGTCGCGCGTGCCCGGCTTCGCGTTCTCGGTTTGAATGAGGTTCGTTTTCGAGTCCGCAGCGTGAGTCGCCGCACCCGTGAATGCAGACGCTCCCAATCCGGCCACGGCCCGCAGGGAATCTCGGCGAGACACACGCAGGGGATTATTCGACATTTCAGCAACTCCAGCGTCAGAGGCGAAATCGGCCAGCCTGTTCAAACGCTCTTCCCGCAATTCGGCAAGACGGCGTAAGGTGTAGAGGGTGGTAACGGCACGAGCGATTCAGGGGAATCGAACGGCTCGCTGCCGGCGAGCCGTCCCGTGTCAGATTCCGGTCATCGTCCGCAGGCTGTCTCATGTGGCGTCGTTGGGTTTCACTCCTGCTGATCTTCACCGTCGTGGGTTGCCGCGCAACTCAAGAGGTGAAACACATTCGCTTCACCGACGAGGGGCGTGTGGAGGAAACTCACGAAGAACGACTCTCGCGCAAGCATACGGCCAAAGACGCCGTGCGAGGTCTCAGTAACGCCGCCATTGGTGGCATCCTGACTGCGACCGCCATCGTTGGTGTCGGAGCCCTGATCATCCACGAAGAGTCCCGCAAGGCCAAAGACGATTAGCGGTTCATCAGCCGTGAAGAGCTGAGCCGGCAACGATCCATTCGCCCCCGGCAGTGCTCGCCCCGCATTCTCCAGAAACTTTCCGGAATGTCGGGAAGATCGCGGAATGGGCCTCGTTCCCCTGGGTGTAGCGATCACGACGACTCGAACAAACAGCCGGGAGCGAATCGCCAAACAACTCGGAGCAGGTTGCTCTGAGACGAGTCATCGGCCTCCCAAAGACTTCATTGGAACGAATCATGTCTGCAAACATTCTCACTCGGTTGGCAAAAGTTGGTGTCGTTGCCTGCGTCGCTCTGGTCATGAGTGCCAGCGTCGCCAGTGCTCATCATGGCTACGGGTACGCTCCGCAGTTTCGTCCGCAGCCGCAGTATCAGAACCCCGGCTACGGTTCGCCTCGGTTCATTCCGCAAGGATACGGAAATGGCGGATTCAACCGTGGCCATCACCACTGCCCACCACGCTTCCAGCCGCAATACCCACGCGGTGGCTACCAGAACAACTTCCATCGTGGCTACCGCTGATCGATCCCGTGGCGGACGCGTCTCGCGTCCGCCCACTGTTTTGAGTAGTAGCAAATTCACGGTTGCAGCCAGTCATTTCAGCAAGCGTTGTGGCCGGTTCCCTGACCGAGCCACAACCCGAGGCCTGGGCTACGGCTGCTGACGTCCCAACGCGTAACCGTAGTCTTTGAACTTTTCAATCTCGCCTCCCTGATCGGTCCCGTTGTCGTAGACACTCCATATCTTCGCTCGATCTCCTTCCCGGTGATACTTCAGAGGTGCCGGTGAGGGTTCAAAGATGTCATCCGGAATTTCTAGTAGTAAGTCCGGGACCAGCAAGTCGAGCGTCTCAGGGTATACTCCGTGCTGGCGTCGATAGATTTCCAGCGCGAACACCGTTTTCAGCAGGTGGCCTCGCAACTCCTCCCTGTCCTCCGCAGCGAAGAATAGCTTCATCCCGAATCCGCATTGTTGACACAGGATGGACTGGTCGGACCAGTCGTCAAGCTTCTGCGGAGTTGGTGAAGTTGGCGAGGCGGATGGGTCGAGTTCGAAATGTCTATGGCGTCCTGACCGCCTGGCACGCTGACGCCGCGGCTTGTCGATCTCAGGAAGATAATTGCGAATCTGATGACGCCAAACTCGGTCGCACAATTCGGGCTCGCCCAGCGAGTAAAGGGCCATCCTGCCGAAGCGTTGAGGCGATGATGGAGCTGCATGCGAATCGGGTAGCCAGGCATTAGCCGCGAGCTGCTGAAGCCACAAGCGCTGGTTCAAGTAACTCATTTGGATCGAGTAGCTCAGTGGCGGCCGTTGGCGAAGAACAACTGCAAGTTCCCGCTGCGCTTGCTCCAACATTTCTTGGGAAACGATTGGATCTTGAGCCCACTTAGTCGTGGCATTAGACATGACAGCATGAGCCGCTGAACTGAACGTTCGATCCAAAAGGTCTCCGCGACGCCCGACGTGATAACCCATTCGCAGGCCCGCAAGTAACAGTTCCCAGGCTTGCCGGGGATGCCCTTCAGCGCGCAGTCGCAAGACCTCCAGCGGTATCAGCCGGATCAGTGTTCGCTGACCCTGAGCCCTGGGCAATACGGTCGCCGGATCGGGAGGTTGGCCTGGGGGACTATCCTGCGCGTCGGGCTTCGCAGAGCCTTGTATGCAAAGCTGAATGACGCCGTGATTGTCGGCGACCCATTGGCGAATCGATGGGGGAACGTTGTCCCAGTTTTCCATATCCAGCGCCTCAACGAGATTCGTCGCCTCAGACGTTGGCAATTCCACAAGCTGCGAGATTGCTTGCCGGTATTCGACGTAGGCATTTCGCTCGTCGGGAACCCTGAAATCCAGCACCGCCTGAATGTCGAACGGATCAGGAGCCTCGGGCACCTGGCTGAGCTTATAACCGCGGATCAGCACCGGAGATGCCAGCAGGAGCAACATCAGAAACGAAGGAATCGCCACATTCGGCCGCAACCACCACGCCAGGCGACCGACACGTCTGGCGTCTGATTCGGGGTGTTCTGCGTTGGATGACGTGCGCGGCTCGGATGTCATCAGCGGCCTCTTCCCGCGGTTTGGCCCTCTCGGTCGGCCAGCGTGCACATGCTGGACTTCGTGAATCGAGTCGCGCAAACGTCAGGAAGCCGGAAAAGTTCACGGGAATCAAGCGGGCAACTGAGGTGCCACGGTTAGCCGGCTTACTGTGACGGGCCAGCGGCTTCATCTTGACGATCAGCCTTGCTCAATTCCGGCCCGAGGAAATAGCCCATGTCTTTATCATGTTCGACGATCCCCCCGTTGTCTGTCCCGTCCTGACCTACGCTCCACAGCAGAACCCCTGAACCGTCGTGGCGATACTTCAGCGGGCTTGGTGAGGGTTCAAAGATATCATCTGGAATCTCTCGCATGAACTCGGGAACAAGAGCTGACAGAGCCTCGGGATAGTCGCCGTGCTGACGGCGATAGACTTCCAGGGCCAGAACCGTTTTCAGCAGCGAGTTCCGAACCTCGGCTTTGTTCAGCGCGAAGATTACGTGCGGCATCGAGGGAACAACCAGCCGAGCACCGATGGCCTGGCTGATCCAGGTGTTGACCTGGCTGGCGGTTGGGGTAGATGAAGGCAGACCCGGTTCAAGTTCGAAGCAACCACCGGGGTTCAGTTGCTTTGTTCGTTCGCGAGCCGGTTTATCGACCTGAGTCAGATAATTTCGAAACGCATGATTCAAAGCGCGATCCGACAAATTGGGCTCACCAAGAGTGTACCAGGACACGCTACCGACTCCCTGAATCGAAGGCAGGGACGAATGGTGATAGGAAAGATATTCCTCAATTACGTATTGAGTCCGAATCGCCCCCTTTGCCATTAAGTACTCACGCTGCAACATCGAACTGACTCGGGGCCGCCCGGCCCACATGTCGTTCAATTCGCGGTTGGCGCGGGACAGCATGTCTGTCGTGACGGTTGGATCTTGAGCCCAGTTTGCAATCTCCTCCGATATCGTGGCGATGACGGCCGCTCCGACCACATGCTCCAGAAGGCAGCCTCTACGACCTGTATGATAACCGACCTGCACGCCAGACCGCATAAGATCCCACGCCTGCTCAGGATGGCCCTCGGCTCGGAAGCGCATGGCGTCCAGCTTCACTAGTTGAGCCATACGTCGCAGTTTCTGAACAACGGGGAGCTGAGTAAAAATATCGGCTTCACTCGCGCGAATATACTGAGCATCAGGCTTAGCGGCTGCGAGTTGCCAGAGCTCGATCACGCGGCTGTTATCATCACCCCAGCGACGGATGACGTCCGGTACGTCTTCCCAGTCTCCTTCCAGGGCTTTGTCCAGGAGCAAGCTATCCTCATGGGATAACTCAACGAACAGGCCCGCCGCCTGCCGAAGTTCGACGAATGCATTCTGTTCGTCCGGCACAACGACGTTGAGCACCGCTTGCGTATCAAACGGCTCAGGCGTTTCAGGTATGAGACTCAGCCGGTAACCACGAATAATTACCGGTGCGAGCAAAACCACCGTGATCAGCAACAGTGGAAAAGCAACCTTCGGCCGTAGCCACCACGCCAGGCGACCGCCACGTCTGGCGTCTGGTTGTTCTACATTGGACGATATGAGGGCATCGGAGGTCATCGATAGGCTCTGCGCGTGGGCTGGTATTCTCGATCAGCTTGCTTCCACTTTCAGGGGTTCGTCAATCGAGTACGGCTAACGTCAAGATACCGCGAAAGTTCACACCAATCGAACGGGCCACCGAGGCGGCGCCGTCAGTCGGTTTACTTTGACGGCTTGGAAGAGTCTTCGATTGCGCCGGCTTCGACACGAGGCTTCGGCGGTTCAAGGCGATAGCCAAGATCCTTTCCTCCCACGATGTCGCCTGCATTGTCGACAGTGTCATCACTCACGCTCCAGAGCACGGCGTTGGTGTCCTCGCGGCGATACTTCAAGGGGGTGGGCGAAGGTTCGTAGAGATCGTCGGCTATCTCGGGCATGATGTCAGGAACCAAGGCCGACAATGTGTCTGGATACGTGCCGTGCTGGCGTCGATAGATCTCGAGGGCCAGAACGGTCGTCACCAGCGAGTTCCGAACCTCGGCTCGATCCGCTGCTGAAATGAACTGAGACGCGGCGGGTAACGCGCTGTAACACAGGATGGACTGCAGGACCCAACTGTCGAGCTGGCTGGGCGTGGGAGCAGGCGCCCCAGCACTGGGATGAGGTTCGAAGCATTTCAGAACGCCGGTTTGTTTGGTGCGGTCACGAGCTGGCTTGTCTGCTTGGGTCAGGTAGTTTCGGAACACGTGCTTCAAGCTACGATCAGACAAACTTGGCTCGCCGGTGGTATAGAAGGCGAGATTATTCAGGCCCAGCGGAGAGGGGCGAACCTTGCCAATATAGTTCAGCATGCTTTCTGAGTGCATTGATAATCGCACGTAGAAGTATTCGTGCTGTAACGTCGAACTGGTCAGCGGCCGCTGCCGCCAGATGTCGTCGAGTTCAACTCGAGCCCGTTCCAGTAGTGCTACCGAGACGGCCGGATTTCGTGCCCATTTGACGATTTCCTGGCCCATGGTCACGCTGATGGACATGCCTACGAGCCGCTCGATCACGATTCCGCGCCGTCCCACGTGGTTACCAGTTTGCATTCCTGAACATAGAAGGTCCCACGCTTGATCAGGATGCCCTTCGGCCCGTAACCGCATCGCATCAAGCGCAACCAATCGGGCCACCGTTCGAAGCTGCTCGATGACAGGCATCAGGGTATCCCAATTAGCCTCACCCGCGCGTATATATTGAGCGTCCGCTTTCGCTGATCCCAGTTTCCACAGTTCGAGCACTCGGCGATTGTCATCCACCCAGCGGCGAACTACTTCAGGTGCGGCGTCCCATTCGCCTTTCTGCACCTCATCGAGATCAATAGTTGCAGTGCTGGATAGTGCCACCAGCAGATCGGCTGCTTGTCGATACTCGACGAACGCATTTTGGTCGTCTGGAACAACGACCTTAAGTACAGATTCGGTATCAAACGGCTCTGTTGCTTCTGGCACCGAGCTGAGTCTGTAACCGCGAATCAACGTCGGCGCGAGCAGCAGCACCAGCAAAATGAATAGCGGAATGACGACTCTCAATCTGAACAACCACGCCCACCAGCGGCCGCGTTTCGTCTCGACTGGCAGGTGCATCTCAGAACCGACCGGTGAAGCGACGTCGGAGGTCATCGTGGGCTTACTTCGTTATTGAGGTATACAACGCTGCTGATGCCGCCAAATTGATCGACGTTGATGCACAATGGCGTGTGCGCGGCGTTTCGCGGAACGACAATCCACTGACTCTTTCCATTCGTAACGTGCGCATCAACCTCTCCGACAGAGCCGGGGCACAGGCTGTAGAACAGATTCGAGAGGCGTACGGCATCACGCTCGCTCAGGATTGATATCCCGTACCGCTTTGCGAATGGAACGATCTCGGACTGGATAACGCCACTGTGGAACCACCACACCTCTCCGCTTCGACGATCGACTGCGACGACGAGATCTCTATACGGCGCCGATATGTCAATCAGCCTTAGCAGATGGTAGGTTCTTAACTTCACCCCGTAGAAGTCGAGATCCGGCAGCAGTTGCTCCGCGACTTGCTTAAAATCGTTGCGAGCAACCACCGGCACGTCGCTCAGCCTTCTCATGGTAGCGTCCGTCTGAAACCAGCCTTGGTTCGCCGTCAATTCAGAGAGTTTCTCACGGAACGACGTCTCAGCAGTCGTGTGCTGAAGTTCCTGCGGCATCCGAAAACGAGGCCGGATTCTTTGCCAGCCAATCAGCAATACGATCAACAGGCTGACCACCGCGATCACCAGTGCGCGTTTTTTAGATCTTTTAGATAATGATATTCGCGGCATGCAGCCCGCCAACTATCAGGTGCAATGGAATCGAAGCCTCATTGACAACGCCGGAGGGGTCATCGTACCCGCATTTCTCAGCATGTGTGAGGTCGTGGTTCACAATTCCATCGACTACCCGCCGTACTTCCATTTCAGAATGGCGACGGAGAGCCCGAAGAACGCGGTGAAGGCGAGGCACTCCAGAAGGGTCGTTATCAGTGGGGCGAATGTTCCCAGGCGACGGCGCCAGCTGACGACGAGTGCTTGCAGCGGGAGCGAAGCCAGTGGTCCGGCCAGAAAAGCCCACTCGAAGACGAGGCTCAAGCGGCGACAGAGCCAGAAGAATGCCAGATTGGTCACTGCCAACAGCACTAACGAAAAACCTTCTCGAAAACGCTGCTCGGAGCTGACTATTCCGCCGCGTGATCGCGAGTTGCTGATCGTGATATCGCTGATTACGAATAGGGCGAGCGGCCAGGTGAAGACGAACTCGCCAGCTACATGCCCCAACACTGTCGTTCCCACGCATCCGCCGAGGAAGGCGGTCCAGCGAGAAATGAGCAACCGGCGTTGAGCAACTGCGATCCCGCGACTGCGGAACGTGAGCAACCAACTGAGAATGTGACCGCCCAGCAGCATGTTGATACTCACCACAAACCAGTTCCAGAGCCATTCATCGGAAGGTATATCAAACGCATACTCAGGCTCGATGGCCAGCAGCATGCCCGTCCAATCGACATACTCCGTTTGTGGTACGTCGGCGATGCTCAGGAGCGGCTGCGACGACGGATTGAGCTCCTCCGGTTTGCCAATATAAACGCACACGGCCCGCGACTGATTGCGCACGTAAACACGACCACGATGTAGAATCGGCGGAGTCCACACTAGTTCGCCGCCCAGCACAGTAGCGCGAGCCAGTTGTTCAAAACGCTCGGCGTTGATTCGTGCGAGGATCAATTCGCCAATTTCGTTGAGCATGATCAATTTGCCATCCGCGACCACAATTCCAGCCTGCCCGATGAACGAGTCATCGGCGGCTCTGGTCTTCCAGTCACGGCGGGGATGTTCCGAGCCCACGGCCCAGGTGATCTTGCCCGTCAGGAACTCCTGACAACTGAAATAGCCCCGTGACGGCCGCTGAGTTTTCGATTGAGCGTCCATGATATCGAAGCCATACACGTGCCCGTCGACCAGTACGCTCGACAGCACGTCGTTGGACATCAACTTGCTCTTCCAGACCGTTTCGATGGTGGGAACCGGCCCGACCTCATTTGGATCGCTGCTGCAGTCGGGGATCTTCAGTAGCGCCGAGCCCGCTCGAAACGGCTCCCCGATCCACAGCCACGGTTCTTGATACAGTGGCCACGCTGAGTGCTCGTCGTATCCATTGGAGAGGTCCAGCCGGGCGAGTTGCCGGCCGGTCTGCAGGTCACAGATCACGAGGGCATTTCGCAAGAATCCCAACGCGCACGTGCGGCCATTGCGAACGATTGGCAGGATGGGTGTATAACTCGCCGCATCATTGCCGGACTTCCAGACCTCGCGACCGTCATCGAGATGCAGAGCCACGATCGAAGCGCCTGGTCCCCCGACGGGTAGCAGCACCAGCTTGCCGACGATCGTGGGGCCGCAGGAGTAACCGAACTCGGTCCCCAACAGGCCGTAACGCTCATCCAGCGAGACCGTCCACCGCTCGCGACCGTTGCTCACATCCAGGCAGCGAACCATGCCATCCGGAGCGGTGAACACAACCTTGTCTTCGGCCAGAGTCGGAGTTGACCGCGGGCCGGGATAGACACCAATCGATTCATAAGGCAGGCCGTAGCGATGCTCCCAGATCGTTTCGCCCGTGTCGGCATCCAGGCACAACACAAACTGCCCGGCCAGCGATTGAGCTTGAGTAAATACTCGCTGCCCACCGGCCACAAACGCGGAATAGCCCTGACCGATTTCCCGCACCCACAACACAGGTGGCCCCGCCTCAGGCCAGGCTTCCGCGATGTTCGTTTCGGATGAATGAGCGTCGAAGGTTATTCCCCGCACCGACGGCCAGCCCGGAGCAGTATCAATCGTCGCGGGTCTGGATGGATGCGCAGGCTCCGCCGCACCACCCAGTTGAGCGAGAGCCATGATCCACGCGAAGAGCACGACGCGATTCAGACAGCTCATATAGTCATATCCCGGCGAGGTGTATCAACGCATGGAAGGATTCACCGTGAGTCTATTCACAACTCCGCACACCGTTCTCCAAGCCTAACCGAGGATCATACGGATCGCAGAAGATAATTGCGCTGCGTTTTGTCGACCGTCCCGCGGGATAGTCATTGCTCCCCTCGCCCCGGCTTACCGGAGAGAGAGGGGCCGGGGGTGAGGGGCGCTTGCCCTCTTTCGCCTCGGATTCCAGTCGTGCACGCCCAATCGTCGTTCGCAGCCTGACACGGTTGTTTGTGATCCACAGCCAATCCAGTGGGCAGTGGAGTGAGCCGCAACGCGCTAGCGGCGGGTGATTGGTGTGGTGAGAACACACGACCGCAGAACCGGCGGCTAGCGCCTGGCTGCTCAGCAAACGCAGAACGGTTTGCTACGGCGTTTTCTTGCCCGGCAGCGGCAGGATCCAGTCGGCGGAGGAACGAGGCTGGATTCCCTCAATGCCGAATACGTCCGACTGGGGATGTTGTTTGAGGAACTCCCTCGCAGCGGCTTCTGTCACATGCGTTCCTTCCATGGCGAGCATAATCACTGACGTTTGGCGCAGCCTTGCAGAGAACTCCTTCAAACCAGCGTCGGTAATCTCGGTGAATCGCAAGTCCAGATGATAGACTCTGGGCAGCGTACGGAGTGTGTCAAAGCAATTGTCGGTAATATCGGTTCTGGCCAGGCACAGATCCCGGAGCCATTCCTCGCCGGAGAGAAATGCAACTCCGGCATCGGTCACTCGTGCGTTCGGAAGGGAGAGAATCGCGAGTTCTCGGCGTGCCAGTTCCTTGAGCCACTCGTCAGTCACAGCGGATCCATCCGGCGTTCGCAGAAACGCAAAGCCCGGCATGCGGGAAATTGCCTGAGCGCTCGCGACGGTCAACTCGGAAGTATCAATTTCCAACTCGCGCAGCTTTGGCGCCGCCGATAATTCCTTCACGCCGGCGTCGGTTATTCTTCCTCCGCGCAGGGTGAGCGAGCCCAAACCGTCGATCTTCGCCAGTTCGCGCAATGCGTCGTCGTCGATGTTGGGGCAGTCCAGAGACAGAATGTTGACACTCATTGTTCCGAGCGTTGGCCACGATCTGGAAGTCAGATCGGTATCACCGAGGTGCATGGTGACAATACGTCGTTGCGGAGCCAGTCCAGCAAACTGCTCGTCATTGAGCTTCGAGCGGGTCCAGTTGAGGGTTTTCAGTCCTGGTAACCGGCCAATCCCAACGAGGTTCGCGGCGGTTGCGGGTCCATCCAGCTCCAGCATCTCCAACTTCGCCAATCCGCTGAGTGCGTCGATTCCATGTTGATCGAATGGCCCCGCAAGCTTCGTCAACCAGGTCAGTTCGGTTTTCTGCGACAGGGCTGTGAACTCGGAGGCCGATAACCGCCGTGCCCTCTCGAAGATGAGATGGCGCAGGTTGTTTCTCTCAACGCACGAGCGCAGAGCGTCTTCGGACACATCTTTTGCATCGTCAAACCTGGCGTAGCGCAAGTCGGACAGGCGGTTTACCAGCGAGACATCGGCATCGGACGCGTGCTCTGAAAAGTGAGCGACCAGCACTAACTCGACGGCGGGTCGCCATCGTTCCGGCAACCGATCTCCGATGAGTTCCGGCAGCCAGACTGGCAGCCGCGTATCCACATCACCAGACCAAGCGGCGTTGCGGTAGACGATGCTGACCGTGCTGCGGTGGCTCAACGCATCCACAACGCACTGTCTGCGGTACTCGATCAGCATGCCTGCACCAACCCAGCTCCCAGGCAGGACGATGATGCACATCACCAAGACCAGCCACGGATTCTTGAGCAACGACCAGATTCCAGAGAGCTCGCGGTCGCTCGGAGCTGCGGAAGTGCTGCTGTCTTGCATGTGGAGGCACTCGCCAGAGGATGCTTCGAGTTCGTCTGATTATACGCACGCCAGCCACTTAGAAGCGACTCCCTACGGCGGACAGGATTGTCGGCCCAATAGGTAGCATGGACGCCTCGTCCGTGCTGCAGCAATTACGCACGGACGGGGCGTCCATGCTACGGCTTGTCGCGAGATCGAAAGCAAACGCTCGCTTACTGGTGTTCCGAATCTTCGCCTTGAGGGACCGGCAGGTTCCACAGGGCGTCTGGGTCGCCATGCTTGGTCACGCCCTGAGCCAGTAGGTGCAGGAGTTCATCAAACTCTGCGGGGGATGTGAACAGTCCTTCTGCAAAAGTCTCTGTGCCCGATTTGTGAAGCATGGTCAGAAGCCGTCCGCCATCCACCGCTGACGACACGGACGCCACTCGAACGGATCGGATATCCTGATATCGCACCGTCCTGGTCGCTGAACTCCACCAGGCTTTCGGAAACTGCAAACTCTCATCGGCGATTACGATTCGTCGGCGGCGGTATAAAAGCTGTAAGCGAAATCCAAAGGTAAATGCGAACCCAGCCGCGCAGAGGCCGTAGAAGATCGTGGCTCCAAACGGCGTAAAGGGGATCATGTCGTTGATGATCAGACCTCGATCGTTCGTGCAGAATTTGTATCCGAACATGAGCGTGCCAGCGATACAAAATAACAACCAGAAGCGGGTCGTTTCACGCGGTAGAACGTAATCAAACTCGCGCTGGGGCGTTAACTCGTCGGTCGAAGCATGATCCATAGCTGGTACCTGATGATATCTCGCGATGTTGCTGTCAGCTCAATGTAACACTCATGTTGAGCCGCCGCATCTATGATCATGTATCGCGAGTTGTGGCTCGGTCGGAGTTCGGCCACAGCATCGGCCCTGCGTCGGTGTCGCCGGTCTACAGAGCCGCTGGAGTGATGCGCGGGGCCGGCAGCGATTGGCTACTCGCCCTCAACGCCTGATAGCGGGAGTGCCACTTCTCGAGGACTTCGGGCGCGCTGGGAACTTCGTCATCACGAAGTCGCGGCCACGACTCGCCGCTGGGGACGTGATAGAGAACCAGCAACTCTGCACGATCCGCCCAGAGGCCCACGACCGACCTGTCAGCAGATGTAGCCGTGTAGATGCGTAATTTCCCTCTGCGATCATGATTGGTGAGATACGTCTCGCGTACGACTTCTGCTCCGTCCTTGGTAATCGTGTAATACAGGAGATCTCCAACGTCCCAGTCTGCCTGGATGAAGAGATGGACCACAGCGCCGGACTCCAGCTCGTATCGTCCAACCTCCACGCGATTCGGACCGACGAGCCAGACCCCAACGGCACCAAGGAAGGCGAGGCAACAGAGAACCCTGACGATCAGAGATTTGATAGACGCACTCATGGTACCTAACACCTCGATTGAGCCGCGTCGGCTTGGACGAATTGTCTCGCGACGGATAGGTATCCGCTCGGCTACGCATGCCCGTCAAGAGACGTTGAATCTGGCGTCATTCCTTGGGCGCAGGGTCGCGTAGCTGTTCGAGATATCTCACCAGACCCTTTCTCAAAGCGGCGTCTTCGATGGAGAAGACATCTGCGAGGTTCGGCTCGCGAATGCGTGCGGCATTGAAGATCAACTGACCCAGGCGAAGGTCAGGATCCTGACGCCACACCTCGCCGAGCAGTTGCAGCATCCCGTCAATCCGTGCCGGATCTCTCATAGTTGCCTCCAAGGATTGAATCGCTGGGTGGCGTAGCCACACGAGATTAATCGTTCGGTTTTCTTGGTGGACTAGAAGCCCCTCATCACGGTGATCGCGTCATCGCGCGACAGCTCGGTGAGGTTGACTCGCTCCAGGACCTCCTTTTCTGAGGCCATCGACCGGAGCAGCACGACCCCATAAACGTCGTTCTTCGCCGCAACTGAAAGCTGCTTACCGTCGCAGTAGGCGCGATACGCCTTGGCCATCCGTTCCCAGATCTGCAACTCCCTGTCGGGATCCACGTCTCGCTTGAAGCTGTCGACCCACTGCTCGACCGTCTGCCCGTCCAATTCGACGAAGACTTCTTGGAGCGCGCGGATGCGGGCCATCTGCTCATCGCTGAGTGTGTCTCGGCGAATCGGGCCGGGCTGGATCGTCTTGGGGTCAATCCACTGCACCCGGCCTTCGGTGTTCTCAGCCGGTTGACCCTGCGGACCGCGGTCGCATGACACGGACGCCATGCCAAGAGCGAGCAGCGTTACGTGCAGCAGCTTCATCCTACATCCCTCTCCTCGACCGCACACCGCGAAGTCATCGACCGCAGGGTGGTTCATTGATCCATCGCAGGTTCACCGGCTCAAGTACAACCACCACCGCAAGGTCTCCGACGCCGAACAGGTATTCGACCACATTTGATCGTCAGGTCCCCGCTGCCTGACTTTACTCGTCCATGTCTCTCGCCGCAGCTAATTCACGGAGCCCGGTCAAACCGGCAACAAAATGCGGGAGTTCGTACATCCAAAGCGGCGTTATTATCAGACTCGGTTCACCAACGGCCTCTCTGATGTTCACGGGAAGACTGCTCGACGTTCCGATCGCCCAGAACGGATTCGGATTCCCGGGTTGGGGATCGGTGAGGAACGTCAGGAACAGGGTGAAGCTGTGCGGCGACCAGCGCGATTCGAGGATCCAGATTTCGTGGTACCACGCTCGGAAGTTGTGTTCTCCCTTCTCGCGCGTAACCTTCCAGCCGGTCTGTTCCAGGTATTTCAGCAGATCGTCTTGCAAGCGCATCGGTATTGCTCTTCGCAGGGTGGCTCCGGGCTTTCGATGCAGTGTGTCGGCTACCGTCTCCATAGATCGACGTATGCATCCACCACGGCAACAGGTGCGTTTTTATGCAGCCACGCCATTGGAGCGTAAATGATTTCTATCGCTCGTTGCACAAGTACCGGACTACTGTCATGTAGCCAGACTGCGGGACCGAGCAACAGCACGTAACTGAGGAATGCTGCGGCCGCCAACAAAGTGATGGCGGATCTTGAGATGCCTTGAGGCGCTTCATCCTTTGAGTTCATGTGGTCCTCGCGTCACTACCTGACCTACGGAGTCACCGGCCATTCGATCCTGCGGACTCTACCCTGCCCCGAACGTATCGACAATCACCGGCGCGTTATCAAAGTGCGCGGCTCGATCCTGCAGCTTCCCGCAGATCGCTTCTGGCGATGTCGGTGCACAATTTGCATTTGAGTGACGAATTCACCGAGATGGAATCATCTACAATCATCATCGAGGAGTGATCCGAAATGGTACGCTCAACCAGCAATTCGACGGATGCCAAGACCACTCGTGCGTCGAAACCGCGATCAACGCAGAAGAAGCAGAAGACATCGCCGGATCAGTCAGAGGTCGATGGTCGGATACTGCCTGCTGACGGGGCACCGATCGAGCATTATCACGGCGAACCGGATCGCGGTCAGCGCACCGGTGGTCAAGGATCGCTCGAAGAGGAAACACTGGATCCGCAGGCTCCGTATAACAAAACATACGGACGCAAGGTTTAGAGCGTTGACGCTACACCTCGCGGCAGCGGTACGAGGTCTTCGGAACCGGTTGAATTGTGGTGTCAGTAGTTCTCAAGTCCGGGCACGACTTGTCCGTGCCTTTGGCCGTTGGGCGTGAGTAACCGCACGTAAACAGACCAGTCGATGCCGTCGGAGATCTGTTTGGCGCTGCCGTCCGCGAAGCCGTAAATGGAAGTGCCCTCATGCCTCGAACTGGGTCGGGGCGCTGTGCCAGACTTGGCTTCGAGATTCTCGCCGGGCATGGCGCTGCGAGCATGGATGAGCTTCCCAAAGCTGGGCAAGTAGGCCAGCCGTTTCGCGGACCGCTTGTCGAGCGGTTCGTCCGGGAAATCCATACCGGGGATGACGGGTACGCCAAACGCCAGATCGTGCATCGCGTCGGCTCGATGCCAGTTACCTGCCTGGGTGTTTTCGGCGAATAGTAGAGTGTTGGAAGTTCCGTCTCCGGAAGAGATGTAATCCAAGCTCATGCGAAACGGGTCGATATAACCCTTCCCGCCGTCCTTCGCGTTTTGACGTGGCCAGAAGACTCCCGTAGCAGCGGCGATCCGCGCATCCTTCGCGTCGATGATCTGGTCCCCGTACCAATCAATCGCCACCGTGGAATGAGCATGCTGCCAGTCGACTGCCACTCGGTCGTAGATGTCCGCACGGATATAGCCCGTATTTGCGACGTAGCTCAATGCACCGGGCGACATCCACTTATCGGGATCACGTTCACATTGAAGCCCCTTGATAGAAACGGGGACAGCCTGTTGGTACGCCCACGGATCGGCCTCAAAGTTCCGCTGAACGTCGGCATTATCCAGCTCCGGAAGGAGGCTGATGATCCAGGGAACCCGCACCTCTCGACCTGCGTCCAGAGTGATCGTGTCGTAGAGATACGGAATTCGGCCGTTCTGCTTCCCGCTGTAATTGATGAGCGCTGTCGTCAGAGTCTTCACGTGGTTTTGGCACTGGTGAGGGTGGCTCCTGCGTCGCGAGTCCAGCAACGCGGGCAAGGCGATAGCCGCCATCCCGAATATCATGATGACAATGAACAGGACATCGACCCGAGTGATTCCAGGTCGCCCGGTTGTACCACAGCCGAGACGTCGCTGATTCCTGTGCATGAGGCCCCGTTCAAAGATGCGTGGTTGATTTGCCTGAACGACAGCGGGCAATCTGTGGCGTGGTCCGCTGAACAACGTCTCGACCGTATCGGCTCAGTATTGATCAATTCCTTGTTCGCTCTGGCCGTATTGCTGGCCGTTGGGGGTGAGCAGTCTCACATAGACGGACCAGTCGATGTCATCCGAGATCATGCGGGCGGCACCGTCGGCGAAGCCGTAGATGCTGCTTCCAAGGTGATTAGAGCCGGGTCGCGCGGCGGTGCCGGATTTGGCGGTGGGATTGTTGTTTGTCATCGCATTCTGCAACTTCAAAGTGGTTCCGAAATCAGCAGTAAAATCCAGCGGTCGACCTCGAGCAGGGGCGGCGAAGTCTTTGGCGGGATTCACGGGCACTCCGAAGGCGAAGTCATGCAACGCGTCGGCCCGCTGCCAGTTTCGAGCCTGCTTGTTCTCGGCGAACAGAATTGTATGTTGTTGCCCGTCGTACGACTCGATGTCGTCCAGTGTCATCGGTCGTTTGAGCAACGCGAGTTTCTCTTCATCCGATTCAGCTTGTGAGTCCGATGTCTTCGGCCAGAACGCTCCCGTTGAGAAAGCAATTTGCAGATCGTCATTATCGATCGTGCCGTTCTGATTCCAATTCACGGCCGTCAGTGAATGGGCCAGCATCCAGTCCGGCGCAGTTTGATTATAAATGTCGGCTCGAATGTAACCCGCGTTGGCTACGTAACTGAGCGCACCGAACTCAGGGGTATCATATGTCGCCGGGCACTGGAGCACCTTCAGCAAGATCGGGTTGCCGTTCTGGAACGCACGAGGGTCCTGTAAGAATTCACGCAACATTCCTGCGTTGTCGAGGTCCGGGAGTAAGGCATAAGTCCAGGGTGCCAGGACCGAACTGTCCGCATTGGCACCATACTTCTCGCAGAGCCAGGTCAGTTGGCCATGATGCCTGTCCGCGAAATTGCGTTCGGACAAGACCAACTGCTTCATGTTGTTGAGACACAAGATTCGTTTGTTCGGTGCCCTTTGCTGGTTGATCGCCGGAAACATCAATGCGGCTACTGTCAGTGTGATGCTGATAGAAACCAGGACATCCAGCCACGTCAGGCCTGCGCGATCAAGCCTCTGAGTATTGCTGTGTCGTTGAGCTGTGCGCATTGCTCACTCCGTTCCAGCCTGAAGACCACGGAAAGACGAAGGCAATTCTATGCAGCGAGTCGTCATTCGACGAGTAGAATTCTGCGAGATGGAGTTATCGCCGGGCCACTCTGCGAATTGCCCCGTACAGCCTGTTGAAAAAGGGGTAGAGTACGATTTCATCGTGATGCAAACGCTGTCATTCATCGCAGGTTGAAAACAAGCCCCGCGACTGATTCAATAATCTCCTATCGCCACCACTCGCCGGAGCGAGTATAGGGTTGCCGCTTCTGAAACAGATCGCGCCGTTGACTCAATCGCTCCTGCCATTCGGAGGGAGCCTTCTGGAGTGAGGCGGCCGTTTGGCTGAAGGCCTCATGAAATTCTCCGAGAGCACCGTGAGCCACGCCGAGTGCGGCCTGGCGACTCCACTTGGGTTGGTCATCGCAGGTCTGCAGGGCCTTGGCATGCTCGATGGCCTTGGCGGCGTCGCGGTACTTGGGGTCGATGCACGCCGAGTATAGAAATGTCAAATTGTTATGTGCAGACCCGTTGCGAGGATCTGTTCGTAACGCGGCTTCGTAATCAGCGATAGCGGCGGCGTGGTCTCCCTGAATCTCGAAAACGCGACCGCGCAACAAGTGGCAGATCGCGTCGCCGGGCAGCAGTTTCAGTAGATGGTGATAATCAACGACAGCGTCTTTCCAGCGCTGCTGCGTGTTGGCCAGCCGAGCACGCTGGAAGATCGCCGTTGTGTAGTTCGGCGACGCCTGCAGCGCGGTCTCGTAGAGTCGCTGAGCAAACTCAATATTACCTTCTTCGCGCTCCTTATTGCCTCGCAGCACCAGATGAAACGCACGCATCAGTTCTGGTGCGAAAACGGGCCGATGCGGTGGTGGCAGCTCGAAACCCAGTTCTTCGCTGGCGGCGATGATCAGAGCCTGCCGGCCAAGCTCCCGAACTAGGACACCGCGTTCTACCTGACTGCTGACGTTCGGCGCGTATCGCGGCTCACTGGTGTCGAGGAGTAACATCGGAGTGTCTGATTGCGATAACCCGGCGTTACCAATTTGACGGTACGGTAACTCGGTGAGGTAATGCGCCTTCAGCATCGAGGCCGACACGAGCGGCTCGATGGATGGCACCGGTTCGGAAGGTTCCTCCGGATCTCCGCTGGCTCGGAGTGATAGCACCAGATCCTGCTGGCCAAGCTGTATTTGAATACGAAACTCCTTGAAGAGGCTTCGCCATTTCAGTTCGACATCCTTGCCGAGGTTCCTTGGTGCGATGGTCTCCACAGGCCAGCCATGAACCAGCAGGCGGGCTTCACCCAGGGTCAGGTCATGGCTATCTGCCTTGTCGCCCTGTTGTATTCTGGACTGCAACTGCGACAGCGTTTGGTTATACCCCCACCGCTGCGAACCTTCCCACGCAGCGACGCATCCCAGGGCTGCGATCAAGAGCCACACTACAAGCTTCTCAACTCGCGAGCGACGTTTCTTGACGCCGTTAGAGTCTGTCGTTGAAGGCGGCGTCAACGAAGAAGCGTTCGTCATGATGGGCTCCAGCAGTAATCGAGAACCGATCGATTCGGCGCCGCTGGTAATCAGCAGCCCGAACAGAAACGCCGAGATGTGCACAAGAGACTATCCGCCCGGAACGATCTCTTCAAATTATCCTCTGGTCGGCAGGTTGAGTAATAACGTGAGGCACGTTCTCGACGAGCCTTGGATTACAGGGTTCTCAGCAGGATGGACACGATGACGTCGTGCCAGACATCCCTCAACAGCCTGTCGCTTCCGAGATGGAGTTCGATGTGCCACGTCGAGTATAAATTGCAGACGGAGTGGCTCTGTAAATGAATCGGAAAGCAAGATGATCGGCATTCTCAATATGTTCGCCAAACGCGGTCTGGCCTGGATCGCGGCTTGTCTGCTCGTGCAAGGCCTGTTTCACGCTTGTGCCGTCTCGGCAGTGGCGGATTCATGGTACGTTGCTCCAGCGGGTGACGACACGGCTGCGGGAAGTCTGGAGAAACCCTTCGCGACGGTGCAGCGGGCACAGGGCGCGGCTGCTCCCGGTGACACGATTTATCTTCGTGGCGGCGTCTACAAGATGACCACAGCGCACATCACGCAGCGGAAGGGAATTTTTGGCCGCGTGACGGTGTTAAATATAAGTGGCAAGCCCGGACAACCCATCACCTATCGGCCGTATGAGAACGAAGCGCCGGTCTTCGATTTCTCGGCGATCAAACTCACCGATGTCCGCTGCACCGCGTTCTACGTCAGCGGCTCGTGGATCCATTTAATGGGCCTGGATATCATCGGCGTGCAGGTCGGAAAGATGGAGCACACGCAGTCCATCTGCGTCGAGAGTCAGGGCAGTCATAACGTGTTTGAACGACTCACCATGCATGATGGTCAGGCGATTGGTATTTATCATGTGCGTGGTTCGGATAACCTGTTTCTGAATTGTGATGCGTGGAATAATTGGGATTACACTTCCGAGAATGGCAAAGGTGAGAACGTCGACGGATTCGGGTGTCATCCGACTAAAGGCAGCACGGGAAACATCTTTCGCGGCTGCCGGGCATGGTTCAACAGCGATGACGGCTATGACTGCATCAGCGCCAGCGAGGCGGTGAGATTCGAGAATTGCTGGGCCGCCTATAGCGGGTATTCAACGAAGTTCGAATCGCTGGCGAATGGCAACGGATTCAAGGCTGGCGGCTATGGCTCTCATCCGGCGAACGAACTGCCGGATCCGATCCCTCGGCACGTCGTACAGAACTGCGTCGCCGTC
This sequence comes from Planctomycetaceae bacterium, assembly GCA_021732995.1. GTDB lineage: Bacteria > Planctomycetota > Planctomycetia > Planctomycetales > Planctomycetaceae > AM-0621. The sequence goes on along the minus strand of JAKFWA010000090.1, from coordinate 60,275 downwards.
AGGAACAAGGCGAGCGGGTTCTATGCCAATCATCATCCGGGCGGCTGCGACTGGATCAACAACACGGCTTTTCGCAACGGCACCAACTTCAACATGCAGGGACGGCTGACGGACAATCGAACCGAGATCTTAGGTTACGATCATCGATTGTTCCGGAATCTGAGCTATAAATCTCGCCGAGATATTACCAACTTCAATGCCGCCAAATGTGAAGTCGTTGATAATTCATTTACGCTTGAGTTGAAGCTGACGGACCAAGACTTTGTTAGTCTCGATGAGGCCGAGTTGCTCAAGCCACGCAAGTCCGATGGCAGTCTGCCTGACATCGGATTGATGCGACCGGCGAAGGACGGCACGCTGAGTCGTGCCGGGGTCGAGTCAATGCCGGGTGGCGAGTCGGCATACATCGGCGCACTCAAGCCGCAGTAATCTTGCACCACGGAATGTGCCTACTACTTCAGTGGAAGTTCCAAATAATCTTTCCAGGCTTGATAAGCGGGGCGTTTATTGCCTTTTTCATCGAGCAAGCCGCAGTCGCGCCAAGCCATGAACAACTCGGGGGCACCGGCCTTGATCCGCTCCCATAGGGCGTCGTAGTCTTGATGAATAAAGCTCACGACGAACGAGAACTCACGCTTCTGCGCCAAAGCCAGTAGAGCACGTAAATAGGCTTCCTGCTTCTCCGGATTGCCTTCAATAACGACTTTCGCTGAGGGCAGAGGCAGGCGTTCGGCAGCGTCGCCGGTCTCAACCATCGCGTACGGTTTCTTGAACTCGTCGAACTCTTTCGTCATCCAGTCCAGAGCGGCAATGCGGTCCGCGTCGGGCATGAAGAACGGATAATAGCTGACCGCAATCTGATCATTGTACGGCATCAGTTCTTTCCAGTTCTTCAACATACCGGCTCGCTTTTTATACATATTGTGCAGCGTCCACGACGCAAAGATCGGCAGCTTCGGGTGCTCCTTCTTCAATTCGGTATAGACGTGCTTGTGCAGGGTGACATAGCTCTGCCACACCTTGGAGCCTTGATCATTGATCTCATTCATTTCAATCCCGATGGCCAGATAATCGGGATTGAAGAAGTCAACGGCCTTGCGGCAGTAGTTCAGATACGCCTTCAGGACGAGCGGGTCATTGTATGCCTTACCCTTCAGTTCCTTCGGTAGAGGCCCCGCTTTGTCCGACAGCTTCAGTTCACCGCGTCCGGGCGCGATCGCAAGGTAAACCTTTCCCTTTGGCGGCGTCGCTGATTTTTTGCCTCGCCAGTCATCCAGCAAGGCTTTCGGAAGAGGTTGATCGTTCAGCGCCTCGGCCCACGGTACGCCTTCAATATGGTGGGCGAGCAGGTCGCCGTTCTCACGGCAGAACTTGTGCGAGCCGGTCACGGCTTCCAGAGTGATATCAGGCACGAAGCCGGTAAAGCCCATGCGGAAGGATCGGGTACCCGTCGGTTTTTCGGCGAGGGCGTTCTTCACTGACGAACCGGGATTGGCTTTCGCAGGGGGATTCTCGGCAGGCACCGAACCAGCGCGTCGCAAGACGATCAGGATCTGATCGGTGCCTTTCTGGGTAGCAAACTTGCCCGGCCGTTGACCGCTCTTCGTCGCGAGACACAGCTTCAGGTCATCGCCCTCAATGACATAAATACCCTTCTCAGTTCCGTCGCGGCCCTCGGTGGTGACGTCAATTTCCCGAGGTTGTTTCGCGGTATCGACGCGATAGGTGCCTTTTTCAACGCGCTTCTAGCGCCACCACCACAAATCGAGTTCGAATCATCGCGGTGTCTCCGTTCGTCGCCCGTGTTAAGCGGTATCTGGCTTGCGAGCATTTTGTGCCGTAGGTCCAATGCTCAGTTGTTATGTCCGCAGATTACCCTGTCACTGTTTGCGTGCCAGCAGCAGTTTCTCGGCGAGGTCCGTGATGACCCAGTCCTCGGCGATCAGGCCATCACGAAATTCGGTAGCAACCATATCTCGCCAGACAATCGGCCGTCTTGTCGCTGGAAACCCCTTGAACGCACCCGTGTGTAAAGCCGTCAGAGTTCGCTGCCACGCAATCCGGTTCTTTGCTTTGACGAGGATTTCGATGTCAATCTCGATCTCGGAGAACGCTCGCCGATACTCGCGGATGATTCTCTTCACCACGTCGTGTCCGCCGGAAATGTCCCGTCCGGTGACGTGCGCCACGTAGTCGGTGGTAAAGTAGTCACCAACCGCGTCGAGGTTTCCGTCAACGATAAGTGCGGCGTTGGCGGCCTCCAGCGTGGCTATGTTCGAACGTGCCATTCTTTCAACTCCATCGGCTGGATGGCCCGGTGCTGATGCTCAACTCAATCGGGGCGTGCCATCGGCATCCACGAACAGTTGGTTCTGCTCTTTTATTCCAAATCGGGCTCGCACACGTCAGGCTGAGGCAAGAACCTGCCGTTCTGCTCACGCCTGGCGTTGTACCATCGCGTCCACCCAGATGGGCACGAAAGGGATGATGCAGCCTTTTGAGACCGGCCAGTCGCGGTAGAGGCCGATCTTTTCGCCGATGGCGACGGCGCGTTTGCGGAGCTTGACGTCGTGGATGCCGATCGCGGCCAGTGTGTTATTCATGGTCCATTGGATTTCTGGCGCCGCTTTGGGCATCTCCTTCTCGATGCGGTCCAGCAGCGCGGGCAGGTCGAGATCGGTGGCACCTTTATTGATACGGCTGGCAGTGAAGTGCCAGCCAGCGCGGGCAGCCCAGCGATCCTTTTCCTTCGGCTTCATCCACTTCTGACGCAGAGTTTCCTTCTCGGCATGCTCCGCGACGACATACGAATTCAGCCAGTCTGCTACCTGAGCACACGTCGTCGAGCGAGTCAGCTTGTCGACTTCGTCGGCGGAGAGCGACTTCGGCTTGATGATGAGCGTGGCGAGGAGCTGCGCTTCGACGTTGCCGGTTTCCCACAGCTTGAGCGCCAGTTCGTGATCAGTCTTGATCTTCTTGGCCAGCGTGCGAATGTCGCCGAGTTTCACGCCGAACTGATTGTCCGGCGCGCCCGCCTTAATGTTGTGCTTGCGCCGAGCATCGTCGCCGAGAGATTTCAGTTGTGTGAGGATTTCATTGGTGTTCATGCCGACTGTTATATCCACGCGACTCCGGGCAAGCCAACCATTAACGTGGTTGCTCATACGTTCGTTCAAGCGGAGGAGGATGAGGTTGGCCCTATCTGACTCCAAGCTCTCGAAGTAATTCGATGATTTCTTGATATCCTGCGCGGTCAAGGCGCGGATCATCTTCGAAGGCACCGGCCAATCCGCGTTGAGCAACGTTCATGGCGCGCGTGGTATCCGCGCCTCGCTCAATCAGAGTTCTGATAATCCCCTTGTGACGATGGATTACAGCGGCCTTGAGCGGCGTCGAACCGTAGTCCTGTTCGCGGCGTTCGATGTTGGCTCCGTGATCCAACAGCCACTCCAGCCATTCTGGATTATCATGGTAGATGCAATCGTGCAGCGGCGGCGGGATGCCATCTACGGACTCGACCGCAGCGGGATCGGCGGTGATCATTCGTAATGCCAGGTCGAAATCGTTCGCCTCGATAGCGTCGAAGATGCGTTCTTGGGCCGGAAAGCCATCGATCGGAGGAGTCAGGTCGAATGAGCCCGTCCTGGCAGCGAGCACCCGAAAACCGAGGTAGCGTCCTGGAAACGACCCATAGCCCCAGCGCTGAGCTGAACGGCAAAAGCGAGCACTGTTGAAATAGCTCCCCCCGCGAACGGACCGACAACCCACATAGAACCAGTCCTGACACCATTCCCAGACATTGCCGAGCATGTCCTGAAAGCCCCACGCGTTGGGCGTCTTCTGACCAACGGAGTGTGGTCGTTCGTCCGCATTATCATGATACCACGCAGTATCCTGCGGTGGACCATGCCGCGGCTCCGAGCTTCCTGCCCGGCAGGCGTATTCCCATTCCGCTTCCGTCGGCAGCCGATACGCCCAGCCCTCAGGGAGCACTCCGGCTTCGCGGTCTAGTTCGGTGAGCTTGTGGCAATACTGAGTTGCCTTTTCCCAGCTCACTGAGTCAATCGGGGCGTCCGCAAGCTGCTCATGGTCCGTCGGATTGGTGCCTGTTACCGCTTGATACTGATTTTGTGTGACAGGCGATCTACCTAACCAGAAGTCATTCGCAAAGGTGACTTCGCGCTGCCGTTCCCAGACGCGATGGCCATCTTCCGAATCCGGGCTGCCCATCGTGAAGGAACCGGCGGGCACTCTGATCAGCACGATGCCTGCGGAGTTCTGGAATTCCGAAGCTGAAGACTTCAACATCATGCTTGAGACCAATGACCTCGACGGAGAAACAACATGATCGAGCCAGCCAAGAATACGATTTGCCTGTGGTACGATGGTGGCGCTGAGGAAGCAGCGAAGTTCTACGCCAGAACCTTCCCGAATTCATCCGTGGGAGCAGCGCATCGCGCGCCGGGCGATTTTCCGTCCGGTCAGGAAGGGGACGTGTTGACGGTCGAGTTCAACGTGATGGGCATTCCTTGCATCGGCCTCAATGGCGGGCCGGAGTTCAAGCAGAGCGAAGCGTTTTCGTTTCAGGTTGCTACTGTCGATCAAGCTGAAACGGATCGTTACTGGAACGCGATCGTCGGGAACGGCGGCGAAGAGAGTATGTGCGGCTGGTGTAAAGACAAATGGGGTATCTCCTGGCAGATTACACCCATAGTGCTGATAAAAGCCTTCACCGATCCCGATCGCGCAGTCGCCAAACGCGCGTTCGAGGCGATGATGGAGATGAAAAAGATCGACGTCGCCGCCATTGAGGCCGCTTACCGCGGCTGAGTCCTTGGATCACATGCACTCCGTACCTGCCATGTTCGATGCGGTTTCCGGTGGAATGGTCCAAAAACAGAAGGCCCACCGGCTGCAACTCCCGTGCAATGCTTGATTATCTGAGCCTCACTTGTAGGACATCAGCTTTCTGCGGTCGAATGATATTCAATAGCTTGTCACCCGCCGTAACAGGTGTGCCATTGCAAACATATATTTCTGTTATGATACCGCTGTGGCCCGCCGGAATACGAAAGAACACTTTTTGTGCTTCTATGATCCCGACAACAGTACTGCGACCGCAAAAGTCACCGAGTTGAACAAACGGAGGATCGTCAGGAGACGCCGTTGAATAGAAGATTCCCGAAACGGGAGCCCGCGTCACCATCGGGAGTACGCTGTTCAACCACTCGAAATCTTGTGGGCGACTACCGCGAAGGCCGCCAAGATGCTGCTCTGCTTGTGCGAATTGTTTCTCGGCCTCGTAGAAGTCAAGTTCGGCGGAGAGGTGCTGACCCCGCGGGTCGCCACGATCACTCAACCAGCGAGCATACTCGCGAAGAATCGCAGTATCGCCTGGCGAATCATTCAATTGCTTTAGGAAAAACAACTCGTTCATTCAGGTACATTTCAATGTCGCAGATAAAAGCGAATTGAGTAACAGGCTGGCTAAACTCGGCCAAGCGTCGAGTTGCGGCTTTCAATGGAATCGCCAAAAGTGGTTTCGAAACAGGGGTTTGTCAACTACTGGGAGTGAAGTTAACAAGTGCTGGAATAGCATGCGAATTCTTATTCGTGTTTCATCCGCTGCTGAAAGCTGGCGTCGCTCTTCACCCCGAACCGCTCTGCCCGAAGGGGCGAGGGGAATAGTTTATGCGAGGAGTCGTAGTGACGTGACGCTCGGTCCCCTCATCCGGCCTGCGGCCACGTGCCCCACGTTTCCGCAGCAAATACTCACAGCGCTAGCGGCCGATGTCGCATAGAGCCAGGCGATGGTCCGAGTTCGCCGTACCAACCGCCGCGCAGCGTACGCCCGGGATTGAGCCTTTCTGAGTCAGCCAGATCTGGTCGAAGCGCTGGAATGGGAAGTCGTTCAACACCGTGTCTCCCCAACCAACTCCACCGAGTGAAAAACTGTCTCTGAACTGTAACTCGGCTTGCGAGGACAGGGCATTGAGCAACGTACGATCTTTGGGCACCGTGTTGAAGTCGCCGCCGATCAGCACGAGTTGGTGTGCCTTATGATGCTTGGCAATCAGCTTCAGCAGATGCTCGATGACTTGAGCCCGATTCCGGCACCGGTCTGCGTGCTCCTGGCGAGCGGCATCATTCCACAAGTCCAGTCGAGTCGCTGGTGGTGCGAGTCTGACGGAAGCCACCAGGCATGATTCGCCGGCACGAGTGGTCCATTCACAGAGTACGAATGCCGCTGCCGGATCTGCGGCCAGCACGCGTAAGTTTCCGTCCGCGATGATGGAGCACTCGGCAGTTGCCGCCACCGCACCGGTATCCGCCCAGAGTTCGCGAGCCACCTCTTGAGCGACAGGTTTGGAGACTGTCTCCTGAAACAGGACGAGGTCCGGGCGCAGCTTGATCACTTCGCGAGCGGCAGCTTGGTTACCGACGTTGCAGTTGAGGCTGACAACACGCAATCGCCGTTCGAATGGCGCCTGGAACCACCCACGCGGTATCGACCACACAGGCTCAGACAGGACGATGCACAGAGTCAGCCAGCTCGCGATTAAACTCTGTCGCCATCGGTGTCCCTGTCCCATCACAGCCGTGAGTAGTCCGACAGTTACCCATCCACCCACAGGAACGTATAGCAATGCGATCAACCCAGTTGGTTGCATTACCCAAAGTGCGACGGAGCCGAGTATCAACGTACTTGAGAACACGCTCAGACAAACACGCAGCCGCGAAGTTCTATTTCGCGGCTGCTGGTGTGTTGGTAGATCGACTTGCTGATTCATCGCTGGCAGCTAGTACGCGACGGCGAGGCTTTCGAGAAAACCTTTGAGCTGGCAACTGCGGACGGGGTGTTGCAGCTTGCGGACGGCTTTGGCTTCGATCTGGCGGACTCGTTCGCGGGTCACTTTGAAGATGCGGCCCACTTCTTCGAGCGTGTAGGTGTAGCCATCGCCCAGGCCGTAACGCAGCTTCACGATCTCGCGTTCGCGATAAGTCAGCGTCTTCAGCACAACGTCGATCTTGTCCTTCAGCATTTCCTGCGTGGTGGTGCTGACGGGGCTGTCGGTGCCTTGATCGGGTAAGAACTCGCCGAACGAGGCGGTCGCGTTGTCGCCAACGGGGCGGTCCAGACTGACGGGGTTTTTCGAGATCCGCATCACGCGCTTGGCTTCTTCAATCGTGATGCCAGCGGCTTCGGCGGCTTCTTCGATAGTGGGTTCGCGACCCAGCGCCTGCACCATCTCCTTCGCTACACGTCGTAGCCGCGACATCGTTTCGATCATGTGCACTGGAATGCGGATCGTGCGCGCCTGGTCGGCGATCGCTCGGGTAATAGCCTGTCGAATCCACCAAGTGGCATACGTCGAGAATTTATACCCGCGACGATATTCATATTTATCAACAGCACGCATCAGGCCGGTATTACCTTCCTGAATCAGATCCAGGAAGCTCATGCCGCGGTTGCGATACTTCTTGGCGATGGACACCACCAGCCGCAGGTTCGCACCGGACAGGTCCTTCATCGCCTGCTCGTATTCCTCGAAGCGGGCCTTGATGCGACGCACTCGCTCACGCAGTACGGCCGGAGTATCCAGTGTCATCACCATCAAGTCGCGCAGCTCGGTCTGAATCGAGTTCTTGTCGTCGGAAACGACCTTCTGAGCCTTCAGCTTGTTGAGCTTGTGCTCGAGGTCCGTCATACGCTCGGAGATCTGTTCCAGCCGACGCATGACAGGCTGCAGCCGTTGCGTGCGAATGCTGAGTTCTTCCACCAGCGTCACCATCTTGCGACGCTTCACTCGGAGCAGAGCTTCGCGGTGCCGGCGCTCATGCGTTGGAATGGAGCTATCGAGAACCAGCGTCTCGGCTTCGGTGACATAGGCGCGCCGCAAGTTTTCCAGCGTCCGCAAGTTGTGCGGCATGCGGGCGAGGATCTGTATCTTCTCCAGGCCCTCGGTCTGCGACGTCTTGATCGTGCGATCAAACGGCAACTCGGACATGAAGACGCGCGTTAGCACGTCGATGGTAGCTCGCATCGCGAAATCATTTTCGAGCAACTCGCGACGGAACCGCTTGCGAGTAATTTCAATTTTCTTGGCGAGCGCAATTTCCTCTTCGCGCGTCAGCAGCGGGATCTCGCCCATCTGTGTCAGATACATACGAATGGGATCGCTGGTGCCTTTGCGACGTCCGCTGCCGGACGCTTCGTCGTCGTAGTCCACTTCAGAAATGGGCTTCGATCGACTGCGCTTCCGGGCGACGACAGGCTCATCGGTTACTTCATCCGGAATGATTTCCAGACTGAGTTCTTCGAGCGACATCAGCAGGTTGTCGAGCTTCTCCGGGTTGACCGCTTCGTCGGGCAGGTAGTTGTTGACCTGCGTGAAGGTCAGATGACCTTGCTTCAGACCAAGAGTGATCAAGTCGTTCAGGGATTCGTCGACTTTATGCACGAGCAGTTCCTTTGGTGGTTGGTCAGCTTTCGCCGAAGCCTTGCCGCCGGTCAGTATTCCGCTTCTTATGGAACGTGGACGCCTTCTTGAGCCGAGCGAGAGGATCCTCTTGCTCGGGGCTCAGCGCCTCGCGATCCAAGTACGCTTCATGAGACAACTTTTCACGGCGCCACTTCAGGTGATCCAGGTTCTGTAGATAGAACTTAGGCACACCATCCACGGCGTCCAGAAGTTTCTGTTCGATTCCCTTCGTACGAGCCTGGTTCTCCAGCCAGACCAGCAGTGACTTCAGCTCGTTCTTCTCCGTCTGCAACATGATCCGTTCGAACGTGGGCAGTTCTTCGTGATCAACGAGGTCGTAAATCATCTGCAGCAACTCGCGCAGATCCGGATTTAAGACATCGTCCTCACCAATCTGTGTTCGCGTGCGAACGGCTAACTCAGGTCTGACAAGCAGGATCTCCAACAGTTCCACATCCAGCTTGTCATCTTTTGACAGTGGCCTTCTGTAAAAGGTGATGACCCGCTGAGGCTCAGCAGGCTTGTCTCTAGATATAGGTCGAAAAGATTGCGGGGCTTGCTCGGATCTCACTCGTTGCAATTGAGCCCGAACTTCCGGCTCGCTGAGCCTTAGTTTCGAGGCAATTCGTCCTAACACGATCGATTCCCGAGGCGACCCTTCGAATTTGGGGATCGACGCCAGCAGGTTGAGCATCTCGGTGAGGATCAGCTCACGACTATTGATGGAGTCACGGCCATGCTTCCTGATCTCCCAATTCAATCGAAACTCCCAAGCCTCCGGTGCCTGCTTGGCTAGTTCTCGCAGCGAATCCGCGCTGTGAGTTTTCAGGTACTCGTCCGGGTCTTTTCCCGACGGCAATGTCAGCACTCGCAAATCGACGCTTTGTCCGAGCAACATGCCAACGCTCTTGGCGGCGGCGTTCTGACCCGGCTCGTCAGAGTCGTAAAGTAACACGACGTGTGGGGCGAACAGTTTCAAACGAGCACAGTGGGATTCTGTCAGTGCGGTGCCCAAGGTGGCCACCACGTTCTTCACTCCGTGTTGATGGCAAGCAACGCAATCTGCGTACCCTTCCACCACCAGCACGGACTTCTCTTGGCCGATGGTCGGTCGAGCGGCCGGCAAGCCAAACAGGATTTTGCTTTTATGGAAGACTGGCGAGTCTGCGGTGTTTAGATATTTCTGTCCGTCTGGGCTGCCGACCCCAGGCACAAGGCGTCCTCCAAATGAAACAACGCGCGATTGTTCGTCGCGAATCGGAAACAGGACACGTCCTCGGAAAAAGTCGTAACAGCCTGACTTGCCGTCTCTCTCCTTACTTAACCGAGCTTCGACCAGTTCGGCATCCGAGAACTTTGCCCCGGCCTGGCGGCTTAACCAAGTCCAGTCGTCCGGCGAAAAGCCCAGCCGCCACTGCTGAAGGGTCTGCTCTGTGTACCCCCGTCCTCGCAAGTAATCGCGCGCTATCTGAGCATCCGGGCTCTTCATCAGATAGTCGTGAAAAACTCCCTCTGCCCACGACAGGACGTCGAAGACATCTGCTCTGAACGACGCCTCCTGCGCCTCCTTCGCACTTCGCTTTGGGACCTCTAGGTGGACCCGGTGAGCCAGGATCTCCAGAGCTTCCGGAAACGGCACGTTGTCCCGCTTCATGGTCCAAGTGAAGATGTCTCCACCCTCGTTGCAGGACCAGCAGCGGAAACTTTGACGCTCGGGATAAACCCTCATTGATGGGTTGTGGTCGTCGTGGAATGGGCACAAACATTTGTACTCAGCTCCGCCACGCTCGGGGATCAGGGTGACCGACTCGCCAATCAACGACACGATGTCGCACCGGGATCTGACTAACTCCCTGAAATCGCTGGAAAGAGGCATCCATCAGGCTCCCCGGATCGCTGCTCGGTTAGCTTCCATAAATCATGCGAGCACATGATGTTGCGGCCACATCGGCTCAACTCCTTGCGCCCGCCTGCGAACCTCGCAGCGAACGCAGAAGTCTACCCCTCACAGGTGCGGGGTCAAGAAGTTGCTGACAACTCGGGGATCAGCCGTGGGGCCGAAAAGCTCATCACCGCTGAAGTCCCGAGGGTCTACGCGTCTGGCAAAGCTTCGCCAAGCTCCTCAAGCGGGCCGGTGGCGATGGCCGAACATAGTTCGCTGGTTTCTACTTTGTGCGGTGGGCCGACCGCGAACGTCCTGGTCTCTGCGCCGCATATATAGTTGTCAAAATGCCGCCGAAGCGATTGCGGGTGAGGACAAACTCGCAGTGCTGCCGCAAAGTTGGCCGGTCGAAAGGGCTTCCCTTACAGGACGCTTTACAACCGAGCCTCGATAGGCGAAAAATCTTGTCCGCGGGCGCATAGCTCAGTTGGTTAGAGCGCAGCCCTGATAAGGCTGAGGTCCGAGGTTCGAATCCTCGTGCGCCCAATCCCATCTCGCGGGGACGTAGCTCAATTGGGAGAGCGCTGGCTTTGCAAGCCTGAGGTTGCCGGTTCGAAGCCGGTCGTCTCCATATAAACGGACTGATGGGAAGTTGGTTCCGCAATCGTGACGAAAACCAAGTCGAGAACTTGAACCGCCACCGCGACCCAACTAACATCCGCCCGCCGCAGGCAACTGCGACAAAACTCTTCGATCTTTGACAATTTGGCACAGTGAATCTGCAAGTAACATTGCAGACACGAAACGAACATGAACAAGCAAGCAAGAGCACACAGTGGATGTCTTGGCGGCAATCTATGAGCGTTGCAAGCTACGATAAGCCCGGGGGAGCTGCTAAGCGAGCGATAATCCCGGGATCCTCAGATACCCAGTGAACTGAAACATCTAAGTAACTGGTGGAGCAAAAAGAAAACTCGACTCCCTTAGTAGTGGCGAGCGAAAAGGGAACAGCCCAAACCACTAGCATGCTAGTGGGGTAGCGGGGCACACATTTGAGTTACAAAGTAACTGCAGTCAGAAGCCTATGGAAAGGGGCGCGATACAGGGTGACAGTCCCGTACGATCTGCTGATTACCTCTTAGTGTGTACCCAAGTACGGCCGGCCACGTGGAATCCGGTCTGAATCAGGGAGGCCCACCTCCTAAGGCTAAGTATATGTTGCCGACCGATAGTGAAAAGTAGCGCGAGCGAAAGATCAAAAGAACCCCGAGAGGGGAGTGAAAAGAATCTGAAACTGTGTGTTTACAAGCGGTCAAAGCCCGTAGTTGGGCGATGGCGTGCCTTTTGCATAATGACCCGGCGAGTTGCTGTCGTTGGCCGATTAAGGCTTTATGGGCCGTAGTCAAAGGGAAACCGAGTCTGAATAGGGCGACTATGTCAACGGCGGCAGACGCGAACCTACGTGATCTACCCATGGGCAGGTTGAAGCGCGGGTAAGACCGCGTGAAGGACCGAACTCACTGGTGTTGAAAAATCAGGGGACGACCTGTGGGGAGGAGTAAAAGTCTAATCAAACGTAGAGATAGCTCGTTCTCCTCGAAATAACTTTAGGGTTAGCCTCGAGCCACTACTTATTGGGGGTAGAGATACTGAATTGGAGCGGGGCCCTCACCGGGTACCCCTCCTAACCAAACTCCGAATACCAATAAGACTATCTCGGGAGTTAGACAGTGGGGGATAAGCTCCATTGTCGAGAGGGAAACAACCCAGACCGCCAGCTAATGCCCCTAAGAATAACTTAGTCAAAAAGGATGTGTCAGTACGAAGACAGCCGGGATGTTGGCTTAGAAGCAGCCACCATTTAAAAAGTGCGTAATAGCTTACCGGTCGAGTATTGACGCGCCGACAATGATAGGGAGTAAGTTATTCGCTGAAGCTGCGGATCAGAAATGATGGTAGAGGAGCGTTCTGTAGTAGATACACGGTATATCGGAAGGCGTACTAACGGACTACAGAAGTGATCATGCCGGGATGAGTAACGATAATGCGGGTGAGAATCCCGCACACCGAAAGCCTAAGGTTTCCTGGGCAAGGGAAATCCGCCCAGGGTTAGTCGGCCCCTTAGTCAAGGCCGAAAGGCGTAGACGATGGGAATCAGGTTAATATTCCTGAACCGCCGCTGCTCTATACTAATACGGGGACGTTGCTCGGCGACAAAGCAGTCGATTGGTTGTGGCTGCAGAGTCAATGGGTAATCAAGAAAAGCCGTAAAAGTGAGTATGTGACCGTACTAAAACTGACACAGGTAGGCGAGGCGAGTAGCCTCAGGTGCTCGAGAGAACGCTGTTTAAGGAACTCTGCAAAATGGCCCCGTAACTTCGGGATAAGGGGTGCCACGTAAGTGGTCACAGTAAATCGGCTTCAGCGACTGTTTACTAAAAACACAGCTCTCTGCTAACTCGTAAGAGGATGTATAGAGAGTGACGCCTGCTCGGTGCCGGTAAGTTAAAGAAGGGGGTCAGCCGCAAGGTAAAGCCCACAACCGAAGCTCCGGTAAACGGCGGCCGTAACTATGACGGTCCTAAGGTAGCGAAGTTCCTTGTCGGGTAAGTTCCGACCTGCATGAATGGCGTAACGACTGAAGCACTGTCTCAAACAGCGACTCGGTGAAATTGTAGTTGTGGTGAAAATGCCACATACCCGCGGCTAGACGGAAAGACCCCATGAACCTTTACTGCAGGCTGATATTGGCCTTAGGCGTGTCTTGTGTAGGATAGGTGGGAGGCTATGAAGTGGGGGCGTTAGCCCTCATGGAGCCAACGGTGAAATACCACCCTGGCCACGTTTGAGTTCTAACTGGATACAGTGAATCCTGGTCCAAGAAAGTTTCAGTTGGGCAGTTTGACTGGGGCGGTCTCCTCCAAAAAGGTAACGGAGGAGTTCAAAGGTACCCTCAGCCTGGTTGGCAATCAGGCGTAGAGCGCAAAGGTATAAGGGTGCTTGACTGCGAGACTGATAAGTCGAGCAGAGACGAAAGTCGGACTTAGTGATCCGGCGGTTCTTTGTGGAAAGGCCGTCGCTCAACAGATAAAAGGTACTCTGGGGATAACAGGCTGATCCCCTCCGAGCGTCCATAGCGGCGAGGGGGTTTGGCACCTCGATGTCGGCTCATCACATCCTGGGGGTGAAGAAGCTCCCAAGGGTTCGGCTGTTCGCCGATTAAAGTGGTACGTGAGCTGGGTTTAGACCGTCGTGAGACAGGTCGGTCCCTATCTACCGTGGGCGTACGAAACTTGAGGGGTTCTCTCTTTAGTACGAGAGGATTTGGAGGGACGAACCTCTGGTGTTCCTGTTGTCACGCCAGTGGCAGCGCAGGGTAGCTAAGTTCGGTACAGATAAGCGCTGAATGCATCTAAGCGCGAAGCTGCTCCCAAGATAAGGTTTCGTTGGACTATGTCCGAAAATCCCCTGGAAGACTACCAGGTTGATAGGCGGGATGTGTAAAGCATGCAAGTGCTGTAGCTGACCCGTACTAATGGATGAAAGCTTGTTCGTGTTCGTTACGTGAACTGTGCCATATTTATACTCCCCTGAGCAATCAGGGGACTTTCCGGTGGCAATGCCTGAGAAGAAACACCCGATCCCATTCCGAACTCGCAGGTTAAGGTTCTCGGGGCCGATGATAGTTCCCACAAGAGCGAAAGTAGGAGACTGCCGGATTTATAGCTGATACCAGCAATGGTATCAGCTTTTTTTATGCGCCGAGTTTGGCTCAATGGCTCAGGTGGTCGCAGAACTCTGTGTTTTGTTTTCCGAGTGTGGGACATGCTCAAGACGGGATCGGCTGGAATGCCAAAGGCCGGGGGTAGGGCAGAAAGGTGGCCGAACCGTGGCTGATGACTGCCGCAACGAGGGCTGTGGTGGTGAGCTTCGGATGCCCCGGAATGGCATCGTAGGAATGTGATTCGATCAGTCGTTTCGCGGCAGTGAGTTCGAGGCCGCAGGCAGTTAGGTAAAGCCAGAGTATCGTTGGTGAGCGGTTCTGGCCGGCGACGCAGTGCACGTAGTCATTACTGTCCGCGTCGCAGATGCACTCATGCAAGATCGTTAGCGACGATATCGCCAGCGGGATCTGCATTGGTACCAGATCTTCAATTGGTGTCCATTCGATGCGACGAAACGGTCCGTCGGACAGCTGAAGTTGAGGCGTGGATTCACCGACGTTGACGATGTGTGTGATCCGCGCTTCCTGCAGGTTGTCGAGCAGTAGCCTTGAGGCGAACCGACCCAGCCAGATGTGCCGTGTGATCTGAAACATGGTAAACATGGTGAGGTCAACGGAGCGGCAAATGTGAAGGGTTAATGGGGCTGCGTTGCCAATAAAGCTGCACCCGCGGTGTCTAAACACAGTAGTGTTACCGCCAAAGTCACTGCCCAGTGCCAGGCGCCCGTGAACTGCGGGGGACGGCGCGACTTTCGCCAATCGAGATAGTACGGCGTCAGATAGAACACCCAGGCGAAGAGCTTAAAGGCCAAGATCAGTCGCCATTGATACTGCATGCTAAGGGAGTGCACGACTCCGCGTCCGAGGAGCAAATCAACAAAGATCACCAGTGCCAGAAAGAGAACGTCGACTCGAGATGAACTGCTCGATGCTGGATCGCGATTGTGCGGAGCTGGACAGTCAGGATTCGACATGGACGCACCTGTCTGCTTCACCCTTGGTCCGATGTCCGTGATTGAGTTGGGCTCGAACAGACGAGCCCAGAACTCAGCCTACGAGCTACGTTAGAAGTCGTGGGTCGTAAACCGCCAGCGGCAAATGATGCGTCGCGTCGAATTTGGTTGATCCCTCGTTCCAGGAGTTGGTTGCTACTTGAACGTCCCGATGGCTGTGCGGAATTCGGTACCGGGTTTCGCCGGATTAATCAGCACGAGATAATCGGGCAGTGCCCCCGGAGCTGGGCCATCGTCGGTTTGCATACCGGGCTCTTCGTCCCAGGCAATCAAGTGAGCCGTCACCGCGTAGTCACCATTGGGCAAGGACACGGAACCGGCACGCCGCGAAACGGGGTACGAAACCTCTTCGATGCCGCTGACACCGATCGCTCCGGTCGATCGCAGCAGGTACGGCTGAGAAGCAACGATCAAGTACTGCGTTTCGCGTTCGTTCAGCGTGGCTGGCGCCTCTGGTGTGCCCACGCGGATCTCGATCTCCATCGCTCCATCAGAGCCGATGTTCAAGGGCACGAAGGCGCCGGCTCGAATGTGCCGTTCGATGTCCTTGTCTTGCTCAAGTTCTTTGGCCCATGAGTCATAGTCGTTGACCGCGGCGAACGCCGCCGGATTCCACAGGCAATGCATACCCGCACCCGTCGGATAAAGCCCTCGATGATTCACTTGGTTGCTCCCTCAAGTTGAGATGGCTGTCAGCTCTGCAGGGACTTTTGTCGCACGGCCCAAGTCAGTCCGATTGCGACATCCTCTAGTCGCGGACAGTTACTGGCAGATGAGAACATAAGTGCTCGCGCTGGTCGCAGCCAAGGGTAGACCTGAAGGCAACTCGTGCTGGCATGACAAACGGCTTCCATCTGCAGGCGTGACTCAATCAGACAAGTGCCGGGCGATGACATAGTTAGTGTTCCGGGGATCGCATCACTCGGCCTGTGCTACTGCCGAGCTGTGTCGTCCGGCGGCGATGAGACGGTTTGGGTGGTCGCTGCTTATCTGGTTCCGTCCGCTTTCAAATCAGCATCTTTCGCGCACGTGTCCAAAAAGGTCATCAATGAAGAAATCCCATGAGGCGGTTTGCGCGAGTTGAAAGAAACTCGATGTTTCTTGTCACCGCACTGGACTTCGATGCCGGTGTAGCTCGCGCCCGCCACGATCTCCCCGTTCTCTTCTCTCATGTAGAAAAAGCGGGTTTTCCATAATAGATCTCGGCATCGCTCATAGTCGGTTTGGGACAGCCATTGCGACTCGGATTCAACGGGTGGGAGATTGCTCAAAACTTTTTTGGATGAGCTCGAATATCGACATTCCCCCGTCGGGCGGAATTCCCATGCCGAATTGGTAAACGGCGTGCCTGGCGTGCTGCGCCCGCTGGATCTGGTGATGCTGATCGTTTCGCCGCTGTCTTTGGGAGCTTCCTGGCCATGGGACAAGTCAAAAGGAAACGAGTGGCAACCTACGGCAAATAGCAGGCATAACCAACAAAATGATTGCGACTTGAACATGACGCCTCTCCGTGGCACCAATTCTCCCCAACGCCAAAGCTAACCCTCGCCAGCGACATGTCAGGCACCAACCCGCCCGCAGTACACGCCGGGTGGAATTGCTCGTTAGTCGGCGCATCTCATTCGAACGCGATCTGCGCGGGATGCTATTGCGGCTCGTCACTTGCTGGTAGAGCGATTGCGGTGGGGTTATTCGATGAAAAGCAGTGCTTATGGACGCCTCGTAGAGTGTGATTAGCGACGCCCATGTGGTCCTGTGCTTGCCAATCGAGCCCAGGTAAGTTGAAGCGTTTCTGGGGCTAATGCAAATGTTGCGATGAGCTGTGACAAACCAGTCCTGGAACATTTCCATACGGAAGCAGGTTATCAATCTCGCTGCATTTCCGGCACGTTGGCGGCGAGCCATTCGGTGGCCGAGGGGGCGTCGGAATCGCCAAACGCTTCTTGCTCGATCTTCAACTGAGCAGCCTTGATTCGCCGAGAGACCATCTCGCTTTCGATGAATTCGTCTTCGCTCATACCCAAGCTTTTGAGCAGGCCTTCCACCCATTCCCCGGCGAATGCTTTCATGAATGCGTCTGCCAGCGAGACATGCGTGATCAATCGAACTTGAACGGGAAGACTCTGTGCGAATTGCGCCACCAATTGATCGTGTTTGGGTAACGGATGGCGTTCACCAACGATGATGGCGAGCGTGACAGAATCATTAATTGGCCAGTCTGCCGCAATGTGCGCTGAGAGGTCCTTTGCGAGGCAGGTTTTGATCGGGATGTGGACATTCTCCGAAGCGATCTCGGCAAGCTGTTCCAGTACATCAGAGAAGTGTGCCACCAGTAATATACCAGTGAGCTTCGATTTTTGTTGATCGAGGAGGTCGCTCCTGATGCCTTTCAGCTTGGCCGAACCGTTGAGCCAGATACGATCATCCAGCACGGTGACATTCGAGCGTTTGCGACCACCGAAGACGTCAAACAGGCCCATAGGATGCCCCTCGATCAGGTTTGTGACGGAACAGTCCAGAGTTCTGCATCAATCGAGGCTTCAGCACTACTCCATCGGTGACGCTCAACGAGCTTGCGGCTCTTTCGGCAGGACCACGATCAGCAACGTGGCAACGGGGCCGAGGACGATCGAAATGAGCCACCAGAGTAACCCGCTGCGGCCTTTCGACTGAGCAAGTCCGGCGTTGATCAGCGACAAGGTTCCCCAGCCGATGAAATAGTCTTGATTCTCCATGACGATGCACCTCGGGCGGTCAACTGGCCTCGGTTTCCGGACCAAGATACTGGAATCGGGGAACAATTTGTCCTTGAAACTCGACCGTCTCCAGAAACATGGCCACAGGGCGAACCCACAGCCCACGATCGCCGTATTCCTGCCGATACAGGACCAGCTCTGCGAGTGTCTCGCTGTGACGCACAATACCAAGAACGGTGTATTCGTTGCCCTTAAAATGGCGATAACGGCCGGGTTTGAGATCAGTCATTATACGAAAGTCGTCTTTCCAGCGGATGAGCCGAACAGGTTTTCATGGCACTCTGGACCGGTCTTTGAGTCGCCGGCGTAACCAGCCGATGATCAGGAACGCAGCCGCGCCGCCAGCAGAGAGCAGCAGGTGCTGAGCGGTGGCGGTCAGCAGGATGCTCTGATTTGTGGACGCGGAGCCGAGGTTGACTGGCTCAAAAGCTCGTGGCCATTCTCGCAGGTAGAACCGCCAGAGCTTGATGGGTGCGACTCCAAATTTATCTCCAACGCGCACCATGATCATCGTGGTGCTTGATACGGCAATCAGTATGAAGGTGGTTATGAAACCGCCGATACACCACAGCCACAGCCGGCGCCTGCGTGCAGTGGGTGGAGTCGGTGTTATTTCTGCAGAGGACATTGATCGCTCAAGCCGGGGATAGAAGTCGCGAGACGGTACTTGCAGTTATAGGCTTGCAAACCGTGAAAGTGCGAGTGGCCTGCAACCGCGGAGCTTCCTCGCGAGCCGATTCACGAGTGAGCGGCTTACTCCAACTGCCCACGGAATCGGACGCGGATCGCGTGAGGATAGTTGCGTGGCAAATCAGACTGTTTCTGGCGGCGCTGCAGTTTTCCGGATGACCTGGCGGTAGTTACGGATCGTCAGCCTTGCGTGTCGGCGAGGAGAGTCGAAGATGCCAGCGTCTTGAATCATCTCTCCCGAGCGAGGTTTCGTCATGGCGCGCTTCTGGTCGGCTTTGTTTCTCGGAGTGCTGGTCACGGGATGTTCCAATTCGACGCCGGTCACACCACCTCCCGCCGATTCTGCGCCGGGGAAAGTGGCGGCTACTGAATCCAAGCCGGAGCCGCTCCCGGAAGACGCTCCCGAACTGAAGCTGGAAGAAGGTTTCGAGCTCTTGAGCTTTGACGCCTTTGAAAAGTTCTTCGCCAAAGACCCCAAGGACGCGGTTGTCTGGCAAGCGGCCGGCAACGGTTTCGACTGCTTCGGCAAGCCGCGCGGCTACCTATATTCCAAGCAGAGCTACGACAACTTCACGCTGAAGTTCGACTACCGCTTCCGTCGTCCGGCGGATCTGAAGAACGATGCCGAGTACAAAGGCAACACGGGCCTGCTGGTCTACATCACCGAGCCGCATAAGCAGTGGCCGGTCTCATTAGAGGTGCAGGGCAAGTACACCGAGATGGCCAGCATCAAGGCTAACGGTGGCGCCAAGGACGCCGTCATTCAGGACGATGATGCCGCGCGTCAGACCGCTCGCAAGCCGGTTGGCGAATGGAACAGCATCGAAGTCACGTCGAAGGACGGGGTGCTGACGACGTCCATTAACGGCACAAAGATCTGCACCAACGAACCCGGCGAGTTGAAGTCCGGCCTCATCGGTTTTCAGGCCGAAGACTTCGAAGTCCAGTTCCGCAACCTGCGCGTTCGCAAGGATCAGTAGCGGGTATAGGGGTTCATCTCGAACCTCAATCAACGATCCCGTACGCGTGCTGGGCGGATCCGATAAACGCTACTGAGTCCTCGTCGGATACGAGTCGTTCGACCTCGCGGTCGGAACTCAGTGGGGCCATTTGCAGGTCTTCCACCAGCGACGGTTCCAGGCGGCTGCGCAGGTAAACTCGGCCCCAACCCAGGGCCTGAATCAACTGCGTCGCAGGCAGCAGATCCAGTGGCGCAGCAGTGCGTAAAGCTTGCAGGTGGTCTTCAGGGTCTTCCCCTTCCTTCAGCACGGCCACGCCCGCTCCTGGCTCTTCAGAAATCTCAGATAGGACAATGATCTTGCCATCGGACTCCACCAGTTGCCGGGCGACCTCGATCGCGCGGCCAAGCTGGTACCAGCCGTGCCCTTCGGCATCGTGAGTCACCGCCACCACCACCGTGGAAACTCGTTCGCTCAGACTGATGAGCCAGTGATGATCGAGTCGCTCCTTGCTCTTGTGATGCGTGAATTCAGCGCCCCCCGCCAGCACTTCGCAAACGCCGGCGCCATCAGACGCAATCAGTTGCACGGCGAACTGCACACCCATCAGCCACGCGACTTCGTCCACGAACAGCCGCTTCGGCCGCAGCTCGCGCGGTGAGAGTTCCGAGTGACCCAGGCCGATCGAAGTGCGCATGGCGTCCACGGTCGACAGTCCCGGATAAAACACACTCGCACCGCCGCGATAGCCGAGAATGGGGTCGTAGCGTGTCAGCCCGACCGGGATGACCATGCCGGCATCAATGACGTCGCGAGCCAGGCTGACACGTTCGCCGGTGGAAGCATTCGTCAGCAGGGCGATGCTGTTGGCATCGGTGGGGTCGTGAATCTTCCAACCCACCTTCAACTTGACGTTATCCGGCAGCAGAGACCGCGGGTCCTGTTCGGCGCGCGCGAGCAACTCAGCCGGTTGAATGATCAACAGGTTGGCTGGATCGATCTCGCAGCGCGACAGGAACTTCCAGATCTCGTTGACGATAACAGGGGATTGCGGCGTGTTGCGTTCCAGAGCCAGCACGATCTGGTCATCCTGAACCAGTGCTTTGTCGAGCGTCGGAAACTGGATGGGATTTGCGAGCGCCTGGCGCGTGGCCTCGGCGGCATCTCGAGCCTTCGGGCCCGGTCGATACACGGCGACGCGCGGCGAGTGCATCTCACAACTGAAATGCCCCTGGCGACCATACTTCAAAGAGACCGTCAACGATTCTTGCAATGCCACAGTTCACGCGCGGGTTAATGATTCGGTTTGGAAAGTGCACCAAACCGCAGTTTAGCAACCTGCCGAAGGGATCTGAACCGGCCAGCCAGAAACCGCTTGCCGCCGCGCGTCTGTCTTGTACTTTGACGCGTCCTGGAAACAGCGGCGCGGGCACTCCGCTACGGATGGATCGTCAGGTCGATGCCAATCTGGCGCCGTCAATCTCTCGAAGGGAGTTACCATGCTGGTCATCAGTCGCACGTCCGGTGATTCGGTAATGTTCGGTTCAGAAACGCTCCTCACGGTCGTCAAGATTGACGAAGACGGCGCCGAACTGCAGTTTTCACGCGGGTCAAACGGCGAGGTTCTGGCGAGGCAGTATGTAAAGAGGAACGACTCAACGGGGCTCGATGAGCTGGATATCGAAGTGTGCGTCGTTGACATCCGTGTTTTTGGTGAAGGCACGCCGACCAAAGTCCGGCTGGGAATTCAGGCTCCCCGTGATCTGAGCGTTCATCGCTACGAGGTCTATCAGGCCATCCGCCGCGAGTCGCAACCATTTTGAGCCAGGTCGAGCCTGTCTCATTCAGCTCTGAGATGTCTCTTGTGCGGACAGGCGGATTCCGTAGACGCGCTCCAGCCGCTCGATTGCGGTAGCCACTTCCGAATCGATCTGGTCCGAGCGGATCACGCCTTCATCCGCCAGGACCGTCGCCAACTGCCGCAAGTGTTGCGGGCTCAGACGCGGGTTAAAAATCAGCATCAAGCGGCGTTCGATCAGATCGCTGAGCGTACGCACCCACTCGTGACGGATGATTTCCATGACCGCAGTGGAATCAATGAGCTCAGCAACGCTCGCCGCGGTTGCGAACTGCTGATCGGGCGGCAATCGGGGATCATGCAACGGCAGGTTGTGTGAACTGGCGGTGCGCGGCAGGCGCAGTCGCGCGAGCACACGATCCGCGACCTCTTCACCGAGAGCGCGGCACGTCGTGAGCTTGCCACCGATGAGTGTCAGAATCGGGACCGGGCCGCTCGTGTTTTCTTCAATCCAGTGCCCGCGCGGGATCGCTGCGGTTGAGTCCGCCCGGCTGAACGGCAGAGGACGTACGCCGCAGTAGCTCATCACCACGTCATCGCGAGTCAGCCGCGCGATTGGGACGACTTCATTCACGAGGTCAATCAGGTAGTCGATCTCACGAGGTTCAGCCACGGCGTTTTCAGGCGAAGCCTCGAACGGCTCGTCCGTCGTGCCAACCAGCGTCTGATCCAGACCAAATGGCAGCACGAAGACCATGCGACCGTCGCCAGCTTCCGCGTAGATGCCAGAGTCTCCAAGAGCAGCTCGCAGTTCACGATTCTGCGTGATGAAGTGACTGCCCTTAGTGCCGCCGAACAGACGCTGCGAATCGACGCGCCATTCAGCCAGCGTGGCGTCGCCCCAGGCTCCCGTCGCGTTGATGATCAAGTCGGGCTGCAGCACAACCTCGCTGTTCAGGCCCAGCCGATCGACCAATCGCACCTGCGAACCATCAAGTTTTGCGAGCGTGTGAGTATGAACTGCAAACGTCCGGCAGTGTTGTTGCGTCAGTCCCCTTGCCTGGTCGAGCAGCGCGACCGTGAAGCGTTCCGGAGAGAGAATCTGCGCGTCGAAGTATTCGCACGACCAACGGAATGTCGCTTGAGACGAGACCTCAGAACTTCCGACGTGAGTCTGTCGCGGGCGCGCGTCTTGATCTTCAGTCTTCCCGATGGGTTCGCCTGCCAACCAGTCGTACATCCACAACCCGAGACGGACGAGCCACAGGCCGCGTTCGCGCGCATTGGGCCAGCAACGCAGCCACCAGCGACCGAACCACGAACGCTCACAGCCAATGAACGTCAGCACGCTCCAGACCAGTCCGCCCAAGCGTCGTCGTACCGGAATACGCAGCTTCAATGGCTGTACGAACTGCGGCGCCGTTCGCAACAGAATCGCCCGCTCACGCAGCGATTCGCGGACCAGAGCAAAGTCGCCGCGTTCAAGATATCGCAACCCGCCGTGAATCAGTCGCGATGATCGGGATGTGGCGCCAAAGGCGATGTCGAAGGCATCGACGACCACCACGGACACGCCGTTGAGCGCCAGCTCGCGCGCCACGGCCGCACCGTTGATCCCCGCACCCACCACCAGCACCAGCGGCCGCGCCTCAACTTGTTCCGAGTCCGTTCCCATGGCACCAAGCATGACAAGCAGTCACCCACGCATCCATCACGCTGCCAGATTATCAACGGATGTAGCGTGCAAGCCCAAGTAGCTTGGACGCCCTCGTCCGAGCACGAGTCATACGTGAGGCCAGCCCGGACGAGGCGTCCAGGCTACAACCAAGACGCTTCGCGATGCGTATCAAGGCGCCAGGTTGAAACGCGGCTTGCGGCTGCGGATCAAGTCAGACTCATACGCCCGGCGCATCGGCTTCTGTTTGGCTTCCGAGTCGGGATCAAAGACATGCACTTCGATGGTGACGTCCTTGATGTTCTTCTCCGCCAGATAGCGTGCGAGCGATTGCCGGTCCGACTTATCGAGATGCTTCTTCAAGCGCGTTCGCAACTCAGAGGACTCGCCGATGTAGAGGTACCCGCTCGCATCGCGGAACAGGTACACGCCGGGTCCATCCGGGATGAGCTTCGGATCGGCCGCGACTTTGTCCGCCGCATGGGCCTCGACTTCTTTCTTCCATGAAGCGACTCGCAGCACGAGTTCGGGCGACAAGCGTCGCGACTTGCGCAGCGCGAACGCCGCCTTCCGCAGCTTGTACGCCGAGACATCCGGCGCGAGTTCCTTTGTCAGTGCGTCGAATTCAGCCCGCAGCTTCGGATCGCAGATGACGCGATCGGTGTTCGTCGAATGCTTGTCTTCCAGAAACCGCGCCGCGATCTCGGCCGCGTGGAGATAGTCGTCATGCCGATCGTTGCTGCGTCGCGTGGCGGAGACGTCCGACAACTCACCCGCCTTGCGGAGATTCAGCAGCGTCCAATTGCAGTCAAACGCTGGAGCTTCCGGCATGCGCTCTTTGCAGTGCGCGATAAATTTTTGATTGAGGTCGTCATTCAAGACGACTTCGTCGGAACTCCAGCCGTCGTGCACAGCGACGAAGGCTAGCCGCACGACGTCCTTCAGCTTCTTGCGAGCAGCCGCGTCGAGCGTTTCTTTCTCAGACGCCGGAGCAGCCTGCGGCTTATCTTCAGCTTGCAGCCGCCAACTACCGACTGCCAGCAGCGCGACGATCAGTGCGACAACCCAGGACGCTCGTAGCGAGATAGAGAACGTCATCACTTGGCCCGTTTGGTCAGATTCCTCAGCAACTACCAACGCATCGGGCTGTGAAATTAGACTCAGAACTGGCTGTTTGACAACTCGATCTAAGCTGGAATGACAAAGCAAGCGGACAATCTTGTCTGCCCCAAGGACTGCTAGTGCAGTCGAATCGAAAGACCTGAACCGACGAAGTAGTCGGCGGCGGCGGAATTGAGGCCGACACCGGCGCGGATATCAAACTGCAAGTCGTTCGTGATCAGGTAGACGAAGCCACCGTCGATGTAGTGCTCGTTCTGCGCGTCATCAGCGGAGATCGGGAAGAACGCGAACCATTCCGTATACGAACTCAGTTCCTCGGTCCAGGCGTAGTTCACCGTGAAGGATTGAGCGAATTCGACGTAGGTGTCGTCGACGCCCTCAACGCTGTTGTTCCATTGGCTGCTCCCGCCCCAGGCCAGGTTGTCGTTGACGTCCCAGCCGTAGAGGATGTTCACGCCGGGCAAGACCTTGTTGGCTCGAAACGCAGAGCTGCCCGAAGGCACTGTCATCTGTGGCATGATCGCGATCTCGGGCAGCATGCCATCCTGAGGCGTGAGCGCGATCTTGGCACCCAGATAAATGTCCTCAACGCCAGCCGTCGTGTTCCGAGCCGTGGCGGAAGATTCGCGCACCTGGACCGGCTTGACCGCGAGTCGCCATTCGAACCAGTCCGCGAACATGCCGTAGCGGAAGAGGGGTTCACCGAAGCTCTGTTCGATGGCTGTCTCGCCGCTATCGGAATCGTGCGTGTAGGTGTAACCCATTTCGATTTGCAGGACGCCCTTGCCGACGGTCGTCGAGGCCTCGGTGAAGTCCGGCCGATCGGTCACCAGTGGATCGTCAAGTTTGGACGTCGGACCTTCCTCTTCATCGCCGCCGCCCCCCGCCCACTCCATCAGAGTCTGCGGGCCGAGTGCTTCCACCTCGTCATTCACGAGACGCAAGCGGGAGGTGGAACGCTCAGCCGCCGAGATCCACGGACGCTCAGCGTCTGCCTGCAGGAAATCCAGCGAGGTCATCCGCACGCGCGGTGTGACCCGTTGCGGAAAGGCGTCACTGCCGCTGGGCTGCTCGGCAAACGCAGGGAGGCTCCACACTGCTGCCAGTGAGCAAATCGCCGCACCCAGCCGCACGGCCGCGGTCCACCGCCCAAGAGCAGAGGCTTCAGTCTGGCGGTGGATGTGTCTTTCCATGACGATTCAGTCCTTCGAACGATCGGATCGGCGGCTTGTTCGTGCATCACAAAAGCACGGTGAAGCTGTTCAGCGCTGACTGCCGACAAGGTTTTCGTTTCCCTTGAAGTTGCCTATAACGCTGTGCGCAGCTTGGATTTTGCTTTGATTTTCGACATGAACGGCTCGGGCAGTTCAACAGAAGTTTACACTTTTTGATTACTCAAAATTAATGGGCGGTACAGTGGCCAAAGGCCCTCCAATCTATAACCAGGAAGAACGTGAAGGATTAAGGGCAGCCGGCCGCTTCAACGCCGAACTGATGGACCACATCCGACCGCTGGTCCAGCCGGGCGCTTCAACACTTGAACTTGATGGTGAGATCTTCACCTTCACGAAGGACCACGGGCACACTCCAGCGTGCCTGGGCTATGCCGGACCGTCCGGTGCTCCGCCGTATCCGAACAGCTCGTGCATCAGCATCAACGAAGTTGTCTGCCACGGCGTTCCCAGTGAGCGTCGCTTGAAGGAAGGCGACATCGTCAACGTCGACATCACATCGATCGTCAACGGCTGGCACGGTGATCAGTCGGAAACCTTCATGGTCGGCGCCGTCGGAGCGGAAGCTCGCCGTCTGGTGCAGACAACGTTCGATGCGTTGTGGGTCGGCATTCGAGCGATCAAGCCGTTCGGTTACGTGCGCGACATCGGTGCGGCGATCTACAAGTACGCGCGCGATCGCAACTTTGAAGTGGTCCGCGACTATCAGGGACACGGCATCGGTCGCCAGTTCCATCAGGAACCTGGCGTGCCGCACTTCTGGTTCCCGCGCAGCAAGGCAGGTTCGCAAGTGATTCGTCCGGGCATGTGCTTCACCATTGAGCCGATGCTCAATCAAGGCACGTGGAAGACGGTCGCGGACAAGTTCGATGGCTGGACCGTACGCACGCTCGACAACAAGCTGTCGGCCCAGTTCGAACACACCATCTTGATGACCGAGAACGGCCCAGAGCCGTTGACTGTCACCAAGAACGGCCCGCAAGAAGGCCACAAGTTCTGATTCGTTCGCGCAGTTCCGGTAGTTGCAGTGAAACTGAAACGGCTCCCCGAAGACTTCATCGTTGAAGAACTCAGCAGCTTTCCGATTACCGGCGGGCCGTTCGCAGTTTATCGACTCAGCAAGCGCTCACTCGGCACTCCCGAGGCGATCAACGCCATCGTGGAGCGCTGGAACGTGCCGCGCAAACGCATCAGCTATGGCGGCTTGAAAGACAAGCACGCCGAGACCACTCAGTTCATCACCGTTCAGAACGGACCGCGCAAGCACTTCGAGCAGCGCTCGTTCTCGCTGGAGTATCTGGGGCAGGCCGAGCGGCACTTCAACGCCACCGACATTGACGGCAATCGCTTCGGACTGGTCATGCGCGACATGACGAAGACGGAAGCCGAAGCAGCGCTGACGGCCGCGCAGGAAGTCGTACGCAGCGGCGTTCCAAACTACTTCGATGATCAGCGCTTCGGGTCACTGGGCTTCTCGCGCGAGTGGATTGGCAAGTACTGGTGTCAGGGCAACTACGAACGCGCGTTGTGGCTCGCGCTGGCTGATGCTCATCCGGACGATCGATCGGATGAGAAGCGCGAGAAGCAGATCCTGCGCGACCATTGGGGCCGCTGGGCAGAATGCAAGGCCGCGTTGAGCCGTTCGCATCGTCGCAGCGTCGTCACCTATCTGGCCGACAAAGAAAGCAGCGGCAAGACGCCGGACTTTCGCGGGGCGTTCGCTTGTCTGAGCATCGATCTGCGCGGCTTGTACCTGTCCGCGTTTCAGAGCGCGATCTGGAATCGCATGCTGTCGCAGTCTGTGACCGGCGCCGTTCCCGAGTCGCGTCGCGTGCCGGTCGAACTGGAAAGTGGCCCGTGCTGGTTCGTGCGTGATGTCAGCGACGAAGAAGCGCAATCACTCCGGGATTTGCAACTACCGCTGCCCTCTGCACGCTTGAAACTCGAACCCGGCCCGATGCTGGACCTCGTCAATCAGGCCGTTGCCACTGAAGGTTTGGAACTGCGCGAACTGCGTGTGAAGTATCCGCGCGACAGCTTCTTTTCGAAGGGTTCACGGGCGGCGTTCATCTCACTGACCGATCTGCAGACCCGGCTGGAGGATGATGAACTCTATCCGCGCTGCCACAAGGTGAAGCTGAGCTTCTCCCTGCCGCGAGGCTCATACGCGACCATCGTCGTGAAGCGGCTGACCACCGCGCGATAAACGCCGCCGGCCGCAGACTTCGGTGTCGGGATGCGGAAAGTAACAGGCACATTCCATGTGCCGTCCGCTTGGTTACGGCACATGAAATCTGCCTGCTGCGCGACAGATGTGCCTTGCTTTCGACTGAGTATCCTAAGCGTCACGGCGCTATTGAGCACCGGAACTCGTGACGCCTTTCGCCTGCTGGATCTGGTTGGGGAACTGGCCGCGCTGAATGCGGTCGATCAGCTTGGCGATCTTACGATCGTTGGGCTGCTCGCGCTGGCACCAGCGCAACTGATCCATCGCATCGCTACCGCGATGCTGGGTGTACAGCCAGATGCCGAATTCATAGCGCGCCAGGAAACTCGACTGGTTCGCCTTAATCGCTTCCTGGAAGCACAACTCAACCTGCTCAGTCTGATTCATGCGCTCGTAGACTCCGGTTGCCCGCAACCAGTCTTTCAGGCGGTCGAAGTTGCCGGGCGACTGGGCCTTCTCAACCAGTCGGCCGGCCAGCAGATGGAGTGTTCGCTGCTCGTCATCGACAAGACCGTTTTCCTTCTGGAACCGCGCCATCTCTTCGAGACCATCCAGATCAGGCTCGAACATGCGAACAAGGGCGTCGGTCTGAGTCGTCATCGGATCGTCCAGCCCCAGCCCCGAGCCGACCATGATTTTCAAGATGTCGCGACGGGCGATGTAGTTGCGGTGGAACGCCCGCTTCCAGTAGTCGAATGCACTCTGCGAGTCCTGTCGCATCCAGGCTTCTCGCCCGGCGATAAACAGTGCGTAGCCTTCATACGGCGCGACTGCCAGTGCCTGCTTCAGACAGAGGCCTTCGAAGTTCGGATCCAGATGCTGCAGGAAGGCCAGTTCCGAGAAATCGACGTAGCCATAGAACTGCAGCGGGTTGAGCCGCAGCGCTTTCAGCGAATGAACACTGGCCGCGCGGGCAAACTTGACGTGATTGCCAATGGCCCGATCCAGCCACTCATCGAGCTGTTGCCGTGACTCGAAACCGCTCGAAATCGCCGCGTCCCGAATCTGGTTCAGCGGCATCTGGTTGTCAGCGGATTCCTGCAGATCATGGAACAGGGCGACATACAGCCGCGCGAGACGCAGATGAAACCGCGAGTCCTGCGGGTTCGCCTTGATGGCAGATCGCAGCACGCGAATCTTCCGGGCCGCGAGTTCCCGCGAGCGTTCTTGTTTCTGTTCCGAGCTCAGTCCCGCATCCGCTTCCGCGTCGGCTTCGAACGCTGCGTCCGGGTTGAACACCATGCGGCGGTATTCCAGCCAGTGAGGCTCCGCCGCGTACAACGGCAGTTCGAGTTTCACCATCCACAGTCCGGCCACAAGCAGCATGAGCCCCGCAGGAGCCAGAGCCCAGTGCGGTATCGTCAACGGCGCGGAGGGCGCGACATTCGGAGCGGATGCTCGCAGCAGTTGCGTCAGACGGCACAGGCAGGCCATCTGCATCAGCAAGAACACCATGTAGCCGGGCACATACCAGGTGAAGTCAACCAGTGCATGAATCGACGTCGCAATCAGCGAGACCATCAACGCCAGCAGTGCAATCGTTGTGCTCCTGGATTGACTGACTCGCAGCCCCTGATAGCACCACCAGAAGCAGCACGACAGCGCGACGATGGCGAGACTCAACCCGACCACGCCAGTTTCTGTGGCCACGTTCAGAAAATTGCTTTCCGCGTGCGAGTACTCGTGCTCGTCATAGGGCTTATCGAGATATCGATGATAGATGTAGCGATGACTGCCGATCCCGCTGCCAAAGAAGCGGAACTCCGATTCGGCGGCCAGGTTGGCCTGCCAGATCTGGGTGCGGCCGTTGTCGTCCCAGCGGTCCAGGCGATTCATCATCGCTTCATAACCGACAGCGAACTGCAGCGCGCCGGCAACCAACCCGATCAGGCACAGGCCGCCCACGACGCGAATAGAGATCATCGACCGCAGCGCCATGATCAACAGCATCACGCCGACACCGATCGCTCCGGCAACGACGGCACCGCGTGACAGCGACGACAACCAGGCGACGATCACCACGGCTCCCATGCCGCCAACCAGGGCGATCCGCACGGGTCGAGGCAACGAGGTCGCGCCCGCCGTGCCAAACACCGGCTCATCCCTCTGGCGGCGATCCATCAGTTCCATCAGCCACCAGATACACGGGCCGATAGACAACATCAGAAAAGCCGCAAAGTGATTCTTGTTGGTGAACCCGCCCTTGATCTGATCGGCCGTCGTGACCGCCGGATACTCGAACACCCAGTAATATAAACCGTTCGACCCGAAGTACTGGATCAGTCCAAACCCGGCCATGATGCCGGCCAGCACGCACATGACTTTCATGATGCGCGACACGTCGGCGACCTCGCGAACTCGCTGCGCCGTCAACCAGAACAGCAGGATATACGCGATACCGACCGCCAGCGCGGAACGCGTATCACTGACAGTCAGCGACAAATAACTCCAGGTCCCCACCAGACTTTCGGGCGCACCATTCCAGAGCGGCAGCACCGTCTTGATATTGGGTGACAGTTGATCGAGTAGGCCCACGGGTAAGGGCGTGATTTGCAGCAGTCCCACGCTCAGAATCGCGATCAGCAGCCATTCCACCTTCGTCCACACGCAGGTGGCCGTTGGCTGAGAGAATTGATACCCGATCCAGGAGATCGAACATCCGATCGTGGCTCCAATCAGCAGTAATTCGCCGTGAGCGAGGCGACCACCGAGTACGAACGGGACCAGCATGGCGGCGAACAGACACAGATCAAAGGCTGGCAGCCACCAGTCTCGAGGTGGATTTTCCGCCCTCTTCCGCTCACGGTCTTTCTCCTTCTGACGCCGACGAAGTCGCTTCTGCTCCTCCGCACGTTCCTCGTCCGTAAGGGCTAGACGCTTACTCGAGCGTGACTGTCGCTCCGTCGACATGCAGTGCATCCTCACGCGGTGGACTCAGCCACCTGAACCGAACTTACGAAATCATTCATCCGAGTGCTCGGCATCAATACCGAATCAGAACCCTCCCTGAGAAGACCAGTTAGGCCGCTCGGCGCGAGGCACCAGCTTCGTGCTCCTCTTCGGAGCCAGGACGGTCATCTTTCTCATCGGTCTTCTCGTCGTGACCATAGCCGTAACCATAGCCATAGCCGTATCCATACCCGTATCCGTATCCGTAGTAGTCGCCGCCAATCTCCTGGGTAACCCGGTTGACCACCAGGCCCAGCAGTTTGATATCCATCGCCATCACGGACTCGACAGCGCGAATCACCATCTTCCGCTTGTTCTTGTCCGGTCGCAGCACCAGCACGCAACCATCCACCAGACGGCCGATGATGGCCGGATCGCTTACGGCCAGAATCGGCGGCGCGTCGATCAGGATCTGGTCGTACATCGTTTCGGCCCACGCCACCAGTTCGGCAAAGCGATCGCTCGACAGCAACTCGGCGGGATTCACAGGACGGGAACCCGACGGAATGACGTCCATGCCCGTAGTGACGTGCCGGAAGATGTGCTTCTCGATGCTGTCGGTCAGCGGCAAATCCTCGCGCAGAATATGTGACAGTCCCTTCGGCCCGCGCATTTCCAGCAAAGTCGACATGCCGGGACGCCGCATGTCGGCGTCGATCAACAATGTCTTCTTGCCAGATTGAGCAAATGCCGCGGCGAGATTGGCCATCACGGTTGTTTTACCGTCACCAGGTTCAGAACTGGTGACCATCAACCGCTGAGTATTACCTTCCGAGAAGGTGATCGCCGTTCGCAGAGTCCGGAACGCTTCGGTCTCGACACCGTTCGGTTTGACCAGCGTGTGAATCGTTTCCACGCCGACACCTTCCAGCGGATCCATCTTGCGAACCATCGCCAGCACCGGGACACCCAGTTGCAACCGCAGTTCTTCGGGCGAGCGGAAGCGATCGTCGAGCGAGTCCAGCAGATAAACCGACGCCAGCCCGAAAAATGTACCGACGACCAGAACGCCCGCGATGACCATCGATAACTTCGGACTGACCGGCGAACGAGCGATGATTGGGTAGCGGCTGATCTGCGTGCGGATACCGTCTTTCAATTGGATCTGGAGAGCACCCATGCGGTCGAGCGTTCCGTGCAGCGCTTGCTCAATGCGTTTGCGCTGATTGTCGGTCTCCATGATGTCCTGAATCGGTCCGGCGACCAGTTGATACCGTTGATTGGCATCGTCGAACTGACTGCGGATGAACTGCTGGCGATCCCGCGCGGCCTGCAGACGCTGGTCCGCACAACTCTGCAAGCGGCTCGCCAGTTCCGCCGACTGCAACTGCTGCAGCTTCTGGCGGCGCTGAACTTGTACGCCCTGCAACCATGCCAGGTCGGTGTTCAAGCGCGACTGGAGATCCTGCACCACCGAATGTCGTTCGCCATACAACCGTTGTAAGTTGGTCAGTTCGGCCTGATTCTGGATGTACCGTTGATACACCTGACTCTGCAGCGCGGCGTCCTGCTGCGTCACGCCCAGTTCCAGAGCAACGTAATCCCGGCCGACGCTGTCCAGCGCCGTGATCGCGTATTGCATCAGGTCCTGGCCGCTGGTGATCGCGTTCTCGATCGACTGCTTGAAAGCCTCCGCGTCGCGTGATTGAGATTCGGCTTTGATCAAGTCCTGTTCGAGCGACACCAGCTTATCTCGCTCCATGTTCATGCTCTTGCCGTCGTCAACCATGATCTCGCCCTGAGATTGACGCAGTTCACGCAGTTTCTGTTCGAGCGAACGCAGTTCACCTTCCAGCTCTTTGCTGCGATCCGTCAGCGTCTTCAGCGTGACCATCACCGTGTCGGTGTTGTTCTCGTTCACGAAGGCCTGATACTCAGTGATAATCGAATTCACAATTTCCGCCGCGGCCTGAGGACTCAGCGAGCGATAGCGAATATCAATCAGGT
Source organism: Planctomycetaceae bacterium (assembly GCA_021732995.1). Taxonomy (GTDB): domain Bacteria; phylum Planctomycetota; class Planctomycetia; order Planctomycetales; family Planctomycetaceae; genus AM-0621. The sequence goes on along the minus strand of JAKFWA010000090.1, from coordinate 27,818 downwards.
TTGTCGTTCGCTCGTAGCTGACGCGCAAGTTCTTCTGAATTGCGTCCGCCCAGTACTCCTTGCGAACACCCTTCAAATCGATGCGATAATCAGCATGCAGCTTCGCGCTGGCTTTGTTGAGCACTTCGTGGCTGCTGACGAGTCGCACGTGCGTCGGCATGATCTTGGCCACGCCGTCATTCTGATTGCCGTTGTGGTTGATACTGCCTTCGGGGGCGATGATCAGCACCGAGGCTTCAGCATCATATTTACGGGGAGCGGTCGCATAGTACGCCGCACCGCCGAGAGCCGCGATGAACATCCACAGCAGCATGATTCCTTTGCGCATGCGCACGGCATGCAGAAAGCGGAACACGGCTGTAAAGACATTGTGCGCCGTCAGCGGGCTACCCCCTGACTGATTCACAGCCAAGTTGGAATTTTCATTTTCCGGATTCATGAGGCGGGGTCTCGTCGTGGATCCGAGGGTATTATTGGAGAAGCGGGTTGAGGCTTGCGGACAAGCCGACACGCATGATGTTGAGAGCTTCCAGCAACACGGTTTCCGGGGTGTGCTCAACCGTCACGATGTCGCCCGGAGCCAGTCGCATGTTGTGTTCAACGTCAAATTTCGATCGGCGAATGCTGCATTGAATGACGGAAGGTTCTGGTTGACCTTCCAACTGGCGAATCACATACACCTTGTCGGCGACTTGAGAACTCGTCCAACCCGCCTGTGAGAGCGCGTCGAGCAGCGTGAATTCTTTATCCACCGGGAAGTCCTGCCTGCCGGGTTTACGCACCAGACCGGTGACCTGCACGGCTTTGGGGTCGCGTTTCTCAATCATCACCACACCACCGTCGGCGATGTAGTAACCGTTCGAGCCCTTCTTCGCGGCCGAGATCAGGTCGATGCGCACGTTCTTCGGAGTCGCGTTCGCACCGCCGGCGTAGCCAGTCTGTGTGAAGCCTGAGCCTGCGGCACCACCCGCGACGGACGAATCCCCCGTCGGTTGTTCGATAACGTTGCGGATTTCAACAAAGACACCCGCGTCATCGGCCAGGCCACCTGCGGCAACGATGGCCGACAGCAGATCGCTTTCGCTGCTGGGCAGCATCTTCGTACCTGGCGTCTTCACGGCACCGATGACGGTGACGCGGTTCATGCGTTTGCGTTTGAACCCGACCGTAACGGTCGGTGAATTGAAGATTCGATTCTCGATGCTGGCGCGCGCAATGCGTTCTTCGGCGTCTTCCAGTTCAAGACCACCGAGCTTGATGATCCCAATCATGCCAACCCGGGCGTTGCCGTTGTCTTCCACGCGCACGGGAAAAGTGACGATATCGCGCGCTGACATCGATGCCGCGACGGTCACATCCAGCAGATCGCCAGGACCAATGACGTTGGTGTTACCCGCGTCCGGCGACAGCTTGGACAGGTCCAAAGTTTGAGTATTTTCCGAAGGCGGAGCGATCAGATGATCTGGGCAATCGTGCGCCTGATGCAGCGTGCCGTACTGCGAGGCGCAGCCGGTAACCACAAACAGGCAGATCAAGCCAATCAAACCTTGAGCCGTTCGGCGTATCAAGGCGCTGGGTGAGCCAGGCATTGACGCACTCGACCGCGCAAATGGTGGGATCACGAATTCTTCCATGAATCGATACCGCTCTCGGTGATTGGTGAGCAAAGAGGCTGCTCACATCGCCGCAACGAAAGGACTTCTGGCAGATCAATCGTGGTCCGCACTGATGTCAGACCACGGGAGGGGATGGGAGAAGTACGGCTTCTTGCGGAAGTGTGTCAATACGGATCAGGAAGCGGCTATTCCTGTAACGACTTGCGGAGAGCAGGTTCGCGTGGCCAGGGCGCAAGGTGTCCTGTGAACAGACGCTCGCAATGCTGAGCCACACTTTTATGGGGCGTAGTCGAGGACGATCTCGCGCGTTGCACTCCGCAGGCTGACTGACGGCTGCGGCGAGTTCGGGCGAATGAGGGGTAGTCCCTCACGCCCCGGCGTATGACGGCGGAAGAGTTCGGCACCGCTGCGTTGATCGAGCAGCCTGAGGAACGTGCCCCCGCGTTCCACCGACGTCGACTGCAGCAGGACAAACGGCACGCTGCGCGGCTGATCCAGCAGGAACGCACCTTCCGCAATCTCCTGAGACCATTGAATCTTGCCTGTCTTACGATCGACTGCCGTCACGGTGCCGTCGATCAGCGGATTACGAGTCATCAGCGCTTCAAACTGAGTCTCGGCGCTGGCGTGAGATCGAGGGCCGGAAGTGGCCACCAGATACCGCGACCCAATTGGTACGCAGGCGAGGAATTCAACTCGCTGCGGGCGGTTCACCCGACTCGGTGGCTCATCGGCTGATCTCGGCTGAATGGATTCGCCGGACGATCTGCGCAGAAAAGCCAGTTCGCCATTCGCCGACAGCAGGCCGAGATGCTCCTGATCTGCCGCGAACATCAGGTCTCCGGCTGCAAGGTCACGCGTCCAGGCGGCACCGCCGGTTCGCAGATCGATGCCGAGCAACCGATCGTCCGCCTGTCTGACTTGCCACGGTCCTGACTGATCGACGAAACGACTCTCGGAATGCTCAGCGGGCTGCGGAGCTCGCAGCGTCTTGCCGTCCAGTGCCCGTAACACCGTCGTCGAATCATCCGCCGTCACGAAGATGGACGCCTCGTTGCCGGTGATCGTCGCGTTGTGAGGCAGCTCAAACCGTTCCCACAGCGTTTGCCCAGAGGACGTCTCCAGACAAACCAGCCTGCCCTCTGCCTGATAACACACATATCCCGCCTGCACGGGGCCAACCTGACCGATCGCCCGGTCGTAGGCGTCGAGCAGTTGCAGGTCTTGATCCGCGAATCCCAGCCGGGCCGGGATGACGCGATGCCCGTGCATCTGGGCAGCCGGAGCCATATCCACCGACCAGAGCAGCCGCGCCCGGGCATCGCCGTTCTCATCAAACGGAGCGACTGCAAAAAGTTCCGTGCCCAGTTGAGCGACCAACAAATGCCCGACTCCCCAGCCGCGTGCCAGCCGGTCGGCCCGCCGCATGAACGCTCGCGTTTGCGGCAGCGTCAGCGACCAGCCACCCGCGCGTCCGTCGCCGATGAACCTGAGACTGGTTCCCGCCGCATGCCAGCTCACGTCGAGCCGACTCAGCAAAGACCCAGCCGCCGCGCTGACAGGCAGTGGCTTGAAGGCGATGTTGTTCTGAGCCATCTCGCGCTCGGTCACAACCGGAGCCGTCGCTGGCCAGAAGCTTTTCATTTCGCTGGATAACGTGCGCCGCAGTTGTTGAATCGCATCGAGCGTCGAAGTGGACTCGGCTGTTTGTTTGGCCGAGGGCAGTTGCGGCACGTTGGCCAGAATCGCCCGGGCGTCGTCTTCATAGCTGCGCGACCGGAAGTGCTCAGCCACTTCAACTGCTGCCCGCAGAGCCAGCAGAGAATCTTCAGCTTCCGTCAGAGTCAGCAGCGGCAGCAGCGCGGGGACGTATCCGAGCCCGATGCGGGAAGAACGATGCAGCCACACTTCGCGAGCGGGCGACAACTGGCCGTAGCGTTGAGCGAACCGCTGCAGAGCAAACGGGTCCGGGCTGACCGTTGCCTGCTGATGCGCCGTCGTGATGAGATCTTTCAACGGCGTTCGTGCCGGCGGTGCCGTGCCGGGAGTGTGCTCCAGGCGCAGCAGATCCTGCATCTCACCCAGCACGAGCCGGTCCATTCGCACGCGACGGCGCGGACCAATCTGCTCGCCGCTTTTCCACATGGTCGGATTGAGTTCCAGCAACCGCAGATATGCCTTGAACGCGGCCTCTGTGTCCCCTGACTTTCTCGCCTGCAGCGCAGTGGCGAACAGCTTGTCGACGTTCTCGGAAGCATCTCCTGTCGACGACTTCGCATCGTTCGGCAATCTCACGCCGGCAGAGATCAAGGCAACCGAATCCACCGTCTGATGCACCAACCCGTTGCGGGCGGCCACTAGATGCCCCGGCACCAGACCATCATCATCCACAGGCGCCGCCAGGGCAGGCGACTTGCTGAGTTCAATCGACCAGATGCCGCGAGCTGTCGGGAACCAGTAAGCATCCGGGTTCGCGACCGACCAATCGCCGTCTCCGGCCGGAGCAGGAATCGGCAACGTCTGCACCCGAGCACCCGTCGCAACGTTGAGGATCAAGGCCGCATGACGCGTCAGGACCAGCAGACGATCGCCGCGCATCCCGACCATTGAAACGCCATCGTCAACGCTCTGCCGCCAGATCAATCGGCCGTCACGGTCGATGGCAGTGACGTCGTCGCTGTCGGTGCTGGCGACAATGCTGCTAACTCGCCCCTGCGCCGCACTGTCTGCTGAGCCCACGGAGAGAACACGTCCTTCACGCCAGTGATCCCACCAGCGACGACGGCTCGTGTTGATCTGAGCCCCCACCAGTTGCGGGTACTCGGGCGGCGCGTCTTCCCGTGCGTAACGCGTCGCCCACAACGGCGTCCCACTGACGGGATCAACGGCCAGCAGCAGCCCGGCATTTGTCACGAAGATCAATTCGCCAGATGCGGTCGCAACCTGATTCGCGAGCGACCGCCAGTCGGAATCGACGATATGCCCGCGCGTCGTTTCACCGACCTTCAACACGCCGAGCAGTCGACCATCATTCCGGTTCAGGCGATACGCCAGCAGCGCGGAATCGCATTGAGCCAAGCCCCAGAGTTCCCCATCAACGAACGTCGGCACACCGAGAAAATCAGCCCCTGCAGGCGATGGCCGATGCGGAATCAGAGCCGCTCCGTTGAAGGTCCAGGCGGCTCGCCCATCCATGAGCCGACGCGCCTGCAGCACGGTCTTCTGCGGGATGCGAGTCGATCCGGAAACCACCGGCTCACTCGGTAAAACCACCAGTCGCGGCTGCACGGCTTCAACGGTCACGACGATCTCGGCGTCAGCATTCAGCCCCGCCAGCACTGAATCCGACTGCACCTGCTTGCCCAGTGACCGCGCCACGAGATCTCGCAAGGACAGGTTCGACGTCATTACGGGTGCGTCGTCAGTCGCTTTGCGCGAGGTCCAGAGTTCGCGGCCCGATGACAGGTCATAGGCGCTGACATGCCGCAACGACCTCACGCACAACACGTCGCCACGAATGATCGGTTTGCCGCGCGGCAGGATGTCGATCGAGTGCGACTCATGCTCCTGAAACGCTTCCGACAACAAGGTGGCGTCATCAGCAGCAATCAACCCACCGACTCGCCACGGCTGAGCGGCATCAGGAGAAAGAGTGCTGTTGCGATGACCTGTCTTCGCGACTTCCTGCGCTCGCAGGGCCGCCTTGAGCTGCTGTTCCACTCGCGAGCGATCGCGCTGTTCCAACAAAGGATGCTGCAGCAACTGCCAGGTACCGGCCGCCGCCAATTGAGGCCGTCCTGAATCGAGTGCTGACGCCGCCACAAACTTCAACGCTGACAGCTCAGCTCGGGTCAGCGGAAACCGAGCCCCCACTTGCCGTACGGCTTCGAGGTCGCCGCGCCGGCTCGCGGCTTCAAACTCGGTCCACGCGGTCGGTCCAGTTTGTTGTTCGTAAAGCTGCAAGGCTTCCGCCGGGAGCGATATCAGTAAGCGACGGGCAGCGTGCGACACCGATGCATATCGCTCGCGAGTGAGATCGTGCGGATCAGGCTCGATCGGAACGAAGTCGGCGTAATTCGAATCCAGCAACGTCTGCAGCAGGCCCAAACCCGACGCATAATTCTGCTGATCCAGTGCCTCGCGGACATTCGAGAAGCGAGCCGCGATATCGCGATCGCGCGATACGGCGATCGATGAAGACAAGCTGCCCGCAGCCTCGGCTTGAGGCTCTCGCTCGGCAGCCTGAGACCGGGCTGCTCCACAAAGAAAAACGGCGGCCAGAAAACTGACCGCCGCGCGGAAAGACTGCGTCTTCATGAGACTGGCAACAGCTCGTCGATAGGTGCACCGTAGGGCAAGATTGGCATCGGACGACCGCGGTGATCGATGAAGTTGTGGTTGTAGTCGATGCCGTGATGCTTATAGACCGTGGCCCAGATGTCGTTCGGAGTCAGCGGTCGATCCTTCGGCCGTTCGCCCTTCGAGGTGGTCGAGCCGATGATCTGTCCGGTTCGCATGCCGCCACCGGTCATCAGAATCGACATGGCACTTGGCCAGTGATCCCGTCCGGGGCGACCGTTCCAGTATTCCAGTTTCGGCGTGCGTCCGAATTCGCCGGTCACAATCAGCAGCACCCGCTTGTTCAAACCGCGTTCGAACAGGTCGGTGACCAGCGCGTGCACGGCCTGGTCATATAGCGGCAGGCGGACCTTCGCGTCGTCGAAGATGTGGCCATTCACCGCGTGCGAGTCCCAGTTATAGATGACACCTTCGGGCAGTTGCTTACCCGGCCAAGGGTTCTCCCAGACCATCGTCACGAACGAGACGCCCGCTTCGACCAGTCGGCGAGCCATCAACGCGCGCTGGCCATAAGCGTGCATGCCGTAACGCTGGCGCATCTCACGCGATTCTTTGGTGAGGTCAAACGCATCACGCGTGCGAGTGCTCGTCAGCAGATCGAACGCACGTCGCGAACTGGCATCAACCGAGTCCATGATGCCTTTGCGATCGATCTCGCGCTTCAGGCCATCAAGACCGTTCAGCAGCGCGGTCCGATCATCCAGCCGCGCTTCGAGCTGCGAGGACAGCGACAGGTTCTCGACCTTGAAGTTCTCAGCACTGGGGTCGCCGCCGAAGATGAACGGAGCCGACGTCGCGGGCAGGTACGAATGGCCCATGCTGAAGACGTCGATGCCCTGCCGACCGTTGTCCGTGCCGGCGATGTAATTCGGAATGCCGCGATGACGGTGCTTCATCATCTCGGCGATGCACGAGCCGACGGCGGGTGAATCGTTCTCAAAGCCGACCGGCAGACGCGGATCGCGACCGGTCATGAACCGCTTATGCCCGCCGCCGTGATCTCCAAAGTTGTGATGGCACGAACGGATGATGTTGAACTTGTCCGCGATCTTCGTGTGCAGCGGCAGCAACTCGCAGACATCCAGTCCGGGCACGTTCGTCGGGATCGGTTGAAACTCGCCACGAAACTCGGACGGAGCCAGTGGCTTCATATCATACGTTTCCGTATGCGGAGGCCCACCAGGCAGCCAGATAAAGATCGTCGCGGTATCGGGCAAAGGGTCCTGATCGGGAGCCGCCTGAGCCTGCATTCTGAGCAGATCCGACAGACCGAAGCCGGTCATGCCGAGCGTTCCAATCTGCATCATGCTGCGGCGAGAAAGCACTGGTCCGGGACAAGCGGATACAGGACGAGGCATCACGATCTCCGGGCGGTGGGATAGTTTGGAGGGACTCCAGTCAGGCGGGAATTTCGGCCAGAGTATCGCCCAAGATTCGATCAAATTCCAGATCTTCGATGTGTTCTGCACCGAAACGAATCGGAACCGGACCTCACGAGGCCCATAAACCGGTCACTTGCGCGAGCGTTGGTTCTTCTGAGAATGCGGATGCGCGGCCTCGTAGGTTTCCTGCATCCGCCGGGCGCTGACGTGCGTATAAATCTGCGTCGTCGTCAGGCTCTTATGGCCCAGTAACTCCTGCACGCTGCGCAGATCAGCACCGCCATCCAGCAGGTGAGTCGCAAAACTGTGTCGCAGCGTGTGCGGACTCGTCTTCGGATCAAGTCCCGCCAGCGCCAGGTACTTCTCGAGCATGCGGCCCACGCTGCGAGTGGTCAGACGCTCGCCGAAGCGATTGAGAAACAGGGCGTCGCCGTCGGTGCTTTTTGGATTTGGCTCTCGCACTTCCAGCCAGTTCATCAACGCTTTCACCGCGAACTTGCCCAGCGGTGAAATGCGTTCCTTGCGGCCTTTACCGCGAACTCGCAGCACATCGGAGTCCCGGTCCCAGTCTGAGACGTTCAGGCCCACCAGTTCCGCCACACGCAGCCCGCCCGAGTAAATCGTCTCCAGAATCGCCCGATCGCGGAGCCCGGCCGGTTCATTTGCTGGCGGAGTCTCCAGCAGCTTGATGAGCTGATCGGGACTGAGCAGGTGCGGGAGCTTGCGGCCGGATCGAGGAGTCCTCAACGCCGCCGCGGGGTTTGATTTCACCAAGCCTTCGCGGACGCAGTATCGAAACAGTGACCGCAAACAAGCCAGCCGCCGCGCGATGGTCGACTTCGAGTATTCACATTCATGCAGGTAAGTAACGTAGCCGCGCAGAATCGTGATGTTGAGGTGCTCGGGATCTGGTGCGTAGCCCACCCGGTCGCGGAAGTAATCCAGCAGACTCGCCAGATCTTCGCCGTACGATTTAATCGTCAGCGGCGACGCGTTCCGCTCAATCTTGAGGTACCTCAGGAAACCATCAATGGCGCGATCCATTCGTCCCGGTTTCCTTGAGTTTGAACAGCGGCAGACAACACGCCAGGCGGCGCTTTCGGCACGTCAGTTTATCGGTCTCGGTCGTACCCCGTCATCAGCGCTCCCCCGAACGCTGGCGCAATCGTTGCCGGTGGCAGCCTGCTGGACCACCTCTCGGACAAGACACCCACATCGATTCCCACGGAATCCGCATTACCGGCTCGGTTTCGGTAGTGCGGCAATGGCGTCGGCCAGCGGCGCATCCTTCACGATTTCCACATGGCCCATCCGTGACGGAAGCACGAAACGGATATGGTCGCCGACGGTCTTTTTGTCGAGTCGCATTTTGTCGATCACCGCTTCGGGAGTAATCGCGTCTGTCGGAGGCAGGTCTACCGGTAAATGGAAAGCCTTCAGCAACGCCACTTGGCGTTCGGTGACGGAATGATCAATCCGGCCCATCCGCTCGGCCAAGCGACTGGCACAGAGCATCCCGATCGAGACGGCTTCACCGTGCAGCAACTGTCCATAACCGGAGAGCGCTTCGAAGGCATGCCCGAACGTATGGCCGTAGTTCAAGACAGCGCGCAGACCCGTGCGTTCAAATTCGTCACCTTCAACAACCATCGCCTTCAGTTCGCAACTGCGCGTGATGATATATCGCAGCGCTTCCGGATCGCGGCGATTGATCTTGTCGATTGAGGCTTCGAGGTATTCAAAGAATTTCTCGTCCAGGATCACGCCATACTTCACGACTTCGGCCAGGCCGGCGCGGTATTCACGATCGGGTAACGTTTTCAATACCTCGGTATCAATGAAGACGCCGAGCGGCTGATGAAACGCGCCGATCATGTTCTTCGCGGCCGGATGGTTGATACCCACCTTGCCACCGACCGAACTGTCCACGTCGGCCAGCAGCGTCGTCGGCACCTGCACGAAGGGCACACCCCGCGTGTAGGTTGCAGCCAGGAATCCCGAGAGATCCCCGATGACGCCGCCGCCCACGCCGACAACCAGCGTGTGCCGTCCCGCGTTCATCCGAATCATGCGGTCGTAGAGGTTCGACAGCTCCGCCAGCGACTTCGTCGGCTCTCCCGCGGGCAGGCTGACGCAATCAGCGGTCCAACCCGCTTGAGTCAAACTGTCCTGCACGGTCTTGGCGTGGCTCGACACATTCTCATCGGTGACCAGCAACGCTTGCTGCGTGCCGGAATGGTTCGGGTACTTTGCGCGGAACCAACGCGTGATCAGTTCACCGCTGGAACCCAACGTCCCGCTGGTGATGAGGATGTCGTAGCTGCGATCTTGAAGCGAAACATGAACCGTGCGGTCGCCAGACATATTGGATCGTTTAATGAAGTTCTGAAGTGAGAAAGCTGCGCTGGTCGGTATCGGCAACAGCCGAGACCACAGCGCTAGGGTGCATCGTAGTGTCTGCGGTCCGCCTATCGTCAGTGAACCAACTCGCGGAAACCGCAAAGCCCGGACTTCGATCGTCCGCCAAGTTTCCCAGCCGGCGGGGTCTTCGAGTACAAGCTGAGGTGCGTCTCACCGATCACGGGGTTTCATCGCGAGCAGGGAGTAGTCACATGCGACGCCTGTTGTGTTGGAGTTTGCTGGCTTTGTTGACGGTGGTTTGGTCGGGGGTGAATGTCTTCGCGGAAGAAGCGGTCCGCGAAGTCGCGACAATCAAAGAGTTCAAAGACTGGGTCACCAGTGCCGACTGGACTCCGGATGGAAAAGTCCTCGCTGCAGGCAGCTATGATCAGGTGCGTTTGTGGGATGCTGCGAGCCAGAAGACGTTGAGAGATCTCACCGCGAAGCTCGGTCGCGTGCGAGCGGTCACCTTCACCAAAGACGGCAAGCGGCTGATCGCGGGCGGTTATCAAAAGCTGGTGCTCTGGAACGTGGAGACCGGAGAGGCCGTTCGCGAATGGAAGGCTCACAAAGGCTATGTGACCGCGCTGGCCCTGACGGCGAACGGCGCGGCGGTGGCCTCATCCAGCGAAGACATGACGGTCCGGCTGTGGGACCTCGCGACTTTCGAGTCCAAGCAGATCGCCAGCAACGACGATGATCCGATGATGGGCGTCGCGTTTTCGCCCGATGGCAAGTGGTTCGCCACGGCGGCGGGTGATGAGACTCGACCCACCCGCAAGGGCAGCGTTCGCCTGTGGAACGCCGAGACCAACGAGGTCGTTCACACGCTGACCGCTCATGATCGAGTCGCTACCAGCGTGACGTTCTCACCCAACAGCAAGCTGATGGCGTCAACCGGAGCGGATGGCAAGGTGCTCGTCTCCAATGTGTCAGACGGCAAACTGGTGCAGAACTATGAAGATCATCAGCGTCCGACGAATCAGGCTCGGTTCCTGCCCGACAGCCAACGCGTACTGAGTGCCGCAGGCGGTCGAGCCGTGGGTCGCAATGAAGTGCACCTGTGGACTGTTGAGAAAGGCGAGACGCTGGCCGCGCTGGAGAAGCACGAAGCCCCCGTGCTGGGCGTGGCGGTTACGGCGGATGGCAAGCGTTTCGCGAGCGTCAGCCGCGATCAGACGGCTGTGGTGTGGGAACTCGGCGAATCAACAAGCGCCAAGGAACTCACTGCGAAAGCACTGACTGCGGCGACTCAACTGGCGAAAGCCGGGCTGGCGGCAGCGGAAACTCAGGATGCCGCCAAGCCTGCTGAGAAAGCTGAGAAGAGTGACAACGCCGCTGACGCAACGGCCGACTTGCCGAGGCTGCGGATTGGCATGATCGGTCTGGACACATCGCACTGCATCGCGTTCGCCGGACTGCTGAACGATGCGAATGCGTCCGGCGATCTCGCGAACTGCCGGTTGCTGTACGTCTACCCGAAGGGCAGCCCGGACATCAAATCCAGCACCGAACGCGTGCCACAATACACCGAGCAGATCACGAAACTGGGCGTCGAGGTCGTGGACTCCATCGAAGAGATGGTGCAGCAGGTCGATGCCGTGCTGCTGGAAACGAACGATGGCCGACCGCACCTGGAACAAGTCATTCCGGTGCTGAAAGCCGGCAAGCCGGTGTTCATCGACAAGCCGATCTCCGGATCGCTGACGGACGCGGTGGCCATCTTCGAACTCGCGCGTCACTACAAGACGCCGCTGTTCTCGTCGTCGTCGCTACGGTTCGCCAGCGGCGCTCAAGCTCTGCGGAACGGCAAGATTGGTGACATCACCGGCTGCGATGCGTATTCACCGTGCTCGCTGGAAGCGACTCACCCAGACCTCTTCTGGTACGGCATTCACGGTGTCGAAACGCTCTTCACAGTGATGGGTATTGGCTGCGAGTCGGTGTCGCGCACCTCGACGCCGAACTTTGATTTCGTCGCGGGCACCTGGGCTGGCGGACGTATTGGCACGTTCCGAGGCATTCGTTCGGGCGGCAGCGGCTATGGCGGCACCGCGTTCGGTACGAAGGGTGTTTCCGAAGTCGGCAAGTTCGATGGCTATAAGCCGCTGCTGGTCGAGATCGTGAAGTTCTTCCGTTCGCAGCAGGTGCCAGTCTCCGAGCAGGAAACTCTGGAGATCTACGCCTTCATGGAAGCCGCCGACGAAAGTAAGCGGCAAGGCGGCGCGCCAGTGAAGCTGGAAACCGTTTTGAGCAAAGCTCGCACGGAAGCCGCAGCTAAAGTTAAGGCCGCAATCGAAGCGAAGTAGGGACAGTTAACGCAATGGAAGGAGCGAATTAAGGAACCCCTTAAGGTGGTAATTCTAAGGTGGCAACCATACCCATAACGTCACTCCACGCAGCTTCAAACGGGATATAGTTGTCCTTAGATTGCTGCTTGATTCGTTCTTCGTACTCCAGTTTAGCCATTTCGCGTATGACCCCATCGAACGATGATGCTAGTGGCTCGATTCCCCTCGGACGGGCTTTCTTAATTAGAAAGTCTCTAATTTGCGGAAAATCGAGATCGTGACGATGATTACGGTAGATTAGTGAGAGGTCATACACATCTTGGCTTCGATGCCGGTTGCGTATCGGTTGTTGGAGTAGTGATCTCAACTTCTCCGCTGCAATATCATCGAGACTACAGACGTTGAGTAACAAGCCACCCAAGGGCAGTGGCTTTTGAGCGAATTCGCAAACAATGTCCGCCAAGCTGATTTCGAGATACGTGACATCGGAAACATTCTTCGTGTCAAAGTTGTGATAATACGGATCCCACTCAAACTGGTATCCAACGTTTATTGAATAGGTCGGATGAGTCCTGTGTGGGTTGGCTTTTGGCTTCCGTTCAATCTTTTGGCATTTGGTTTTCATATTGAACAGAGATTGCGATCGACTCAAGGCCGCGTCCACAACGATGCGGAGCTCATCAGCGTCGTCAGGGATATCCGGCCCGGTTGCGGAGAAATCAAGATCTAGCGTGCTGCGCGGGCTTTGATAGAAGAATCGGAGAGCATTGCCGCCTTTGAAACTAATCGCGCCGTTGAGACGTGGATTGCTTGCAATGCATGCAAGAACTATGAGGCCTGATAACCTCACGCGGGCTTCATGTGCAGGAATACCGTGTTGCTTGCACCATGCATTGAGCTCTGCGGGAGATCTAGGTATTCCGGTCACGCTCATGCCTTAATCGCGAAGTTCCGAAAGCACTGACGGCGGGGCATTAAGAGATAATGCCCATCGCTCGGAGTAGACTGAAGAAAAGGCCTCGGTAGCAAGTAACTTTGCAGAGCTTCCTCTCACGGCTTTAGCTACCCAACTCTCGAGACGTGAATGCTCACGCCCAAGTGATTCGAGTACATATCCCACTCGCTGTCGCAAGAGTGTCTGATTTAGCAGTTCAACGTAGTTTAATAATCGGTCAATCTGAAGACTATCATTCGCACGCTTCCAAGCTCGGAATACGTGCAGGACGCCGCCGCATTTTTCTGGGAAGCGAAGGGTGTCTATTAGCGTTCTCTCCAAGTCTGTGACATATGCTGGCGATGAGGCAATGTAACCAATCATGTGGCCAAAGTTCCACTCATCTTTTGTGTGGGTCCAAACTACCGATCGACTACCTACGACGCGAGGTTGCCTTGCGGGAGGCGCTGGCATGTCGACCCAGTCATCAGGAGTAGATCCCAGAGGAGAATGTTTTTTGGGCGTCTTGCTGTGAGACGCGTAGATTTGCTGCGGAACTTCGTCCGTCAGTCCATGATGTGACATCGCTGTGAAACAATTAAAGGTGGCATAGGGATTTGCCTCTTGAACAATCGCCTCATCCGACGTTGGAATGGTGGATGCATAAGGAACGACGACTTTGTAAACGCCAGCGACGCCCTCAATGTTTTCTATCAGGCCATTGGCTTGCATCTTTTGAATTTGATCTCTAGCACTTCGTCGGTCAGGCAGACGAAAGGCGTTCGCGCGAGCAACACGGTGATAGTGGACGTGAATCCTCCAGTCCGCCGCAATAACTCTGCGTTCGTTTGCTAGTTCAGACAAGATCAATGATGCGATGGTTTTCACGGCTGATTCCCAGTGCCCGTGGCGAATGTGGCCATGCAGTCGAATTCATCGCTCTTTTTCAAAGGCCTTGGAAAATGCGTCAAAGCCTTGTAGCTGAGAACAACGATAACGTCCTAAGGACGTTATCGTTGTTCTCAGCAGCGAATCAACTGAAATCTTTAAATTTTCGTCACCACCAATTCTGCCATGATTGATGCTGCTGCGAAAGCCTCCAGATGCAACGCGAAGGATGCTCATGCCGACGCTCCTTAAGCTGCTTTACGGAAATGACTTAGCAACGGTCATGGAAGGCTCTTTGCTATGTGACCTGTGAATGCCAGCCGGTGGCCACGGTTGGGTTCCGGGGAAAAAATGCCGCTTCGCGGATTGTGGCTTGTTCCAGTAGCTCGCTTCAGGCCACCGGTGGCGTCACCCAGCTCGGTGGCGACTTCCAGCAGCGTAGTTTCGTCGCCCGTGCAGATTTGAAAACTTCGAAGGTGCCGGTCGACAATTGGTCGCCGCTGCAGCCCAGTAGGCTCGGGTAGGCAGAACCGACATCGAGGATGTCCACGGAGTGGCGTGAATGACTTCAAATTCGATGCCCGTACGCTCGATGTCCTGCACTATCTGAGCACAGGGGCGGCAAGTTTTGCGCGCGGCTTGAACGACACTCCGAAGATGGTTGCGTTGTTTCTCGTCACGCCTGGATTTGATATCCGCTGGGCGTTCGCCGGAGTGGCGGTGATGATCGCTCTCGGCGGATTGTTGGACGCCGATCGCGTCGCGGAGACGCTCGGCAAGAAAGTCACCGACATGAATCCCGGCCAGGGTTTCGCGGCCAGCCTTGTCACTGCGGGACTGGTCACCACCGCCGCTTTCACAGCCTGCCGGTCAGAACGACTCACGTCAGCGTGGGCTCGCTGCTGGGTATGGGAGCCACCGCTCGTCAGGCCAAGTGGCGCAAAGTGGCTGAGATCCTGTTCGCATGGATCAGCACCGTGCCGTGCGGAGCCCTGTTGGCCGCGCTGGCATACTTGATTCTGTCAGTGTCTTTGTAGGTCGGACAATCCTGTCCGACAGCCGGACAGGATTGTCCGGCCTACAACAGATTCGCCGCGTCCACTCTACCAGATCTTCCACCAGCTCTTTTCCGACTTGGTCGATCCGCTGGCGACAGGTTGAGGACTCGTCGTCGCACCGGATGAAATGATCTTGTTTTCGGGCAGCAGGACGCAGCTCATATCACCGCCATTGCCGCCGGTCGTGTCGATCAAGAGTCGCTTGGGAGCGAACTTCACAGCCGGCACCTGCACGTGTCCGCTGACGACCGTAACCGGACAATCGGGTGGGATCGCCGACGATACCAGAGCCTTGGAGCACAGCCACTGCGGACGCTGCAACGTGTAGTCACGCTGTTTCAGAATTCGCATCTGCATCGCATACGGAGTATTGGGGTCCAGGCCCGCGTGCACAAAGAGGTACTGCGGATGTTCGACAGCCCAGGGTAGGTCGGACAGCAATGCCGTGTGCTGTTCTCCGAGTTTGGCTTTAAGCGTTTCCAGTTCGCCAAACGGGGCGTCATACGACGCGAACGTTTCCTGAGCGCCGTAGTCGTTCAGCCAGCGTTCGGCCCAGTTGGAGTATTCAGGCGCGGGAATCAGCCCGAGCGCGCCGGCCATCGCCAGTTCGTGGTTGCCGCAGCAGACCGTGGTGCGTGGGTGCTCCAGCATCAGATCACACACGATGTCCAGCGCTGCTTTGGGATCCGGGCCGCGATCAACGAGGTCACCGATAAAGACAATCCAGCGTCGTTCGTAATCAGGCAGGTCGCGGAGTCGATCGAGAATTGTCAGCAGTTGCTCGACCTGACCATGCACGTCGCCGATCACCGCGACGGGGCCTTCAATACGGGTTGCAAGTCGTGCCATCGTTCGTTCCGCCTTCCTTGGCTCAAGCTGGATCCGGAGCGGTCCAGAATGAAAAGTGTCCTTGCCCGAATCCGCACTCTAGCGCTGACGGGCCGGAAGCCTCAAGATCTTATGCTGCTGCAAGAGCGCCCGGCCCGCAATGCACAGCTTCCGCCACTTCGGAAGCGACACATGTCCTGAGTACACATCGAATTGCCGCTGCTCGATCGCTCGCAGCAACCCGCCGTAAATGTCCATCATCGCGGCCAGAATCGGGTGCCCGACCGGCTCCAGAAAGTCGAAGAGTTCTTCGGCCCGCGCGTAGCACGCCTTCGCCCGCCCGGCCTCGAAGTCCATCAGATCGCGAAAGTTCTGGTTACGGACCCGCTGCCGCATCTGGCCCGGCGAGTAGTCGAACCGCCGCAAATCCTCGGCCGGGAGATAGACGCGCCCGACTTCCGCATCCTCGCCGACGTCCCGCAGGATGTTGGTGAGCTGAAAGGCCAGTCCGCAGTCAATCGCCCGCGGCAGAGCCCGCTGGTCTCGAATCCCCCAGATGTGGATGCAGCACAACCCCACCACACCCGCGACGTGATAACAGTACTGCTCCAACTGCTCGAACGTCTCAAAGCGGCAAGTCAGTTGCTGCTCGTCGCTCGTTCCGGCGTCCAGATCCATCCCGACACCTTTCAGCACATCGAACAGATAGTGCTGAGGAATCTGGAAGGATCGAACCATGTCGCTGATCGCCTTCAACGCAGCCACACGTTGCGCCCAGGCCACGGGGCCGTCGTCTGACGAAACATCCTCGCCCGCCAGCGACCGCCGCACGATGTCTTCCCAACGCGTCATGTCCGCTCGACGTTGTTCGAGCGGCAGGGTCTCGTCATCGCCGATGTCATCGCTGATGCGCATGTACGTGTAGAGAGCGCACATGGCTTGAAAGCGAGGCTTCGGGAGACCGAGAAACGAGAAGTAAAAATTCTTCGCCGTACGCCGCGCGATCCGATGGCAGAGGTCATAAGAGTCTGCGAGTGAAACGGTCATGCGGCTGCGAATCCTGAACAAACATCGGCCGTGTGCGATGAAACGAATCTCCGACTGGCGGCAGTGTAACACAGCGTGCCTCAGAGTTCGTCTCGCTCGAACCGCCCGCCGGTCAGCCAGGCTGATCGACGATGCTTTCAGTCCACAAACGCCAGTTCGTTAGAACCCAACAGGGCCAGCGCGAGTTGTTCCAGCGGGGACAGCTTGCTGCCGGATGAATCGCTCTTGGCTTCTTCGAGGAAGTTGGTTGCGAGTTGCACTTCGGCGGCGGAGGGAGTGCGGCTGAAGAGCAGTTGATACGCGCGACGGACGCGGTCTTCGTCGGTCGTGCTTTCGCGATTCAGGCGAGCGACCAACGCTCGCGCCTGCTGGGACATGAACTCGCTGTTGAGCACGAATAACTGCTGCAGAGGCACTGTGGTCACCGTGCGTTGTCCGGCGGTGATGTTCGGGTCCGGGAAGTCGAACAGCCGCAGCAGTTCGTCCAGGCGATGGCGGCTGACGAAACCGTAGATCGTGCGCCGTTTGTTGTTGCCATTGCTGAGGTCGCTCGATGGCCCGCCCATGGTGGTATCCAGAGTGCCCGCTGCGGACAGCACGGTGTCGCGCCACGGTTCGACTTCCAAGCGGCGGCGGTTCATGCGAGCCAGCAGGCGGTTCTCGGGATCAAGGTCTGACTTCATACCGAAGCTGCTTTGACGATACGTCATCGACAGCATGATCTCGCGATGCAGAGCCTTCAGCGACCAGCCGCCGTCACGGAACTTTGTCGCCAGCCAGTCGAGCAATTCTGGATGCGAAGGCTTTTCGCCCAGCACGCCGAAGTTGCTGGGTGTATTCACCAGTCCGACACCAAAGTGACCGGCCCAAATGCGATTCGCCATGACGCGCGCGGTCAGTGGATTGTCCTGCGCAGTGATGGCTTGAGCCAGCTCCAGGCGTCCGCTGCCCTTCGGTTGGAAGGCTCGACGTTCGCCCTGCCCATACAAAGCCGGGAAGCCGCGCGGCACCACTGGTCCCTTCTTGCGAGGGTCTCCCGCGAGATAGATCGGCACGTCGACCGACGGGCCTTCCATCAGGGCGTGCGTCATCACGACGTTGATCGCATCCGCCGTCTTCTTCAAAGAGTCGCGTTGCTGATTGAGTTCATTCAGCTGCTTCGCTGTTGGCTCCGGGAGAAAGGCGACAACGTCCTTGCCCGGCAGCGCGAGCAAGCCGCGATCAGAGAACAATTCCGACAGCAACAGCGCCGCGGTGCGAGCTCCCGCTTCGGCTTGCGGTGATCTCTTGGCAGGTGTCGCTGAGTTAGCAGCGACGGTCGCGGCTTCGAGCGGTTCATACTCCAGCCGAGCTCCCGAGAAGACCGCGTGATCGCTGCTGATGGTGTTCTCATCACCGAGATTACCGGCGCCCGTTGCTACCAGTGTGAGGTAACGCGCGTCGGGCGGCAGTGCGATATCAAATGATACATAGCGGCCGTTGGGACGGACTGGCGGCGGGATCTCACCTGCGAAGTAGTAGACGCCGTCGTTCTCTTCGACCTTCGCTTGCACGCCATTGACCGACGCAAACAACACGGCGTCGAACTGACTTTTCTCAGACTGCGGCTTGGACACGATCACGGCCAGATGCACCGAAGCTCCGGAATCGAGCACGTCGTCGTTCAGCCCGGCTCGCTCGGCACGGAACCGGAACTTGCGATCGGCGGGTATCAACCCTGCGCGGCGGATCTCGTCGAGATCAAAGGTAATAAGAGCGTTCGCATGCATGCCGATGCCCTGCTCGGTGCGCGGCAGGTTCGAAGCCGCGCGCTTACCCTGAGTGCGAATGCCGCCCTGAGCATCCCAGCCATCGTTGATAATGGCGCCGTGCGAGCGGTCGTCGCTGCCCAGCTTTCGAAAATCCACATTCACACCGGGGGCGATCAGAGTGGTATTACCCCAGCCTTGAGCGATGCGATCAACTCCGAGACTGTTGTCACTCGCTGCGGCTTTGAAACGATCACTGGCGACCGCGGTATTCAGCAGCGTGCCGGGCGCGTCATCAAACAGATTGCCCAGCGGAATCTGACCGGGGTCGACCGTGCCGCGATCCGCGTCAGCCACAAAGGCAAAATCCTCACCGAACTCGGCCAGCAGCGCGGCTCGGTCCGGCAGTAGCGATTCGATGTGCTTCTGCAAATTAGCCGCTGATTGCTTCACGGCGGCTTGAGCAGCCTCATCCTGCGAGAGGTCTTTGGACGCGTCCTGCGACGCCAGCAGTTGCCGCCATTCAGCCAGATACGGACGCTCGGCTTCGACAATGCCTAACCCTGGCTTCGCTTCGAGATACTGCATCCAGCGTCGCAGCAGGTCTTCGTTCAGCTTCTGCGATTTGGTGATCTCGGCGACAACCTTCTTATCGTCCTTCTTCTTCTCGGCGGCTTTCAATTTATTATTGGCCTGCCAAGCCCCATACACATACTGAGGTATCAACGGCACCACCTGACCGCGCACGTTGCGAGCTTCCTTTGCGAGGAAGCGATCGATATCGAGTTGCTGCTGCTGCACGGCGGCGTCGGCCTGCTGGCGGGCAATCACCGTCGCTTCCGAAACAGCCGGACGTTCCTGATACTCACTGCTCGCGAACACTCCAACGAGCCCGTAGTAATCCGCCATCGTCAACGGGTCATACTTATGATCGTGACACCGCGCACACGAAATCGTCAGCCCCTGAGTTCCGCGAATCAGAGTATCAACTCGGTCATCGCGTTCATCGGCGATCGCCTTATCCTTCTCGCCGTTGTCCTGATAATACACTGGCCCTAATGCGAACAAGCCGAGCGCCGGCAGGCGTTCATGGCGATTGGGTTCATCCAGCAAGTCGCCAGCAATCTGCGCCGTCAGGAAGCGGTCGTAGGGAACATCATCATTCAGCGCCTTGATGACCCAGTCGCGATACAGATACCCGCGCGGGTAGTTCCTCGCTTTGAAGGTATGCGCCTGGTCTTCGCCGTAGCGAGCGACGTCCAGCCAGTAGCGGCCCCAGCGTTCGCCGTAGTGGGAAGACTGCAACAGTCCATCGACGACTTTCGCAAAGGCCTCGCGATCCGGAGTCGGGTCATTGAGAAACGCTTCGACCTGCGCCACATCCGGCGGCAGACCGACTAAATCAAAGTACGCTCGACGAATGAGCGTGCGACGATCGGCCGGTGCCGCGGGCTGCAGGTTATTGGCTTCCAGTTTCGCGAGCACGAAGCGGTCGATGTCACTCGCCGCCCAGTCAGCCTGCTTCACGTTCGGCGCTGCGTACTTCTGAATGGGCTGAAACGCCCAGTGCGACTTCATGCGGTCCCGCAGCGCTTCCGGGCTGAGAGTTCCGGTTGTCGTCCCGGCCGGGTTCGCCGCGGCCTCACTGCGCGGATCAGGAGCACCGAGGCTGATCCACTTCTCAAAGTCTTCAATCACGGCCGCTGGCAGCTTGCCCTTGGGCGGCATTTCGAGGCCGTCATACTTCAGAGCCTGCAGCAACACGCTCTTCTTGACGTCCAGGCCGATGATGGACGGTCCCGAATCGCCGCCCTTCAGCAGACCTTCGCGACTGTCCACTCGCAGGTTGCCGCGCGGCGTCGGCAACTTGGCCGAATGGCACTCATAGCAGTGAGCGACCAGTACCGGCCGGATCTTGGCTTCGAAGAATTCCAGTTGTTCGGGAGTTGGCGCACTCGTGGCGTCGTCCGCAGCCACAACGGGAGCGGTGAGGAAACAACCCGTCACCAGCGCAAGCCAGCAACCAGCCACCAATCGAAACGAGGTGATCTGCATGGTGAGATATCAAGGCAGGAGAACGAGGCGGGAAGCGATGATCGACGATCGCTGATGGATCTTGTCCGCAGCCCCGCGACCACACAAGTCGGAAAACACTCGCCAACGCAGACTGTTTAATCACGCGAACAGAGTTGAGTTAACACAGGCTCAAGGTTAGGAATGAACAGGTGCAGGTTAAAAATGAGCGTGTGCGCCGTCCCTGATGATCCGGGCGGCGGGAATGTGATCACCGCAATGGGAAGCAGCAGATGAACCGACTTATCGCGCTGGGTGGAGTGCTCATCCTGCTGCTGGGCTGCCTCGGCTTCGCGTGGCAGTCCGGGTACTTCGAGGACAAACAGCCCCGAACGGTTCGCGTCGGCGAGTTCATGCTGGAGCCTGACCAACCTTGGGAGATCCAGTTCAAGAAAGAACTGGATCTGGCCGAACCCCAAGTGGATCTGTCACTGCGATCGCTGGCTCCCGTTGAATTCCGCGAATTGCAATTTCCCACGGACGATCAGATCCACCTGCAAAAAGATGCCAGCCGCCGGCTTCAGAAGCTTTTGCTCAGCGAAGTCGAGGCCTACAAACAACGAACGAAGGATCCCGCGGCGGCTCAGGAAAAAGCGGTCCAGTTTCTGGAAGCATCCATGGAGGTGCGATCCGGTGTGGCGCGCAGAAAAAACTACGAAGCCGCAAACAAGTTCGGTCAGGAAGCTCTAGAAGCTGGTTGCCAGGACCGGGCCATTAAGTTGTTGCTGATCGATCAGACGGACAAGGATTGGAAAGACAATATCCAAGCTGCGATCGACGATGTACTCACCAGCAATCCATCGAGGTTTATCCGGACTGAGGCGCATGATGCGCAATTTCGACTCTGGAAGTTGACCCGCAAAACTGTGCGTGGGATCGATCCTGTCACTCAGATGTTGGATGGCATGGTCGCCTGGGCTGAAGAATGCGACAGCGATCCTGTCACGCAGGTTTATCTGTATGGGCTCAGTCGCAGGCTGTATAGCGAGAGCGACCTGAAAGGTAACCACCAGGCCGTCTATCGAGCCTTTGCCCAGGCTCAGCGCGCGCCTGCGTGGTTACGCCACATGATTGCCGGTGTTTTCCATAACGACGTCGCATGGTCGTTGCGCGGAGCGGGATGGCAGGTAGATCCTCAGCGAGGCCGGTTTTTCAGCCTCGAGCTGGGCGTTGCCGCGAGACATCTCTCCTACGCCTGGCATCTCATGCCCGAATATCCTCACGCGGCATCCTATATGATCAGCGTTACTCTTGGCGGCGTCGATCGAAAGTACGGCTCGCCGACAACCTGGTTTTATCGAGCCACGAACGCTCGGTTGGACTTTGAGGACGCTTATGGCCGCTACATCACGAGTCTGTATCCCCGCTGGGGAGGCAGCATTGATGAACTGATACAGTTTGCGAAGCTGTGCGTTGAAACTCGACGCTTTGATACCTTTGTCCCGGGTCGAGCAACTCCGCTCCTGTTCAACATTCAGAAGAATGAGCTGGGGCAGGCCCGCAAGATCATGGATTACCCGGCGGCTCAAGAGGTCGTACGTCTGTACGAAGAGCTGCACCCCTTCAGTTCAAAAGAACCAGCCGACGCGCAGGAAGCCGCGTCGATCTATTCATTTCATGATATTTCGGTCGCAGCCTTGTATGCGCAAGCCCGAAAACTGGAAGCAGCTCGTCGCGTTCTGCAGAACGAGAAGGAGCCCATTGAAGATTTGCGCAATGAACTGACGGGGCTCTGGGAACCTGCAGAGCTGGTGGCCTCGGCAGTATTTGCATCCGCGGACGACGAGCCGTTCGTGAAGTCCATGTTGGACAAATTCAACAATGGTTTTGATTTCAAGCGGCCGACTGACGAATTGAAAGCGTTACTGGCGTCGCTGGAATCCCTGCAGGCGAAGTCAACGGACGCCAAGGCAAAACCGTTCTTTCGGCACTCAATCACCGTTGTGAAACGGGCTCTGGCCTTCCAGTCTGATGATTGGACTTCGTTGAACTTCGAAAACGAAGCGGCTGGATGGTCGATTGACGCGCCGCATTCCCGGATCGTGGACGACAACACGTTGTGGCTTTCCAACGTGACTACAACTGGTGAGCGCGTCATGAACGCCGACCTGCTGAACCGCGTTCCGCTGCCGTTCGTGATCGAGTTCGATCTTGCACCCAAAGTCACATCGGCCCCAATCGGTATGATCGGGGCATTCGTCGGCGATCGAGACTTCCACGCAATCGGAGACTCGATCTACGGCTCGAGACTCTTCGGTCTCGACGCGTCGTACAAGACTTGCGCGGCTCTGTCACCTCGCGACGAAAACGCGAGCCTCATGATGGGATTCTTTGAAAGCCCACCATATCGCCTGAAAATCAAATGCTGGCGAAACTGGTACACTCTTTATGTAAATGGCATACCTTATGTTAATCAGGCAGATAATGGATTTAATCCCGCGCCCCGGGTTTGCCTCGGTAGTGGATATAAGGTTCGCGACTTCAAGGAAATGGGCGAAGTCACGATCAGCAACGTGCGACTGAGAAAAATCAACTACGACATTCCTCCGACAGACCTTATTGACGGATCTCAATCGGGACTGTGGGAAGCACAGGAACGCTATCACAAGCATGAACTGGAGCTTGATCCAGACGATGTCTGGGCGATGTATAGTCGCGGACGTGCGCTGCGCTTGCTGAATCGTCCGACCGAGGCCTTGCCGTTGCTACTGGAGTCACTGCGCCGTTCGCCCAGTCTGGACAGAAATAACGCGGGCCTCAAGATCGCCAAGTGCTACGAAATGCAGGGGGACTACGAAAACGCGCTGCGCCACTTTCGCGAACATCATCCCGCACACACACGCGACCCCGATTTTGCCAGAGAGTATGGGTTCTTTCTGGCCGCGTGCCCTGAGGATGGCATGAGAAATGGAAAAGAGGCGCTGGCAGTGATCGAGCCCAACTGCAACTCCGCTGCCGGTGTGTGGGCAGACTACATGGTCAAGTCTGCGGCACTCGCGGAACTGGGTGACTTTGAGCAGGCGATGAAGATGATCGACCTCGCCGATACTAAAGCCAAAGCGTCCGAGAAAACCTACCCGTCTCTGATCCAGAAATGTCGAGCAGAGTACCTTGATCGCAAGCCCTTTCGCTTCGAGCGCCCAGAGCCGAAGTAGTACGGATCGCGCAGAGCTTCCGCTCGTCTCGCAGTTATCTGCTGCGATCCGTACTAGGCATTCAATCCCGTCAGCGTGCCCGTGCTGGAGCCGAAGTGGTCGGTTTCCAGGCCGAGGCGTTGCAGCATGGAGACGTAGAGATTGCTCAGCGGTGGCGGGTTCTTGGGGTCGAAGGCGAGGTGTTGGCCGTGTTGGAAGCCGCCGCCGGCGAGGATGGTGGGCAGGTTCTTGCACGAGTGGCTGCTGGCGTTACCCAGGTTGCTGCCGAAGTACACCATCGTGCGATCCAGCAGGCGTTCGTCTTCTTCCTTCGTCTGGCTGAGCTTGCCGAGGAAGTCGCGTAGCGTTTCGAGTTTGGCCAGTTCCAGCGTCTTCAGTTGCTTCAATTTGTCCGGGTCTTGTCCGTGATGTGACAGATTATGATGTCCGTCCGACACACCGTTAATGGGCGGCACAAGGCTCGTACCCAGCAGCATGATCGTGATCAGCCGCGTCGAATCTGTCTGCAGTGCGAGATGCGAAAGATCAAACAGCAACCGCGTGCGACCAATCAGGTCGGCCGGGTTGGCAATGTCCTGTGGCTGCTTCGCGTCGACTTTGGGCTTGGGCCTTTTGGACCACTCCTCAGCGGACGCCAGTCGTTGTTCGAGTTCGCGGACGCTGGTGAAGTATTCGTCGAGTTTCTCACGATCACTGGTGCCGAGTCCCGACTGCAGACGGCTGGCCTGATCGCGCACTTTGTCGAGAATGCTTTGCCCGTCCCGCAGGCGGCGCGCCTGAGCCTGTACTTCGTCGGGCCGACCATCCAGAAAGAGTTTGGCGAACACACGCGCGGGCGAGAACTCGGACGGCACCAGTGCCCCACTGCGTGTCCACGACAGACTAAAACCTTCAGCCGACAGTGTAAGACTCGGGAAACGCGTGCGTCCGACCAGATGCTCGGCGGCCAGTTGATCAACCGAAATGCTGTTGCGAAAACCCGCTCGCCGTTCGGGATGAGGCGCAGCCGTCAGGAAGCTGAAGATGGAGTCGTGACCGGACTCCACATCGGGATGCGACAATCCCGAGATGACTGAAAAATCCTGACGATGATCGCGCAGCACATCCAGATACGGCGTGGACTGGTAGTCCTTGCCCGTCTGTTCGGGAAACAGGTTCGGAGCGTGCAGACCCAGCGGCGTGCAGATGCAGACCATGCGTCGCTTGGCGGCGGCAGTTGCGGAGTCAACGGCCGATGCGCGCGGCGTCATCACGTCGAGCAACGGCAGGGCGAGGGCTACACCGGTACCGCGCAGAAAGGCGCGGCGGTCGAGCGAATACTGAGAGCGCAGGAAGTTCATGTGAGGGGCTCGTTCGAGGTTATTTCTCTCGGAACAGTTTGCTTTGCGTGATGGCATGTACCAGCGACCGCAGGCCGTAATCTTTCGTGCGGATCTCAGCGACGATGGCGTCGACGGTTACGCGATCACGCGGTTGAGGACCTCGACCCGTCGCGTAGGTCACCAGTTTTGTCGCCAGCGCGCGAGCGAGTTGATCCTTGTCGGACAGTAGCAGTTGCTTGAACTGGTCGATGTTCTCGAACCGACGCCCGTCCGGCAGTACGTCGGGGACTTCCACTTTGGGACCGCGCGAGTACGGCGCTCGTTTGCCGTCGATCATCACAGGATCGCCTCGACCGACGCTGCGATAGTGCTCGCGCCAGCCGCCGATCACGTCAAAACTCTCCAGCGCAAAACCAGGAGGATCAATCTCCACGTGACAACTGGCACAGGACTCGATCGCACGATGTTTGGCCAACTGCTCGCGGATTGTGGTCGCGCCCCGGATGTCGGGTTCAATCGCGGGTACGCCGGCTGGTGGCGGAGTTGGCGGAGTGCCCAGGATGCGGTCCAGCACCCAGGCCCCGCGCACGATCGGCGAGGTATTGGTGCCGTTCGCAGTGACCTTCAGCACGCTGGCCATCGTCATCACTCCGCCGCGATGACTGTCGGGCGGCAACTTTACCTTGCGGAACTGATGCCCGGTGACCCCCGGAACACCGTAGTGCTTCGCGAGCCGTTCGTTGAGCAGGCTGAAGTCGGACGCCACAAAGTTCGTCAGGCTGAGATCGTTCCGCAGCACCTCATCAAAGAAGAGGTTTGTTTCCTGAACGATGGCCGTTTTGAGTAGCCCGTCGAATTCGGGATAGAGCCGCCGGTCGGGTTCCGTGAAGTCGATCTCACGCAGACCCAGCCACTGACCGACGAAGTTCTCAGTGAACGACTTCGCCTGCGGTGCGTTCAGCAAACGCTCGACCTGTTGCCGCAGGATGTCCGGTTGATGGAGCTTGTTCTCCGCAGCCAGCGACAGCAATTCCGCGTCGGGCATCGTGCTCCACAGAAAGTACGAGAGGCGGCTGGCCAGAGCGAAATCGTCCAGCACGCCGGGTCGCTCACGCAGAAAGAGGAAGTCCGGCGACACCAGCAGACTCTTCAAGCCCACGCGCATGGCTTGTTCAAACGTCGCGGGCATGGGCGTCTGCCGCAGTTGCTCGGTGACGAGTTCCAATGCAGGTTGAATGTCTTCGTCCGTGACGGAGCGACGGAACGCGCGCTGTGCGAACTGCCGCAAGAGACGCTGCGCGTCAGCTTCGGACTCTTTCGAGGTGACCTCGACTCGATTGCTCTGATTCGGCTGCGGAGCTTTCACCTGCGGCAAGTCACCGAAGATGCGTCGATGGCTTTCCGGCGGCCACGTGTCATGCAATGGACCTTCGACTTCAATCCATTGAACCGCCAGGCCGGGCCCGGTGTATTTGTCGGCGCCACCCGCGGCCTTCAGGGTAAACGCAGTCCCGATCCCGAACGGCAGAACTCGCACCGTGCTGCGAGCTTCAAAGTGATCGACGAATTCCGTCACCTGCGGCTTGTCCGGCAACGCGTCAAAGAACCCGACGAGACGATTCTTCGTCCCCATCAGCATGGGGCCGGCGTCCACCTGAAACGTGACGGGCTGATCACCGCTCTGAAAAGCCGATGTCGAAATTCGGATGCGATAGCGGCCTCGATCCGGCGGATAGAACTGCCCCATCATCACGCTATTCCACGGCGACGAACTGAACATCACCGTGACGTCATCATCCAGCTTGCGAAAGACAGACTCCGTTGAGATTTTGACCTGTCGCTCGTCCTGCAGCAGCAGCCGTTTCTTGAACAACGGTGGCTGAGGGCCGTTCGCAATCGCCAGATTCAGAGCCTTGTCAGCGGCTTCGAGATACCGCTCCATCAGGAACGACGACACATGCAGTGCCTCGCCGACGTTGTCAAAGCCGTCCGCTGAGGTATCGGCGGGCAGCATTTCCTGGACGTCGATCTCGATCCCCAGCAAGTCACGCAATGTGTTCTGATACTCAATACGGTTCAGTCGCCGCATGACCACGCGGCCTTGAGCGGCAGCGTCGGCCGGCTTGTCATCTGCGAATGCGTGGGTGCAGGCCGCGAGTAACACGATCCCGCAGGCCATCAGCCGTGTCATCATGAGGACCTCTCCGCGAACGTCCGTCGGCGAAAGCGCTCGACTCAGGACGTCGCTGCAACGAAACATCAGCGATGCATCATGCGAGCGTAACAACTGGTAAAGCAACGGGTGAATCGTGGAAGCTGCTGAGTGGAGGCAGATCATGCACGCGGGCGAACTCTGGAACGTGCTGAGGCAGGACGACAACGGGAATCGGTTTGTGGTGGAGACCCGGCTGTCGCGAGTGGCGGCGGAGCAGCGGGTGGCGGAGTTTGAATCGCATGGGCACAAGCAGGTTTACTGGCTTGAGCCCGCTGATCCGGTCGCGGTTGGTTGCGAGCCGGACGCCGAGCCGAGAAGGTAACGGTCGCACAAGTCAGTCGTTCCTCAGGACTCAACTTGACTGTTGTGCGAAATCACTCCCCTCGCCCCGGTATGTCCGGGGAGAGGGGTCGGGGGTGAGGGGTGCACACGAAGTCCAGTAACCTTGTTGCAACTCTCTCTTCACGATTCGCAGCCGTTTAGGAATGTTGCCGCGCTGGTT
>JAKFWA010000092.1 GCA_021732995.1 Planctomycetaceae bacterium | reverse complement strand
GTTATTCATCATGCCAACCCCACAAATCGTCGCCAGACCCATTCGACTGTCAGCAGCCCCAGCATCCATGTCCATAGCCACCAGTTTGGCCACAACGGAGTCTTCTTAACGACGGGCGTACCAGCCTTAAGCGGGACATCGCGCAAAACCGTGGCGAGCTGCGACGCTTCCGTGATGACTTGCCCGCCCGAGTGCCGTGCAATCGAAGTGAGCAGTTCGTGATTCGGAAACGGATTCTGCTGCTCAAACGGATCATGCAAAACTTGGATATCCAGCGAAGTACTGTCGACCTGAGTGAATTCCTCCATGGCGGTCAGTTCCACTCGCAACGACTGACTCGCGGAGCCCACGGTCAGCGCGTCCGCAATAGGTAGCGCCAGTTGGAATGCTGGCTTGCCAGCTGCGGTGTCGACTCGCGGCAGGTCGAATTCTTCGCCCCAGGCAACGAATGGTCCTGACTCGCCACTTTCACGAGGCTTGCCTTCCGGCCACCGAATCGGCGAGTAGTTCGATTCGAGATCCGTCAGCGAAGCCTGCGGTTCGACCATGCTGGTGATCTTGTAGGAGCCTGTCGGAGTCGCGGACTCGTCGAACGCCGCAGCCGTTAACGTGATCGTTTCGCCCGGCCGATAGAACTTTTTGTCTGCCGTTACGACCAGCCGGCGGCGGCCAATGGAAGATGATTCGGTCAACCAGTAGATCGAGTTCCGCCAGAACTTGCCGAAGTATCGCGTGTCGCCGTCGCCCCATTTATTGAGGAAGTCATTTGCCCACGGAGAAGTGACCGGCATCGCCATCACCAAGGTACGACCTCGACCGTATTGACCGCTTACGATAGCGGGAGTGTTCGTTGGCAGTGGCTCTGATGATGCAGTCGACGAACCGGTAGCGACATTGGCAGCCGTGGCCTGCTTAGGATCGTCCGGCTTCTTAGTAGAACCGTTCGGGCCCAATAGATTCTTCCGAAGTTGGTCGAACAGGCCGGGACGCTGTTTCGCCGGTTGCACCACCGCGAGTGTGGGTGGTGGTTCTGCGGCCGCCAGGTTCGAGTTTGCAATGACGCGCGTCAGGTTCGGTTTGACGGCGCCCCAACGGTTCGCCCCGAAGAACGCCGGAAACTGACTGACGATCTCACGGTTCTGCACGGCGTTACTGGTCAACATCCACAGAGGATGATTCAGCGCCGTGGCATCGGCTTTCACACTGACCTGCGTACCCGGCAGCCAGTCGTTGTCCTCGCGCAGTTCGATGGGCAACATCGACGCAATGGGCGTTTCATCCCAGTTCCCGGCCGAAAAACTCTTCTGGCCGCCGACCATCACCAGTCCGCCGCCGCGCTGGCCGATCCACTGCTCAATCCATTCGAGTTGTTGATCGGTAAACGAGTTCGCTGCGACGTCACTGAGAATAAGGGCGTCGAAGGCTGCCAGTTCGGCCACAGTTTCTGGGAAGCCCCGCACGGTGCCGAATTGCGAGTTCTCACCGACTCTCTGCAATCGCGTGCGACCGGCTTGAGCGTGCAGTACTACGCATTCAATGTCTTCGTCTTCTGTGAGTGCGTTCTGAATGTCTGAGTAAGGCCCGCGCACTTCATACTTCGTGCCGCGCTGCACAGGCTGCAGCGGTTGCGAACTGCCTTCGATATACAGCACGCGAATCTTCGTGCGGTCGATCATGACCTGCGTCGCGAACTCGTTGTTCGTCGCTGACACTTCATTCGGTAGCGACGAGACCTTGACCTTCAACTTGCGAGTCTTCGGCTCCGTGCGGAAGCTGAGTTCGACCGACTGGAAACCATCATGCAACGTTACCGGCAGCACGGGTGCCAGTGGGCGTTCGCCGGAACCATCTGAACTGCCCGGTTCTACGAGGGAGACCTCGCAGCGCCGTCCCTCAAACCCGTAGCTCCGCAGGAAGATTTGCACGTCCACCGACGTGTAACGTCGGACGCGAGCCGGGACGACAACGGCCACCACAGCGACGTCGCCGCCTTTGCTGGTGTCACCCACTGGCACAACATGCACGGGGACTTTCAACTTCGCGAACTGCGCCGCCACTTGCTCGACACCGCTCTCATCACGCGAACGGCCGTCCGAAAACACCACAATGCCGGCTGGAGGTCGACGGCCGAAGCGACTTGATGCCTGGCGCAGAGCAGTCACCAGTTGAGTGTCGGAATCAACAGGCTCCAGCGGCTTTTCGTTTGTTTTCTTCTTGTCGACCGATGGCGCCTTTGCATCCGGCTGAGTCTGATTGCTGTCCGCCGTTTTCTGTTGATCAACCGCGGCGAGCCGGTGTCCGAACCGGAACAGTTTGACGTCGGCGTGCGGATCATCACCGATGCTGGTTTCTGCTTCACGCATCAGTCGTCGTGCGTGTTCGAAGCGGGTTTCTTCGTCTCCGAACGCCATGCTTTGCGAGGCATCCAGCAGATAAAACAAATCGGGACGATCAATTGGGCCGGGTGTTTCCGTGACGTCGCTTGGGTTGAGAATGATCAGCGCCAATGTTGCGATGGCCAAGGCTCTGAGCGTCAGCAAGCCCGCTCGTCGAGCAACTGCCGCCGGAGGTCCAGCCACCAGCCTGAGCAGCGCGAACACGCCCAACAGCGCCAGCGCGAAGCCGCCGATCACGGCGAGAGTCAGCGGTGTGAGGAATGAGAGGGTCGCAAGCATGTTGTGAGTCGTTGCTCGTGAGAGAGGGCAGTTGTTAATCGATAGAACTGGGTCGTTACTTGGCTTCGAACTTTCCTAACAGTTGTTCAACGTACGGGTCTTGTGGAGTTCGTGGACCACGCCAGTAGCCATCAACGGTCCAAATCTCTTTCTCTTTGAAACTGACCTTCACCGGCGAAGCCGTCATCCTGGCAAGGGTGAACACCCAAGCGGCTTTTCCGTCCGCAGCATCTTTGCGAACTTCCAGAAGCAGCAGCAGTTCGGGATCGGTTGTCTCGGCGTAGGCAAACAGCGCGCCGTCGAAAGCGCCGGCCTTCTCGTCTTCCCAGCGATGCAGCGGTTGCGTCAACAGCCGGCCTTCCTGCCATTGGTTACGCCGCTCTTCGGTGACAGAAAACTGTCTGGCAATGGCGCGCATCTGAGTCAGCCTCGCGGCCGGAGATTCAGCGGGAATGGGAGCATCTGGCACGGGCCGCGGCATCCAGGCTGAGGATGAAGGAGACCAGACAGCCTTGCCGTTGCGAGTCACCTTCAACGGCTTCTGAGTCAGTGAACTCAGTTCCCAATAGAACCCGTTCTCACGCGAGGACATTCCCGCCGCTGCAACCGGTCGCTTGCCCTGCAGAATTAGAAACAACGCTCCATGTCCGAACGCTGAAGTCACCGGATTGGTATATCGCAGAATCGGATGCTCGCTCCGTGTGAGCGGTTCAGGTTTGTCGCCGCCTGTTTCGATTGTGGCATCATCCAGAATCTGCTTCATCTGCTCGACTTCAGTCTTACGCAGCGCTTCGGCTTCGGCGGCGGCTTCTTCCGCTCGAACGGTGGCCGTCGAAAATGCCACGACCAGCAACGCGACCCAACACGGGCCGTTAGCGCTCATGTCGCTGCTGGACGCAAGACCTCGGTTCCCTTCCAGGAATCTCATGGCTGTCCCTCTCGAGTCACGGTCGGCTTATCAACGCGAGGGACGTCCTTGGTCTCTGACTTGATCTTGCGAGTTTCTGTTTTTGTCGCGCGAGCACTGTCGGTTGAGAGCACCTGCAGGTATCGCTCAACCAGTTCTTGGTACTTCGGCGGCGAAACTTCGTCGGTTGCCGCTGCCAGGTCTCCGAGGATCAACGTCTGAATGCGCTCCTGCAGGTCTTCCTGCAACTGCAGCGCGAGAGCATCAAAGACGCCGGGAACCTCGTAGCGGTTGCTGGCGCCGAGCCACTCGCGAACGATGCGCTGGAAGTCCGACGAACCGACCCCCGCCTTGCGCAACTGCGAGAGCAATTCGTCGCGAGCCGTGGTATTGAAACCTTCCTCCTCCAGCTTGCTGAGCAGTTCCTGAAGATCCCTCATCAGGGTACGAACGTCGGAAGGCGTTTCCAGGTTCTTCATTCGTTCGCGAAGATCCGCGATCTGTTGCTCCAGCTTGATCAGATTCTCCGCCTTCGGTGCGACGACTGCTCGATAGACCGAACCGAGCCGCTGGCTGGCGATTTCCAGTCGGTCTGCTGCGTCCAGACTTCCGACCCGGGCATCTTCCAGCTTGCCATTCCGGATCTGAGATGCCGTGGCCTGCATGTTGGCAACGGCTGCCTTGAGGTTGGTTTCCTTCAGCAGTTCATTGATTTTGGTAATCGCTTCGTTGTCCGCCGAACTGGTCGATTCTGTGATCGATTTCAGAACATCTTCGAGCGTCGCTCCGGACTGAGCCAACTGCTCGGCCTGCTTCGCGAGTTCTTCGCGGGCCTGTTCGGGAGTCATCCCGCCGCCAGCACCCTTCTGATTCTTCTTGTCCGGTTTGCTGCCCCCCTGCCCTGCTCCATTCTTTTCTTCTGGCTTCTCGGTCTCGTCCTTGGATGTCGTGCTTCCGGAGCCCGCTTGCTCTGCGGCAGCCTTGTCGGTCTTACCACCGCCGGCCTGGGTGTTGTCCTTGTCCTCTCCTTTGGGATCGTCCGGCTTCTTGTCTGCGCCCTGACCGGAACCCATCGGTTGCTTCTCGTTCTTGCCACCGGCGCCATCACCAGTGGGTGGCGTTTCCGGCATCGGAGTTTTGGTCGACGAGGGATCGACCTTGCCGCCCTGGCCATCCTTCATCGGTTTATCCGGTGCAGGCAACTGGCTGTCCGGATTGTTTCCACCTTGGGCTTTCGGCGATGGTTGAATCTCGGCGTTCGGATCCATCTTGCCTCGGCCACCATTGGAAGCCGCGTTGGCGATGCCTTTGAAGTCCCGCAGAAACTGACGTTCGGCTTCGGCCAACTTCTGAGCCATCTGTTGCGCCGCCTGAATGCGCTGCGGCGTCTCTTCCTTCAACAAGGCTTCCAACTGCTTCGCGATCTCGCGAAACATGACCGCGGCCTTGGCGGCTTCTTCCTGAGCCTGCTTCGAGTTACCTCGTTCCAGTGCTTGTGAAGCGTCGTCGGTGGTTCTGGAGGCTTCGACAATGCGCTGCTTGGCGAGGTCCGAGGCACGCTTCAGTTTGCCTAGCGTTTCTTCAATCGCCTGTGCTTCCAGAACCGCGTCGGTCTGTTTCTCTTTGAGTTGGCCGCGTGTCGGAGCTGCTGGCTTCGCCGGTTCACTGGCAGGTTCCGGGGTGTCCTGGGCGAACCCGCATGTTCCCGCAAGCACGACCGACAAGGCGATGAACTTTTTCATGATCTCAGGTCTGATGAAGAGTGTGGTTTGCGGTGTTGATGTCGTTCGGATTGATTCGGCCGAAGGTTCTCAAACGGATCAGTTGCTGCGGTCTTAGAGCGGTTTCAGACAAAATCGGTGCCTACTGGCTGGCTTCGCTTTTGGATGCATCCAGGCCGCTGGCAATGGCTTCTTCTTCAGTGGCCAGCGCTTCCAGTCGACGAATCAATTCCTTTGCTTCTTCACGGTCTGTCTTGGGACGACGAAGTTTTTGAGCCTGCATGCGATCAAACGCTCGAATGGCGGCGGCTTGACCTCGATTAGGGTTCTTCAGAATGGCTTGAACCGTTCGATCGCGCTGCTCGATGAGGGCCTTCAGCGCGTCTTTCATCTGCAGAGTCGCGTTATCCCACTTACCGACGGAGAGAGAATCCACCGCTGCGAGGATGGCTGTCTCGGCCTGATAGAACAGTTCCGTGTCGTCGAAGCCGCGCGCTTCGAGTCCTAACGCCGTATCGCGAACATTCTTCGCCAGGTCAGTTTCAAACTGCATCAACTGGTCGAGAGTGCTTGGATCCGGCTTACGTCCGGCCATCGCCCGCTTCTCGATCTGAATCGTGCGATTGAGTCCAAAACGCTGGCGGTTGATCAATTCTTCCAGCGACTTCAACTGCAGACCCATGTTGCCCGGCATGGGGTCCATCGGGTCGGGGTCCTGCACTCGGTACTCGCGCTTGAACGGACGAATGTCGATGAATCGCATGTCCGTTTCCGTGCGTTGGGCTTTGCCCGGCAGGTTGTCCTCAGCGAACGCGAAGTACAGCACGGAGTCCTTCTGAGTCAGCTCGAAGTGTTCCAATGGCAGAATTCGTTCCAGCAGAGCCTTCGTCTTCGGGCTGATCTTGCCGGTCGACTTGGCCTCTTCAGCCGCAGCGACGACGGTCGCGAAGTCTTCATTGATGAGCGGAATCTCCTGCTCGTTGTTGACCTGAAACACCACGCCGGCCTTGCTGAGTCCATAGTCATCGCTGACGCGCACCCGCATCGGCAGTTCCGCGAGCGTGTGCACTTCGATCGCATCGTTCGGTGACTCAAAGGAAACCTGTGGCGGCTGATCCTGACGAACGCGAATGCGATACTTGTTCTCTGGCAATCGAGTACCGTCAACGGCTTCAGCCAGCAGGCTGTACGTGCGGTCTTCGACCAGTTGCAGAGTCGTTGTGGCCAGAGCCGTTCCCGTAAGGCTCAACGGAATGACTTCAGGCTCGTTGGGATCATCCTCATCCCGGGGTTGCTTCCTCTTCGCCAGCACAATCGACGCCGACTTCACTGGCTTGTCGAACTGGACGAGGTAGCGTGCCTCGGTGCCCTGCAGTGCACTGACATCGGCGTCTTCGACAGTCGAAGGTTCCTGCCCCGTGTACTCGGGCGGAGTAAGTTCAACTTTCAGGCTGGCGATGCCCAGCGGTCGACGAATTTCGATGCGATAGACAGGACTCTGCAGGTCGCCAGCGATGGCGCGATATTCGATCACTTTCGTCAGCCGATTCAGTGCTGCGACATAGCGAACTCGCTGCCGACGATCAGCCAATGCCGGGGCCGTCGCAGGTGGGGTGCTCGTGGATACGGCGATGACGGATTTCCGAATCATTGGGGGCTGTGCCGCAGGTTCACGTTCGAGCGTGCGTTCGATCCATTCCCCATCGGAACCCGCTTGCCGAGTCAGCAGGACAACGTCTCGATCGGCCCGACCGACGAGTTCAATGGCCAGACTGATGCCCTGACCTTCATCAACCGTCTGATCTCCGGGAGCGACAATGAGTTCTCGATAAGTCTGCTCCTGCAACAACGCACGCTGAGCAGCATAGGCCCATTCCCAGTTGAGACTGGTGGCTCCAAACAACAGCAGGCCCACCGCCAGGGTACATGCAGCGGCCATCGTCAGCCGCCGCGTCGGCAGCACATCTTCCAGCGTTAGAGGTAGGGCTCGACGGTGAGTCTCAGTCGACAATGCTTCGACCAGCGTCACTGCGACGCCCTCGGACTGAGTCTCGTCGGCTTTCATACTCGCAAACTGCACCGTTGTCCGCACCGACTGTCCCAACTCAGGGAACGCGGCTTCGATTTCGGCGGCTGTGCGAGGTTTGCTCCAACTGCGGCAGGTACGCCACAGCGAGCTGACGGCGAAGACACCGAACGCGGCGGACAGCACTGATAGCAGCACCATGCGCGCTGTGGCATCCAGCTCCCAGCGATAGTCAATCACTGTGAGCAGGCTGACTCCGGCAACGGCCAGCAGGAGCGAACTCATCAATACCTGTCCGAGCTGCAAGCGCTGCTTGCGCCGCCAGAGCAGTTGAAATCGTTTGAGAAAGGCGTCACTCATCATGTACCTCACAACGTCAGGCCGTGGTCCGGTTGCCGACGAAACTTTCCAGCAGCAGCACCGCCATCAACAGGCACGCCAGCCAGGGCCACAACTCGTCCTGACGGATCTCCACATTGCTCAATGCTGCGGCGGTGTCAGACGAGCTCTCGTCGTCCACGAACCGCATCGCGAACCGATTCTCGAAGTCCTCGCGTGAACATCGTTCAGTTTCCGATTCACGAGGACTTGTGTTGATGACGTCCGAATACCGTTCGAAGTGATTCACTCCGGGCACCAGTGAGACTTCCGCGCTCTGGGGTGATTGCGACCGCGGAGCCGTTTTCTGATCTGATTCTGAAATCGCCTGCTTGTCTGTGATATCAATTGATTGACTGCGAATGCGGCCGCCTGCTGACAGGCCAACCTCATATCCGAGCAACTGGTGGACCATCGGCAGGAACAGGCGGCTACCGCACCAATCGCTCCAGTCACGCCCGCAAGGAGTCGTCACCCAGAGCAACGTCCCCTGCCCTACAGGTCGCTCAATCACCGCCGCGCCATGAGTATTGAACTCTGCCAATACTTTCGCGTCCGAGGACGGATTGATGGGCGTATAGGCTGCAAACATCAACCGCCGCAGGTCTCCGTATTGCGGATCGCTGAGTGGTTGAAAGATCGGATGCTTGTCGTCCCAGCTTGCGAGTCGCCACGGCAGATCGCGAGTGACGTGTGGCTCGCCGATTTCGCCCACACCAAGTCCCGCTTGAATCAGCGGGGCCGCGGATTTCGCCGTCACCTGATCACCGGTGAAGACCAGCAACCCGCCGCCCGCTTTCACGAAACTCGCAAGCTGGGCGGCGTCAGTGCTGCGCACGTCGCCCACGTTCGCCAGGACGACGGCATCGAAGTTGTTGAGGCTTGGCAGATCGTCCTTATCAGTCTCTCCGTACTGGATCAGCTCCGTATTGAAGGGGCTGCCATTGAACGATTCACCCGGCGCGGCCAGTCGCAAGGCCATTTCCAGGAAGTA
This sequence comes from Planctomycetaceae bacterium, assembly GCA_021732995.1. Taxonomy (GTDB): domain Bacteria; phylum Planctomycetota; class Planctomycetia; order Planctomycetales; family Planctomycetaceae; genus AM-0621. Next base: position 74,501 of record JAKFWA010000092.1, on the reverse strand, counting down.
GGTTTCGCTCAGAATCGGTGCCGAACTGTCGCCCCCGTTGACGACGAGCACTCGATAGGGAGCAGCGGCGGCGATTGCAAAGTGGCGCTGATTGTCGAACGCGAGATCATCGTCGTACTCCACGAACACTCGCCCCTGCCAGCGCCCTTCGCTCAAGGCCGGCAGGTCGAAGTCCAAGGTAATCGTAGCGCCTGGTTCCAGCTTGACTCGTTCACGCTTCGTGACGCGGTCCATCAGTTTCGTCGAATCAACCCGATGAGTGTTGCTCTTCGCCATTAGCGACAGCGGAGCTTTCCCGACTTCCATCACCACGGCGACATCGTCCAGCGCGAACGCTCCGCCGTACGTGATAGACGCTCGCAAACTCGCCGGTTCTCCGGGACGAACCCAGACGCGAGGAACTCGAACTTCGGAGACCGCGATGTTGTTCACGACGGAGCGGCCAAGGTCATGCAAGTGCACGGCGACATCGGCCGGCAGCGGCGCGACTTCGGTCCAGTCCAACCCGGATCTCTGCATGTCCGTGAAAAGATGCAGTGTCTTCGTGCCGTCCGGTGCCTTGATCAGGACATCGCGAGCCCACTCGATCGCGACCCCGTAGTTCGTCGCTCCGTAAACTGCATCTGACGCCGCTAGCTGAGCCGCCCAATCGCCAGTCGTGGCTGCGTTGTCAGTGAGTGGATGCACGGCGTGATCGAAGAAGGCGATTTCAACACGCGCCGCCGACCCGGATTCCTGAATGAGCTTCTTCGCGTCGGCCACGGCCTGATCAATCAACCGCGCCTTGTCATCTTTCAACTGCATGGTTGCCGATCGATCGATCAGCAGGACGACCAGTTGCTTCTCGCCGCTCTTGGCTTGAGCGGTGACAAAGGGTCGTGCGAACAGACCGACGAGCAACGCCACAAACGCCATTCGCAATCCCAGCAGCACCCAGCGCATCACCTTGCGACGGCGCGCGTTCTCTTCCAGAACCACTCGCAAAAAGCGAATCGTTCCCAGTTCCACACGCTTCGTCCGCAGGCGGAAGAACAGGTGGATCAAGATCGGCACGGACAAAGCTGCCAGTGCCGGCAGGAAGAAGGGTTGAAGAAACTGCATGGCTGGTGAGGGCTCGCCTCTTAAGGGACTCAGGTGCTACGGACTAAACGGGATGACTCAGTCGTCGCCAGGCCAGCGGAAGCAGTCGCCCAGCTATGGCCACCGCGATGCTGACTGTCGATGTGACATACAGACTCATATTTGCCGCCGCCGACAGGTATGCCGCGACGGCTCCGTTCTTCGCGAGTGCTGCCTGATAACTTGGGTAGCTGGACAGCATGCAAAGCACCAGCGCACACGCTCCGAAGGTGTAGAGGCCAGCCCAGATGCCGCGCCAAACTCGCAGTGAATCCATCGCCCAGCCGACAGCCGCCATCGTGAGCATGCCCGCTCCGAACAGGACCGGCGCGGCCTCGTTGGGATTGAGCTTGCCGAACAGGAGTGTGATCCACGCGCCCGGCAAGCCGCACACCAGCGTGAACAGCAGATACTCGTCACCGGGATGCTTCCACGACACCATTGCTGCGACGAGCCAGATCATGGGCACAGCCATTCGATAGAACGCGCCGACCTTCGGCTGATCGACGGAGACATCTGTCGCGATCAGTTCCTCAGCGGAAAACATGAGCGTCCTCCTCTTTCAGTTCTGAGGCGAGAAATAGACCCAGGTTTCAAACTTCTGACCAGGTTCCGTGGCATGCGGTTGTTCCCAGACCTTGCGATCGTCCAGCGTCACGCTGAGCCCTTCGGCGGTCATACCCGTCAGACCAAATCGCCAGCCCACATCCTTCGTGAGGTCCAGCACCAGCAGCAGGTCGGGATTCGTTCCGGTGCCCGTGAATCCAAAGACCGCACCGTCCAGAACGTCTCCTGAGGTTTCCTCATAGCGATATAAGGGGCGAGTCAGCAGACGCATCTGATGTCGTTCAAGTTTTGGTGGATTGCGCAGGATCTCGGCTGAGAAACGCCGCGCGATGTCGCGCATCTGAATTAGTCGGGCCGCGCGAGTTTTCGCGGGTTCGTCAGCGATCGACTGCCACTTGATACCCGGCTTGCTGGCGTTGAACGTGCGCTCGCCGGGCCAGTCGACGCTCACCAAGGCTGGAGCCAGCGACGTGAAGCAGTACAGCCACGGGCGCGGATGCACTCCCAGCTTGTAGTATTCGACTTTCATCGCCGCGGTTGGTCGGCCTCGATCGGCCCACAGCCAGATGCCTGCATCTTCGATGTGTCGCAATTCGTCGCTATAACGAAAGACCGGAGCTGACACGAGCTTCGGCTTGGCTTGACGATCATCTGTGATGGCCAGCTTGACGGACTCGACGCGCTGCTGCATGGCTCGCAACGACGCTTCGTCAGCCGTCGCCTGGTTGAGCACGATCATCGAGATCAGAACTTGAAATGCGGACATTTGAGATCACCTCGAGCGTATCGCTCTTATGCCTTCGATCGCCGAACCAGATAGTCGAGCAACGCCTGATCAAGCGGGTCATCGGTCGTGACTTCCACTCGATCGACACCGCGATTCAAGCACGCCTTGCTCAAATCCGTGCGCCACGCCTCAATCGCCGCCAGATACTTTTCACGCACACCCTCGGCATGAGTTGTGATCTCTTCCCGAGTCTCCAAATCACTGAAGCAGATGTTGCCATCCAAGGGCAGATCGCGCTCCCACGGGTCCCAGATTTGAAACGCCAGAACTTCGTGTTGCCGAAAACGCAGTTGATCCAAACCGCGAGTGATCGCATCAATGTCATCAAACAAATCGCTGATGATGACCACCATGCCTCGGTGCTGACACAACTCGGCGGCCTGATTTAACGCTCGCGACGCGTCGGACTTCGGCCGTGCCTTCGTGGACGAGATCACTCGCAGGATCTCATCTAACTGATGCGGTTTGGCTCGTGGCTCCAAATGCATCAACACTTCATCGGCATACAACGTCAGTCCCACAGCGTCGTGTTGCTTCAGAGCCAGATGGGCCAACGCTGCCGCGAGCGTCGTTCCATAACTGAGTTTGCTCAGCCCTTTGTTGGCACACTCCATCGAACCGCTGACGTCGACCAACAAGTGCAGATTCATGTTGGTTTCGGCGTCGAACTCCTTCACGTACAGACGCTTCGTTCGGGCATACAGTTTCCAGTTCACATGCCGCAGATCGTCACCCTGTGCGTACTCGCGATGCGAAGCAAACTCGACGCTGAAGCCGACGAACGGACTACGATGCAGGCCATGCAGAAAGCCTTCAACAATGCCCTTCGCTCGCAGTTCAAGGCTATCAAGCCGCGAGAAGAAGGCAGGATCGACGATTTGTTGGGCAACGCTCGGCATGAGTTATCAGGTCATGGTTGCGACGGGCGAGTTGCGCCGTCGCGATCGGGGCCGTAATGAGAAAAGTATTCATGCTGCCGGTCCCAGACGCGGACTCGGGCAGCCGACCAGACTTTGTCGTCGTCTCGGAACACGCGCGCTTCTGCGGCTGTCAGTCGTGCGAAGTAAACTCGCCAACTGCCGTCCGTTCGTGCTTCGACCTGGGCGACGACTTCCGGATTCGTTCCGTAAGCGAACAGGAAGATCGCGCCATCTTCCACGCCTTGTTTCTCTGACCGGTATCGATGCGCCGGTCTGGCTAGCAGCCTGAGTTGAATCACGTTGCCGTCTAGATCCTCTTCCGCACGTAGGGCGGAAACGATCGCTTTCATCTGGCCGAGTCGAGCGTTGGACGATGACGAGATTTTTGGTTGAGTGAGTTTAATCTCGGGGCGAACGGCTTCCTGAGGTTGCCAGTGCCAGTCCGGTCGTCCGTCGACGCGGACTGACTCGTTCGTCAGGGAAACGAGTTCGTAGTTCCAGGCGAAGTCCTCACGGTCATCCATGAAGAGGCACAGCACCGCGAGTGGTCGTTCTTCTTTGCACCACAGCCAGAGCGTGCCGTCTGTCGTTGTGCGGGCAGGGTCGTTGTATCGGAAGATTGGCTCGGCGTGGACACGCAGTTTGTCGGCCTTGCCATTGACGCCAAGGTGCAACGTCTCCGCGCGACGCCGCATCGCAGTCAGCCGCTCTTGTCGAGCAGCGTCGGCGGGATCATCAGCGAGCACCGCGTAGTGCGGCCAACAGACAATGATGAGCAACAGTGCTCGCCACATCACTTCTTCCCCTCTTCCGGCACAGCTTCCAGCAATCGATTGACCAGCGTGTCGGAATCGATGTTGTCGGCTCGTGCGTGGAAATTCAGAACCAGTCGGTGTCTGAGCACCGGATGAGCGACCGCTTTCACGTCGGCGAAGTCCACGTGGTACTTGCCGCTCAGGATGGCGCGCGCTTTCGAACCTAATACGAGGAACTGTGACGCGCGAGGACTGGCTCCATAGGAGACATACTTGTGAATCGCTTCCAGAGTCTTCGCAGACGCTCCTGAATCGACCATTCCCGGCCGAGTTGCCGTGACCAGCCGAGCGGCATATCGCACGACGCTGTCCGCGATCGGCACGCCGCGGACGAGTTCCTGCAATCGCAAGACCTCTTCCGCCTGCAACACCGCGCCGGCCTGAGCCGTCACGCTGCTGGTCGTGCCTTTGATGATCTGTACTTCCTCATCAACGGTTGGGTACTTGACCCTCAGATTGAACATGAAGCGGTCCAACTGAGCTTCCGGCAGCGGGTAGGTGCCTTCCATTTCGATCGGGTTCTGAGTCGCCACGACAAAGAACGGCGGTCTCAGTTTGTACGTTTCGCGACCGACGGAAACTTCGCCTTCCTGCATAGCTTGCAGCAATGCCGCCTGAGTCTTCGGCGGCGTGCGGTTGATTTCGTCAGCCAGCAGGAAGTTGGTGAAGACGGGTCCGGGCAGGAACGAGACCTTGTGCTTGCCGGTCGCGTGGTCCTCTTCCATCACGTCGGTACCGGTGATGTCGGCGGGCATCAGATCGGGAGTAAACTGAATGCGCCGAAATTCCATTTCCAGCGTCTTGGCCAGCGTGCGCGCCATCAGGGTCTTACCAAGGCCGGGCACGCCGTGCAGCAGGATGTGACCTCGGCACAGCATGCCGATCAGCAGCGAGTCAATAATCTCTTCCTGGCCAATGACGACCTTGCCGAGTTCCTGCTTGATCTTTTGCCGCGCCTCTTGCAGCCGGGCGACCGAGGCGGCGTCTTGATTCGTGGGAGTCGTCATTGTGGATCTTTCTGAGGGGCATACCTGCGGCGCTAACGTGCGAAACCGCAGACGGATCTCAATCAGGTCGTTGAGGCTCTGGTACCGTGCTGGTCTTGGCGAGTCCCGACGCAGCCGCTGCCTCTTTGGGGTCGATCAAGTCGTCGCCGTCGGCATCCAGTTGCTCGAAGGCGTCACGTGGTCCGAGGAACTCGCGCCAGGTGATGTCGCCATCGTTGTTGCGGTCCCACCGCTGGAACCAGATAGGACCAACCGGGCGAGGCCGAGTGGCGACCACAGCCGGTTGATTCATCATGCGCTCAATCTGTCGCTCGCTCGCACCGAAGGGATTGAAGATGCCGCGAGAGAATTCAATGCGGTAGCGGCGCGCCGGTTCTTTCTCGCCGAGCCCCGCGTCCTGGTCTCGCTGCATCATGGCCAGGGTCTTATCCGCATAACGCATCTCGCGCATCGAGATGCGCCGGTCGCCGTTGGAGTCCAGCGCCGAGAAGAATCCGGCGCCATCGTCATAGACCATCACCTGACACGTAGTGGCGGCTGGTTCGCCCCGAGCGCGGATGAACTCCTTCATCTCCTCGCCGAAGATCTTGCCGTCACCGTCGGCGTCGATCTGATCGAAGAGGCCGCGGCCGAAGCGCTCGCGGCTCATGGTTTCGTCTTTGTCGAGATAGCCGTTCGCATCCTGGTCGAGCTCGTTGAACGTCCTCAGGGCGATCGTCATCGACGTTTCGAACGGGTCCACTTCGCGAGTTGAAAACGTGACCGTGGCGTTGGGCAGGTTCAGCGTGATCAGGTCGGGGTAGCGGTCTCCATCGGCGCGAGCGGCGGCGGATTGTTGAGCCAGCTTCAGCATCGGCTGCCCGTTGGTTCGTACGACATCAATGAGCAGGTCCGCGTCAACCGACGAGTTCTGCAGGTTAGCGAGTTCCTTCAAACTGAGCTGGCCGTCCTTGTCTGCGTCGCAGGATGCAATGCGTTCCTGGGACCAGTTGAGTTCCTCGGCCGACAGCTTGCGATTGCGGTCTTTGTCGTACTTCTGAATTAACTGCGCTGGCAACAGAGTCTGATGTGTGTCTCGCAGCAGTTCTGCCACCGAGGCCGACGGGGCAGCAGGCCGCGCGAGCGGCGTAACCGCATTGACGGGCTCAGCGGGCGGCGGCACGCACTCGTCGAGCGTCACGCACTCATCGTCATCGGTGTCTTTAGCGAGCAGCAGATCGACGGCGTCGAACATTTCACGTTCGTCAACAGTGCCGTTCTTGTCCGCGTCCAGCATGCGAAACACTTCGCCGTCACTGTCGGACGTCGTTGTGTTCTGGCGATAAACGACCGTTTCACCGCCGAAGCGTTCGATCGTCTGTTCGATACTCTTACGAGACAGCGTCAGGTCAGCCCCGATGGACTTGATGAACTCGTTGGCTGCTGCCCGCTGCTTCTCGCGAAACAGTGGTGATCGCTGAGCTTCCTCACGCGAGAGCTTGCCATCGCCGTTGGTGTCCAAATTCTTCATCAACCGGTCGATTGACGCATGCCGTGCCGCACCGGGCGACTTTCCGGCAATGGCCACATTCAGCCTCAAGCGCAGTGGTCCGTTGTCGAGCATCAGGATCACATCGCGGGTTTCAGCCGTCGGATTGTCGGCGGCGAAGAGCGGCGCGGTGAGGACACTCCAAAACGAACACGCCGCAACTGCGGTTGTGAGTGCTCGTTGTGGAAGTCGGAGGGCCATGATGCGATCTTTGTCTGAGATATTGTGTCAGTGGCGACAGAAACCAGATTTCTCAACGCAGGATGAGCGCGTTCGATGAGAAGTTTGTTTGGGAGACTACGGAGTTTGTCTAAAAATCTATCGAGCTAAATTCCCTTCGCGGCCTTTTCCGGGGCAGTGGCGAGTTCGGCGATGACCGTGCCGCCGCGATCCACCAGCGGAATCGGTCGGCCTTCCGGCGAAATATTTTCCTTCGCTGGACTGATACCCAACCCGGCGCACATCGTCGCGTAGAAGTCCGTGATCTTGACCGGACGATTGACGACTTCGGTGCCGGCCTTGCCTGTATCGCCGATGACCTGACCACCCTTGATACCGCCACCACCCAGCGCGACTGACCAGGCGAGCGGGAAGTGATCGCGACCACCCGTCATGTTAAGTTTGGGCGTACGTCCGAATTCACCCATCCAAACGATCATGGTTGAGTCCAGCAGTCCGCGTTCCTTGAGGTCGTCCATCAAAGTCGCCCAGCCGGGATCGAGGATGTCGCAGTTGCGTTTGACTTGAGCGAAGTTGTCGGCGTGAGTGTCCCAGCCATCGAGCGTGACTTCGACAAAAGATACCCCGCGTTCAATCAGACGTCGTGCCAGCAGGCATCCCTGGCCGAAGCGGCTGCGACCGTATTTGTCTCTTAAGGCCGCGGGTTCTTCATCGAGTTTGAAGGCCCCTTTGGCGTTGGTTGCGATCATCCGCATCGCCCGTTCGTAATTGGCCTGATGGGCTTTTACGGATGGGCCTTTGGATGAACTCGCGAAATCGTTCTGCAGGAACTTCGCGATCTCGAAGCGGCGTTCCATCGAGTCTTTGGAAACGCCAGCCGGCGCTTTGAGGTTTTCAATCGACAGGTTGGCTCGAGCTTCCGGATCGTTGCTGTCTCCGGACACAACCAGCGGCGCATAGTCGGGGCCGAGGAAGCCGGGCCCGCTGGCATCGCCGCCGAAACGGAACGGCGAAACGCTGACGTAATGCGGCAACTCGTTCTCAGGGTCTCCGAGTTCCTTCGCGAACAACGCACCGAGACTGGGATAGTTGACGCCCTCTTGTCCGGGTCGGTGTCCGGTGAGCATCAGGCGGGTCGCACGATCGTGATCGCCTTCAGCAGTGGTGAGGCTGCGGATGATGGACAGATCCGTCATCCGCTTGGCGACTCCCGGCAGATGCTCGGTGATCTGAATGCCGGGCACTGCGGTATCGATGGCTTTAGACGGCCCGCCGTTGGGATGTCCTACTTTCAAATCCAGCGTGTCCGTCTGAGTCGGACCACCGGCCATCCACAGGACAATACAGGCCTTGTGTTTGCCTTTGGCTTCATTCGCGGCTGCGGCGAGTCGGGGCAGCCAACCGGAGAAGGAGACTCCAAACGCGCTAGCTAAAGACAACTGGACGAAGTCGCGGCGACTGAACGTGGACATGACACTTCCTTTGATCGACGAGGAAACAACCCGATGGCGTTAGCGCTCGAGGACAAACTCAGGTGAATTCAGCAGCCCCCAGAAGATTTCCTGAAAGGCTTGTTGCTGCTTCTCAGGCGTGGGCTGCTTGCGAATGTGTTCCAGCAGAAACTGTTGTTCGGGCGCCTTGGGATGGCGAGTCAGAGTGGCCAGATACAACGTCTTCAGTTTTTCTTCGGTGTTGAGGAACGGTGCGTCGAGCACTCCTCGCAACGTGCGACTTTGCTCGAGGTCTGTCGCCTCGGTCGTGATGCGACCATTCATGAGCAGTAAGGCTTGCGGGACGCCGGCGCGATACTCGTCAGGTTGATTGGATGCTGCCTCGTTCATGCGAGCAACCAACTGGTCTCGTAGACCATTAAATCGCGGCCCGGCGTCCGCGCGAGCCACTGGCAAAGCCAAAGCTTGTTCTAATGAATTGAAGACTTGTTCGGGCAAGAGTGTCTTGAGCGGGCGTAGTCCCGGCAGCGGGTCGCCCGACGTTTCGTCTACGGCAATGCACTCCCGCTGATAGAGCTTGCTCTTGCAGATGCCTGTAATCAGCCACTTCACGTCATAACCAGAGGCCACGAACAGTTGCGCGAGTTCATCCAGGATGGCTCGTTCTGCGGGTGGGGCTTTATCGAGGTCGTCCACTGAGTCTGTCAGGCCGCGGCCGATCAACACGTTCCACACGCGATTGACCGCGGTTGAGGCGAAGTGCGGATTCTTCGGCGACGTCATCCAGTCAGCGAATGCTTCGCGGGATGTTTTGCCTTTCGGGACTTCCGCTTTCGTGCCCCACAGCAGAGCGGGCTCGAACTCCTTCGGACCATTCTCCGGGCGAATCTTCATCAGCGGCGAATCACCAACGGCTCCGTTGCGAATGCCACTGAAATAAGTCGCTACGCCCCAAAAGTCCTTCTGTTTCCAATCAGCAAACGGGTGATCGTGACACTCCGCACAACCAATGCGTACGCCGAGAAAGACTCGCGACACGGCGCTGGCCGATGTTTCCGGCTTACCACCCACGGTCTGAAAGAAAATCACCGGCGTGCTGACGACGTTCTCCATCGCCGGGCCTTTGGCCGTGACGCCTGGCGTGTTTTGCTGAACCGTGATGATCTTGCGTGCCATTTCGTCGTACGGCACGTTGGTCAGAAACTGCTCCTTGAGCCACGGCTCGAAGAGTACGGCGCGCTGTGCTTCCGGCGTGTTGCCGGGGACCATCATTCGTCGCCACAACGTCGCCCAGTGGGCGGCTGTGCGTTCCGCGTGTTTCTGCGGGCGTTTGGTTTCATTCAGCAGTTGCTCAATCAACGTGGCACGCTTGTGCTCGCCGTCGTAGCCCAGAAATTCTCGAGCTTGTGAAACGGTCGGGATGGTCCCATTCAGATCGAGGCTGGTACGTTTCAGAAACGTGGCGTCATCCACAACCGCGGGAGGTTGCACGTTGGCTTCCTGCCACGCCTTATCGAATTGGCGATCAATCCACTCGGCCAGTTCGAGGGTGCTCAACTTCCGCGCCGCGCCATCCTCAGGGGGAGCTGCGCAAACGAAAGCCGCTTCCAAGAACAATAGCGCGAGCAGAAATCCACTCAGCCGAGTCACAAAGGCTCGCATCTGAGATCTCCTCAATAGAGATTGCGGAGTGCCATGTCTCACGATTAGAAAACGAGACTGTCACGGCGACCACCTTTTCAGGTCGCCGCCGGAAGAGCAAAATTGTTATTCAATTAGTCGCTCATTCGTTACGGCGAACTTTAGACATTATGTCTGAAGTGTCAACGGCCAATTCTGATTTCTCTGAGCTTTTTCCACGATGGACCCACGAGCTGGCTCAATTCATTGTGTCGAGAGAGCTTCGCCGCCCAACTTTGACGTTTTTTCGGCTGGCACATCCGCTTAGAATCCTGCGGCGGGAAATCCCGAGTTGTTGATGACTTCAATCGTTCGAGCCAGTTCCTGATGACCTTCGAGCTGCCTGCCGCTGATGAGAAAACTGCACCTGCGGGCGCCGTCACAGCCAGTGTTCCGGTCGCCAATTTCGGGATGACGCGCCAAGTCATTGAAGCCTTCGCCTGTCTGGCGGTTGCAGTCGTGCTCTTTCGCACCTTCGCGCTCGAAGGCTACATCATCTCGACGGGGTCCATGGCTCCGAGCCTGTTCGGCTATCACAAACGAGTGGTCTGTCCGGATTGTGGCTTCCGGTTTGGTTACGGCGTCGCGTTTGATCGTGAAGTGACCACCAGCCAGATCGCGCGTTGCCCGAACTGCTCACAGTCGCAGATCGACATTTCTGATGTCCCGCGCAATGACGGCGATCAGTTGCTTGTCTTCAAGAATGCCTACGCGTTTCAGGATCCGAAGCGTTGGGAAGTGGTGGTCTTCCTGAATCCGTCCAGTCCGAACGTGGCTTACGTCAAACGTGTGACGGGATTGCCCGGCGAAGCGATTCAGGTGGTCGATGGGGACGTGCACATCAACGGGCAAGTTCAGCGGAAGTCTTTGGACGTTCAACGTTCGATGCGCATTCCGGTCTTCAATCACGATCATCCTTCGCTGGAAGCCGACTGGGTGCCTCGCTGGCTGGCAGACACGGGCTGGGGAGCTGTGGATCAAGGCTTTGTGCGCGGCACTGCGGACTCGGACGCTTATCGCTGGTTGCAGTACCTGAACTGGGGGCGTCGCATCGTGACACCTCATGCCGCACCGCGACCGCAAACGACGCCCATCATGGATTTCTACGGCTACAACCGCATCATTGGCATGGATGACGAGCGGCCGGTTCGCGATCTGATGCTCGCGGCGCAGATCGATTTGCCCCAGAGCGGTCAGTTTGCATCGGTTCTGCCGGCAGGCGGCAGTGTCGCTCTCGCCGCGTTTGATCTGGATGCCACGCAGTTGCGGCTGTGGCTGCTGAAGCGCGAAGAAGATGTCCCGCGCGCCCTGGCCGCAGGCATCGAGCCAATCGCGGTCGCCCCGCTTAACAAGAACTGGCTGGGGAGCAGCGTCGAGTTCGAGTTCTCCAACTTCGATCAGCAGTTGCTCATCGCCGTGAACGGTGACACGTTGCTGACTCAGGATATTCCGCAGCAATCGCCCGGCAAAGCACAACGTCGTCGTCAGAGGCCGGTGAAGTCACGCAGTTCGCAGCCAATCGTGGATGAGTTGGTCCGGGCTCCTGAAGAGAACATGTCGGAAGGCGGCTTGCCGTTGCCCGGCGGCACGATTCCCGCGCGAGCTGAGATCACGATCGCTGGTCGAACGTCGAAGGACGACATGGATCTGGCGCCGCCCTTGGATCTCACCTTTGGCGATTCAGGAGCCAGCGTGAAACAGAAGCCGGTCCCGGTTCGGATTGGTTCGACGGGCGGTGCGTTCCGCGTTCGCTCGCTGCGTCTGTTTCGCGACGTGCACTATCTGTCTGAAGCCGGTCAGCACGCGACCGATCAACCGCACCAACTCGAGTCGGACGAATTCTTCTTCCTGGGTGATAATAGCCCGGTGTCGCTCGACAGCCGCGGCTGGAAGCATCCGGCTGTGAAACGCCACCTGCTGGTCGGGCGACCGATGATGGTGCACCTCCCGTCGAAGCCGGTTCGCATTCGCGTGGGCGAGTCTGTGAACTACATTCGCCTTCCCGACTTCGAGCGGATGCGTTGGATTCGATAACGGCATTGCTGATAACTGCGGCCGGGTCATCGAAACCTGATGCTTGGAGTTCGGGGTACTGAGTTGGCAGGTCATCTGCTGATGCAGTGCGATGCCGAAAGCGGCATACTCCGCGACTCGTTCCAACAGCTTTTATTCCTGTTCAAGGTTTTTTGTTGTATGGCTGAGCCTACTCCCCCGGCTGCCGCGAATACTGCGGCAGCCAGTGCGACACCAACTGCCACGACATCCCAGCCAAAGGCTGCGAAGAAGAAGCCTCAGCAGGATGGCCTGCGCGAGATCACGGAGTCATTCGTGGTCGCGTTTGTGCTGGCGTTCCTGTTTCGAGCCTTCGAAGCTGAAGCGTTCGTCATCCCCACAGGTTCAATGGCTCCGACACTCTTCGGCCGCCACAAGGAAGCCACCTGCCACGCCTGCGGGTATCACTATGCTTTCGGGGCGAGCGATGAAATCGATGAGAACAGCGGGCAGCTAGTCGGACCTCGAATCTTGACGGCGCTGTGTCCGAACTGCCGCTTTGAAAACGCCGTGAAGGATGAGCCAGCTTTCAAGGGCGATCGAATTATCGTCAACAAGTTTCCCTACGAGTTCCATGATCCGGAACGCTGGGATGTGCCCGTCTTCAAGTACCCCGAGAAGCCAACCACGAACTACATCAAGCGGCTGGTGGGTTTGCCCAACGAGACCTTGGTCATTAAGCGTGGCGACGTGTACCGGCAGGAAGAGGATCGCAGTCTGACGATCCTGCGCAAGGAGCCTTACAAGCAGAAGGTTCTGCAGATACCCGTCTACGACAACGACTACGCGGAAAGCTCGCTGCATCAGGTGGGCTGGCCGCGGCGCTGGGCTCCGATGGAACGCACGGACGCGGATGTGGCCGCGCCGGAAGGTAAGCTGGCGATTGGCAAGGTCGCCGGATGGGTGGACAGCAAGAATGGCTGGGAAGAAGACGATGCCACCCGGTCCTTTGCCCTAAATGCGGACAAGGTGTCAGAACTCAAGTGGCTGCGCTATCGGCATATCATCCCATCGCCCCGAGATTGGGCTTTGGTGCATCCGGAGAAACTCGGCGGGCGAGATCCGAACTTCTTCGCTCAAGACAATGATCTCGGTGGCCCGCGCCCCCAGCTCATTACGGATTTCTGTGGCTACAACAGCTACACCGGCGGAAATGGCCGAGTTGACGACGATCCCTTCTGGGTGGGTGACCTGACTCTGACGGCCACCGTCACTGTGCAGTCGGTGGGAGAGAAGCCGGAGTTTGTGTTTGAGCTGAACGAGGGCGTGCGCTGTTATCGAGTCCGCGTTGACGTGGCGACCGGCCAGGCCAAGCTGATCTCGGTTGTGCGATTGAATCCGGGAAGTGAAGAAGAGGATCTGCTCGGAGAGGCCCCGACAAAGCTGCAAGGCACCGGCAAGCACAGTGTTCGATTTGCGAACGTGGACGACCGGCTGTGCTTCTGGGTGGACGAGACTCTCGTTGATTTTGGCGCCAAGGCTGAGTATCGGGTAGACGCCGCAACTCAACCGGGACCGCGTGACGACGACTTGATGCCGGTGGCTGTCGCTGCAAGCGGAGTGTCGGCTCGCGTGTCGAAATTGCTGATTCAACGGGACATCTATTACCGCGCGAGTCAGTTGGATGGTCAGGATCCGGGTCGCTTTCATCGTGCTGACGACGAGGAGCACGCCGACACATATTCGCTGTGGCGCAGCCTGAAGGATCCCGCTGAATGGTCGAAGGTCTACTTCGCTCGAGCCCGCGAGGCAAAGTTCACGCTGGGAGACGACGAGTACCTGATGCTGGGTGACAACAGCCCCCGCAGTCAGGACAGTCGAGTCTGGCCAAATTCGAGAGGAGCCATCCGTCGCCATGCGGTGCCGCGATCAGCTCTCGTCGGCCGCGCGTTTTTTGTCTACTGGCCGCATGGAGTGTCGTTCCTGAACGACGGTCAGGGCTATCCCATCACTTACTTCAACTCTCCTGATGGCCAGGATCGGGTGCCCGATTTGCGATTCCCCTTCTATCCCAATTTCGGCAGCATGCGGCGGATCTACTAGCAGGTGCTGCGGACTGGTTAGCTCTGATGCGTTGAACTGACGCTGAAGATGAGGGCGTTATGCCGCTACGGATGGTTGCAGCGCTGGTGTTACTGTCATTGGCAGTTGCCGGGTGCGGTCGGTCGGTGCAGCAGGTGGCGGCAGATCAGTTGCGCCAAGCCGGCTGCGATGTCCGCTCGCGGCCAGCGGCTAAGGGGCTCGATGTCTTTTGGGTCGAGTTCCCTGCAGAGCGTCCGAAGCCGGAGTGGCTGGAGTGCCTCAATAAGTTGCCGACACTCGACACCCTCATTCTGGCTCGCACGGAATTCACAGACGCTGACTTGAACAAGCTGCCGTCTATTCCTCGATTGAAGCTGCTCGATCTCTCAGACAACAAGCTGACCGACGCTGCCTCTCCTTTACTCGTCCGCCTGGGCTCGATTGAGACCCTGGCGCTGGATGGCAACGCGATCACCGATGCTGCAGTGACAGATTTGGTTCAACTTCGAGGGCTGAAGGCTATCAGCCTGCAACGGACGCGCATTACAGACGAGGGAGCCGAACAATTAAGCAAGGCGCTCCCCGCCTGTCTGATTACCCGTTAGCTCAGCTTGCGATGAGCGTCACGCAGCAGTCGCTCGGTCTCATCCCAGCCAATGCAGCCATCGGTGATTGAGACGCCGTATTGGAGCTGCTTCGGATCTTTCAAATCCTGCTTGCCGGGGTTGAGGTTGCTTTCCAGCATCAGGCCCATGATGGCTTTGTTACCAGCGGCGCGTTGCTCAATCACGTCGTTCCAGGCGATGGACTGCTTGGCAAAGTCCTTGTTGGAATTCGCGTGGCTGCAATCGACCATCAGCTTCTGAGGCAGACCAGCCTTCGCGAGTAGCGCTGCGGCATCCGCAACGCCGGCTGCGTTGTAGTTCGGCCCAGAACGTCCACCTCGCAGAATCACATGCCCTGAAGGGTTGCCGGTTGTCTGAATGATGCACGTCTGCCCGTCCGGATTGATGCCCAGGAACGCATGCGGCGAACGCGCCGAGATCATGGCGTCAATCGCGACCTGCAGTTCGCCGTCTGTGCCGTTCTTGTAGCCAACGGTCATCGACAGCCCGCTGGCCATCTGGCGATGAGTGGGCGATTCGGTCGTGCGTGCACCGATCGCCGTCAATGTGATTAAGTCGGCGATGTACTGCGGTGCGACGGGCTCCAGCAGTTCTGTTGCTGCAGGCAAACCCATGTTCACAACATCCAGCAGAATCTGCCGCGCCAACTTCAAGCCGGTTTGAATGTCGAACGTGTCGTCCAGATGCGGGTCGTTGATCAAACCCTTCCAGCCGACGGTAGTGCGAGGCTTCTCGAAATAGACCCGCATGATGACCAGCAACTTGTCGGCGACCTCATCCGAGAGCTTCTTCAGCTTGCGGGCGTACTCCATCGCGGCTTTGGTGTCGTGAATCGAGCACGGTCCCACCACGACCACGATCCTGTCGTCTTCGCCGCTGAGGATTCGCATCAGGGCCTCGCGCGATTGAACGACGGCCTGCGCGGCAGAATCTGTGATGGGGATCAGGGTTTTCAGTTCGCGGGGGGAGATAAGAGGAATGATGTCGCGAACGTGGATGTACTGAGTCTTGGAAGCGGTCACGGAGAATCTATCCTAACACATAGAACTGCAAATTAACTTCTATGATCTAGTGCGAAGAGGTGCTCGCGACGTTAAGTCGCTGGCCACACGAGTGACGTATCCGGATTGTTACGTCTTCGCCGCCTTGTGTCGCTCAACGAAACATTCCTCGCCCGAAACCGCAGAAATTGCTGCGAGACGAGCGAGTTTGTTCGGAACGTTCGACACGCTTCTCTCAGACGCAGTTCACAACAGCCCGGCGATCGGTTCGCCGTTGTAGAGGTGATGCGGGCGTTTGACGTCATCCAGCCAGTAGGCCGTGCGCGGAATACCCAGGGCGCTGTAGATCGTCGCGGCCATGTTCTCGGGCGTCTGAGGATTGCTGGCCGGATACGCGGCGTTCTTGTCGGAAGATCCGATGACCGTACCGCCGCGAATGCCGCCACCCGCGAAGAAGACGCTCTGCACTGCGCCCCAGTGGTCGCGTCCCGCGCCGGTATAGGACTCCTTCAGCGTCGACAGCTTCGGGGTGCGGCCGAACTCGCTGCCCATCACGACCAAGGTGCTGTCGAGCTGTCCGGTCTCCTTCAGGTCATCCATGAATGCCGACAACGCGCGATCTGTAGGCGGGAACAACTTCTCTTTCAGGCGATAGAACGCGTCGCCGTGGGTGTCCCAAGTCTCGTTGTTGCCGAGATTGACCTGCACAATGTTGACGCCGGCAGAAACCAGGCGAAACGCCATCAGCATCGACCAGCCGAAACTATTGCGGCCGTAGCGTCGCAGTGTGGCATCATCTGCACTGGTGACGTCGAACGCGCTGCGAATCTTCTGATCCGCCAGCAGCGAGATGACGGCTTCGCATTGCTGGTCGTACTTCTTTACCGCGACAGACTCTTCCAGTTCGCGGCGTTGCTCGTCGAGGTCCTGCAGCAGGCTCATGCGGGCATCCAGCCGGCCGCGCGTCAGACCTGGGCTGAGGGTCAACTGCGGAGCGCGATAGGTCCGTGCATCAGGACTTTGCGGCGGCTTCTTGGTTTGGTTCGGGAACGTGTATTCCGGATATGCGCCACGCCACATCGGGTCGCCGTAGGGAGACGCCTCGATGAAGAACGGGTCACGCTGATGGCCCATCAGGCCGCCGTAGTTGCCGGGAATGACCCCGCCCGACCAGTGCACCAGACGCTCAGGCAGCACAATTGACGGCGGCAGGTTGTTGCGGCTGGGCAGCGCATCGCCCACGGTCGACGCGATCGAAGGCCAGTCGCTCGGACGTGGCTTCCGGTCACCCGTGAAGCCCACCGATTTCACGCTGCGGCCAGTCAGCATGAAATAGTGGCCGAGCGTGTGATCGTTGGTGGGGTGCGTCAGCGAGCGGACCACGGCCCAGTCGTTGCTGCGTTCGGCCAGTCGCGGCAGGTGCTCGCAGATCTCAATGCCGGGTGTTCGCGTGGCGATGGGCTGGAACTCGCCGCGAATCTCGCTCGGTGCGTGAGGCTTCAAGTCGAACGAATCCTGCTGAGCTAGTCCGCCACTCAGAAAGATGTAGACGCACGACTTTGCAGTTCCAGTGGCAGCGGCCCCCTGCCCTTCAGACGCCTGCACTGAGCGCTGTTGAGCCATGCTCAGGCCGAGCAGTCCGATGGCTCCCGCCTGCACGGCGGTGCGTCGCGTCAACTGCGGATGAAGCAGAGAAGACGGGTTGAGTGCAGCACTCATAGGCCGTACCTCGTCGGAATTTGTGTCTTACCGTTCACAAAGCGTGGTGAAGATACTTACCGGACACCGACCAAGACAATCGCCATCCCGTGAGAAGATTGTTGCGGACCTGCCCGAGAACCCTCCAGACTCTGTTTTGAGGATCTCTGCCGAGCCATCTGTGCCATCGAACATCGGCCGCAGAATCTTGACCGAGATCTGCCTGATCCTGCCTGCCTACTCGCCGAAGAACCCGCCCATGAATTGCTTCAGCTTCACGCCGGTGACATCACGTCGAGATTGGTTACGGCAATCTGCTGCCGGGTTTGGCATGCTGGCTCTCGCAGGAGTCGCCCAGGACGAAGCCCGCGCGGCGTCGAGTGCCAACGATCCGTTGGCACCTCGCGCGCCTCACTTCCCAGCTCGTGCGAAGCGAGTCCTGTTTTTGTTCATGCACGGTGGGCCATCACAGGTCGACACCTTTGATTACAAGCCTCTTCTGGAGCGCGATCACGGGAAGCCCCTGCCCTTCAACAAACCTCGCGTGTTCTCAGCGGCGACCGGCAACCTGTTGAAATCCCCGTGGAAGTTTCAGCAGCACGGTGAAAGCGGCACTTGGGTCAGCGAACTGTTTCCGCACGTGGCAAAGCAGGTGGATCAGCTCTGCATGATCAATTCGATGTGGGGATCCAACTCGCGGCACGGCGGTGCCCTGATGGAACTGCACACTGGCAGTGACACCTTCGTGCGGCCGAGCATGGGTTCTTGGATCACCTACGGGCTCGGTACCGAGAACCAGAATCTGCCGGGCTTCATCACCATGTGCCCGACGCTCACGCATGGCGGAGTGAATGCCTACAGCTCGGCGTTTCTGCCGGCGATTTATCACGGCACGCCGCTGGGCAACGCAGGCATTCCGTCCGATCAGGCCAAGATCCCGTTCATTGAGAATGCGGATCACCTGCCGCGTGACTGGCAGGCTCAGGAGCTGAACTTCCTGCAGGAAATGAACCGCGATCACTTGTCGCTCAGCGGTCCCGATCCGGCGTTGGAAGGCAGAATCAACTCGTTTGAGCTGGCTTTTCGCCTGCAGACTGCTGCTCCAGACCTGCAAGACATCAGTTCTGAAACGGACAAGACTCAGCAGCGATATGGCCTCGATCAACCCAAGACGCGGAACTTCGGACGTCAGTGCCTGATGGCTCGCCGGTTCCTGGAACGCGGTGTCCGCTTCGTCCAGTGCACTCACAGCTACAAGTGGGATCAACACGGCGAACTGCGCAACGGTCACTCGTCGAATGCGATGGAAGTCGATCAGCCCATCGCCGCTTTGCTGGACGACCTTAGAGAGCGTGGACTGTTAGAGGACACTCTGGTGCTCTGGGGCGGCGAGTTCGGGCGTACGCCGGTAGCTCAAGGTGGCGACGGACGTGACCACAATCCGCAGGGCTACACGATGTGGCTGGCTGGCGGCGGAGTGAAACCCGGCATCCGTTATGGAGAAACGGACGATTACGGTTACTACGCCGTGAAAGACAAAGTCCATCTGCACGACCTGCACGCAACGATGCTGCACCTGCTGGGACTCGATCATCTGCGATTGACGTATCGCCATGCCGGGCGGGATTTTCGGCTGACCGACGTGCATGGCGAGGTCGTACGCGGCCTCATGAATTCTTAGGTTTCGCCGAAACATTGTGCTCAGAAGCAGGTTCTGTCTGCGTAATAGGCAGCAGCGTTTACCGATTTCACCGAATGTGCGTGGCGACGATGCGATTTCCCGCGTCTGGAAATCAGTCGCGACTTGCGAGCGTCGTGTTCTCAAGGTGGAATTGCATCCGTCAGTGAGCGCCTATTCGCCTCTGGCGAGGGTGATCTCCTTCTTTTGCAAAGCCTGTCCGTATGCCATCGTGCTGGCCAACACGTCGCGCATTCACGCTGATTGAACTGCTGGTGGTGATTGCAGTCATCTCGGTGCTGGTCGCGTTGTTGCTGCCCGCAGTGCAGAATGCCCGAGAATCGGCTCGCAAAGGCCAGTGCCTGAATCACCTCAAGCAATGGGGGACGGCACTGCAGAACTATCATGAGTCACGCAACATCCTGCCGATGGGCAAGATCAACACCACTCATTGGACGTTTCGAGCCATGCTGCTGCCCGAGATGGATCAGCAAGCCGTCTACAATCTGGTGGACTTCAACGTGCAGTGCTTCGGCTACATCAAGCCGTTAAGTCCCGGAGCCAACCCGGCCGACGACTTCTTTCCGTTCTATGCCTGCCCCAGCGACCCAAACTCGCAACGCAAGTTCTCAGACGTGTTCTTCGGCGATCACATGCCGGGCAGCTATCTGGGAGTCAGCGGCTCAACGGCGTCCGCCAAAGATGGCGTGCTGTTCGTGAACAGCGCGGTGCGGATGAGTGACATTACCGACGGAACATCAACCACGTTTGGGCTCGGCGAACGCGGCATTCCCAAAGCACTCAACAAAGGCTGGACGCTGTGTGGCGACGTTCAGGATTCGATCCAGGCTTTCGATATCACGCTGAGTCAGGGTGACGATTCAGGCAACCACAACGATCACTTCTGGAGCTGGCATGCAGGCGGCGCTAACTTCCTGCTGATGGATGGCAGCGCCCGCTTCTTCTCTTACAGCACTGACAAGTCCGTGCTGCAGGCGTATGCGACCCGCAGCAATTCGGACGTGATCAGCGAATAGGCCGTTTAGAACTGAGCCAGGAACCGGACATCGTTCTCGTAGAAGCGGCGAATGTCCTTGATCTGGTGGCGCCGCATGCAGAAGCGTTCGATGCCCAGGCCGAACGCGAAGCCAGTCACGACTTCCGGGTCATAACCAACGGCCTTCAGCACGTTGGGATCGACCATGCCTGCACCGCCGATTTCGAGCCAGTCTTTGCCCCAGCTCATGTCGACTTCCACGGAGGGCTCGGTGAACGGGAAGAACGACGGACGGAAGCGAATCGTGACGTCCTGGCCCAGATACGTTGTCGCGAAGAGTCGCAACACAGTCTTGAGCTGAGCCATCGTGACGTCCGCTCCGATCATCAGACCTTCCATCTGATGAAACATGCACGAGTGCGTCGCGTCGATGGTGTCCGGGCGATAGACGCGACCCAGCGACACGATGCGAATTGGTGGTTGCTGCTGTTCCATCACTCGAATCTGGACCGTCGAGGTCTGGCTGCGCAACAGACGCGGCTGCAATGGCTGGCCCGCCGCATAAGACGCCGTCGACAAGTAGAAATTCTCGAGCGGATCACGCGCTGGGTGATCGTCAGGAATGTTGAGCGCTTTGAAGTTGTGGTATTCGTCTTCGATCTCGGGACCATCCGCGACCGTGAAGCCGAAGCGGCCGATGATGTCCTTGAAGTCTTCCATTGTCTGCGTGAGCGGATGTCGCTTGCCGAGTTTGAACTCGGTGCCGGGCAGCGCAATGTCGATCGCCGTCAGCGACTTCTTGGGCTTCTCCAGCAGCTTCTGACGTTCCTCAAGGGCCGCGGTCACCTTGTCGCGCACGTCATTGAAGAGTTTTCCGACTGCAGGCCGCTGATCCGCTGCAACCTTGCCGACAACTGCTTGCAGGTCCTTGAGTTGCCCCTGCTTCTTGCCGAGGAACTCAATCCGGACTTTCTCCAGACCGGCAGCATCTGTGGCGGCGGCAATAGCGCTCAGGGCGGCGGTTTCATAGGCTTGGAACGCGGCGTTGTGATCCATCAGACGACCTATCACGACGAAGTTAAACGGCAGGCCATACGAAAACAGCCCATCGAGCGAACGCTCAGATGGGCTGTTTTTAGTTCGCTTCAGACACTGCGAAGCAGGTTACGCCTTGGCCTTCTTGGCGAGCGCTTCCTTCGCAATTTCAACGACTTGATCGAACACCGCTGGCTCATTGATAGCCAGTTCGCTCAACGACTTGCGGTTGAGCGTCAGGTTCGCCAGCTTCAGGCCGTTGATGAACGCCGAATAGGACAGTCCACGAGCTCGGACAGCCGCGTTGATGCGGATGATCCACAGCGAGCGGAACTCACGTTTACGCACTCGACGGTCACGGTAGGCGTACACGCGGGCACGGATGACCGCGACCACTACCTGACGCCAGAGCCGGCTACGGCCACCGCGGAAGCCCTTGGCTTCACGGAAGATTCTCTTCTTACGCTTACGACTTGTCTTACCGCACTTAATACGCATGGCTGATATTTCCCCTTGATTTGAAAGTCAGATTCGAAACTTGGTCGCGATTACAGGCTGGGTCGCAGGGCCTCGATGATGATCTTGGCCTGTGTCCCTGTCACAACCGCGCCCGTTCGGAGCTGACGCTTCCGCTTCGGGGTTTTGCTGCTCTGCAAGTGACCGCGGCTGGGGCTGCGTTTGGTCGCCTTCCCCTTTGCCGTCACTTTGAAGCGCTTCGCCATTCCTTTGTGAGTCTTCTGTTTAGGCATCTTACGAGCTCCGTTCTTTTTCTAAGTGAGAGCGTTAACAAGGCCCGGATGTCGGCGACGGGGCAGAAGACTGAGCCGGATCCGAGGCACAAACACACTCGCGTGTGTTCCGAAAGCTTGCCGAGCACCTACCCGGCAAGTTTGGGGCGGGGACTATAGTCGGGACGAAAACGTAACTTCCAGCCAGCCAAGGCAGAAATCACGATCCGAGCCAACTTCCCACCCGACATATCAACGATCGCCGATTACTTGGGGGCGATCACCATGCTCATGGATTTGCCTTCCAATGACGCGGCTTTTTCGATTTTTGCCACGTCTTCCAGCAGTTTGATCACGGCATCCAAGACTTCCTTGCCGCGCTCGTGGTGAGCATGTTCACGTCCACGAAAAACGACGTGGACCTTGACTTTGTCTTTGTGAGCCAGAAATTCGCGGGCCTGCTTGACCTTGAACTCGATGTCGTGGTCACCCGTCTTCGGCCGCAGTCGAATTTCCTTCAACTGGGTCTGATGCTGCTTGGCAGTCTTGGCTGCCTGCTTTTTCTTCTGCTCATACTTGAACTTGCCGAAGTCCATGATTCGGCAGACTGGCGGACGTTCGTTCGGACTGACTTCGACCAAATCCATATCCGCTTCGCGAGCCATGCGGAGTGCTTCCAGCGTGGCGATTACTCCGATCATCACGCCGTTTTGGTCGATGACTCGAATGGGAGTAATACGGATTTGCTCGTTAAGACGCTGCTGCGGCGCCTTCGCCTGTTGGTCGTTAAACCGCGGATTTCGGTCGATCGCAATGTCCTTTCATGCAGGGTTCGGAAAGACGCGGCAGGAGCCCTTGTCCTCAATGACAATACTCTGCGGCGTGTCCATATGATGCCAGAAGTGGCCTACCCTTGTATCGCTGCCCGTAAAGACCGTCAAGAAATCCCCTGAAAGTATGGCCAACTCCGACGGAGAAACTGATTTGATTATCGGCTGAAAAGCCCTGCCTTTCGCGACATTTGTTCAATAAATGGCTGTGGCGTCGCGGGTTCCACGGCCCGGGTCGTACGCAACGCTCAAACGCCAGCGCTGTCACTCGTGGTCGCTTCTGGCTGGTTTTCAGCGGGATTCGCCACATCCGGCAGGTCCGTGTGGTCAAAATGGCAATCGAAGGCCAGCCAGACGGCTCGCGAGTACCGATGCAGCACGGTCGGCACGACGACCACGTAGACCAGCAGCGGCGGCACGACATAGCTGTTCGGCAATTCGAAGACGTACCGCAGGACGATGTACAGGAACGACATCGACATCGCCGTCCAGCCGTAGTTGAAGTAGATCGAACCGAGGAAGTAGCCAGGCTCCCGCTCGTACTTCATCCCGCATCCAGAACAGCGTTCGTGCATGCGGAAGAAACCGGCAAACAGCTCGCCCTGACCACAGCGCGGACATCGCAAGCGGATGGCTCGGGAATACGCTTCGTTGAACGGAACTCGTGTCACGAATGAACTCTCCTCTGACTTCGGGCTGGCTGCCGGTGAAGTGCAACGGTCTTATCGACCTCAACTTGATAGTGCAGGTTCGACTCAGCAAGCGGATACTCGTTGAGGATCGCTCTTCTATCACTTCTGATAATCCGGATTCCCGGCCCTGCGACAGTTTCCCGCTGATTTTGCTCATCTCCTGATGACGGCAGAACTTCGCCCTTCTAAGCTCCCCGCAGTTGCAAGAGTGCTTGAAACGGATTTCACATGGCGCAGCGGAGGCCAGCATGCAGTGGAAGCAGATCGGCGGCAAAGCGGGAATGGTGCTCGTGATTGCCAGCTTCGGAGCCGCCGGGGGATTTCTCGCCGCGAGCCGCCCGCTGCCGCAAGGCGGCGATGGCCGAGACTCGTTGAACGCGAACCTGCAGACGCTGCTGGCAGCCTATTCCGAGCAGCCTGTCGCTCCGCTCCTGCCAGACGAACCGGCGAAGCTTGAAATCACGCCGACATCCGGCACCGGTCCCGACGTGGCCTACTTCCCCTCGGTTGTGTCCGCTAGTGCCACTGAGTCTGGATCGACGATCTCTTCAGAACAGCAAGCGATCTGGCAGCGGGAACTGGCAGATCTGCCGCCCGAGCAGTCGCACGAGATTCAGCAGTTGCGAACGAGGCTCGGCAGCATCGCCGCTCAATCGCTCGGACTGACCGCGCTGCAATCGACAACCGCGGAGCCCGAACTCGTCGACATTCCGCGAGACGGCTCTCTGAAGCCCGCCGAGCCGCGAGCCAAGTTCACGGTTGCGGACGCCGAGCAGGCCATCCGTCAGGTCTCCGTTGAGGACCGGGCGCGTGGAGGTCAGTTGCGGGAGGTGATTGCAATTCATCAGCGCAATCTGGCGTTGCAACCGCTGCCGGGATTTCGGCGCTCCGTGTTCCTATTGGCTCCGACTCCGTCTGAACAACGCATTGACCTGCGTGAAGGCGTCTCGCAATCCACCGAGAACCCTCTGGATGTTGCGATCAGCGGTGCAGGCTGGTTCCTCGTGAAGGACGCCGTAACCGGCACGCAGCTTGTGACGCGGTGTGGGCTGTTAACGATCTCTGACGATCGGAAGCTCGCGATCAAGACGTTGCAACGAGTGCTGCCACTTGAACCGGAAATGCTTGTTCCCGCCAATGCAGAACGGCTGGAGATCCTTTCCAGTGGCGATTGTCAGGTCTGGAACGCCGAGTCCGCTGAGCCTCAGATCTGTGGTCGAATCAAACTGGCAAACTGTCTGAATGCGTCCCAGTTGCAAGTCACCGACGATGGCTGTTACGTCGCGACCGACAAGTCTGGGCCAATCTGGCAGGCTGTGCCCGGTGAACGAGGACTCGGAATCTTGCGGTCGCGCACGCTGGAACGGTCGAATGTGGACTCCGAGTACGAACTCGACCAGATCCGTCGGTTGTCACAGATGGCTGGTGCCGACGATGCTCCGCGCGTTCCACCGCAGTAGCGGTTCGTCATTCCACACGAGAGCCTGCCCCAATGACACTCCCCGCGACGTCTTCCCTTGCCCTGCGTGCTGTTCGGGCCGTTCTGTTTGACATGGACGGAGTGATCTATGTCGGCAATCAACTGCTGCCCGCCGTGCAAGAGATGTTTGATTATCTGGAGTTATCGGGCCGCCAGTGGTTGTGCGTGACGAACAATGCCAGCAAGACCCCGCAACAGTTCGTCGACAAGCTGGCGGAGATGGGAGTGCGGGCTCGGCCTGAACAGATCCTTGGCAGCGCTGAAGCCACTGCAGGATGGTTGCGCGAACAGGTCGATCGCAATGCCTGGCCCAACGGCAAGATCATCGTGATGGGGCAGGAAGGCTTGCAGTACGCGCTGACGAGTCGCGGCTTCGAACTCACCGACGACCCGCATGCCGCGACCTACGCCGTCGCCGGAATCAACTTCAAGCTGACCTATGAAGACCTCGCTCGCGTCGCCTTGGCGATCCGCGCAGGAGCGAAATTCATCGGCACGAATTCAGACGCCAGCTACCCGACCGAGCGCGGACAGTTGCCCGGTGCGGGCAGCATCCTTGCTCTGCTCTCGACGGCGACGGGCGTTGAACCGCTCGTCATCGGCAAACCTAATCGCGGCATGTTCGATCAGGCGATGCATCGCCTCGGCGTTCGGCCTTCCGAAACTCTGATGGTCGGTGACCGCTACGACACCGACATCCGCGGCGCGATCCCGTTGGGCCTGCAAACGGCCGGCATTCTCACCGGAGTCACTACCCGCCCCGAATGGGAAGCGGCAAATCCGCAGCCCAGCTACATCGTCAATGACTTGCCTCATCTGCTGACCCTGTTCCGCGCAGCCGACGGACGCTAACAGTTCCACATCCGCCGCGAATCGCGATAAGCCATGTCTCCAGTGAGTCCTCCGCCGCGTTGATTCGCGGACGCTCATTTCTGTCTCGACAATTCCGAACCACGCTTCGTGTTGAGAGAGCTACCATGTTGCAACACGTCGATCGCAAGGCGTCCTGGCTGTTCATCCTGTGCTGGACGATCTTCGGAATGTCAGCAGCGCAAGCTCAGGATTTCGCCCAATGGCAACGGCAGCCCAAAGAATGGACCGGCGCATCGGCGACGGCGCAGTCCGCAACGCTTCAGGGGAGTAGCTGGTCGTACTTGATCGCGCCGAGCGAAATCTCGAACGCCGTCATCAACACAACGGTGACGATCGAAGAGCCCGCAAAGCAGTTTCGATTCTTCGGAGAATCGTGGTCTGTGTGGCCGGACCACACCTATGGAGATCAGGGCTTCGATGCAGGTCTGCTGCTGAGAGGAGACGCCAAAGGGACCAGCGGCTACCGGGTGCAGTTGTCTCACAAGCTGCAGGAAGTGGCGCTGGTCCGATTCCCGGATGGCGGTTACTTGCGCAGCGTACCCTGCGAAGTGAAATTGAAAGCCCCGATCCAGTTAGTGGTTTCTGTTTCAGGACGCGTCATCAAAGTGTCTGTCGATGGTCGTGAACTCATTCACTATGTGGATCGGCTGGAACCGGTAGTGACAGTAGGGACGTTTGGAATCGGTGTCTGTAGTGCCGCTAAGGCCACGTTCTCCGAAGCCAGGATTGCGGCCGTGGATGCCGCGGTTGTTCCAGCCGCTCAGCCACATAATCCGAACTTCCGAGTGCGGACATGGCTGGGCGGTCGACAGTGGGTCTTCGATGGTGACGAGCCCGTTCTGCTGCTGCCGTCGCCGGAGTCGTCCTACATCAACAACGTGAAGCTCAAGCCCGGATACAAGCCGCAACTGAGTTGGAACAGCCACTGGGATACTCAGAACCAGGGCGCGTACGCGGAAGCAACGAATCATACGGTTGATGTGAAGACCAGCGGTGGCGGCGAATCGTTAACAGCCACATGGCGAGGAAAACACACCAAGGAGCGTTTTGGAACGAGCACTCGCCTGCAGATCAGTTTCGATAAGGAACGCGGCACCTATGTCTATGACACTGACAGTGAACTCGAAGTGTTTGCTGGCGAGCCGTTTCGTTTTCGCTATGGCTACGATTTCGAGCACCACACGCCGCTCGATCCTTTCAACTGGCAGTACCTGATTGCCCGCAAACGCGGCGGCGAGTTGTATCATCGACCTGTCTACCCGATTGACCCGGGACCGCAGAACGACCTTGAGCAGTATCACGGATTGCGCGTCTGGTACGGTCGGCACAACGAGCGTCTGCAGGTTGCTCCTGCTGTTGAGTATCAGATCGATCCCACTTGGAATTTGCTCAAGCTGGATGCGAGTAAGACCGTCGCCCGCAAGCTTAACACGGCGGTCTGCGCGGCATTTTATGATACTGGCGTGAGCTTCGAACCTGAGACGGCGCTACCGGGCACGAAGGTACGCGTGAAGTATCGCTACACCGGGTATCCCGCTGGTGAAGCCGAGAAACTGTTTGAGCAGTCGAAGGTCTATTCCAGTCCGACTCTGGATCCGAATCACTACTACATCTTCGCCGACGAGTGGCCGAAGTTGACGTTCAGCAAGTTCGTGCCGATGAGTCAGACGTGGATCTATGGTCGTACTCCGTTCATGACCTCTCACAATCAGCGACCGACGTACGAGTTGGAAAAGAACTGCGGCGCGGGAAGTGGTTTCGCGATGAAGCTTGGCCCCGCAGCCTTCGGCAAAGCCAACTGGCCGCTACCTCAGCCATTGGCACCCGGGCGCTACGTGTTGACCGCACTGGTTAAATCCGACAACACCCACGGCCCCGGTGGCCGCATCGAATTGGAAGCGACTCAGGCCAAGACCAACAAACGGGTAGCGGCAGCGACGCACTTCGTCGGCAACGGCTCGTTCGATTGGAAGCAGCAAGGGTTCGCGTTCACGCTGCCGGAAGAAGCCGCGGCGTTGAACATCGCCTTCGGAAATTCAGGCACTGGTGATGTGCTCGCGACCGATGTTGAGTTCCGCCGGCTTCCCGAAGGACAATCTCTGCCGCCGGGTGTGGCCAGTCAGGCCCAACCAGCGCCGCAACTCGCGTTGCCGGCTCCTGCAGGCACGCTGGCCGACTACCGCATGGAAGAAGGTCGGGGACTCGACGTCTTGAACTCCGCTGGCGGCGAACATCTCTCGCTGGCCAATCTCAAGTGGGCCAAGGATGGCAATCGTCCCGCCCTGCTCTTCGCCGACAATCCAACCGGCCAGCAGAGCTACCGCCGGGACAGCAGTCTGGCCCGGTTCTACCTGGACCATCCGGCATACGAGAGCAAAGGTTCGCTGCCTGTAGCGACAGCCGGACACCACGGCGGTGGGCAGGTCCTGAAAGGGCTGACCTTGTCCGCCTGGATCAAACCCGCGTCCGAAATGGGCAAGAGCACGCACGGTGGCAAGGGTGACATCATTGGCTACGGCGCCCGACGGTTCATCCTGAGCCTGCACAATCAGCGTGCTCCGTACCAACTGGCTGCGCGTCTCAACGTGAACGATGTCTTCGTTTCGTCGGCCACTTTGGACGCCGACCAATGGCATCACGTCGCCCTGACTGCCGAGCCAAACGCCGGACAGTGGCAGGTTCGAGTATTTCTCAACGGGCAGCAGGTTGCCGAGGGGCGGACAACCAAGTTCGCGGCGGACGGACCCGTTCCGCATTCGATCATTCTCGGAGCGGAGATCTTCTACTTGCATGATGCCTACTATCGAGGACTCATCGGCCGCACGCTGGTCTTTGATCGGGCCTTGACGCCCGCTGAAATCAGCCAACTCGCACAATAGCCACGAACTCTGACTCGCCTGCTCGGGTGATATCAGTCGAACCTGCCATCCATCGCTCAATCTTCTTAGCTTGATTCCATTTACGGAATTTCTGTTACTCGACAGAAACGGGTTCACTCTAGACTGGAAGCAAGTCGAGACTCGCATAAACATTCCTGCCCCCGTTGGCGCCCTGCCAACTCATCCCTCCCCCACCGATGCCTGCCTTATGAAGCTCGTCAAATCGTTGTTCCAACGCTTTGTCTGGTTGCTGTTGATCACGGCTTGTTGCCTCAGTCAACAAGCTAGCGCCGATCAAGTCGCGCAACCGTCTTTCTGTCGCGATGTGCTGCCGTTGCTGACTAAGCTGGGCTGCAACCAGGGTGCGTGTCACGGCAAGCTCGCCGGTCAGAACGGATTTCGGTTGTCGCTGCGCGGGTTTGCTCCGGAGTGGGACCATCCGTGGATCACTCGTGAGTTCTACGGACGCCGTATTGCGGGGGCTCGACCCGAAGAGAGCTTGTTGCTGTCCAAGCCGCTGGGAATTGTGCCTCATGCCGGGGGACGATTGCTCAAAGCGGACAGTCGTGAAACTCGGCTGCTGGCGGATTGGTTGAAGGCGGGTGCCCCCGGGCCGATCAAAGATGAAGCGATAGTTACAAAGCTGATCGTCTCCCCCACGAATGTGGTGTTGTCTGCGAATCAGTCGCAGCCGCTGACGGTTGAGGCGGAATACTCTGATGGCCGCAAGAGGGACGTCACCTGGCTGACGAAGTTCGCAGCGAATGATACAGCGGTCGCTGATGTTGATCGCGATGGCAAACTGACAGCGGTGCGTTCGGGTGAGACGGCGGTCGTGGCCACATTCGATGGGCAGGTAGCGACCGCGATTGTGACGATTCCGTTCGGTTCACAAGCAGTAGTCACACCATCGAATCTCAGCGGCGCGATTGATCCGCATGTCTTTGCGAAGCTGACCGCGTTGCGCATCGAATCGGCTGGTCTTGCGTCTGACGAAGAATTTCTGCGGCGAGTGTTTCTGGATTCGATCGGAACTCTGCCGACTCCTGATGAGACCAAGGCTTTTCTGGCTGACAACTCTGCTGATAAGCGAGCGAAGCTGATCGATTCGCTGCTGGAACGGCCCGAGTTTGTCGACTTTTGGACGCTGCAATTTGCGGATCTGTTTCAGAACCGCAAGGAGCGTGACCACGACGTGCGCGGGACGAAGGGCGTGCGGCAGTTTCATGCGTGGTTGAGGCAGCAGGTTGCTGCGAATCGACGCTGGGATCAGCTCTGTCGAGAGATCCTCATTGCTGAGGGCAGCAACGCTGAGAACCCGGCTGTGGGCTACTTCATCGTCACGGTCGGTGAGCATGGTGAGGCCGAGCGATCCGAGGTTGTCGCGTCGGTGGCTCAAGCGTTTTTAGGCACGCGAATCGGTTGTGCTCAGTGCCACAATCATCCGCTCGAAAAATACACACAGGACGACTACTACCATTTCGCGGGCTTCTTCAGCCGTGTCCGCTTTGACCGCAAGCCGCCCGAGCAAGACTCGACCATCTTGCTGACCGCAACTGGCGAGACCTTCAACTGGCGGCGCGAACGCGAGAATGCTCAGAAAGAAATCACACAGCTCGAAGCAATGTCCTCGACCACTCAGGATGAGGCTAAGCTGGCTGAGCTGAAGAAGAAACTGGAAGAACAGACCAAACGGATCGCGGATCTTGATAAGCGTCTGGCTGAGCAACTGAAGCGTCCCGTCGGCACAGGACAGCCGCGCACCGGGCAGTTCCTGGCGGCTCGACCATTGGATCGCAGCGAGACTCCGGTTGACGCCGGCCAGAATCCGCGAGTCGTGCTGGCGAACTGGATCACGTCTCCGTCGAATGAGTTCTTCTCGGGTGCGATTGTAAATCGGGTCTGGAAGCATTTCCTGCGGACGGGGCTGGTTGAGCCGGTCGATGACCTGCGAGCGACCAATCCGCCATCGAACCCGGCACTCTTCAAGTCCTTGCAGAACGAATTGGTCAGCAGTGGTTTTGACCTGAAGCACCTGATGCGACTCATTCTGAATTCGCGCACCTATCAGCTGGCATCAGCGACGACTCCGGCCAATGCCAACGACACACGGTTCTACTCGCATTACTACGCTCGCCGCCTGCAGGCCGAAGTCTTGCTAGACGCGGTCAGTGATGTCACCGCCGTGCCGGAATCCTTCTCGGGTTACCCCGTGGGAGTGAAAGCCCTGCAGTTACCGGACTCGGGGTTGAACTCGTACTTCCTGGCGACCTTTGGACGATCAGAACGCGTCACGGCTTGTGCCTGCGAGCGTCAGGGTGAGATCACGTTGCCACAGTTGCTGCAGATGCAGAACGGCGAGGCTGTGCTGTCCAAGATTGCGTCTGGACAAGGTCGGCTGGCGGAACTGATGAAGTCGACTGCGGACGACAACACGGTCGTCGAAAACCTGTTCATCGCCTGCTTGGCCCGCCGACCGACTTTGGCTGAAGCCGATGCCGTGCGGCAGTCGTTGAACGGTGATGGCAGCCGCGAAGAGAAGTTGCGTGATTTGTTTTGGGCGCTGCTGAACTCCAAAGAATTTGCCTTCAACCACTGAGATTTCCTCAGGAGCTGAACTTCATGCAATCCGTCAATCGTCGTACTTGCCTGCAAGTTGGGGCACTGTCCGCGTTCGGTGTCTCGCTGCCAACTTTGCTGCGCGCCGAGTCCGAGCAGGCTCAGAAACCTGCGGGAAATCAGCGGCTGAAGTCCGTGATACTAGTCTATTTAGGCGGCGGCTTGTCACATCATGACAGCTTCGACTTGAAGCCCGAAGCACCCGAAGAAATCCGCGGCAAGTACAAGCCGATCGATTCGAATCTAACCGGCCTGCAGGTTGGTGAACTGCTGCCGATGATGGCTCAGACGATGGACAAGGTGTGCCTCGTTCGATCGGGCGCTCACAACAACGACCACCACGAAACCGCGACCAACTGGGTGATGTCTGGCCGCTTTGGCTCCGCGTTCGGCGACTGGCCGGCGATGGGAGCTGTGGCTGCTCAGCAGTTGGGTTTCACGGGCAGCGTACCGCCGTATGTGGCAGTGCCACGCAATCCGAGCTTCACCTGGGAATTAGGCAAGAGCGCCTTCCTCGGCGGTCGTTTTGAATCCTTCAAGGCGGGTGATCCGAACGAGCAGAACTACCGCGTACGAGATATCTCGCCGGGTGAACCGCTCAGCGATGCCCGGGCTGCTCGCCGAAGCAATCTGCTGAAGTCCGTCGATGGTCTGGCGACGAAGGTTCAAGGCAACGATCAGATCGCGACCTACGACGAGTTTCATCAGCGGGCGGCGAACATGATCCTCTCATCCACCGCGCGTGAGGCTTTCGCGATTGAGAAAGAGGGGGACAAAGTTCGCGACCGTTATGGTCGCAACACGTTCGGTCAAAGCTGCCTGCTGGCTCGCCGCCTGATCGAATCGGGCGTGCGGTTTGTCACCGTCAACTTCGGTGGCTGGGACCATCACGCCAAGATCTGGGAAGGACTCGAAAAGAAGCTGCCCGAGTTCGATCGCGGTTTCTCGGCTTTGGTCGATGACACGACCAGTCGCGGCCTACTCAACGAGACTCTGATCGTCTGCATGGGCGAGTTCGGTCGCACCCCAAAGATCAACAAGGACAACGGCCGCGATCACTGGGCTCCCGCCGCGTCGATGCTCTTCGCAGGCGGCGGCGTGAAAGTGGGTCGAGTGATCGGTGCTACCGACAAGCACGGTGCCTACGTGACCAACAGGCCCATTGCACCGGCCGATGTGTCGTACACGGTGCTGTCGCACCTGGGCATCGATCCGCGACGTCACATTCATACGCCCGATGGTCGCCCGGTCGAGATTCTGGACTCTGGAGAACTGATTCGTGATTTGTTTGCGTAAGCCTCTGCAGAGTCGATGGCTGGTATCATCGTTGTGCGTCTGCGTCGTCACGCTGAGTTCGATCGTCCAGTCTCAGGACAAGAAGCCCGACAATCTGCCGCAGCTTCTAGTGGCAACTCCGCTGGGCGTCTCCGCCGGACAAACGACGAAAGTTGTCGTGCGCGGAAAGAAGCTGGACGAGGTCAAAGAAGTTCGCTTCAACGGGCAATCTGCCCCCGTGAAATTGCTCAATAAGGGCAAAGCCGGAGTTCCTCAGAAGCAGGAAGCGAACCGCGCTGGTGACTCGCAGGTTGAGATTGAACTGACCGTGCCGGCCGATCTGAAGCCTGGCGACGGTGAACTGGTCGCGGTCAGCGATGCCGGGACGAGCGAAGTCTTCAAGCTGGTGATCGATGCAGAACCTGTCGTTCAAGAGAAAGAGCCGAACGATGGGTTCGCCCAGTCACAGCTCGTCGAGATCGGCAAGGTTGTTGAGGGCACGTTGCATCAGGGACAGAACGTCGATGTCTTTCGCATTGAAGGCAAAGCCGGCGACAAGCTGGTTTGCGAAGTGACTGCTGCTCGACGTGGTTCGGTGCTGGATTCACTCCTGAGTCTGTACGACGCTCGACAGCGACTAGTGGCCACCGCCGACGACCTGCCGGGTAGTCAGGCGCGAACGGCGATCACCGGCACGGAAGACTTGAGCCGGCGTGACTCGCGGCTGGAGATCACCCTGCCGTCATCGGGCGTTTTCTACCTGGCGTTGCAAGATGCTCACGACCTTGGAGGACCGGCACATCCTTATCGGTTGAAGATAGGACGTGCCGATCCTCGCTAGGTCTCTCACGCTCTCCGTACCTGCTATTGGGCGGCGGCTCGCACCTGATTGGCGATCGTGATGCCGAACTGCCGGGCCGAATCGAAGTTCTCAGCCGTGATGATGCGACCATCCACGATGACGTCATCGGTTCGCGTCGTGGGATTGCCGACTTGGCCGTTCGTGAAGACCGTCGCGCCGTTCACGTCAGAGTGCCAGCGAGACGATTGAGCAGCCGCTACATTGCTCGGTGGCGATGCACCGTTGTAGACGCTCACGTTGCGTCCCTGCAGCAGGCTTTGGCCGTTCACGCGAGCCCAGGCCAGCACGCTCACTCCGTGGCACAGGGCCGTTACCAGTTTGTTCTGAGCGACGAAGTCGTTGATCAACTGATTCACTCGAGCCCTGATGGCGGTCGTGCTGTTGTAAGCCGCGTTGGCATACGTGCCGGAGAACGCGTACTGATACTGGCTAGCTCCCCAACCGCCGACGAAGACAATCGCCGAGTAGTTCGAGGCATTCGCGTCTGCCAGCGTGAGGTCCGGCATCACGGTTCCGCTGAGAGAGCCCTGCCCTGAGTTCGGATGCGGCGAGGAAAGTTCACGACGTCCGGCTGCAACGACAACTCCGATTCCAGCGGCTTCCAATTGGGCCCGCGGATCAGCGTATTCCTGGTAGTAGAAGTCATTGTTGGGAATGACGATCAGCACCGGCAGCGGAGCTTGAGTGGGCGCGTCGTTGTCGGCGATCGTCACTGTTCCGACAGTGGTGGCGCCCAGTTGATAAGCCGCGTTGGAAGCCAAAGTCACGATCACAGATTCGTTGGCATCGACGGCCGTGTCATCGGTTGGTCGCACCACGATCGTTGCCGATGCTTGTCCGGCGGGAATCGTGATGCTGCCTGTCAGACTGTCATAGTCAGAGCCATTCGTCGCGGTTCCGCTGAGCGTGTAGTTCACGGTCAGTGCTGCAGCGGTGGAACCCGTGCGAGTCACCGTGAAGGTTCCCGTTTCGCGATTCGCTTCTGCGGCGGAAGAGTCAGTCGTGGCAATGGTCACTGTGGGAGTGACCGGAGCGGCGACATCATTGTCCGCGATGGTGACTGTTCCGACTGTCGCCGAGCCCAGCAAGTAAGACGAATTCGCGGCCAGTGTAGCAATCACGGTCTCATTGGGATCGACGGTCGCGTCATCGACAGGACGAACCACAATCGCAGCGGTCGTCTGGCCGGGATGAATCACAACGGTGCCGCGCAGATTGTCGTAGTCTGCTCCGTTCGTCGCTGTTCCACCGAGCGAGTAATTCACGGCGAGAGCAGCCGCTGTTGAGCCGGTGCGAGTGACGGCCAGCGTGCCCGTTTCGCGACTCGCTTCCGCAGCCGAAGCATCCGTCGCAGAGATCGTTGCGGTCGTCTCGGCTCCGTTGCGGATAAGTTGGGCAATCGTAATGCCGAATTGACGAGCCGAATCAAAGTTCTCGCCAGTAATGATGCGACCATCGACGAGCACATCATCGTTGCGGGTACCGACATCCCCGAGAACACCAGCGGTGAACACGGTCGCCCCGTTCGCTTCTGAGTGCCAGCGATACGAGTTGGCATCAGGCAGGTTATTGGCGGGTGAATAGAATTCAGCAGTCGTCACGGTGCGTCCCTGGAGCGGGCTTTGTCCATTGACACGAGCCCAGGCCAGCACGCTTACGCCATGGCAGACGC
Organism: Planctomycetaceae bacterium; assembly: GCA_021732995.1. Taxonomy (GTDB): domain Bacteria; phylum Planctomycetota; class Planctomycetia; order Planctomycetales; family Planctomycetaceae; genus AM-0621. Next base: position 39,428 of record JAKFWA010000092.1, on the reverse strand, counting down.
CCGCAATCACCTTGTTCTGAGCGATGAACTCATTGATCAAGCGATTCGCGGAAGCTCGAATCGCTGGAGTACCGTTGTAAGCGGGGTTGTTGTAGACCCCCGAAAACGCGTACTGATACTGCGTCGCTCCCCATCCACCCACGAAGACAATCGCTGAGTAATTGGTAGCACTTGCATCTGCGAGTGCGATATCCGGCATCACCTGACCAGACGCTGAGCCCTGTCCTGAATTCGAGTGTGGCGTTGAGAGTTCTCGACGGCCAGCACCAACAACAACCGGTATCCCGGCGGCGAGGAACTGGGCTCGCGGGTCAGCATACTCCTGGTAGTAGAAGTCGTTATTAGCAATTACTAGCAACACCGGCAGCGGAGCCTGTGTGGGAGCGTCGTTGTCGGTGATCGTGACCGTTCCTGACTGGGCTGCACCGATTTGATACGCAGCATTCGCCGCAAGCGTCAGCATCACAGTTTCGTTGGCGTCCGCCAGCGTGTCGTCGACGGGGCGCACAACAATCGTGGCTGCTGACTGTCCGGCGGGAATCGTCACTGAGCCGCTGAGGTTGTCGATATCGGAGCCGTTGGTCGCAGAGCCTGACAGTGAGTAGTTCACGACCAGAGGAGCGGCCGTCGAACCTGTTCGTGAGACCGTGAATGCTCCAGTTTCACGGTTGGCTTCAGCAGCAGCGGCATCCGTGACAGCAATCGTGACTGTGGGCAAAACGGGGGCGGCCGTATCGTTGTCAGCGATCAAGACGCTCGCGGAGACAGCACTGACCAGGTTGTAGGCTGGATTTGCTGCGAGCGTCGCGTTCACCGTTTCGTTAGCATCGACAACAGTGTCGTCGATCGGGCGAACGGTAATTGGTGCTGTCGTCTGGCCCGGCTGAATAACCACAGTACCACGCAGGCCGTCATAGTCAGTGCCGTTTGTGGCCGTCCCGCCCAGCGAGTAGTTCACAGCCAAAGCGGCTGCTGTCGATCCGGTTCTCGTCACAGAAAGAGTGCCGGTCTCACGAGCTGTTTCTGCAGCGGACCCATCGGTTGCGGCGATGGTCGCGGTTGTGGTTGCTCCATTTCGCAAACGGTCGGCGATCGTGATGCCAAACTGACGAGCCGAATCGAAGTTCTCACCGGTGATGATGCGGCCATCTACCATGACATCGTCGTTGCGAGTACTCACATCACCAAGAACACCAGCAGTGAACACGGTCGCGCCGTTGGTCTCCGAGTGCCAGCGATAGGAGTTGGCATCAGGCAGGTTGTTGGCCGGTGAATAGAACTCAGCAGTCGTCACCGTGCGTCCCTGCAGTGGGCTCTGTCCATTGACTCGAGCCCAGGCCAGCACGCTGACACCATGGCAGACGCCTGCAATGACCTTGTTCTGAGCGATGAACTCATTGATCAACCGATTCGCGGCGGCTCGAATCTCAGGAGTGCCGTTGTAAGCGGGGTTGTTGTAGACGCCCGAAAACGCGTACTGATACTGCGTCGCTCCCCATCCACCCACGAAGACAATCGCTGAGTAATTGGTAGCACTTGCATCTGCGAGTGCGATATCCGGCATCACCTGACCAGACGCTGAGCCCTGTCCTGAATTCGGGTGTGGCGTTGAGAGTTCTCGACGGCCAGCACCAACAACAACCGGTATCCCGGCGGCGAGGAACTGAGTTCGTGGGTCAGCATACTCCTGGTAGTAGAAGTCGTTGTTCGCGATGACCAACAGGACCGGTAGAGGAGCCTGCGTAGGCGTGTCGTTGTCGGTGATCGTTACCGTGCCAGCTTGCGAAGTCCCTAACTGATAAGCCGCATTGGCAACTAGAGTGGCAGTTACGGTTTCGTTGGGATCAACCGTCGTGTCGTCAACCGGGCGTAACACGATTGGCGCGGAAAACTGTCCGGCCGGGATCGTTACTGAACCGCTGAGGCTGTCAAAGTCAGAGCCATTGGTCGCGGTGCCGGACAGTGAATAGTTCACAACCAATGGATTCGTAGCCGATCCGGTTCGAGAGACAGTGAAGTTACCTGTCTCTCGATTGGCTTCGGCGGCAGTCGGGTCTGTCGCCCGGATCGTCACCGTTGGTAAGATTGGTGCTACGTCGTTGCTGACAAGTGTTGCTGTCGCTGAAACCGTAGTGCCGAGTTGATAAGCCGCGTTGCGGGCCAGGTTCACCACAATCGATTCGGCGGTTTCAACCGCAGTATCATCGATCGGTGTCACTGTGATCGTGGCATAGCTGGCTCCAGCCGGAACGATGATGCTGCCAGTCAGTTGGTTGTAATCTGCACCGTTGGTCGCCGTGCCACCGACGGTGTAGTTCACTGTCAGTGGAGCCGTCGTAGCGCCCGTGCGACTCACACGGAACATGGCCACATCCAGGTTCAGTTCAGCAGCACTGGCGTCGACCGCGGAGATTGTCACGGTAGGTGGCGCGGTGGCAACGTCATCACTCACAATGGTCGCGGTCGCGGAGTTGGCTGCTCCCAATTGGTACGCCGCGTTGGTGACAAGCGTCAGGCCGACGGTTTCATTGGACTCGATGGCAGTGTCGTCGATCGGCCGTACCGTGATCATTGCTGAGGCCTGTCCCGCAGGAATTACGACGGAGCCGCCAAGAGCATCGAAGTCGCTTCCATTGGTCGCTGATCCGTTCAGCGAGTAGTTCACCTGCAGAGCAGCGGTCGAGCTTCCCGTCCGAGTGACAGTGAAGGTCGCAACATCGCGATTTCGCTCAGCAGCGTTGGCGTCCGTCGCCACAATGGTCACCGTGGGCAGTGCTGGAGCAGCGTCATCACTCGTGACATTCACGGTCGCGGAAGATGTTGCACCGAGGTCGTAACTAGCGCCATCGGTGAGATTGAGAATCACGGTTTCAACCGGCTCGAACGTTGGGTCGTTATACGGATTCACAACCACAGTGGTTGTCGTCTGGCCCCACTCGAAGTAGGCAAATCCGCCCAATGCGCCAAAGTCAAAGCCGCCCGTCGCTGTACCTGAAGCCGTGTAGCGAACGGTCAGAGTGTTATTTAACGCACCCGTGCGTGTCAGGGTGAATGTGCCAGGATTCGTACCCGCCTCACCAGCATCGGCATCTGTTGCCGCGACGGCGATCAGAGGAGTGACCGGCGGCGGTGCGACGTCGTTATCCGAGATATCAATTCGGGCCGCACTGCTGGCACCGAGCCGATACATCGTCGATTCGTTCATATAGAGGATGACGCTTTCACGATTCTCCACCGTCGCGTCATCGACGGGACGAATCGTGATTGTGGAGGTCGTCTGACCTGGGGCAAACGTGACGTTCATCGGGATCGAATCGTAATCCGCCCCCGCTGCAGTCTGCTGGCCATTCTGGAACCAGACGGTCAGTGCTGCAGCCGTATTACCGCCCGTTCGAGTGACGGTGAACACACCGGGATCACGTGCCGCCTCGGAAGCATTTGGATCGGTCGCCACGATGTTGATCGTTGACAGATTCGGAACCTGATCGTCACTGACAATGTTGATGGTGCCGGTCGAGGCCTCGGCACCGATGAGGGAGTATCCGCTACCTGCCTGCAGCGTGACCGTAACAGCCTCGTTACTTTCGATCGTCGCATCGTCGCGTGGTGTCACGGTGATGAAGGCCGTGTTCTCGTTGGCCGGGAATGTCACTGTACCACTGAGAGCGTTGTAATCCGTGCCAGCGATCGCATTGCCGCTCACCGAGTAGTTGACGGTCAATGGTTGCGACAGATCGCCGCCGCGAGTGACCCGGAAGGACGCGGTACCAAGGCCTGATTCGTTGGCCGTTGGATCAGCGGCGTTCAACGTCACCAGCGTTGGCGTTGATGTGAAGAGTGTGCCGGCATCTGCATCCAGCAGAGCACGATAGATGTGCGCTTCACGCGTGGGTTGATCCTGAGCCAGTAAGACGCCGAACAGTCCATACTGCGTCGCCCGGTCGCGATCGGTGAGCTTGTAGTGCACGTAGGCATCAAGGCCAGTTGCATTCTGCATCCGCAGATAGTCGCGGGTGATGTCCGCCATCCGCGGATCTTTCGTGGCCTGGAACAAGGCGCTTTGATAGGCAGCGTTGTTGCCATTCAAATGCGGTCCGCCTTCATACGCGACCACTTGAATGTCGCGACCCAGTCTGACGGAGTAATCATCCGCGAGCCGTTGGTGGTTTAGGGTCATCTGCGCGCTAAAGGCAATGTTGCCCCGCATGTCATTGAGCACTTGATCCACTGTCGTAGACGCGGAGTACGAGGCTCGCTGCGCATCACTTGGTCCGAAATACGGGGCGATGGCAATTGCGTCGAAGCTGCCGCCCATGTTCTCGATGATGCGTTCGGTGATCCACGGATTGACCGCAAAGCCGCCTGCCGTGCGCACAATACGGTCGGTCTGACCGGCGAAGACGTCACTCCAGATATTCATATCGCGCGCCGCCTCGCGGCCAGCAATCTGCCAGTGAGTCAACCCGGCATTCTCGGGCAATCGAGTTTGATCGGCGATCCAGTAATACGTCTCGAAGCCGGGTGCATAGTTCCAGACTTCGTTCGACCATTCGACATACGCCGTCAGCCCCGGTTCCAAGTTGTCGCGCACATAGCTGGCGAAGTTACGCACGAAGTTGTCGTCCGCCATGTGAGGCATGTTGAACCACGGATCGGCGTCGAGTTCATTCGCCAGTTGCACCATGTGCTCGACAGAAATGCCGTTTGCCATCGGTCCGTTGCCACCTGATGACTGCCGCGCATCATTGGCATCACGGCGATCTGACCAGCTCACGATGTCCGAGGTCACGGTCTCTTGAGTCTGCATGAATCGCAGAATGCCGAAGTCGTCGATGCGTTCTTTGTAAAGCGGATGGAACGGTGAGAAGTTCGCACCGGGCTGCCATCTCTGACCCGCAAAGCTCTGTCCGTTGTAGTCCGGCAGCCACACATGGATGTCGCGAATCGGGTCAGTGGAACTCATCGAGTTGATGCCCAGATAGATCCCGCCGCTGCCGGGCGTGACGTTCAGCAAGGCAAAGTTGTGACCATCGGCAGTGCGGCCGCGCGACGTCTCACGAGCATCAAAGTTGAAGACCACATCGCCGGTCCCATCCCATTCCACACGGTAAGTTCCGGCTGGGTACTTTCCGTCAAGCTCGCGGAACATGAGCGTCCCGAGCCGCTGCTGCATCAGATGACCGTGGGCGTTGGTCCAAGTCGCCAGTTGTGTCGGCCAGCCATTGGCATCCGTTTGCACGGGGATGAAGGCTCCACCGTTGAAGTCCTGCGTCTGCGTGACGGTGTTGAACGAATGGCTGATCCACTGTCGAGAATGCTGGAACGCATCCGTGAACATCCAGTTCGGCGTGTAGTCATTGACGTTGTCCAGGTTGATACCGACTTGCATCGGCGTCGCGGACATGACTTCGCGAGCTTCCAGATTCTCAACGTGTGCGAACCCGTCTCGGGAATAACGTCGTTGAGCGCGTCCACGACGTGGCTTCGAGTTCTTCCACACGCCGCCCAGTAGACTCTTAACAAACGCTCCGAAGCGTGCTGTCGTCAGTTTCATGATCTCTTCTCCACGGCCCCGGTTTCTTGGTTTCAGAAACGGTCATGGAGAGGAAATGCACGAACAGCGCTAAACCTTTCAGAGATTGTGGTCCTACTGGTCCGGTTTCTTTTCGGTCAGCGAGCCCTTCGATGACGGCACGCCGGTTTGACGTGGATCAACCGCGACGGCTTGTCTCAATGCGCGGGCTGTGCCCTTGAAGACAGCCTCAGAGATGTGGTGGCTGTTGCGTCCGTGATGCAGCAGCAGGTGCAGATTCATGCGGGCGTTCGCGGCAACGGCTTCCCAGAAAACGTCGACGAGCTGGCAATCGAAATCGCCGATCTTTTCGGTGGGAAAGTCCACTCGAAATACGAACGCCATGCGTCCGCTGAGATCGACGGCACTGGTTACCAGCGTTTCTTCCATCGGCAACGAAATGCTGCCGTAACGCGTAATTCCAGCCTTATCACCGATCGCTTGAGCGATGGCCTGGCCGAGACAGATGCCGACATCTTCGACCGTGTGATGGAAATCCACGTCGATATCACCTTTGGCTTGGACAGTCAGGTCAAACAAGCCGTGCTTAGCGAGCAACGTGAGCATGTGGTTGAAGAAACCGACGCCAGTTTCGATCTCGGTTTGGCCGGATCCGTCGAGGTTGATCTGCAACAGAATGTCGGTTTCGGCGGTCTTGCGAGTCACGGATCCAATGCGACGGGACATGGCAACTTTCTCAGGTCTGGCTAGTTAGCTTGATCGTTCGCGGGGCAACGAAGCGACATTGTGACAATCAGCGCCGAAGTTGGAATTCATCTCATCGGCAGCGCGTTCCTTCTGGAGCGACTATTTCGCGTCCCGGTTCGGCAAGCCCAGAAAGAAACTGCGTTTCAGCACGTTATGACGGCTGGTGAACTCAGATTGTTCAGGCCAGCGTGCCTCATAATGCACCGCCATCTGGTGAAACTTTGCATCGATGTCATCGGCAAAATGCACCAGTAAAGCTTCCGGCGTATGTGGCGCAACCGGCGAACCCCATTCAGGCAGATTTTGGTGCGAGAGGATGATGTGCTCCAGCCGCAGCACTGTTTCGGGGCTGATGTCCTCCACGGTGCGAGCTTTCTCACGAAACATGTCGCGGCCAATCATGATGTGACCGACCAGCCGGCCTTGAGCGGTGAACTGCCAACCTTCGGGCTTGAGTTCCAATTCGTAGAGCTTGCCAATGTCGTGCAGGATCGCCCCGGCGACGATGTGCGACTTCTGCAGCGGTGGTTGCATATCGGTGTAGTAGGCCACGTACTTGTCGGCGAGATAAATCGCGTTCTTCGTGACTGAGAGCGTGTGCTCCAGATAACCGCCAATGAACGCATGATGGTTTTGAGCTGCCGCCGAGTGGCGTTTGATCTGCTCGGCGTTGTCGGTGAGGAGTTCCACCACGACGCGACGCAATGGTGCTTCGGTGATGTGTTCGTTCGCGATGCCGAGCAGTTCGGTGAACATCGTCTCGCGATCAAAACGCGTCGCTGCGAAGAAGTCGGCTTCCTCGAACCCAGATTGCCGATCGGCATCATTCAGCGGCCGAATGCGATCGATCTCAATCTGCGAGCCGTACGAGTTCTCATCGTAGCGGCAGCGAATCTTATAGAAGGTTCCGGGAGCCCAATTGTTCTGGCAGTCCTGAAACAGTCCGTGATCCGCCCAGATCATCGCCACGGCAGAACGCTTCGCGTCTTTGAACGTGGCTCGAAAGTACGGCTTATCGTCCCGAGTTCGGGCCTGCTCTTTGGCTCCGAGCAAAGCAAACACGTCACCCGATTGTCCGGGCTTCATTTCACTCAAACGGAAAACTTGAGCATCCATAGCGTTCACTGCCTTTGACTCTGATCGACCAGCTCGATTGAGGGAATAAACCCAACTGAGCTGTATTAGAACCGATTGCTTGAGATGCAGCATCGAAGCCGCATTCGTCCGCCAGCGTGCAACGGATTTTGCCAAGTGGCGTGTCGGGCACGAGTGCCTATGTTGCTATACTGGCGATTGTGAATGTCCGCTCGCCCGACATCCAATGATGGGAGAGGCACACAATGGCTCAGCTCACGCGAAACGAGATCAAAAGTTGTCTGAAGTTGGGATGTGTGATCTTCATGGTTGCAGTGCTCATCTGCCTGGTTCCCGTCGTGCGAGATGTGATGTTGATTCGCGAGGCTATCGGTCTGTCGAGGGACGTGCAGCAGTCGATCACGGACATGAAGAGCCAACGCCCAGCAGACGTTCCGGAGAGGCAATGGGAGCTCGCAGTCGCGTGGACTTCGAACATCATCGCGCAGGTCTTCTTCGGCTACGACGAAAAGGAATTGCCGGGCTTTCGTAAGTTGGCTGAAGACCTCGCGGAACGCCGGAAAGGCCAAGTCGATCTCACGACGCTGCAATGGATCTGGGATGAGTCGGAACGCTGGGATTCCTCGCCTGATACCTGTGCGCTTCGATTTCGTGACGTGAGGCTGTTGATCAAAGACCCGATTACGGATGAGTCACTCCCCAGCCTTTGGTCACTTCAAAAAGCAATCGCGCTGGACCTGCACGCCACAGAGATCACCGACGCGAGCATTCCTGTCCTGAGTCAGCTCGATAAGTTGCGAAGCTTGAGCGTCCGTGGCACTGCTGTGACAGCAGACGGAGTTGCTAAGCTTCAAGCTGCCCTCCCGCAGTGTGAAATCGATTTTGGGGATGGCAACCAGCCGGTAGTGGGAGCGTTCTGGCACTAGTGGTTCATCTCGAACGGTCCACCAGGTCTGGGCGAAGTGTTTGACCGAAGGAGCCTTTCATGGCATTACGCTGGATGAGTGGTCTGTTCAGTCTGGGGTTGTTCCTGTCATCATCTCAGGCGGCTGAAGTACCGCTCAACGGGCATGTCTTCACTTTGCCCGATGGTTTCACGATCGAACTGGCTGCTGATGCGAAGCTGGTGCCGCACCCGATCTCAGCGGACTTCGATGAACTCGGGCGGCTGTACGTCACGGATTCGTCCGGCACGAACGATCCATCTAAGAAGCAGTTGGAAGACAAACCTCATCGCATCGTGCGGCTCGAAGATACGAACAGCGATGGCGCGTTTGATAAGTCGACCGTCTGGGCTGACAAGCTGATGTTCCCTGAAGGTGCGTTGTGGCACGCGGGCTCGCTCTACGTTGCTGCTCCGCCGAGCATCTGGAAGCTCACAGATAACGACAACGACGGCGTTGCTGACAAGCGGGAAGAGTGGTTCAAAGGCGAAACGCTGACCGGTTGCGCGAATGATCTGCACGGTCCGTTCCTGGGACCAGACGGGTGGATCTACTGGTGCAAGGGAGCCTTTGCCGAGCAGAACCACACTATCAACGGCAAGCCCTTCAAGACGAAGGCCTCACATGTATTTCGTGCGAGACCGGATGGCAGCGGCCTCGACGTTGTCATGACCGGCGGCATGGATAATCCCGTCGATATCGCGTTCATGCCGAATGGCGATCGCATTGTTTCCAACACGTTTTTGGTTCATCCCGGCAGCGGCAAGGCGGGAGAACGAGACGGCCTGATTCACGCCATCCACGGCAGCGTGTTTGGCAAAGAGCACAATGTGCTCGATGGCCATGTCCGCACCGGCGAGTTGATGCCGATCCTGTCTCACATGGGAGCCGCCGCACCGTGCGGCCTGACGCGCTACGACAACGACGTGCTTGGTTCCGATTACCGAGACAATCTCTTCACTTGCCAGTTCAACAAGCACAAAGTCTCGCGGCACGTTCTCACGACGAAAGGTGCCGGATACGAATCTGCGGACTCAGACTTCGTGGTCTCGAACAACATCGACTTCCACCCGACCGACGTGTTTGAAGACGCGGACGGCAGCCTGCTGATTGTCGACACTGGCGGCTGGTACAAACTCTGCTGCCCGACGTCGCAGTTGCACAAGCCGGATATCCTCGGCGCGATCTATCGGGTACGCCGGATCGACGCGTCGAAGATTGATGATCCGCGCGGCCTGAAGATCGACTGGTCGAAGCTGAACGATCTTGAAGAAGACAAGCTCGACCGTGGGGCATTGCAGCGACTGATCGCCGACAAGCGGCCGATTGTCTCACAGAAGGCTCGTGACCGTCGCACTCAACTGGAGTTCGCGGCCGATCCCAACTTGAAGCAACCGCCGAAGGACCAATGTCACATCACGATGCACTTTCCGCCGCTCGCCCAGCAGTCGGTCGGTGTGTTTGCTCCGTCTGTTCGCAACATGCTCTGGAGTGCCTACCGAGTCGCCGGTCGCGACGCCTTGCCCTATGTGCGTGGTCATCTCAGTAAGGACGCACACCCGACGATTCAGCAGGCTGCGCTGCACATCGTCAGCGCTGAACGTGACAAGACTGCATTGTGCCTGGTGGGCAAACTGCTGGAAGCGAACTCGTCAACCACTCGACGTCTGGCGGCAGAAGCGATCGGCCGGATGGGTGTGGAGTCGAAGTACGCCATCAGTCGCGCGATTCTGCATGCCGCGGAACGTGGTCCTGACCGCGCTGAGCAACATGCTTACTCGTATGCACTCGTCGAGATCGGCGATGTGAAAGCGATTACCGAAGGTTTGACGATCGATAACTCGAACGTGCGTCGCGTCGCTTTAATTGCCGCCGACCAACTAGCGGACGCCGGCTTGAAAGCTGAGCAAGTGACGCCGCTACTCACATCAACTGACGTGGCCCTGAAGGACACTGCGCGCTGGATTGTTGGTCATCACCCTGAGTGGGGTGGAGCGCTCGCTGGATTCTTTGAACAGCAGCTTTCGAAGGTGGATCGCGACCCAACTGTCAGCAAATCGACTACCGGGAGCGCTGGCGCAGCTTCGCCCACCGAGGCCGAGTTGCTGGAAGAGCAACTGACGCAGTTCGCACTGCATCCGACGATTCAGGAACTGCTCGCAAAGAGCGTAGTGAACCGTTCGCTCACGAATCCGGCGAGGGAACTGGTGCTGCGTGCGATCGGTCGGTCAAAGCCCAAGGAGCTTTCACCGCTCTGGGCGGAATCACTCACCAGGCTCATCAGCTCCGACGATGAGCTACGGAAGTCAGCCGTTGTTACAGCCCGCAGCTTGCCAGCCACCAAGCAACCGCATGCCGACTATCACGCGACGCTGCTGGCGGTCTCGAACAACACCGCGAACGAACCAGCCGTCAGACTGGCTGCAATGGCCACCATCGCCAATGGCTTGTCTGCACTCGATGACGCCCAGTTTACGTTCGTCACCAGTCATCTGAAGCCGACGGACGGTATTGCCGATCGTGCCGCTGCAGCCGACATCATCGCGGTGGCGAAATTGTCGGGCTCTCAATTGGACGCCCTTACCGGAGTCATTCAGGAGAGTGGTCCTATTGAACTTGACCGGCTGCTCGGGCCCTACGAACGCAGCGCGGACGAAGCTGTTGGCATGAAGTTGATCGCATCCCTGAAACAGGCAAGGTCCCTCGCGTCACTGCGCATGGATGTTGTGAAGCAGAAACTCGCGAAGTACAGCCCGGCAGTCCAGAAGGGAGTTGATGAGTTGAACTCGCTCGTCAATGTCGACGCCGGGACTCAGAAAGCTCGCATCGAAGAGCTGCTGCCACAGATGACGAAGGGTGACGTGCGTCGCGGCCTGGCGGTCTTCAACAGCCAGAAGGCGAGCTGTATTGCCTGCCACAAACTAGCCTATCTCGGAGGCAACGTCGGCCCCGATTTGAGCAAGATCGGCGGCATCCGCACCGAACGTGATCTGCTGGAATCGATTCTCTACCCGAGCCTCAGCTTTGTTCGCAGCTATGAACCCGTGACGATCATCACTCAAGACGGCAAGGTCTATAACGGGCTCGTCCGTAGCGAAACGGCGACTGAAATCACACTGGCTACAGGGCTCAATCAGGAAGCTCGTGTCAATCGGTCCGACATCGAAGAACAACGCCCGGGCACGGTCTCGGTCATGCCAGCCGGTCTCGATAAGCAGATCAGCGTGCAGGAAATGGCGGACCTGATCACATTCCTGAAGAGCACGAAATAAACTTACCGTCCTTCATTTGCACCCGCCCTGCCCTGCTGGGGATAATGCGAAACGGAGGCTGCTTGACCGTCCGCCCATATGGCGTCTGGTCGAGATTTCAACCGTCGTGGTCCGATGATCGAGACCCTCATTATGATTCGAGACGAAGCCACCTACATCTGTGAAGCCTGTGGTGAAGAGATCGTGATCCCGATTGATTTCTCAGCGGGTCACCACCAGGAGTACGTCGAAGACTGCCCCATCTGCTGCCATCCCAACATTCTGCACGTCGACCTCGACGATCACGGCAACGCCACCGTCCGAGCCGAACTCGAGTACGAGGATGAGGATCAGTAGGAGTTGTCGGACTACGGCTGCCATTTGGACACCGGTCGCTGGGGGGGCGCCCGATTTGATCTCTCGCGGCGATGAACCTACGACTTCCACCTCGGTGAGTTTTGAATGGGCGTTCTCGCGGACATTCATTCGACGCTTCATCATTCCGCTGGTGCGCGCTCCCAGGAGAATCTCAGATGGCATCCCCATTCTTGAAGCAGTTGGCTGGGACCGTGCTGTGGATAGCCCTCGGCCAGACATTGGTCGTACATGACGCAGCACGAGCCGAGGACTGGCCGCAGTTTCGAGGGCCGACCGGGTTGGGGCACTCGACGGAGACGAATCTGCCCATCAAATGGGGCGGCGCAGATCATGAGAACGTGTTGTGGAAGTCGCCTTTAGTCGGAGAAGGATTGGCCAGTCCGGTTGCGTCGGGCGGGCGATTGTTTGTTTGCACGGTTCGCTGGGCGGAGTCGGTAACAGATCGCAAGACTGTCATCCCTGACCACCACGTGCTGTGTTACGACGTGAATGAGGGCAAATTGTTGTGGGATACGGTCGTAGAGCCCGGACCCTGGCTGCGGAATGACTTCCGAAGTGGACCAGGTGGCGGGTATGCAGCACCGACTCCTGCTACGGATGGCGAACGCGTGTATGTGGCGTTTGGGTCTTCCGTGATCGCCTCCCTCAACATGGACGGAAAGATCGTCTGGCGTCACGACATTGTGCCGCACTCGTTCGATGTGACGCTCGGCAGCAGTCCGGTCTTGTTCAACGATACGGTGCTGATGCTCTGCGCAATGTCCAACAAGAAGGACTCAAAGCTGATTGCCTATGAAAAGGCCAGCGGAGCGGTTCGCTGGGCGACGCCGCTACCGCAGACGGGGTTCGCCCACAGCACTCCCGTGAAGATTGATATCGATGGGAAGCCACAACTGGTGATTGCGGCCTCAGGCGGCGGTGAATCTGACCGCGGCATCCAGTCGTTCAATCCGCTGAATGGCGAACTCCTCTGGTGGTGTCGCGGCGGTGGCGAAGCCGCGTCCATCGCTTTCGGAGCAGGCATTGTGTACTGCGACAACGGACGCGGCGGGCCGGGGATTGCGATTGATCCCACGGGTTCTGGTGACGTCACCAAGACTCACATCAGGTGGCGTATCAATCAGGTTCCGGAAGGGATTGGCTCGCCGATTATCGTCGGGCAGCGAGTCTATCGGTTGCACTCGCCGAACGTCCTGAAGTGCTGGAAAGCGGAGAGCGGGGAGCTTGTCTACGCACAGCGTCTCGATAAGTTGACGAGCACGTGGGCCAGTCCGATCGCCGATTCTTCCGGTCGGTTGTTCTTCGCGACTGCGGGCGTCAGCTATGTCTTGCAGTCGGGCGACAAATTCGACGTCTTGAGTATCAATGACTTGGGTGATCCCAACCACGCCTCGCCTGCGGTCGCGAACGGAAAACTGTTTCTCGTGGGCACCCGCAATGTGTTCTGCGTCGCAGCCAAATGACACACCTCAGATACTAATGCCTTCCCTGTGTGTCTTGATTCCTGCAACTCCTCAATGGATACCACCATGCTCTTTCGGCTTGCGCTCTCGATCGGGCTGACTCTTGTTCTCTGTATAGCTGCTCCTGCACAAGAGTGGGTGCCCGTGACCACAGATCTGTTGAAGGCGGAGAAGACCGGTTTCGGCGGGTTGTGTGGTGTCGTCGTGCATTCGCCTAGCAGCGATGTGATTATCAATTTGAGTGATCGCGGTCTGTTTCGGTCGCAGGATCAATGCAAGACCTGGCATCGAATGGGTTCTGTGGAGTTGAAGGGACGCACCGAAACGCCAGCCTGCCTGATGATCGATCCGATTGGGCACAAACGGTTGGTGTCGGCACTGGTCTATGGCTCGCCGCTGATCACCAGCAACGACACCGGTGAAACATGGACGGCGCTGTCTCCCAAGTCGACTCACGTGGATTGGTGTGCCGTCGATTGGAGCGATCCGCAACTGAGCTTCATTCTGACGCTCAAGCACGAGGCCGATGGCTTGCTGCTCGTCTCTCGTGACGGCGGCAAGACGTTCGATGAGATCGGCAACGGCTACGGGCCAGCGTGGATCTTTGACGGCCAGACGGCTGTTGTTTCTGAGGCTAAGTCGAAATCAAACTCGAAGCCCGGACTGCTGCGTACGACTGACGCAGGTAAGACCTTTGAACGCATTGGCGACGGTCCGGCCCGCGCCTTGCCTCGCTTTCATTCGGGAACGGTCTACTGGCTCCTGACCGATGCTCTGATTGCGTCTTCTGACAAGGGGCAAACCTGGAAGCAGTTGTCCGCCGTCAAAGATGGCATTTGCGGCCCAGTGTTCGGCAAGAACGCTCAACACTTCTTCGTGCTGACTCAGGGTGGCATCCGCGAATCCACAGACGGCGGAGTAAACTGGCAACCGGCGATCGCATTGCCGGCGGGGATGAAGGGAGCGGGAGCGTTGTCGTGGGTCGAATACGACGCGCGTCACGATACGCTCTACGTGATGAAGATGGGCTCCGAGCTGTTTCAGTGGCGTCGCGGTCAATGAACCTGCGAACCACACACAGAGAGCTTTAGAGCCGGCGCCGCTTTCATTTGGCTGGCGCTTGATGCCCGAACTGCGAAGCCTCATCATTCTAATGAATGCTTGATTGATTGGCGTATCGGAGCCAGCGATGAGCATCGATCCCATTGGTCAAGGAGTCGTAATGAGGATTCTGGTGTCAGGCGTGCTGAGCGCGCTCTGCATGACGTCAGTCGCGTTCGCTGCTGCTACCCCGCAGACCACTGTGTCCGGGATGAAGAATCCCGAGTCCGTGTGTTACGGCCAGCAGGGTTTGCCGTATGTGATGTGACCGAGATTGCTGAGGCGGGAGTCAAGGGCGACGGCAAGATCACTGTCATTCGCGACGGCAAGGCCAGCACGTTTGCGGGAGGTCTGGACGATCCCAAAGGCATCATGTTCTTTCATGATGCGTTGTATGTGACGGAGGTCACGAAGATCGTGCGAATTGATATGCAGGGCAAGACATCGGTCGCTTACGGCCCCGAGAAGTTCCCGAAGCCGCCGCAGTTGCTGAGCTTCCAGCAACTGAAATGAGCCGTTAGTTACGGCGGCCACGATCGAGCCACGCACGCGATGGTCCCTGATAGTGCTCCATCTGCTGCGCCCATTTCAGAATCGGGCGTTGTTCCTCCAGTGCCTTCGCTCGCTGGAGTGTCTGCTTGGCATCATCGACACGTCCCGCGCGATATTGCGAGTAAGCCAGCAAGTAGGCGTAGAGTGGCTCGTCAGGATCGAACAGTGCCGCTCTTTGTAAATGTTCCGCAGCGTGTGTGAAACTTCGCTCTTGAAGACCAAGTTAAGATCAGGGCGGCGAGTGGTGATCGACCGCGAGACTCGGTATGAAACGAGAACATGACACGGGCGAGTTCATTGCCCGTATGCGGGCCAAGGACTTGTTTCAACACCGGCGGCGGATCTGTAGCGGATGAGCAACCCCGATCAGGAACTTGAGCCTCAGGCAACGGCCAATGAACCGATTCAAAAAGGCGCAGACGCAGAATCGGTTCAATCTGGTGAAACGCGTATCGAAGACGCCTCGGCGATCTCAAAGCCAGCGGTTCATCCAGCGGTGCTGAGTGGCCAATTACCCGAGCGCATTGGCCGGTTTCGCATTCAAAAGAAACTCGGAAAGGGTTCTTTCGGAGCGGTCTACCTCGGCGTTGATGATGCAGGGCAACTGGCGGCGGTCAAGATCGCTGAGTTCAAGCCCGGGACGCATCCCGAAGTTGTCAGGCGGATTCAGCAAACTCTGCAACAAGAAGCCGAAGCGGTTCGGAACCTTGAGCATCCACACATTGTTCGCCTGCTCGACTTCCATCTGCCCGACAGTCAACCGGATGACTGGTATCTCGTTTACGCTTACATCGACGGTGGCACGCTGCGCGATCAGTTGAAGTCCGGGCCGTTTGATCCCCTGAGCGCCGCAATCATCATGGCAAAGCTCGCCGATGCCCTGTATGTCGCTCACCGCAAGAAGCTCATCCACCGCGACATCAAGCCCGCCAACATCATGCTGGATTCGCGGGGTGAGCCGTACCTCGCGGACTTCGGCCTCGCGGTGACCGAGTCTGAAATGCTGCGGCGTGACGATACCGCAGCGGGTACGCCGTTGTACTACTCGCCCGAACAGGCGGATGGTGAACCGCACCTCGTCACGTATCGCACGGACATCTACAGCCTCGGCGCGACGCTCTATGAGATGCTGTGCGGTAAGCCTCCCTTTGCAGATCATCGCAACTCAGAACAGCTCAAGCGGCTGATCCTCGAGACTCCGCCTCGCTCTCTGCAGCTCGAAAACCCCTCGCTGCCGGACGAACTCGATCACATTTGCCAGCGAGCGCTCCGCAAGCGGCAGGATGAACGGTATCGGCACGCGGGCGAGATGGCGGTGGAGCTGCGCGAAGTCGCGATCGCGTTGCGGGCACAACCCGCAAGCGCCGCCGCAAATCAGAGTTGGCCGCAAGAACTGCCAACGCTGACCGGCGGCTCAATGAACTCGGCGGTGAGCGCCAGTTGGGCTACGCATACCAGCCCCGCGTCCGGGCAGTCAACATCGTCGGGAGTTTCCGTTGCGGCACAGTCAACTGGTCATCAATCAGCAGCCGCGAGCACGACGTCTCGACCGACCGTTGCTGACTCGGATACGGCCCTTGCTCAGATCGAGCCGAAAGGGCTGCGTTCGTTCGACAAAGACGACGCCGACTACTTCCTGCATCTGCTGCCGGGAACTCGCGACAAGCACGGCTTGCCGATGTCGATCTCCGAATGGAAACGGCAGATCGAGCAGACGCGGCGCGATGAAACATTCAGCGTCGGGTTGATGTACGGCCCATCGGGATGCGGTAAGAGCAGTCTTGTGAAAGCCGGCTTGATTCCAAGACTGTCGCCATCGGTGATGGCGGTCTATCTGGAAGCAACACCGTCTGGAACGGAAGACCGCATTCGACAACTGGTGAGTCGCGAATGCCCGGGAACGTTTGCTCAGGCCAACGCAGAGTCCGTTGACGGAGCACGCGGAAGCAATCAGACCGAAGTGCCGCTGAATGAATTTCTGAAGACGCTGCGCCGCGATCCGCTGCTCAGAAAACGTCGCAAGCTGCTGATTGTCATTGACCAGTTCGAGCAGTGGCTGCACGTGAATCGTTCTGAGATGCGAGCGACCGAACTCGTGCGGGCCTTGCGGCAGGCGGATGGTGAGAACATCCAGTTCTTGTTGCTGATCCGCGAAGACTTCTGGGTGCCAACGTCGCGGCTGTTTCATGAGCTTGAAATCCCCCTGATTGACGGCGTGAACTCACGGCTGGTGGACTTGTTTGACCTGTCGCACGCGCGACGAGTGCTGCATGCGTTTGGAGCCGCTTATGGACGACTGCCAGCTTTGAACGTGAAGTTATCAGCCGCTCAAGAGCATTTTCTGGACGACGCAGTCACCGGAATGTCCGAAGACCGACGTGTGATCTGCGTGCGTCTCAGTCTGTTCGCGGACATGCTGCGAGAACGCGAATGGACCCCTGCAACGCTGCGCGAAGTTGGTGGTGCAGCCGGTGTCGGCGTTGCCTTCCTCGAGGAAACATTCGGGAGTCAGGCTCGACATCCCGAACTGCGACACCTTGAGAAGCCAGTGCGCGGTGTCCTGAAAGCCTTGCTGCCGAATGTGGGTACTGACATCAAAGGACAGCGCCGCACGCGCAACGATTTGCGAGTCGCGTCTGATCTTGAAGATGAGCAGCGCTTTCAACGCCTGCTTGAGATCCTGGATCGCGAACTACGCATCATTACTCCGGTCGCTGAAGACGGAGATGCTTCAACCGCCACAGCTCAGACTGAAACAACTTCGTACCAGTTGGCTCACGACTATCTTGTGCCGTCGATCCGCGACTGGCTGACTCGCAAGCAGCGTGAAACATGGCGAGGACGCGCGGAGCTGGCGCTGGCCGAACGAACAACTCAGTGGCTGCGTACGAAAGAACGACGCTTCTATCCGTCGATCGCTGAGTACATCGCAATTCAACTTGGCGTGCCGCGGTCACATCGATCGCCCGAGCAGCGTCAACTCCTGAGAGCCGCTCGACACTGGTACGGGAGCCTGTTGGCTTTGCTGCTACTGGCTGTAACGTCCTTGAGTGTCGTCGCCTGGGACACGAACGGACGCTCTCAGGGACGACGTCTGGTGCAGCAGATTGCCTCTGCGGTGCCGACAGAGCTTCCAAGACTGCTGGATGAGGACCTGCCCGGTTATCGCCGTTGGGCAGATCCGTTGCTCCGCGAATACTTCACGACCAGAGAGGAGCTCGACGCTTCGAACGTCGCCCAACTGCGAGCAAGTCTCGCTCTGCTCGATGTCGATGACTCTCAGACGGCGTTCCTTGTCGAACGCATGCTCGATTCGTCCTACGACGAGTTTCCGATCATCCGAGATCGATTGGCCAAGTCCAGCGAGCGAATCGCACGGCTGGTTCCTCAACTTTGGCCAGTGTTTCGCGGTCCGAGCGGCGATTCCAGCGCGGTATCGTCCACCTCGCAGCGTGCTCGCCTGAAGGCGGGAATGGCGTTGGCCAGTTGGGATCAGCAGGGCGAATGGGCGGACGCTGATATTCATTTTCTGGCAGAGCGTCTCACAGCAGAAAATCCGATTCATCAATCGGTGCTCCTCAGTGCCCTGCAACCATTAGCGACAAAGCTCACTCCCGATCTGGAAGCTCGCTTTCGAGACCTTGGCCTGCGTGAAACGGAACGCAGTGCAGCGGCGTCAGCATTGGCAGAGTTCGTCAAGAGTGACGCCCCTCGCATCGCCAGACTATTAGCCGAGGCAGATCCCGCTCAGTTCGAGATTCTCTTTCCGCTCGCCGAAAGCCAGCGGGACGCCGTGCTGCCAATCTTCCAGGACATTGCCGCGCGAGAACCCAATTCAACACTGTCTGAGTTTGAACGCGTGGCGCTCGGCAAGCAGCGGGCAGGTGCTGCGGTTGCCTTGGTACGGCTTAAGGATGCACGACACGCCTTCGATGCGCTACGAGTGCGTGATGATCCTGAGGCGATGACGCAGTTTGCTCATAGCCAAAGCACGCGTGGAGTCACGACGTCCGAACTGCTTGATGCTCTTGAGCAAGCTGAAGCATCCGCGACGGGGCCACTCTACACGATCCGACTCGGACTGCTGATTGCACTGGGCGAGTTTCAACTGACCGATATTCCCGCCGATCGCCGCAAGAAGGTGCTGACGCTGCTGGAAGACTGGTATCGCCATGATCCCCAATCGGGAATTCATAGCGCCGTGGGCTGGTTACTCAGATCCTGGAACCAGACAGAAGTAGTGACTCAAGTCGACCAAACGCCGCTCGCGTACGACCCGACTGGGCGACGCGATTGGTACGTCGACGTTGTGCGTGGGACAGCTGACGGCCAGCCCTTTGTGGACTGCTTCACATTCGTCGTCTTTCAACCCGGCGAGTTCGATATGGGTTCGCCGGTGTCCGAGAAAGAGCGGTCGCAGGATGAGGCTCCACACCACGTTCGGCTAACTCGTCCGATCGCATTCTGCGATCGGGAGATCACGCTCGCGCAATGGCAGCACTTCAATGCTCATGCGCCGACGGGCATCACCGTCGCCGCAGAGCAAAGTCCGACGTCAGCTCATCCGATGAACTCGGCGAGCTGGTACGGTGCGCTCAAGTATTGCCGCTGGCTGACTCAAGCGGCCGGACGCCCGGAAGCAGATCAGTGCTACGCTGATCCTGCCACGATTGAGCGAGCCCCCGGCGCAGCATCAAACGCCGACCCGGACAACTGGCCGACGGATCTGCAACGTACGGGCTACCGCTTGCCGACAGAGGCCGAGTGGGAATATGCCAGCCGTGCAGGAATGCGTTCCTTATACGGCTTCGGAAGCGATAAGGCTTTGATGGTGAAGTACGCCACGTATCTTGATGTCAGCGCGAACAAGACTCGCATTGGTGCCGGCCTGCGGCCCAATTGCCGAGGTCTGTTCGACATGCACGGCAACATTCTGGAGTGGTGCCACGACTGGTATGGTCCCTACGACCTCACGGCTTCGCATGTCGATCCAACTGGCATGAACAAATCTGCGACTCGAGTCCTGCGTGGTGGAAGCTGGAGCAGCGCTGCTCGCGACTGCCGTTCCGCCGACAGGCATGACTACGCACCCGTGTTTCGGGGATCGCGCGTCGGCTTCCGGATCGTGCAGGTTCCCGCCGTGCACCAGGCAGTCGCCGCACCCCAATAAGTTGTTGGCAGTTTGCGACTGAAGGACTGCTTCAAACTTTCCACTTGTCGTAGCGAAAGGTTTCGCTACATTCGCTTCTGGCGAAACCTTTCGCTAGGCGGTGTGGTATGGAATCGATCCGTTGCGAGTCAGTCCGGGAGGCAGGTCATGCGGGAGTTGGGATCTTCTCAGCCAACGGCAGTCGAGTTGGAGATACTGCGAATCCTGTGGGAGCTAGGGCCCAGTGTCGTGCGTGACATTCACACGCGGCTGAACGAAGCCAAAGGCACGAACTATTCAACGACAGTCAAAATGCTGTCGGTCATGCTGACCAAAGGCCTCGTGAAACGCGATGAGTCCGCGACGCCCCATGTCTACCGCGCGGCGATCACCCGCGATCGCGCGGCGAAGAAGTTTCTCAATGAGTTGATCGAGAAAGTTTACGACGGTTCGGCCATGAGCCTCGTGCTGCAAGCTCTCGCGGGCAGCAAAGCGTCGAAGGCGGAAATCGAAGAGGCCCGCAAGCTGCTCGATGAACTGGACGGCAAATCATGATGACAATCTCCGTCACCAATGTAACACCTGCGACGTAAATGCTGATTACGGCGTGCAGCAGGCAGGCTCGCGCCACAATTGGAATTCTGCTGGAAGCCGAGTGATTCCGAGGAGAAGTCCCGATGAACGAATTCGTTGAGCAACTCGGTTGGGTGCTGGTGCATTCGCTCTGGCAGTTCGCAGCGGTGGCGCTGCTTGCAGCAGGGATTGCGCGCGTCATGCGGTACAGTTCTGCATCGCTGCGATATGTCGCATTGGTAGCAGCCTTGACTGCGGCCACCAGCGCTCCCGTTGCAACATGGCTGCTATTGCCGCCGCTCGCCACTTCGCCAAACCTTGATCTCAACGCGATAACGTTTCCCGGCACAACCACGTCAGCGCCTACCGATGCGCAGGCAGTCGCTACGATGTCAAACTCCCTGCGCGGCGACATCGAAGGACTTCCCGAAGGGTCTGATCTTGATACTGCCTCAGGTATTACAGATGTCACTTCCTCGTTCCCGTCAGCTGCGCCGCTGGATGCGAACGCTGGCCTCACGTGGTCTCAAGAACTCGCCAAACTCCTGCGCCCCTGGCTGACGTGGATCGTTGCAGCCTGGAGTGCTGGCGTTGTGGTGTGTTCCGTGCGCCCGCTGTGGGGATGGCACACGCTCTGGCGTTTGAAGCGAGTCGGCGTGTCACCTGTACCGGACGAAGTCCTGAAGGCGGCAGAGGAGGTAGCTTCGAGGCTTGGGTTGCGGTGCGTCGTTCGGGTGCTGCAGTCAACTCTGGCTCAGGTTCCTGTTGTCGTGGGCTACTTCAAGCCCGTGATCCTGCTACCGGCGTCTCTGTTGACCGAGATCCCTGCGGGTCAATTGGAAGCCATCCTGGCCCATGAACTGGCTCACGTGCGACGGCACGACTTCGTGGTAAATCTGCTGCAAATACTGGTCGAAACTCTGTTCTTCTATCACCCTGCGGTGTGGTGGTTGTCTCGACGGATTCGGATCGAGCGTGAGCATTGCTGCGATGATCTCGTCGTGAAATCGTTCGACAACCGGGTCGAGTATGGTCGCGCTCTGCTGGCGATCGAGGAACGTCGCGGACGAACCTCGGTGCTGGCGTTAGGAGCGAATGATGGCTCGCTGCTGTCTCGCATTCGCCGGATTGTTGGCACCAGTCCTGATCGTAGCGCAACGCGTCTGCGAAACCGCTGGCCCGCGACGTTCTTAAGTTTGATGCTGTTAAGTGCGGCGTGCGTGTTGCTGTCGAACTGGGGGCTTGCCGCCAAAGACAACGCGAACCTCGACTCCTCCGTGTCCGACTCAGACATAGCCCAAATGCAGATTGAGGAATCGGCGAAGGATCTCGAGGTCGATGATCCCTTAGTCGATGGCCAGCGTGAACAGGTCGCTACGCTCAACGATGCCGATAAAAAAGCACCCGAGGCTGGGACTCAAGAAACGTCTGCGGCGAAGCCTAAGCTCTCTCTACCCCCGCTGGAGTTCCGCGTGGCAGCGCAGCCTGCTGATTCAGACGCTGAGCCACGAGTTCCGAAGGATCTGACACAGCGGCACTATCCGGACAACACGCCTGAGGGGCGGACTGCGGCGAAGGATCGAGGATTCATCTGGGTTCCTATTGCCAAGCCAAAAGACGGCGGCGTCATTCTGCCCATCGAGGGCACTCGAGGAGAGTCGCGGAGCGCATTGCTTGGAGACACCACTGACACCGCCTTCGTATTGGACGGCCAGGACCGCATTATCAAGTGCGGCGCTGAGGCCGATCAGAATTCGCTCTGGTCAATTCGCGTCAAGCTGGATGAAGCCGCAGGCGCAACTTTTCGTCGTCTGACCAAAGCTCATATGGATCGGCAGTTGGCGATTATCGTCGATGGCGCGATTGTCGCGGCGCCGGTCATCCGCAGTGAGATCGGCTCAGAGATCATGATCTCCGGCAATTTCACACGTGAGGAGGCCGAGAAACTTGTCGCTGTGCTATCAGCCCGCGAAGAGCCGGACGAACCAGTTGCTGCGAAGCTCGTTCAGCCAGCGTACCTGCTGCCCGATCGGCTGAACGTCATGGCCGTCGGGTTTGATCGCGACGCGAAGAATCTGACGACAGTTTCCACGGAGAACGACGTCTCGATTCGCACGTGGGATCTGGTCGACAAGAAGCTCAAGAGCGAAGTGAAACTAGTCAGCGAGAAGCACGGCAACATGTTTCTCAGTGGCCACCTCACGCTGTCCGCCGATCGACAGCGGGTGCTTGTGGTGCTTGATGGGAAGATCGGCATCTGGGACGCGGCAACGGGCAAACTCGTCAAATGGCTGGAACTGCCGGAAGAGTTGCAGCACGGCTTCATTCGAGGTCTGACCTGCACGCCGGACATGTCGCGAGTCGCTTGCGGCCGAACTCCCGGCTTCGGTGGATTCGGCAACGCCGACGCTCATGCGATTGTGTGGGATGTCGCTTCAGGCAAGGTCATTCAGACGGTAAAGCATGCTGATGCCGTGCAGGTACAATCTCTCGCCCTCTCGCCCGATGGTCAGTGGCTGGCGACGGGTGGGCAACGGAAGGGAACGTGCATTTGGGAAGTCAACACAGGAAGACTCGCCCGAGCAGTGCCCAATGAGAGTCGCGGCCGCGTGCACCCCGATCCCATGATTATGGAGCCTGGAGCCAGCCAGGTTCTGTGCTTGAAGTTCTCGCCTGACGGCCGTCAACTCGCGCTGGGCGACATGCTGAGTGTGAAGGTGCTTGATGTCAGATCCGGCGAATTCATCCATCAGTTCGATGCGCCATTCCGCTACGGTCGCTCCGGATTCGTGTTCTCCAAAGATGGCCAGTTCCTCGCGCGAGTCGCCACTGACAAAGTTGTCCCCATCTGGTCAATGAAGACCGGAAAGCTCGTCACGGAACTGCCGACCGAAGCTCATGACGGCTCCTTCTCGGGTGACGGGCGCTGGTTCGCGGTCAGCTTCACAGATTCAAAGAACGGCGTGGCTGTGTGGCAACTTCGTAGCGTCCCACCAGCCACGGCAAGTGCCAAAACCGGAGACGAGGACATCCTGGCCCGCCATGTTTCGCTGATGGCCAATGCCATGCCACTCAAGGATGCTTTGAAGTTGGTGGCTCAAGCTGCGCAAGTCGAGTTGCGGTTGGATGCTCAAGCCCTGAAGGAAGTCGATCTCGACGTTGATTCGCCGATGACCTTGACCATCAAGAACGCACCGCTGGGTGAAGCGTTGAATCGATTGATTCCCTGGCATCGTCACCAGGGAGCATTTCGAAAGGTTCAGAACGGCAAGCTGATCATTACGACGTTGCAAGCTGACCAGCAGGAAATCGCGCGGCGCCTGCCCGAGTGGTTGCAACCGGTCTATCAGCGTGGCGGACTACTCGCGCAGCTCGACGGCAATGATCAGGTCATATCCATCACTGCTGGCAACGTCGTGAACGACGAATTGCTGGCGAAGATCAAGACACTGCCGGGATTGCGTGAACTGTCGATTGAGACCACGAAAGAACTGACGCCTGTCGGATTAGTTCATCTCTCAGAAATGGCGTCCTTGCGGAAGCTGTCGCTCTACAGCGTGGCTCACGATGGAACTGGCTTAGGTGACGCTGCCATCAAGCAGATCATTGGTCTGAAGTCGTTGCGTGAATTGTCCGTCGGCGAGTGCGGTACAACGGACGCGGGGGCGCAACTGCTCGAATCACTACCGCACCTCACTCACCTGAGCTTGAGTCAGGAAGGACGACTGACCAACGCAGCCCTAGTATCGATCGGCAAACTCAAGCAACTGAAGTCGCTCAGTCTGAACAGCTACGTGGCGACGCAGCAGTATGGTCAGATGCGGTTCACCTTCACGGGACTGAAGTCTCTGGCTGGACTGCAGGAACTTGAGCATCTGCACTTGGTCGGTCACGCGGCACTCGCTGACGCACTGGTCTTTCCGAAGCTCAAAACGCTGAGCCTCGGCGGGACTGAAGTGGACGATGCCTGCGCTGCCCGCATCGCTGCCTGCCGCGATCTGCAGGAACTGAATCTCGTCTTTACTGGCATAACGAACGTCGGCTTGCGACGGATTGCTGAACTCCCCGATTTGGTGCGACTCAACCTCGACAGTGCGGTCGTAACCGACTCCGGCGTCCAGCATTTGAAGAAACTTGCAAAGCTGCAGCACGCTTCCTTGCGAGTAGCTGCATTGACTGATGAATCCTTGAAGCATCTAGCCGAGATCAAATCGCTGACTCGTGTCGATCTCTATGGCGGGAATGGGTTCACGATCGGCGGGGTTCAGCAACTCAACGCTCTTCCTGATCTCCGCACGTTGTGGTTAACCAACTTTCAATCGCCGGGCGGATTCATGGGCCTCAAGGATCTGAGCCAGCTTCACGAACTCAGTCTGCTGATGACAAACCTCAGAGACGATGAACTCGATCAGCTTGAAGACGCCCTGCCCAATACCGTGATTCACCATGCGACCGGTGGAGGTAGCGTGCGAGTCCCCAGAAAACAGCGAAACCAGATACAGGTGGGACATTCGGATACCGGCCAGCCCGCTGCAAACGCGCCACTGAGCGCCAAAGTGGTTGAGATTACTTTGTTGGGTGGTTCCAAGAAGGAGCCACTCGCGGAATTGGACGTCGAGATCATCTCCGGGCGAGGTCAAACGCCGGAACGGTTCGGAAAGTTCAGAACCGACGACGCCGGAAGAATCAAAGTGGCCCTCACGCCCAAGTTCTACACGCTGCTGCTGAAATCCGGGAAAGAGCGAGTCTACTTGCCGATCGACATGCAGGTGAGCAATCCCCTGCCGAAACCCATTCCGACGCTGGACCTGCTGATTACCGAGACGAAAGTCGCGAAGTGGGTGAACGGACAAGCCATTGACTCAGACAGCAATCAGACGGCTCAGGGCGACCGCACGCATCGCGTGACCTACACGTTGCTCCCAGGTTGCGAACTTGTTCTGCGCGCCGTTGATGCAGACACAGGTAAGGGCCTGCCCGGAGCGATCTTCTATATGGAGAACGCACTTGGTGAATATTGGGCTCATGACATTAGTGGCGACAACCTGGGCGCGAAGCGCACGGTGATGGAAGAAACGAAGGATGCCAAACCCGACACGACAGACGCTGACGGTTACTTTCGCCGATTCGTGAGCACCAACGAGGGTTACAAGTACGGCGTATGGAAAGCACCGCCCGGCTATGAGCAAGTGAAGTCTGGAGTCGAAGTGGAGATCGCCACACCGCTGGGCAAGCCGCGTGCTGAATATGTCTTTCAGTTCCGTCAGAAGGCAGCAGCAGTTCAAGCAGAGAAGCCGTCGGCTGACATGACAACACTTTCCGGGAGATTCGTCTTCGATGGCCAGCCTCCCGCAGCCGTGGATTACTATTCGGATCTTTCCAAACTGCAGGCGGATGCTCCGCTCCCACGAGGTCTCGATGGGCGCGTCGCGGGAGTGTCCGCAACCTATCACAGCTATCTGCAGCAGAAGATTCGTCCGCGCACCGCAGACCAGACCCTGGTCGTCGGTAAGGACGGCGGACTGGCAAACATTGTTGTCTGGGTAGAGAGCAAGGACATTCCCTGGTCTGCTCGCAAGGCTGAGGACCTGAAGCCTGCCGTCCTGAAACTCAAAGACGGCAATTTCTTGCCCCGAGTTACTACGCTCATGGTGGGGCAAAATCTGCTGATCGAGAATCACGATCCGATTCAGCTCAATCTGGCTGCTGACATGATGCGGAACAGTTCCTTCAATACGGTCCTGCCGGCTCGCAACACCGACACGCCGGTCCGCCTGTCATTTCCCGTTCCCGAGCGACTACCTGCCCGGTATCAATCGACATTAGCCGCATGGGCAAATGGCGTGCTCGTCATCCGGCAGAATCCGTATGTCGCCGTCACGAGCGAAGATGGAGCCTTCGCGTTTCCAGAACTTCCCCCTGGCGAGTGGGAGTTTCGCGCATGGCACGAACGCGCTGGATATGTCTCGCATTGGCCAAAGGGACTTTTCAAGCTCCTGATCAAGCCCGGCGAAAACAGTCTGGGCACGATCAGGATCAAGCCAGAAGTCTTTGGACAGAAATCGCAGGCCGTGGCTGCTACCCCACCAGCCAAGCGTGAGCAAATTGGCGAACTGTTTGGCAAACCCGTCTATCGGGATGAACTCAAGGACGGAGACGTTCACACGGCGTTCTTCTGGCCGGTCTCGAACAAGTATCGAGAAGACAACCGTGTGGCGATTGAGCCGACAGCCGATGAGGTCCGATTCGCCGCAGACTACTTTGATCGCAAACACAAGGAACGGCTTGCGGCGGATGGCCAGGAGGCTCAATTGCGCAGTCGGCTGAAGGAAGTTGAGTCACGCCTGCTGCAGCCGGATCTGCCCGACGCCGACGAACAGAAGCTGGTCAGCGAGAAATCCAGCCTCAACGCACGCCTCAATCCGCCGGGAGCGGGCTTTGCGCACTTCATGCTCGACAACTGGAAACTCCAGAAGCGCCTTTACGACAAGTTCGGCGGCGGACGCGTTCTCTGGCAACAGGCCGGAATGGAAGCCTTTGACGCGATGCGTACCTGCCTCGAAACAGCGGAAAAGGAAGGTCAGTTCAAAATCACCGACCCCAAGCTGCGAACCCAGTTCTACGAGTACTGGACCAGAAGCCACGGCAGTTTTCTGATCGCCGATAAGGAACGCATCCGCAAAGAGTTCCTCGAGCCGGAGTGGGTCCAGCGCAAGGCTCCGACCAAACCTACCGACAACTAGCCGAAAGCGATCGTCAGGATGCGTCGATGAGGTAGTACAACGTCTCGGGCTGAAGGGGGATGGAGTCGCCTTTGGACGAACGGCTCGTTGGTTGGCCGAATTGGTCCAGGGCCACGACCTTCAGTTTGGCGGCGTCGCTGCGATGGAGACGCACAGTTCCCTCAAGCTTGTGAACGAGCCACGGGTTCTCGCCAATCGACGTGATGCGATGACGTCGATCGCCCAGTGATTCAGACTTGAAGTTGGTCGGCTTCTCCTCGGTCATCACTTGCAACAGCATGCGTTTGGACGTTGCCAGCGGTTGGTTGTCGAGACTGACGACGACTACATGAGCGACATCCAACGGCACCGACAGTGTGATGTCGGCGAGCTTGATCTCGCCCGCCGCAGTCAGGTTGCCGCTGGCCCCTTGAGCGGCCGGGGCGTTGAACGTCAGCACGCCCTTGCCCCAGTCCAGCTTCAGTTCGCCCGTTTGACTGGCGACCTGCTTCTTCGAATGGTCAATGTAAGACGCCAGCGACTGCAGCTTCACGTTCGCTGCAGCGTTCTTAGCAGCGGCTTCGGGAACAAAGGAGACTCGCGTGCGACCGACGTAGTGAATCAGGGGATCAATGCGCTGACCCGGTTTGAAGGCACTGCCTTGAGGGACGTCTTTCAGGCGCAGTTCATCAAAGGCGGCATCTTGAGGCAGCGGCGTGCCACCGAGTTTCAGCAAGTCAGGCACGGCTAGCGTGATGTCGGCCATCACATCGCCCGTCTTGATCAATCCGCGACGATAGATCAACGCGGCGGCTGGAAACTGACCGAATTGAGTCGGTGCCGTCAGCGTCCAAGGCTGCATGAAGTAGCCCGGCTTCACGGACCAGTCGACTCCATCCTTGGCGAAGTGCACCACGCAGTCGCTGTCCTGCAAGGCCCCGAACGCCGCGAGATAGAGAGGTGCTTCGCCGCGATAACGGTTCGGGCGATTCCAGGTCGTTTCGGAAATCATCGACGGCTTGTTGTCGTAACTCGGATCCATGACGGGATGCACGAACGACGCTGGCTTGCCCGCTTCCTCGCTCTCAAATCGCAGCGCGCTGCGATCCACCCATGAATGGCCGTCGCGTATGGACCATTCCGAGAACTGGCCTTCGTTGCGGCAGCCGAAGTAACCATGCCGGTCGATGAAGTCTCCAGTGGTATATGTAAACTTCTCGAGTGGCCCGAAGACCTCGGGGCTGGCCGTCGCCCAGTTGGATGCGGTCACCAGGCCTTTGAAACCCAAGTCGTGCAGGTACTTGGTAGACTCATCGTAGAAGCGGCGTTGCAGCTCGGTGAGGAAGCGTGCGGTGTCCTGGTCGCGCTGCGTGCGTTCGTTGGCGATGTTCCACAGCGGTCGAAAGCCTACTCGTCCTTCGGCAGAGTTATCACGGCCCAGCTTCTGACCTTTCCAGGCGGCGAAGGCTTTGTCGATCGAGCCGTACTTCTGCTTCAGCCAATCACCGAACTGCTGCTCGATGATCCGCAACTGACGATCGGGAATGTTCTTCTCATTGAACGTCCAGAAGAAGAACGAGTCTTCGTTGACCAGCTCCGCACCGAACACGGCGGGCTCATCAATCAGCCGCTTACCGGTCGTCGGGCTCGGCGTCGTCAGCAGTGCCTTCCACCAGTTGCGATACTTCTCTTGAAACTGCGCGTTGAAGTAGAGCGATGCAAAGGCGTGCGTCTTGCCGTCATAGCCAGGCAGCCAGTCCAGGTCGGCTGGCGGATCCAGCCACAGCGGGAAGTAGATCGAAAAGTGTGTGTAGATGCCTTCCGCTTTCATGGTCTCAACGACATCAAACGCGCGTTGAATCTTGGCTGGGTCAACCTCACCGCGCTTGTCGAACAGCGGGCTGTGCAGACGCACGAGATTGACTCCGTACTTGGCCAGTTGCCGGGCCTCGCGTTTGAGTTCATCCCGATTCTTCGCAGCCGCGCCGTTGACCGCCCAGAAGCGAACGGGCTCGTTGGTCTTGCTATGCACGAACCGCCCGTCCTTGGCGGCGATGAAGCCATGCTCGCCGGCTTCGCGCTCGTTGAGGAACCTCAAGTCGATCGCGGACGATGCTTCAAACTTGTCGCTGGACGGATCGAACGCGAACCAATCCTTCTCGCTGGAGGTTGTGGTCTTCGCCGCTTCGCCTGGCTTGAGCAGACCGCGCGGTGTGAACGGTTCTGTGGACAGCACGAAGCAGTCGAGCCCGCCGTGATTGCTGTTGTCGCTGTGCATGCGGAATCGAACAGTGTTCGCTCCGCGTTTCAGCTCGACGCTGCCAACCTTCACCCAAGCCACGAATCGCAAATCCAGTTTGCCATCGCCCGCGATGTTCGAGGCATCGCGCGTGTTCTTCTCGAACTCGACCGGCTTCCAGTCAGCATCGTTCACGCGGTACGAGAGCTTGGTGGCGGTAGGGTTGGCTCGCACCCAGAACTCGTACTTGCCACCGTCCTTCGACGTCACCGAGTACTCCGCTTCGCCCGGCTTCTTCTCCGCGAAGTTGCTGATCCAGTCGCCGCCGGAAAGCTGATCCTTCTTGACCTGGTCGTACCACCACGGATGCCGGTTCATGGTGGACTTCGCAGGCTTCTCACCCTCCACCCAGATCGATTCGGCGGTGACATTGGAAGACAGCATGGAAACAACAGCACCGATGAACGCCACTCGGAGAGTTTTCATGGAAGGACTTTTCGTTTGTCGTGTGTAGCCGCTGACAGACTCCGGGAAAACATCCGCAGCATCGGTGTAAATCTACGAACTCTGCCTGGAAGAAAGAACGCAGCAGACTCGCATGGTGACGCGACAATGAGCACCGCCACGTTGTGGTGAAATCTCCTTAACGTCAACATGCACCCTTCCGGATCGACATCACAACATTTGCAGTCAGGGATTGATTCCAATGTTCAACTATCGTGGCAAGACCGCACTGGTCACAGGAGCGTCTTCAGGCATCGGTAAAGCGTTTGCGCGAGCACTGGCGGCTCGCGGTATGTCCGTGATTCTGGTGGCACGCGGCGAAGAGTCGATGAAGGCGTTGGCGGCAGAGATCACTCAGAAGCATCAGGTTCAAGCCCACGTCATCGTGGCAGACCTTAGTCGCGAGAATGCGACGGCGGTGGTTTCCGCTGCCGTCGCTGAAAGAGGACTCACGGTTGATCTGCTGGTCAATAATGCGGGGTTCATGACGCACGGGCCGTTTGAGTCCATC
The DNA here is from genome assembly GCA_021732995.1 of Planctomycetaceae bacterium. GTDB lineage: Bacteria > Planctomycetota > Planctomycetia > Planctomycetales > Planctomycetaceae > AM-0621. Next base: position 8,666 of record JAKFWA010000092.1, on the reverse strand, counting down.
GATACCGCTGCTGAACAAGCCGAGGTCATGGTCAATGTCACATCACTGGTGGGCCTGACGCATGCCTTCCTGCCACGCATGCTGTCTCAACGCGAGGGGGGAGTCATCAACGTGGCATCCATCGCGGGCTTCCAGCCCATCCCCTATCTCGCGACCTATGCCGCAACGAAAGCGTTTGTGATTTCGTTCTCTGTGGCGCTCTATGAAGAATGCCGCGGTCGAAACGTCTGCGTGCTCGGTCTCTGCCCCGGCAATACGGCGACCGAATTGTTTGATCGAGCATCCGCCCCCGAGGCGGCGCTTGGCAAGCCACGCACGGTTGAACAAGTCGTTGCAACGGCTCTGAATGGACTCGACAAGAAACGCAGTCTCGTGACGGACGGGTTGAAGAACTCGCTGCTGACTCATGGCCCACGGCTGATCCCGCGCTGGTTCGCCGCCCGCTGCGCCGGTCAGGCTGTGCGTCCTCGTAGCAAGTAATCCGGAAGCAAAAACAGAAAAGCCTTCCCGAGCGTAACAACTCCGGAAGGCTTTTGGTCCTACCGCGAATCACTTAGCGGCTTTGGCTTCAGTTGGGGGTTTAAGAGCTTCCAGTCCCGCAGCAGCGATCTGGCCATCTTCGGTCGACTTCACGCCGGAAACGCCAATCGCGCCGATGATCTTGCCCTCGTGAACAATGGGCAGTCCGCCTTCAATCGGCAGCGCTCCCGGCAACGACAAGATCTTCAGGTTTGCTCCACCCATCGCGAGGGTGTCCTCAAACGCTTTCGTTGGACGACGGAACTTGGCCGAAGTTTCCGCCTTCTTGATGGCGACTTTCACACTGCCGAGTTGCGTGTTGTCGAGCCGCTGAAACGCCACCAGAAAGCCCGCATTGTCGACAACGGCGATCGCCACCGGCCAGTTGTTCTTTTTCGCTTCCACTTCCGCTGCCGCAATCACCTTCCTGGCGTTTTCGAGTGAGATCGCCTCGCCGTAAGGAATCGGTGCCTGTGCCGAGGCCGATTGTCCTGCCGTCAACGCAATGCCGAGAACAGCGGCGGCCAAACCACAGACGCGCAACAAAGTAGAGAGACGTGCCATCGAAATCATCCTTTGAAGAAGTAACTCAGAATACCGATCGGACAACTGCAGATCCCACATGTGACGAAAGCGATTCGCACCTCACTCGTAAAAGAGTGGCAGTATCAACGCAATCTGGTGGACTTGAGGTCGATCAAACCGCTCACCAAAGCAAAAACGGGCGGATGCATCTCTACATCCGCCCGTTATCAAGAGCAAATCTCAGACGGGGCGAGGCCCCGCTGGCATGTTCAGACTAGGTGCAACGACGCTTGAATTCGCCGGAGACTGTATCGATTTCGATCTTGTCGCCGATTTCGACGAAGGCCGAAACCTGCAGTTCGTGCTTGCTACCCTTGAGGATGGCCGCCTTCATCACCTTACCCGAGGTGTCACCGCGGACGGCGGGCTCGGTGTATTCAACTTCGCGAATGATCGTCTGAGGCAGCACAACCGAGATCGGCTTGCCTTCGAAGAACGTCACTTCGCAGACGTCCGTCATGTCCGGGCAGAAGAATTTTTCGAGGTCGGCGAGGCTCTCAGCGTCGATTTCGTACTGGTTAAAGTCCGAATCCACGAAGACGTGGAATGGCTCGGAGAAGTACGAGTAGGTGCACGGCTTCTTCTCCAGCACGATCTGTTCGATCTTATCGTCGGCTCTGAGAATCGACTCGGAAACGCGGTCGGTCAGCAGGTTCTTGACGCGCAGTTTGACAACCGCGGCGTTACGACCGGACTTGTTGTACTGCGTCTTGATCACCATCGCCGGCTCAGTGCCCATGATGATAGCGTTGCCTGAGCGAATTTCGCCGGCGGTCTTAATGCTCATTCCAGGTTCCATTCTGCCAGGCTAACGACACTCACCGCTGGCGTCGGTGCTGCCCCGTGAACATGCGGAGCCCATTGTTCGTTCCACGAAACGGGCCAGATTGTTGGCTAGATCCGGTACCCGGTCAAGCAGGTTTGCCCATTCCTCACAGCGGCTCCGCACTTCGGGCAAGACCGCGGCGAACTCCCGCCAGGCAGGAACGACATCGAGTTCCTTATTCCAGGCATCCCAGAAACGCCGAACCGAGTTCGCCTGAGGGAAACCTTTCAGGAATCTCGCCAGAAACGCTTCTAATTTGACCAAATGTGTCTGTTCGGTTTGGGTGTAGATCTGCCAGACGAACGGCTGGCGAGCCAATTGTGCCCGCACGAATGAGTCTTCCCCGCGCACGAAGTTCAGATCACAGGACCAGAGCATTCGATCAAAGTCCTCCTGCGGAATGAATGGCAGCGCGTTCACGGTGAGTGATCCCCGGCGGACTTCAGCTCCCGGTGACAGGCTTCCCCCCAACCACTGTCCGACTTGTTCCGTCGGAAGGCCAGCCAGCGTCAACACTCGAATTGGCGTCTCGCTTGAGGACCAATGTCCAAGCAACCCCGGTAAGGACAAGTTGCGATAGCAAAAGAGAGATACGAGCAACTCGTTCTTGCCCGATTGTATCCCCAGCCTGCGCAAGAACTCGGCTCGCGCAACAGCGTCGAAGGCCTTGCGTGCGTCTGTGAGGCCGTGCTCACGAATCAACCCACCGGTCTGAGGCGTGAAACCTGGAAAGAAGAAGTATTTGGTCAGACGCGTCCCCGAGCCTGTTGAAGGCAGCAGATGGCAGCCTTCAACCCAGTCCTCGGCGCTCAGGTACTCTAAATTGATCCAGACCGGCGGTACGTCTCGGCGAGCCATCTCGGCGATGTACGTTGCCGGTGGGTCGCAAGCAAACGCCTCAATGACAACATCTGCCACATCCACAAGCGGGAACTCAGCGTCCCACCGACGAACTTCAACCGCTCCGATCTGCTGAGACGTCGCGTCAACCGAAGCTCCGGGACACAGGCAACTCAGACTCACGAGATCATCCACCCACAGACGTACGCGGAAGCCGTACTCCTCAGCTAACTGCCGAGCTAACCGCCAGCACACGCCAATGTCGCCGAGATTGTCCACCACCGTGCAGAAGATGTCGCAGCGAGCCATGACGAAACCATCAGTCAGGAAGTGAAGTAACGAACTATTTCGCCGGTGGCTGCAGAGTAAGTTGCACGATTGCTTCGAGAACTCGAGCACGCTGAGTCGGCGTCACTGTCAAGAAGCGATCGCGCTGGCTCAATTGGCCTTGTTTGCTGGTCGGGGAAAAACGTGTGAAGCCGTCAGCAGCGACGCTAACCCGTCCTGTTGAAGAAAGGCCAAAGTAATCCCGATCCGGAAACACCGCGTACAAGACGCTGCTCTGATCCCAACAGGGGCGATCGTGCTGAGGGCCGCTGTGCAGCAAGTAGGCTTCTTTTACTATGTGATGTGAGCGGTAGTTGAGATCTTCGTTGATGTTTCGTCGCGGGAACGGCAGTGCTTCGCCGATTTCATAACCGCTCCAGACGATGGGAACCTGCTCGGGCCACTGTTCGGCGACGGTCTGCATAAAGCCGACCCCGTTGATCACGTTCGCTTCCAGGTGATAGTTCGTGTTGTTGGCGAAAGCGAAAGCTCCAGCCATGATCGACAACAGCTTCACTTTCTGCCGAATCAGTGCCGGACCATCGAGCGATGAATGGGCGTCCGGTTTGGACTTCAACAGGTTGGCCATGTTGGAAGCGATACCAACGCTGATAATACTCACACTGTGATCGGGATGAGCGGCGAGCAGTTCACGCAGCAGATCGACAGCCTCGCGGGCCGGATCGTTGTTCCGCAGATCGTGTGGATAGTCTGCCGATTCGGCGAGCTTCAGGTACTTGCTCTCGCGCTTCTGAGCAGTCGCGTCGCGTGTGACTCCAATTACCAGATCAGGGCGACCGTAGAACGTGTTCTGTGCGTCGACGAAGCTCGCAGTCAGTGGATTCGTTTTCGAGATTGTCACCCCGAGTAACTCACACGCTCCTCGATCCGCAAGCGTGTGGCACATCGTCAGCGCGAGCACATCATCGACGTCTCCAGTGATATCGGTATCAAAAATGATTCGCGGCGGTTCGCCGAACGCCGGTGCAGACAAAACTGCCATCAGTGTAAGAAGCAAGACGTGTTTTAGCATATTCGTGCAGCCTCATGGTGCGACTTTTGTACGACGAGGAGTGATCGGGGAAGTCCTCGGAGAAGCCGGGACGCGTTTACTTCTGACCCGCAGACAACTCCCGCGTACGCACAGCAACGACGGCTTTGTGTGCCGTTTCCTGCAGAAATCTCGCGTAGTCCTTGTCCAAGCCCTTCGGAATAAACTCATTTCCAACAGCGCTCTCATCGAACAGCACTTCATACCACACACACGCCCCGAGATACTCCCCAGCCAGATTGGCGTGATGTCCGTCGATCGCGAGTTTTTGATGTCCATCCTTGTCCTTCGTCAGCCGCCACCCGACATGTAGTGAATGCGTCTGATTCGGTAATGTGGTCGGTTCCTTCTGAGCGAAGTCGTACGTTTTGTCTGGCTGGTAGCTCCAGTGCTCGTCGGTGTCAGCCAGGTAGAAGGCATCACCCACCGGAATTCGCTGCAGGTCGAGTTCCTTCGCGACGGTCGCGTAAGCATCTGTCAGCGACCGATACATCTCCGCTTGATTCGCGGGCTCGCCAGCCTTCGGTTTTGCGACCGAGAACCGAGGATCATCGCTGCGGTACGCCCAGGTCTGATGGATCAGCAACCGCGCCTGCGGCGCGTGCTGCCGGATGTAGTCGGTGAGTTGCTTGGCGAATGGTCGATAGGTGGCGATGTCGTGGCTCTTGATACTGGCCTGCTGGACGGTCACGAAGTCCCATTGCTGAGCTGTGAGTTCCTGTTTCAAGCTGGTCTTGCCGTACAACCCGGCCGGATCTTGCGGATCGGTTTCATGCCGCTCTGCCCTGCCCCAATGAAGTTCCAACGACGCGCCGCCGACCACGATCGGCTTGTGAATCAGGACGTTGCCGCGAGCCTTTGCCAGATCGCCAAGATAGCGAGTCGCGTTGGCCGAGAAACTGTTGCCGACGGTGAGCAGTTTTACCGTCTTGGCATCAGACTTCGCCGCCTTGGACTCGTCGGCCGACAGACTGGTCTGCAGGCCAACAAGCAAGAGCAGACTCAAGCTCAACAAAGTCTGCCGGGTTCTTTGCACGTATTCTCGTTTGCCGTCTTCTGCATGGATCATTTCGAATCGCCTCATTTCTTTGTTCCGTCAGTGGCGGATATCAACGATTGCTGCGTGTGAACGACGAGCTTCTGAATAAATTCTAACGCCATCGTTCCCACCGTGATGACACTGCCATCCGAGTTCACCTTGATGGTCGACACCGCTTGTGGACCAAGACTCCGTAGCGACTCATCAGCAATCGTGTGGTCGCGACTGATATCAGGCGCACAGAGACGACCCTCAGCAGCCAGCGGCCCAGGCGGTGAGTATTCATATGCTCGGCTATTTCAGGAACGCATCCAGCTTCTGGCGTTCGTCGTCCGTCAGCGGCGTCCAAGCAATTGAGACAGCGGGCAACGAAGTTTTGAGCTTCTCAATATCTGCCGCCGGGATATCAATGCGGCGAAGTTCGAGTTTCTTCAATCGCGGCAGTTCCTTGAGCCGCGTGAGCGCCGCAAGTGACAGCCGAGCTTCGTCCAGCGTGAGCGACTCCAACGTCTTTAACTTCGTAAGCACATCGAAAGTCGGGTCATCGAGGCTGAGCGAGTTCGGCCCTCCGTCGTAACGCCGCAGCCGTTGGCCCAGCCACAACGATTTGAGTTCCGGCAGTTTCGTCAGCGACTCGTTACCTGCTGGAGTTTGATAAGTGTGCCACGTGCGGAAGTCGTGCAATTGCTTGATCTCTGCCACGGCGGCCATCCCTTTGTCATTGAAGGGAGTACCGGCGATCGTCAGCCGTTCGAGCTTGGGTAAGGCTTTCAGTGCCGCGTAACCCGAACCGTCAAAGCCCTTCATTCCGAAGGATGGATGAAAGAACGACAGCGACTTCAAGTTGGTCAACGCCGCGAACTTGGCCAGACCCGCGTCGGTGACCTGGATACCGTCGGTGCCCAGTTCTTCAAGGTTCACCAGCCCGGAAAGATGCGGCAGCGTCTCATCCGTCAGTCCTTTGCATTGCCCGTACAAGGTGAGGCTTTTGAGTTCGCGAAGCTGCCCGATCATCCGAAACTCGGCGTCGCCCAGCTTCGAGCAATCCTTGAACGAGAGCTTCGTAATCACGCCGCCCGCCTGCGTCAGTTGGGCTCCAAGTTCAGTCAGCTTTGTCGCTGCGGCCGTGTCATCGACCGGCTTCATCGTAGTATTGAGCCACGCGACCAGCTTGTCCTTGTAGTTCGGATCAAGCTTGTCCCAGCCACCCATTCCGTGCACGCCGTTCGGGATCGTGATCAAGTCGCACTGGTTACCACCGTCCTGCATAAGCTTCTGAAACCGGGCCGATTGCTCAAACGGCACGGTCGGGTCTTTGTCGCCGTGAATCTGCAGAAACGGCGGCATCCCCTTATGGACGTAGCTGCTCGGCGACGCTTCACGAAGTCGCTTCCAGGCGTCGTCGTTCAGCTCCGTCAGTCCTAATAGCCCCGTCATGGACTCGCCGAGCATATTGCGGTGCTTGACTTGCAACTCCAGATCATGCGGAGCGTAGAACGGCACCACTGCCGTGACACGCGTGTCTTCCTTCAAGTGAGTGCCAACCCATGACACCAGATGCCCGCCAGCCGACTCGCCGATGAGCGCGATGCGGTTGGCATCGACTTTGTGTTCCTTCGCGTGTGCCTTCACCCAGCGAATCGCGGTCTCGACATCTTCGGCACACGCCGGCCAGCGATGCTGGGGAGCCAGTCGATAATTGATCGTGAACCAGGTGAAACCAGCCTTGCTGAGTGGTTCAAACAGTGGCTTGATGTAGCTCTGCTTATCGCCCCGAACGAAGCCGCCGCCATGCACCAGAATGCACGTCGGGAACGGGCCGGCTCCTTCCGGAACAAAGGCATCGAGCGTCAAGCTGACATCGCCAACTTTGGCAAACTCGATGTCAGTCTTGAGAGGCGGCAACGCCAGCTCCGCAGCACCTCCAGTGGTTGTTAGCAGCCAGAAGAAAGTGATCAGCGGCAGCATTCGGAGCATGGCGTCAACCTTCAGATGAATGAGCGTGTCTGAGCGGTGACGACACGAAGCCGCGTTCCTTCATAGGAATGCCTGGCCGCTGTCACCGTCTTGAGTTCAGTGTATCCCGCCCTTGTGTGCAACCACGTCTCAAGCGCCACCTCCGAGTGGGTGTGAACCACGTGCGTGGCGATGAACCGAAGGCGATCGACGACATGTCCTTGCTTGAATATTTGGATGGGTTCTGGTTCAATAATGCGTTGGTCCGCAACAGGCTGCAATCATCTCTTCGGTTCACTTCTGGCCTTCAGTTTAGATTCACACTTCTCACGTCGCCGGTCGCTCGACCAGGGCCTTGGTTCAATTCATCATCGGGCAGTTCAAATCGCACGGATGTGGCAGCAATGCATGATGCATTCGGAGATTTAACATGCGCACCAGATTTGTGTTCGCCGTGTTTGCGGGTCTATTAATTGGCCTCGCCGTTTCTCAGATGGCGGTTCCTCGAGCTGCTCAGTCGCAGGAAGCCAAGTCAAAAAAGCCTGCTGAAGCAACGGAGTTGGACAGCCTTAAAGCGTCTGCCGCTGCTTTCGCAAAAGCGTTCAACGCAAGTGATGCCAAAGCCATCGGCGCCCAGTTCACAGAGAACGCGGAAGCTGTCGACGAGGATGGTGAAGTCACGCAAGGGCGAACGAAGATCGAAGCTCGCTTCGCAGCGCTCTTCAAAGAGTTCCCCAAAGCCCACATCGAAGTTGACATCAGGTCGCTGCGGCAACTCAGTCCCGACGTAGCGGTCGAAGACGGGTTCAGTGCGACAACGCTGACTCCCGAAGAGCCGGGGTCGTGGAGTGCTTACTCTGTCGTACATTTGAAACGCGACGGAAAGTGGTTGATCGGCAGCGTCCGTGATTTCCCACCGGATGAATCTGGTGCGACAGCACACGAGCAGTTGCAGCAACTCGAATGGCTCGTTGGGCATTGGGTTGATGAGAGTCCCGAGGGACGCGTGGAAACCGATTGCCGCTGGTCTGAGGATGGCAACTACCTGCTGCAAGATTACGTGGTGAAGTCCCGTCGCGGCGAACTCAAGGGGACCCAGCGGATTGGCTGGGACGGCCTGCGACGCACAATTCGCTCGTGGGCCTTCGACCACAGCGGAGCCTTTACAGAAGCAACCTGGACTCCGGTCGAAGATGTCTGGGTGCTGAAGGCTGAAGGAGTAACTCCCGCTGGTGAAGGCGTTTCCGTCACTCGCACGGTGACGCCGATCAGTCCAGACTCCTTCCAAATTGATTCGACCAGTCTCGTCGTTGGCAACGAACTGTTGCCCGATACCTCAGTGCGCGTCGTCCGACGCCCGCCCGCGCCCGGGAAGTGATTTCCGGCACGCAGCATGGGTCAGTGGTATTGAGAATCATTCACGAATCATGACGGGAGACAGGTAATGAAGACTCGGATTTGGATTTCGATGTTGGCGGTTGGGTTGGTCGTGGCATTCAGTGTGTCGGACTTGGCCTTTGGCC
>JAKFWA010000088.1:5611-86374 GCA_021732995.1 Planctomycetaceae bacterium | reverse complement strand
GCTCGATGCGGGCCTTCAGATCTGACGTCTTGCCGTAGCCTTCGATCAGAGTGGTGTTGTCCTTGTCGATAATCGCCTTCTTGACTCGGCCGAGGTCGCTGAGCTGAACGTTCTCCAGCTTGATACCCAAGTCTTCGAAGATCGCCTGGCCGCCGCACATAATCGCGACGTCTTGCAGCATCGCCTTGCGACGATCGCCGTAGCCAGGAGCCTTCACTGCGACGCACTTGAACGTGCCACGCAGCTTGTTGATGACCAGAGCGGCAAGCGCGTCACCATCAACGTCTTCAGCGATGATCAGCAGCGGCTTGCCAGCTTGAACAACCTTCTCCAGGACAGGAACCAGGTCCTTGACGTTGCTCAGCTTCTTTTCGTGAATCAGGACGTAGCAGTCTTCGTAGACGGCTTCCATCGAAGCTGGATCGGTCACGAAGTAAGGCGACAGATAACCGCGGTCGAACTGCATGCCTTCCTTCTTCTCGAGCTCCGTCTTCATGCTCTTGCCGTCTTCGACGGTGATCACGCCATCCTTACCGACTTGCTCCATCGCGTCGGCCAGAATCGCACCGATCTCTTCGTCGCCGTTGGCGGCCACGGTACCGACTTGAGCAACTCGTTCCTTCTTCTGGCAGGGAGTCGACATCTCGGCCAGCTTGGCAGTGATCTGCTCAACAGCCTTGTCGATACCGCGCTTCATGTCGATCGGGTTCACACCGGCGACAACAGCCTTCAGACCTTCAATGAAGATCGCTTCGGCCATCACGGTCGCGGTGGTGGTGCCGTCACCAGCGTTGTCGGAGGTGCGGCTGGCAACTTCGCGAACGAGGCGGGCGCCCATGTCTTCGAACTTGTCGGCGAGTTCAATCTCGCGAGCGACCGTCACACCGTCCTTCGTGACGGTGGGCGAGCCGAAGCTCTTCTGCAGAATGACGTTACGACCGCGTGGGCCGAGTGTTGCCTTGACGGCCTTGGCGAGCTTCTGCACGCCGCGACGCATGGCCTCTTGGGCTTCTTGATCGAAGGCAATGATCTTTGCCATGACGATGAATCTCCGAATGAATGAAATGCGCTGCGGTAATCAGGCAGCGGAGTCGCACAGGATTTCGCGAGTCAGCGACCCGCCACAAGCAAGAGGGACCAACCGATCCCTCGTGAATTAGAACGTCGCGAGGATGTCGCTCTCGCGGAGCAGCAGGTAGTCGTCTTCGCCAACTCGGATTTCTTCGCCGGCGTAAGAACTGAAGAGAACTGCGTCGCCAGCCTTGACCGTCAGCGGAACCTTCTTGCCGTCGCGACGAACGTAGCCTTCGCCGACCGAAATGACCGTGCCGCGTTGTGGCTTATTCTTCGCGGAATCGGGCAGCACGATGCCGCCAGCGGTGGTTTCTTCAGCAGCGTCACGCTGCAGAACGACTCGATCGCCGAGCGGAATCAACTTCGAGGTCACGGGCGCGGTCTTCTTGGCCATGCGGGGTCTCCTGGGTCTTGCACGTTGAAGTTCGTCAGCGGTCCGCCCCAGACGTCAAGGGACGACACGCAGATGAGATTGCATCAGCACCGGCATCTCCGGGCGCTCACGCATCGAGCGAACTGTGTGCCAAGAATGACGTCGCGTCGGAAGTGATTGTTAAACAGGGATTTATGAATATCCGCCAAGAACGGCTGGCTGCCAAAAGCGGCAAGAACTCGGTCGCCGACCAATCGTTCTGTCAGCTTGGCAGGGATTCTGGGCGCGAAATTGACTCATCTGCAGACGCCTGCCGCGCGGCGAATTGACTGCGTTCGAGAGGCTCGCCAACCTGCATTCGCGAGGGGTGACGCTGGCCTTGGTGCCCCTCATCCGGCCTGACGGGCACCTTCTCCCCCTTGTGAAGGGGGAGAAGGATCGAAAGCGGCTTCGACCTCTCCAACTTCCGCGGCTGATCGGTACTTCGCACATGGCTCAAGTTCGGCAATTGATGCAGCGATGCGGCGAGTCAGCCTGGCTCGGACCTGCCGTTGTTGCGTTGCTGAGCTTCGTGGCCGTGGTCCTGACGATCGATCCGGCGAACTGGCTCCCTTTGAGTGCCGAAGGGCCGGGCATCACACTGGATGAGTCCTTCAACGTGGTGATGGGAGCGTACCTCGTCGAACTTGTTCGCAGCCTGGGCATCAGCCTGCTCGATCCGGCGTCGGTGATGGAAGGCTTCTCGGTCTACAACGCCGACCATCCGCCGTTCGGGCGACTGTGGCTGGGCGTCTTTCATTCCCTCACACAGTCGTGGGTTTCCGGAGAAATCCCCCAGCAACCGGGGATGCTGACAACTCTGACCGTCTGTGCGCGAATTGGATCGGCGGCCGCATTTGCGATCACCGTCTGGCTGACCGGCTGGTTTGCCGGGGCGAACTGGGGGCGACGCTGCGGCTGGATCGCTTCGGTCGCACTCGTCCTGATGCCGCGAGTTTTCGGGGACGCACACTTAGCGTCGCTGGAAACGGTGTTGAACCTGACCTGGTCCGCAGCGATTTTCTCGGTGGCTCATTTCTGGTCGGCGGGCGAGAGACCTTCCAGTCGGGCAGCCACGTGGACCGGAGTTTTGTTCGGGTTGTTGCTGCTGACCAAGATTCAAGCCGTGCTGTTGCCGCCACTCGTGATAGTCTGGGCTGTCTTTCATTGGCGAGGAGCAGCCATCAAGCCGGTCGCGATCTGGTTGCTGGTCGGGGCGGTTGTGTTCTGTCTGGGTTGGCCGTGGCTGTGGTCCGACCTGCCGCAACGGCTGTGGGAGTATTTTGGACGCTCGACGAATCGGGTTGAGCTGCATTGCTGGTATCTCGGTCAGAAGTTCGTGGACAGGGAAGTTCCGTGGCATTACCCGTGGGTCATGTTCGCCGTCACGATGCCGATCGGATTGCTGGCGATGGGCGGCTGGGGATTGTTCCAGGTGCACCGCGACGTTGTACGCTCACCGCGTGTCAGTCTGATCGTAGGAGGCCTGATCGTCCCGCTGTTGCTCTTCAGTACATCCGTTGCGGTGTACGACGGCGTGCGGCTGTTTCTGATCTGCTTCCCGTTGTGGGCCGTGCTGACGGGCATCGGTTTCGAATCCCTCGGCGAGCTGCTTGCTCGTAAGAACTGGCGACCGAATGCCGTACTTGCCGCGCTGCTCATTGGCCAAAGCGTCGGAGTTGTCGCGTACTCGCCTTACTGGCTCAGTTACTACAACTGTTTGACTGGCGGGCTCTACGGAGCCGAGAAGCTGGGTTTTGAAGTTTCCTACTGGGGAGATTCACTCTCGCGGACGTTTGTTGAGGAAGTCGCTCGGCGCGTGCCGTCTAATACGGATGTCGCCGTCGTTCCGATCATGCATCAGTTCTATTTGCCGGAACTGATGAAGCAGGTGCCCGCGTTCAAAGAACATCAGCTGCGACTGGTCGCGATGGACTGGCCGGACAAGCAAACGAAGTATTTGATTTCATTCGCTCGCAAAGCGGACCTGCCGACCGAGGATGAACTCGCAGCGGCGGGCTGGAAGCGGGTGTATGTGCATCGTCAAATGGGTGTCGAAGTCGCAGCAATGTGGGAGCGAGACGTGCGACCTTAAAGCCGTAGCTTGGATGCCCTCGTCCGAGCATTCTGTGTTATTCTGAATTCTCCGCGACTTAGCGCCTTCGCGTGAGAATCTTCGCCGTCGCAACGTTGTGTGGGTTCTGAATCGTTGCGATTGCGGCGAGTCACCCTTGTGAGTTCTCACGCGAAGGCGCGGAGCCGCGAAGAGTTCACTGAGTTAGAAAGTCCACCAGCGGCTTGTCATTTACTCGCTTCTCATAATCGAACTTCGCCATGACCGATCCCGCCAGCAACCGCCGTGACTTTCTGACGGGACGCAGTCTCGGCGGGGAGATTCGGCATGTTGCGGGAGCGGCAGGTGACGCTCTGCTGGAAGGTCTCGAGACGCCGCGCACGCCGCCGACATCCGGGCCGACGGTACGACTCGGCACTAAGGCGATGGCCTGCGACTTTCATGTGATCCTGAACGATGGGCCGGATCGAGCCGTCGAGACCTGGCATGCGTCGGATGCACTCAGCCTGATCCATGAGCTCGAATCACAGATGACGGTGTATCGAGACCACAGCGAGCTGCTTTCGATCAACCGACAAGCGGCCGATCACTCCGTCAAAGTTGAAGAGCGACTGTTCGACTTGCTCGTCCGAGCCAAGGCGATCGCTCTCGAAACGACCGGAGCGTATGACCCGACGTCGATGCCGCTCGTCCGCTTGTGGAAACATTGCCGGACAGAGAACCGCATTCCCACGCAGGACGAAATCGACGTCGCCCGGCAGCAGACCGGGATCGAATTCGTGTCGCTGGATGCTGCGACGTGCGAGGTCTCGTTCGCGAAGCCAGACATTGAGCTGCAGCTCAACGCCATCGGAAAGGGTTATGCGTTGGACCGTGCAGCCGAAGTCCTCAACGAACACAACATCCAGAACTGGCTGCTGCATGGTGGGCACAGCAGCGTGCTGGCTCGGGGCGATCACAACGGGCTCGGCGGCTGGCCGGTCGGAATTCGCAACCCGATCTTTCCCGAGGAGCGGCTGGGGACGCTCGTATTGAGAAACGCCGCGATGGGCACAAGTGGCAATTCGGTCCAGTTTTTCCGTTACCAGGGGCAGCGTTACGGTCATATTCTGGATCCTCGCAGCGGTTGGCCGGCGGACAAATTGCTGGCGGCAACGGTCATTGCTCCCACCGCAGCCGAGGCAGATGCGTTGTCGACGGCGTTTTTTGTGATGGGACTCGAAAACGCCCGAAGCTTTTGCCAGAATCGACCGGAGATTCAGGCACTCCTCATCCCTCTGCCTCGATCCGGACGGACTTTGGAACCTGTGAATTGCGGCATCCCGGATGCGGATCTGTTCTTCACGGACGTCGCACGAGTCAACTGATTCGTGGCCGACGACGGCAAGTCAGGACACTTGCTGACGATGGACCGATGGATCATCCCGCCTCCCGAATCCTCATCCTCCCACCCTGGAGATTCATTGCGTGAGTAGCAGCAAATATTGCTTTCCCGTCGCGGGAATGGTGCTAATCGTAGCGCTGCGATTAGCCATCGGCTGGCAGTTTCTGTACGAGGGCTTGTGGAAGATCAACTCGCTCTCGACGCCCACGCCGTGGACCGCAGAAGGCTATTTGAAGAATTCAGCGGGACCGCTCCGTGATACCTTCCGCGACATGACGGGCGATCCGAACGACTACAACTGGCTCGATGCCGACAAGGTCGCCGCCAAGTGGGATGTCTGGCAGCAGGCGTTTGTGGACCACTACGGGCTGGACGAAAAGCAGCAGGCCCGGTTGAACGACATGGTCAACGGCCCCAAGGAGTTCAAGGTCGCCCTGAAGCAACTGCCATCGGGCGTCACGATTCCCAAGTCGCTCTCCAAGGTAGTGCGATTTGATGAGAAGGCTGGTCGGCTGGTTTGCTCAGGCGACACTCACATGCTGTATGCCGAACGCGAACAACTGCTGAAGCTCGCTCCCGGCGATGACGATGCGTCTAAGGCCTATCGCAAGGCTGTCACGGACCTGCACAAGGCCGCGTCCAAGCTGAGCTACAAGGAAAAGCTGCGAGCCTCGCTGGTTGGCGACCCGGAGCGCGCCGGTCTGATTCAGGAGCAGTTCAAGGACACCATTGATTACCATCGACTCGGCGAGATTGAGAAGTACAAACTCGACGTCGCCCGCTACGAAGCCAACCTCGCCGCCGCGAAGGTGGACTTCAACTACAAGCATCTGGAGCGTCAGTGGGGCGAACTGCAGGCGTTGCGAGCCAAGGTCACCGGCCCCATCAAGGCGATGGACAAGGAACTGAAGACGGATGCTCGTGACAAGCTGCTGACTTCTGAGCAGCTCAGCATGGGCCCCCCGACTTTGCCCAAGGAAAAAATTGATTGGATCAACCTGCAGACCATCGCCGGGCTGACGATTCTCGGCGTGCTGCTGATCACGGGGCTGCTGACGCGACCTGCCGCCGTGGCCGGAGCTGGCATGCTGCTGATGTTCTACCTCGCCATGCCACCGTGGCCGGGAGTACCTGAAGCACCGGGTCCCGAGCATAGTTTCATCATCAACAAGAACCTGATCGAAGTCTTGGCGCTGCTGGCTATCGCCGCCTTGCCAACGGGTCAGTGGTTCGGACTGGATGGTCTGTTGACCCGCCTGTGCTGCCGTCGCAAGAGCTGCGAGGCCGGCACCTGCTCAACGACCGCCTGCAGTCCAGCTCCCGCGCCGGCACCAACTCCTGCACCGGCACCCGCCAAGTAACGCAGACGCAAACAACAGCCGCCAGAGCCGTCTTACCAACGCCTCTGGCCACACAATTCTCTTCGCACACTCGCGGCCACCCAGGCCCACACTCATAGGAGACTGAACATGCCTATCAATCTTGCTCCCGAGCAAAAGCAGATCGGTAAAGACAACTTCAACGAAGTAACCGGCATCAACCGTCGCTCGTTCATTCAGGGGATCGCGGCTGGAGCCACCGGACTCGGTGCGGCCTACTTCGGCTACGACAAGCTGAAGGGCGAACCGATTCGTGTGGGCTGGATCGGCTGCGGCGACGAAGGCAGCGTGCTACTGACGCAGCATCCGCCAGCGTACATGGACATCGTCGCGGTCTCGGACCTGCGACCGTCAAACCTCGAACGAGCCTTCATCGGTGACGGCAACGAGCACCGCGTCGGCCTGTTCCAGAAGCTCGGTCCGGCCAAGTGCAAGAAGATCAAGAAGTACAAGAACCACAAAGAACTGCTCGCCGATCCGGACATCGAAGCCGTCGTGATCGCGGTGCCGCTCAATCAGCACGCGGCGTTGACCATCGAAGCCTTGAAGGCCGGCAAGCACGTGCTGTGCGAAAAGCTGATGGCCAAGACCATCGAGCAGTGCAAGGAGATGATCAAGGTTCAGAAGGAAACCGGCAAGCTACTGGCCGTCGGACATCAACGCCACTACGGCGTGCTGTACGACAACGCCAACGACATGATCCGCAAGGGCTTGCTGGGGGACATCAAGTTCATCCGTGCTCAGTGGCACCGCAACAACAGCTTCCCCGGCAGCGACAGCTGGCGCAAGTATCCCAAGAAGACGCCGCAGGTCGATCTCGCGGAACTCGACAAGACCGATCTCACTCCGTGGGGCTACAAAGACCTGCGACAGCTGGTCGATTGGCGGCTCTACAACGAAACCGGCGGCGGTCTGATGGCGGAACTCGGCAGCCACCAGTTGGATGCGTCCAGCATCTTCCTGGGCAAGGTGAAGCCGCTGGCCGTCAGTGGTTACGGCGGAAAGAACTTCTACGGCGTGAAGGGCGTTGGTTCACCTGACAAGCAGGAAGACGACCGTCAGATCTTCGATCACGTTTACACGACGTTCGAATTCCCCGGCGCGCACTACTACGAACGCGACGACAAGGGCGAAATCGTGATGCGTGACGGCAAGGCCGTAGTGGCTTCACCGGAAGACATCGTCATCGTCACGTACTCATCGATCAACACGAACCGCTTCGAGCCGTATGGCGAAATCGTCTTCGGCAGCCGCGGTACGCTGATGATGATCGAAGAGCAGGAAGCACTGCTGTTTAAAGAGTCGAGCCCCACAACGGGTGGCGGTGGCCCCGAGCAACGCCTGCACGTGATCAACGACGACAGCGGTTCGCCGGTGCTGGATGCCAGCCCGAGTCTGGCTCCGTCGGCGAATGCGGCAGTGGCAACGGGTGTGAACTCGAAGGTCAGCCGTGGTTATACCGAAGAGATGGAACACTTCGCGTACTGCATCAAGAACAACATCGACCTGCCTCCGAAGGAAGGTGGCTTGCGCTGTAACGGCACCGTGGCGATGGCCGACGCAATCATGGCGTTGACCTCCAACATCGCGATGGGCCAGCACCGCCGAGTCGAGTTCAAGCCTGAGTGGTTCGATCCGACCAATCCGGCGACTCCGGAAGCTGACTTGAAGGCCTAATGGTTTGTAGGTCGGACAATCCTGTCCGACTCGATGATGGATGAGGAGCCTATCGAATTAGCCCCTCACCCCCGGCCTCTCTACCCGTTACCGGGGCGAGGGAGCGACGTGTTTGATATTGATGTTTAACTTCTCACCCCAGTTCTTGTGGCTGGGGTGATTTTGTTGCAGGACTGCGTATGGCTCGGTGGCCCGACAACGAACGTTCGACCGTGATCACCGCCCTGATCATGTTTGTCGGTTTCCCTGCGCTGGCCGCGCTCGCCTGGTGGTTTGTAAAGCGGTAAGTGTCCGTTATTAGTGCTCTTGAGAAGACCGCGTTAGACCCTCATCGAAACGAGATTCCCCTGTGACGAGCGACGCCCCTGAAGCAGCCCCCCGCAGCAAAAAAGCTCCGCTGTTCATCATCTTTGTGACGGTCTTCATTGATCTGCTGGGCTTCGGCATCGTGCTGCCGCTGTTGCCGCGATATGCGAAGGCATTCAACGCCGAAGGTCTGACGATCGGCCTGCTGATGGCGTCGTTCTCGGCGATGCAGTTCGTGTTCGCGCCCATCTGGGGTCGCGTCTCCGATCGCATTGGACGACGTCCCGTGCTGCTGCTCGGTTTGGCGGGCTCAACAGTGTTCTATGGGATGTTCGGCTACGTGACGGCCATCGGCACGCAGACATGGTTGGGGCTGGACGTGCTCACATGGTTATTCTTGACGCGCATCGGAGCGGGCATCGCGGGCGCCACAATCTCAACGGCTCAGGCCTACATTGCCGATATCACCGGGGTTGGCGAACGCACCAAAGGCATGGCGTTGATCGGCGCGGCCTTCGGTATCGGGTTCACTTTCGGACCGCTGATCGGTGCCGCGTGCGTGTCATCAACTCCGGGCGGTGCCCCGAGCCCAATGGCTGGCTACGTGGCATCTGGATTGTCGGCATTGGCGTTTCTGTTCGCGGTGGCGCGGTTGCCTGAATCGTTGACGCCGGGAAAGTCCGCACCGTCCGCTCACGGTGGTCTGAGTCGCATTGCGGCCGCGATGAGCCTGCCGGGCGTCGGTCTGGCGCTCATCACGATCTTCCTGACGACCGTGGCTTTCGCGCAGTTTGAAAGCACGTTATCCCTGCTGACGGGCAAGCTGGGATTGAGCGAAGCTGCGGAGAAGCTGGAAGAAGGCCTCAGCGACCGGACAAACTTCTTTATCTTTGCCTACGTCGGGTTCGTACTGTCAATCGCGCAAGGCGGCATCGTGCGGCGGCTGGCAACGCGCATGAAACCTCAGGCGCTGGCTCTCGGTGGAGCAATCGTGATGGTCGCCGGGTTGGCCCTCATCGGACTGGCCGCGAAGCACCGTTCACTCGGCGAACTGATCGCGTTTCTGCCCATCGTCGTGCTGGGCTTCTCAGCTTTGAATCCGTCCTTGCAGTCGATTCTCTCCCTGCGAACGCCGCCCGAGCGGCAGGGCGAGGTGTTGGGAGTCGGTCAGAGCATGTCCGCGCTGGCTCGAATTCTGGGTCCGATCGCAGGTACCAAACTCTTCTACAGTTCCGACATCGCTCTACCTTACTGGGTCGGTGCTGCCCTGATGCTGCTCGGAGCCGGACTGGTGCTGGCCTTGAAGGCGCCTAAGACCGATGCGCAGGCTCAGACCGGCGGTTCCCCGTCGCACTGAAGCCGTTTACCGGCGAATCGCGCGAATTTGCACAGAATAAAAAGACTGGAGCAGCAGGCGTCTTGCCGACTCTGCGGAAGGCGCGTTCCTTGAGCCATTTTGTTTCTGGGAAAACTAAAACGCCGAACCAGGCCCGTCTGTGCCAATTCCGACAAAAGTGCCGAGCTTGAGCCTGACGATGTGATGGGAGTTGCGCATACTGCGCACGAAGTCCGCGCTGAGATCATTCAGGACGCGTTCACGCGGGCGAAAATCTAATTGCTAGGATGGAGTGCTCCGTGGTTCAACTGCGACTGGCTCTGGTTATTCACAATCACCAGCCGATCGGCAATTTCGACGGCGTTTTTGAGCAGGCTTACCGCGACAGCTACCGCCCGTTGCTTGATCTGCTGCAGGAATTTCCAGATGTAGCCATCACGCTGCACAACTCGGGTAGCCTGCTGGAATGGCTGGTCGAGCGGCATCCGGAATACATCGACCAGATCCGCAGCCTCGCCGAACGCGGCCAGGTGGAAGTCATCGGCGGCCCGTTTTACGAGCCCATTCTGGCCAGCATTCCACAACGCGACCGCGTCGGCCAGATGCGGATGTATTCGAAGTATCTGGAGGGCCTGTTCGGGGCTCCCGTTAAAGGCATGTGGGTGCCGGAACGCGTTTGGGAGCAGTCCTTTACGAAGGACATTGTTGACGCCGGTATCGAGTACACGGTCCTGGACGACTACCACTTCCGCTGCGCCGGTCTGACGGACGAGGAACTCACGTCGTTCTTCCTGACCGAAGACGAAGGCCGTCTGCTGAAAGTCTTCCCGGTCGCTGAACCGCTGCGCTACTACATTCCGTTTGCTGAACCCGAGAAGTCATTCGAGTTCCTGCGGGGCGTCTACGCGAAGACTCCGAACGCGGTCATGACGTTCGGGGACGACGGCGAGAAGTTCGGCACGTGGCCAGGCACGAAGGAAGCGGTCTTTGATCGCGGCTGGCTGCGAACTTTCTTCCGTATGCTGACTGAAAGCCAGTCCTGGTTGAAGACGTCGACGCTGGCCGAGTGCGTTGAGAACGTGCTGCCTGCAGGTCGCATCTACATGCCGGACAGCAGCTATCGCGAGATGACCGAATGGGTGCTGCCAACGGCTCGACAGAAGACCTATCTCAGCCTGCGTCAGAAGAAAGAAAAGGAAGACGTCGACTGGATGCAGCTCAAAGAGTTCTTGCGCGGCGGCCTGTGGCGCAACTTCCGCACGAAGTACTCCGAAGCCAACGAAATGTATTCCCGGATGCTGCAGGTTAGTCAGCGTCTGGAAGAACTCTCGCAGGCGGATGCGGATCGCGAGTTCGCAGTGCAGCTCACGGAAGCTCGTACCGAACTCTATCGCGGGCAGTGCAATTGCTCGTACTGGCACGGAGCGTTTGGTGGCCTCTATTTGCCTCACCTCCGACACGCTGTTTATGCCCACCTGATTGCGGCTGACACCATTCTGGAGAATGTGGCGTATCAACTGTCGCTGCCGCCTGCTCAACGCGGAAACGTGACGCAGACACCGCGCTGGGTGCGACTGGATTGTGATGACTTCGACCTCGACGCCCGCAAGGAAGTGCGGCTGGCGAGTGATCGGTTGGTCGCGCTGCTGTCGCCGAGTCGGGGCGGGCACCTGTATGGCTTCGACGTCCGCGGGATCAAGCAGAACCTGTTGGGCACGTTGAATCGCCGCCCTGAGATCTATCACGAAGCGATTATCAACGCGGCCAAGGGCACCACTGACGGTTTAAACGCGGCCAGCATTCAAGGCGAGATCAAGTGCAAGCAGGCCGATCTCGACAAGAAGATTGTCTACGACACCTATCCGCGCAAGGCGCTGGTTGATCACTTCCTGCAACCCGGCTTGAGCCTCGAAGAGTTCCGCAGCGGCAACGGCTTCGTCGGTGATTTCCATTCCGGCGTGTATCACTCGCTGCTGCGTCGTTCGCGAGAGGCGGTCGAAGTCTGCCTGGCGCGCAAAGGCAAGCTGGCTTCCTACAACGTGCAGGTCCAGAAGACGGTTGCTCTGACGACTGCTCGCGGTGGCGAACTGGAAATTCGGTATCAACTCGAAGAACTGCCACCGGGATTGCCGGTGCATTTCGGCGTTGAGTTCAACTTCTCCGGCCTGCCGGGTGGTGCATCCGACCGCTACTACTACGACGCGTCCGGCCAGCGACTCGGCCAGTTGGACTCGGTCCTGTCGCTCGATGCCTGTGATCGAGTTGGCCTGGTCGACGAGTGGCTGGGCATCGACGTGTCGCTGGACCTGACGAAGCAGGCTCGGTTGTGGACCTTCCCGATCGAGACAGTCAGCCAGTCCGAAGGCGGCTTTGAAACCGTGCATCAGGCCTGCTGTGTCGTTCCGCACTGGGAGTTCATCACCCCCGCCGACGGCCGCTGGGAAGTCACGATTCGCTTGGGAGTCGACACTTCAGCCGCACAAGCTCGAGAACTCGGCAAGGCTGCTGAGTGCCGCACGTAGTTTCGGCAGCGCCTCAGGACGCTGCTGGAGAAGTTGGCTTGCACGAAAAGACCCGTGGCGGACGCGTCTCGCGTCTGTCCTTCGTGTTGGGGCTATCGGTTCGCGTGACCAAGGCGAGACGCCTTGGCCACTGGAACCACGCCACCACCGCCGGTTCTGAACGATGATTCGTCCGTTATGGCGGGTCGTCCAATTGGTGGCTACTTCTTGCGCACGAGCTTCATGCCGTTGCACATGTCTTTGGCGGGTGCTCCGTTTTCCCAGCCGATGCCGTCCACCTGCAGGTGATCCGCATCGACGATGGTGAACGTCGCGGCGTGCATGTGCTTGTCTTTCTTCGGATCCAGGTTCGTGCCGCCAGCAAATTCAAAGTTGAGCTTGTTGGTGACCGACTTGCCCGACGCCTTGAGCCTTGGCTGATTGCCGAGCATGCAGTAGTGGGTCAGCACCACGTCCTGGCCATCGACCGTGTAGACCGAAATCATCTCATGCGGTTGGCCGGGGAACAGTGTCTCATGAATGGCGCTGCCGGCTGCAGTCACCTTAATGACCGAGGCTACGGTGTCGGTTGGCTTGCCATCCTTGTCGGCCTCAACCCATGTGCCCGCCAGCTTCTTCAGCTTTTCAAAGGCGGGATTGGTCGGGGCTGCTGGCAGGTGATGGTGGTCGTGCTTGTCGTCGCCAATGGCTGAAGCGGAAAGCATTGCCAGCACAGCCAGAGTCCAAAGTCGTCGCGTCATGTTCGTCACTCCTCAAACTGGAAAAAGGGGTTTTCGGATTTCATCCGCCACCATCCAGTCGAATGAGCGCCGTCACAATCGACAGCGATCTCCCAGTTTTTCCTAAAAGGTTGAATGATGGTCGGCGTGCGACAAGTGCTGCTCATCACTCCGTTTCGAACATTCACTACTCCAGAAACACGGTCTGGCGATCGCCCGAAGAGAAAGTGATGAGGCACACGATCGGCCTGGAGCCGACATTCGCCATGTTGTGCTTCACTCCGGCGGGAATGCGAATGGTCGAGCCCGGATGCAGGTCGACGGTGGCGCCGTCATAGCTGTGCTGTCCATGCCCTGAGATCATGTAGAGGATCTCTTCGCAGTTCGGATGAAAGTGCACCGGGTTCCGCTGTCCCGGCTGAATATGGCACAGCCCCACAGTCTGAGCGGCACCCGGTGAGAGCTTGTCGTTGCACAGCCACTGCAGCGTACCCCACGGAAACTTCTCGACGCACGAGTCCTTGGAATGCAGAACGTAAGCCTGAGTTTCATTCGACATGCATCAAACCTGAATTTAAATGAACGCGGACTAACGTTTGTGAATTCAGGTCCTGCCAAAGGACGGTTCTGGCAGTCCGATGGTGGATTCGCATGTCGATCGTCCACTCTGAAAGACGAGTGTCGTCGAGGCCATCGTTCACAACCGATAATACTTGAGTGCTGAGCACATTCATCTCACAGCAGCCGCCGAGAATCGATACCGTGCGTTTGTGGTCAAAAATGCCCACCGGGAGCATTCCCGAGCTCGCCATTGCTGAGCTGTCTGATGCGGTATCGGCCGTCTGGGAGGCGGTTCTGTGCCCTTGAAGCAAAACAAACCTTCGTCAAATAGTTCCGCAGGATGCCATGAACTATCGAGCCGACATTGATGGACTACGGACGGTAGCGGTCCTGATCGTCGTTCTGTGCCATGCGGAACTAGGGTTTCGCGGCGGTTACGTGGGCGTCGACGTCTTCTTTGTGATCTCAGGCTACCTGATTACTCGCCTGATGCTGAAGGACTTTGATGCGGGCACCTTCTCGCTGATTCACTTTTGGGAACGACGTGTCCGGCGAATCCTCCCTGCGTTGGTGGTCGTGGTGGCGACGACGCTGGTTGTCGGCTGGTTCACACTCGTGCCCGCAGTCTTTCAATCCCTCGGTCGCTCGGTCGTCGCATTGGGAGGCCTGCACGCGAATTTGTTCTTTGCGCGCGACACTGGTTACTTCGCGGCATCGGCCTACGACAAGCCGTTGTTGCATACCTGGTCATTGGCCGTCGAAGAGCAATTCTACCTGGTGGTGCCTTTGCTGTTCTGGGGCGCGGTGCGTCTGCGGCGTCGATCGTGGATCGGCCCGGTCGTCGCGTTGGCGTCGATGATCAGTTTCTACGCGAGCGTCAGCGGTGTTCAGGACGGCAATCTTCGAACTTATTACCTGCTCACCACGCGGGCTTGGGAGCTTTTTGCTGGCGTGCTGATTGCACTCGGGCCGCGCGAAGTACCTGCCTTGGGGCTGCGGACTCGCAACTTCATCGCCGCTGCGGCCCTGGCCGGCATCCTGCTCCCGTGCTTCTACTACGACCACAACACTTCGTTCCCTGGCCTTGCGGCATTGCCACCTGTTCTGGGGGCGGCGGCGCTCATCGTTTTGGGCGGGGATGCGACGCGTGTGACCTGGGTGCATCGCCTCTTGTCGTGGCGCCCGGTTGTGCTCGTTGGATTGATCTCTTATTCGCTCTATCTGTGGCATTGGCCGCTGATCGTATTTCTCAAATACAGCAGCATCAGTTCTCCGTCAGTCGGCGCACGCGTGCTCGCCGTCGTCGTCTCGATGGCGTTGGCAATTGCTACTTATCGCTACGTCGAAGTCCCCTTCCGTCAGCGCAAGTATCTGGCAGCTCGGCCGCGTCTGGCCTGGGCAACTGGCGCCACGTTTGCCTGTCTGTTTGCAGGTGGTCTGATCGCGCGACACAGTGATAACTGGTGGCCCAGCCGGTTGCCGCCGCAGGTGCGAGCACTCGCCGACACGTGCGCGCCGGATCGCAGCTTCATGCGCAATCACAAGGCTGCGGACGTACCACAGAATCTATTCCGGCTGGGAGATGACAACGCTGCTCCGCAATTGCTGATCTGGGGCGACAGCCATGCACAGGCCGTGCTGCCGGTCCTGGATGAAATGTGCCGCCGAGCGGGTATTGCGGCTCGAGGCGCCACGCATGGCGGCTGGGCGCCGGTGCTGAGACCGTGTGCGGTGCCTGCTGAGGGAAAACTCGAAGCCTCATTCGACTACGCGGATGCGCTCATCGAATACGTGAAGACCAGTGACATTCGGACGGTCATCCTCGTCGGTTACTGGCGCTGCTATTTCATGAATCCACGCTTCTCTGAATCGCTGCTGAACACCGTTGACGAACTGCAGCGAATGGGCTGTCGGGTCTGCTTCATGAAAGATGTGCCGAACTACGAAATCGACGTTGCAGCTAAGGTGGTCCAGTGCGCCTGGCAAGGACGCGATACGAGCAATCTTTCCATCTCTTTGCAGACTTACGAGGGGCAGAACCAGCACTTGCTCGAGACGGTCGTGCCGCACCTCTTATCACGCGGCGTGCAATTGCTCGATCCGATCCCGGTGCTACAGGCTCGGACGAAATCCGTAGACCTGCGACCCTTTGACGACGCAGGTTCTTTCTACCGCGATGCCGACCATTTGAGCGTTTACGGCGCTCGTGTCATCCAACCGATCTTCACTCCGGTGATCGAGACCATTGCTTCAAGGCGCACGGACACCAGAGTTTCCTCCACAGCGAAAACCGATGCGTTTCAATCGAGCGACTCAGAGAAAACAGCCTCGCGATAATCTGTGGCGTGCCGCCGAAAGAACCTATGAGGATCACCCATCGATAGGCCATCGCGTGTGGATCAGTGCTCGGGAGCAACAGTCAAGCCTGCTCGTCTTGCTACCCGATTGAACGTACTCCGCGGGTAATCTGTTGTGAGAACACCTCCCTTGGTTTTTGAATGCACCTCCATTGATAGGCACTCGAAGCAAATGACAAGGTCGACTGTTTCACCGGCCAGTGTCGCACTGATTCCGTGCCGAGGCGAAAAGCAGAGGGCGACTGAGCCATCAGATTCCTGAACACCTTGATACAGAGCTTGAAGTAACTCGGCTCGCTCTTTCCGATCACTGATCTCAGTTCGACCGAGCACTCGATAATCATGAAAAGCATCATCCGGCAAAGGATTGGATGCATCTCGTCCGGCTGGATTCGTCGGGTCCAATGTCAACAAAACGAACCGCTCACCGGTATCAAGTACGGCCTTGATTTCGGCTGACAATTCGTTGTTTGGGCGATCGGCTCTCTGAGGTTGAGGAGGCCATGCCCATCTCAGCCCGATTGCGGCGATAGTTAGCAGAATTGCCGCGATCGTCAGTAGAATCAACGCGTCGAGTGTTTTTGCCTTGAGTGACGCAACCATGCCAAACTGTCCCTTCAGTTGACGAGCGATCCTGTTGTTCTTCGTGAGCATTCCGCACAAGGCGGCGAAACGCCCGTAAGCAGACATCGAGCCCATGAGCAAAAGAAGCCTGAAAGTTGCCGGAGAGAAGTCGCTCGTTAACCTGGAAGACGCGACCGTAGGTTGTCGGCATGCAGCACAAACGGGACTCCATCAGTTGCCATGCTGCTCGTTCCAGAAAGAGTTAAGGACGCCGCTGAAACTATTGTTTTGATGGCCCCATATCGCGAGCGCTGCCAGAGGCGTAGCCTACCGCAAGGTCGAGCGCTCGAACGCCGTTTCTCAGTTGATAAATGACAATGATCTGGTCCGGATCCTCTTCCATCCACTTAGTGGCTGGCTTTACATACTCATAGCCAGGCGAGTCCTTCGTGAGCGGGTTGTTCATGGTTGAACTGAATGATACTCCTCCTGCTTCCATGGTGACCTTAATTGGCTCGAGCGAGTCAGGGTATTCCTGATGCTGAGCCGCATAGTTGATGATTCCAGTGGCCAACTGCTTTATATTATGGCGAGACGCCACATCGTAGGCTTTGTTACGCGCGCGTTTGGCCTCAGAAAAACCATATGCGCCAGCAGCAATGACAAGGACGATGATCGTCACTGCAATCACGCGTTTTCGAGTCATTAGTTTCTCCGCGATGGTTACCGGGTGGTCGGGCAGGCGAGAGCCGTTTGAAATATAGACTCTCAGAGCATGAACGCTGTTCGCAATGGATGAAGGCTACCTTCGCTACTAAGAGTGAACGTGTCAACAGTCACGTATGTGATATCCGTCGCAGTCCGATGGAAGCCCGCAGCAGGTCATTCGACACGTGTTGTCCGTGGTCATTCACGATAGGGCGCATAGCCGTAATACTTCGGACGGTTATCGAGTCGCACGTGCAACCATGATACTCCCGCTCCGGCGGTGCTGACCCAGGCGGGTGCTGTCCCCAATCGGCGGATCATCGCACTGGCCACCATTTCCCAAAGAGCGTGTTGTTGTCCTTCGGGAGCATTCCGCACAAAGGCGGCGCGATGTCCGTAAGCGGATCGGAGCCCCTTTTCACGTGGTACGACGAGCACTGCGTTTCGGCTGAGATTCTCGAACTCAACAACATCGGCTTGTGACGTCTTAAGGTGTTCCGCAAACGGACTGGGTCTGGGTTTGTCGCCAAGCCGGGACTATCCAACAAGACAAACTCAAATGGTCGGCTTGCCGTGGCCTTGGTAATCGGAGGCGTCTCCCACCGAAACGCCGAATAAGGTGCGTTCTGCAAGAGCTTGAGGAACATCGAACGGCAGTCCGCTTGATGCTGCCACGCCTCGAGAACGCTGGAATAAGCGACCTGAGCCCCATCGTGCTGGAGAGTAACTTTGAGTCCTCGGTAACCGGTCAGTTGTTCGACTTGTGCAGCCCACGAGTGCATCGTCTTCGCAACCCTGTTTCGAGACTCGATTCACGACAAACAGCCCCGCATCGCGGTGTACGAGCCTATCTTCTTAAGAAGTAACCACAAACGAACAAAGCCCGAAGTTCGATGAGCGAACCTTCGCTCCGAACTTCGGGCTTCGTTTTCATAGCAATCGCGCGAGAGTTAGCTACCGGCTTCGGCAGTGAACTGTTCGGGTTTCAGGCAGCGGCCGATGGCTCGGACGGCTTGACGCAGGCGTTGGGAATTCTCGACGACGGCCAATCGCAAATAGCCTTCGCCTTCGGGGCCGAAGCCTCGGCCGGGGCTGACGGCGACGCCGGCTTCGTCGAGCAGTTTCATCGCGAAGTCGATCGAGCCCATTTGAGCCCACGGTTCGGGGATCTTGGCCCAGACAAACATGCCCGCGCGTGGCGGAGTGGCTTCCCAGCCCAGGCGATGCAGGCCATCGCACAGCACGTCGCGACGCTTTTGATACTCGGCGGCAATTTCATCAACCGCGGAATCGCAGTGTCGCATCGCAACGATGGCTGCAATTTGTACTGCCTGGAAAATACCGTAGTCGTAATACCCCTTAATGGTAGCAAGGGCACGGACCATTTCAGGATTACCAGCGCAGAAACCAATGCGCCAGCCGGCCATGCTGTAGCCTTTGCTCATCGTCGTGAATTCAACGCCGACGTCTTTGGCTCCCGGAGTCGAGAGGAAGCTCGGAGCGACATACCCCTCGAAGCAGATGTCTGAGTAAGCAAAATCGCTGATCACGAGGAAGTCATGCTTCTTGGCGAGCTTCACCAGCTCGACGTAGAACTCGGGATCAATGCAGGTGGTCGATGGATTGTGCGGGAAGTTGACGATGACCAGCTTCGGTTTCGGGAAGAGGTGCTCGCACGTAAACGCGACGCGCTCCAGGAACTTGTCGGGCTTGCGCGTATCCAGGGCGATGACGTTGCCAGACGCCAGAACCACCGAATAGACGTGAATCGGAAACGACGGAGCGGGAACGATAGCCGTGTCGCCGGGGCCCATCATGGCCAGACACAGGTGGCTGAAACCTTCTTTGGAGCCCAGGCAAGCGATGACTTCGTTATCGGCATCGAGCTTCACGTCGTACTTGCGCAGGTAGCGTGCGGCGACTTCCTTGCGAAGGTTGCCGATGCCGTTGGCAACGGAATAGCGATGGTTCTTCGGATCCTTGATGGCTTCGGCCAGCTTGTCCGCAATTTGGGGATCAGGAGCGTCGGTCGGGTTGCCCATGCCGAGGTCGATCACGTCGATGCCGGCGACGCGCTTCTGGTACTTCATCTTGTTGATTTTGCCGAACAAATAGGGCGGCAAGCGGCGGAGGCGGTCAGCAACTGGAATCTTGAACTGTTTGTCCTCAAACGGGACTTCATTCTCGTTACGCATGAGTCGTATCTCATTCCATGAAACAGGGATTCGAACGGGGTGAATGATAGCAGGCTGGCAGTTTGCCGGAAGAACGGTTTCTCGCGCGAACTAAGGCGTTTTCCGAGGGCTGGTGAGGTCACGATCGCGGGGCGTTCTGCTACATATTCAGTTCCGCTGGTGAGCCGCGATGACAGGCTCGGCCGGCGGGTGATGTGCAGAGATGTTCCCCCACGAAAAGGTCAGGCCCATGACGCTGCGAAATCTGGTCGTTCTCTGTTGGCTGGCATTGGTGAGTTCTCCCGGACTGGCAACTGCTGAAGACGCAGTGGCCGCTCCGAAGGCGTTCATTGATGGAACAGGTCTCGGCTGGGTCGCCCTGGGCGAAAAAGACTTTACGAACGTCAACTGCGACCCCGAAACCTGGACGTGGCAAGACGGATTCGCGAAATGCACCGGACAACCGGTCGGCGTAATTCGTTCGGTGAAGACCTACACGAATCTGGAACTGGTGGCCGAATGGAGGCACCTGAAGTCCGGCGGCAACTCGGGAATTTTTCTCTGGGCTCAGGAAGAGAATCTGAACTCGCTGAAACGCGGACAGTTGCCTGTGGGCATTGAAGTGCAGGTGCTCGACCACGGTTACGCTGAGCAATACGAGCAGAAAAACGGCAAGAAATCCGACTGGTTTACGACTCATGGCGACGTGTTCCCGACGGGCACCGCCAAGATGACGCCCTTCCCACCGACGGCCCCTAAGGGCAGCAGCCGCAGCTTTCCCCGCAAGAACCTCAGTAAGGGCGTTAACGAGTGGAATCACTACTACGTGCGAGCGATCAACGGTGAAGTCCGCCTGTGGGTGAACGGTGAGGAAGTCTCGGGCGGCACTGGCTGCGACCCGAAGTCGGGTTTCCTGTGCCTGGAGTCGGAGGGCTCGCCGATCGAGTTCCGCAACATCCGCATTCGCGAGCTGCCCTAAGCCGCAGCCGCGCGGCATGCATCAGCGGCCTCAGCGAGCTAATGTCCACAAGCATCAGCCAGTTTGTCGGGCGTGCATCTTCAGAACTTGCATCATCAAGGACGTGTTCCATGAACCATCTGGTATTGGCCGGAAAGCGGGTTTTGGTCTTCGTGGGCGATGTCTATGAGGATCTGGAGTTGTGGTATCCGAAGCTCCGGCTGATCGAAGCTGGTGCTGAAGTTGTGCTCGCAGGCCCGGAAGCCAAGACGAAGTACATGGGCAAGAACGGTTACCCCTGCGTGTCGGACGCCGCCATCGCTGACATGAAATCTGCGGACTTTCATGGGGTCCTTTGCCCCGGCGGCTTCATGCCCGACAAGCTGCGTCGCGATCCGAAAGTGCAGTCGCTCATTTCTGAGTTCGCTCGTGACGGCAAGCTGGTCGCCGCCATCTGCCACGGCGGGTGGATGCCGATCAGTGCGAAGGTCTATCGCGGCGTGAAAGTGACCGGGTCGCCCGGCATCAAGGATGATCTCGAGAACGCCGGAGCCGTTTGGGAAGACGCCGCAGTTGTGGTTGATCGCTATTTCGTGAGCAGCCGCAAGCCCGATGATCTTCCCGACTTCTGCCGCGCGATGATCGACGTGCTGTTCAAGAAGTAGTGGACCGTCCGAACCGGAACGCCAAGTAAGCCGGACGAGTACGTCCGGTTGTCGGACAGGATTGTCCGACCTACAAAAAAGCCGCAGTGAGAATGCACCTCGTCGTCAAGGAATCGAGCTGAATATGACGGAATCGATGTCCGCGAAGCTGCTGACGCCCGAAGAGATCCCGCAGGCCAAAGCCTCGATCGACAAGCTCATCGCCGGGCTGAAGACAGCCATTCTGGGGCAGGACGAACTCATCGAGCGCGTCGTCATATGCCTGCTGGCACGCGGGCACCTGCTGCTCGAAGGTCTGCCGGGGCTGGGCAAGACGGAGCTGGTGAAGTCGCTGTCGTCGCTGCTCGGTCTGCAGTTCCGGCGAGTGCAGTTCACGCCGGACCTGCTGCCCAGCGACATCATCGGCGCTCCGATTCTCGAAGAGGTGAATGGAGCGCGACGGCTGGTGTTTCACGAAGGCCCGATCTTCGCGAATCTGGTCCTCGCCGACGAAATCAACCGCGCCACGCCGAAGACTCAGGCCGCACTGCTGGAAGCCATGCAGGAACACCGCGTGACGGTGATTGGTACGTCGCATCCGTTGCCGTATCCGTTCTTTGTGCTGGCGACTCAGAACCCGATCGAACTGGAAGGCACCTATCCGTTGCCGGAAGCTCAGATCGACCGCTTCACGTTCAAAATCACGGTGAAAGGTGTTGCGACCGATGTTCTGCAGCGCATCATCAACACGCGACAGCACGGCGTTCCGCCGCAACTGGACGTGGCGTTGGAGACCACGGAACTGATTTCGCTCTTCGACGCCGTGGATCGCATTCACTTACCAAACGCCGTGAGCAATTACATCGCGCGGTTGGTCAACGCGACTCATCCCGACCTGCCGGACTCGTCGGAAGAAGTGCGGCGATTCGTTCGCTTCGGAGCCTCACCGCGAGCCGCCATCGGCATTGCCGGAACCGCTCGTGCCGCTGCGCTCGTCGCCGGTAAGCCGAACGTGGGCTTCGATGAAGTCCGCCGAGTCGCTCCGAACGTGCTCGGCCACCGCCTGATCCTGGACTACACCGCTCGCATGGAAGGCTGGACCACCGAAAAACTGGTGAACTCTCTGCTGGAGTCAGTTCCCGAGGTTGCCCGCCAAGTCCCGGCTGATGTCGAAGCCTGAACGTCGTAACCACCCGCGCAGAAGGCAATTCCGTCACCAGCGGCCCGAGTATCGAACCTCGTGCCAATGCCCACTGTCCATAGTTGAAACGCGGGGAGTGCAGGACTAACTTACGCCCGCTCAGACCGGTTCGCCGGTGTGATGGTGGCTATAGCTCAGTTGGTTAGAGCGCCAGATTGTGGTTCTGGATGTCGCCGGTTCAAATCCGGTTAGCCACCCCTTCCGAAAAGCCTCGTCAGAGTTTGCCCTCTGGCGAGGCTTTTTCTTTTGTGATCAGTGAGAGTTGATCGTGGCCACAACTCGAGTTCTCGTCACGGTTTATTGCTGCTGTGGCTGATTCTATTTCAGAAAGTCCGGCAGGTAATTCTCGTTTGCTGCGTCCGGGGCTTGTTGTGGGGCGTTTCTCGCTCGCTCTTCTTCTCGAAGGGCGACGTACGAACCGCTCATGATGCGGTCTTCCTTACCTGTGCCAGCAAAGATAGTGACTGCGGAGTCGGTTAGAAGATGCTTGTCGGCGACGTTGATACCGTAGCATCGCGTCTGGCAGAGGCCGCAACCGACGCACTTGTCGGCCAGGATAACTGGGGCCACGAAGCCTGAGTCTTCAACGGGGTTCCCCGACGCATCGACCTCAGTGTGCACGCGGGCAAACTCAATTGCGTGATAGCCCGCATTGTGGCACTCATCGACGCAGAGTTGGCACGCCTCTTTTCCGGCGTGAGGCAAACACGTTTGCAAGTTGATCTCAGCCAGCCCGATGCGGCAGACTCGCTTCTCTTCCAGTGGAATCGCGCGAATCGCCCCGGTCGGACACACCTGCGTGCACGCGTTACAGCTGGATTCACAGCCCGCCCAGTCGGCGTTCACGCGCGGCGTCCAGAGGCCTTCCAGTCCCTGTTGAAAACTCAGGGGATGCAGCACATCGTTGGGGCAGGCCTTGAAGCACTCACCGCAGCGGATGCACATCTGCAGGAATTCGGCTTCGGGGACGCTGCCGGGTGGACGAATTGGTCGCCATGCGTTTGGGTTATCAAGGTCCGCTCCCCAGACTTTGGTGACACCAGCAACGCTCAGCCCGCCAGTTACGCCTGCGGCAACTCCGACGGCAGCTGACAAAAAGCCGCGGCGGCCCAACGCAGTCTCGTGCGTGGGCGGATCATCGGGTGCCTTGAGCTGCACCAACTCCCAACGATCCACGAACTTGATGGCTTGAGTGGGGCAGACTCCACCGCACGACTGACACATCGTGCAATCGGTGGTGCGTGTGGTGAAGTCGAGTTTGATCGCGTCGAACGGGCAGATCTCAACGCATTTGTTGCAATGAATGCACGAGCTTTCGACCTTCCGCTCGGTGACTCGAAACAGATTCCCGAGTGAGAAGACCGCACCGCTGGGACAAACATACCGGCACCAGAAGCGCGGCTTGAGAAATCCCAAGCCTAAGACGGTCGCAAACAGTGCCAGCGAGACCACGTGCCCAATGCTCACGGGCGGAACCAGATGCCATTCACGCAAGAGACCCGTCTGCAACGGTGCGAGTGTGAATAACAACCCGCGCGTGATAACCGGGATAGCCGCGAAGACTCCGGAGATCAGAACTCCGCACGCCGCCGCGATGAGAATTGCCAGTAACACATAATACTTAATATGGACCCACCAGCCGTCGTCGGGCACACGGAAGCGGGTGATTCGCTTTCCGACGGACCAATCGAACAGATCGATCACCGTTCCCAACGGACACAAATAGCCGCAGAAGCCACGGGGAATCAGCAAGCACGCTGCCAGAATGATGGCGGCGCTGGTCAGTGACCAGACCCAAGATCGTGACGCGATCGCCGTTGAGAAACTGACCAGCGGATCGATGATCAGAAAGAACTCGGCCGCAATCTTTTCCTTACGGGTCAGTTCATCCGTGTAATGCGATGGCCAATCCGACGTTGATGTGTCAGGCCGAGCCGTATAAGGCCAGCACACGTAGAAGAAGAGTACGAGAAAAGTACACAAACAAACCGCTTGCACCACGCGTCTGACCGGCGACGAAAGCCAGGTTGGACCCAGCCGTTGCAACGCTCGGCGGATTGCGCCGAACTTGCTCTTCTTCATAAATGGCAGGAAGTGGTCGAGTCGCATGGGTCAGGATCTTCGGTCGCAGGACGATGCCTGCAACAAGAGCAACACGATGTTGGTGGTGGGTAGCCCTGCGGTTGACCCACCTTCCGGTCAAGTCGGCCACTTACTTCTTCACCAACGCCTTAGCCGTCGCATTCACAATGGCTTCGGATGTGATCGTGGCGTTGGTGGTGGTATCCACGCCTTTCACGTGTTGCTTGGCGATGATCTTGGTCGGGGTGTCGCTGATGGCGGAATAGAACTGCTTTTCGCGATGGTTCGTCACGTTAACGGACTGGATGCGACCTTTTGCCACGGTGACGGCGACTTCGACTGGTCCCTCGTAGCCCTGGCTCGCGGCGGTGTACTTCCCGTCGGCAACTTGCTTGAGATCAAACAACTCGAAGGACTTGATCGCTTCGATGTTGGCGTTGGCGCGCTTGTGATTCTGGACCATACGCCCCGGCGGATTCTGCGCAGGAAGCTTAATCGCCAGCACCTGCTGGTAGTGCTGCAGAGCTTCAGGATAGCGACCGGCTTGTCGGCAGGCGTCGCCAGCGGTCAGAAACGAATAGCCCTGTTCGTCCTGATTCGCCAACGCCATCTTAATCGACCGATCGGTGTCACCCATGTCGCCCAGCAACTTGGCGTGTCGCAGTCCTTCCGGCACTTTAGCCAGCAAAGCCTTAGCTTCAGTTATATAACCTAAGCGCCAATAACACTCGGCGAGCACCACGGCCGAAGATGAATACTCTCCCGGATCTTTCTCCACACCAACTGCCCGATACCAGAAGGCTGAACGTC
Source organism: Planctomycetaceae bacterium (assembly GCA_021732995.1). Classification (GTDB taxonomy): domain Bacteria; phylum Planctomycetota; class Planctomycetia; order Planctomycetales; family Planctomycetaceae; genus AM-0621. Next base: position 61,432 of record JAKFWA010000088.1, on the reverse strand, counting down.
CATAGTCCTCAATCAGGTTGTGGTACATGTGGGCCATCGTGAGCATGATCTTTTCACGCTTCACCGGATCCTTCTGGTGCATCGTCAGCAGATGATGCATCAGCTTCACACCCTCGCGCCAACGTCCGGGGTTCGGATTGATCACGTCCCAGATGAATTGCCCGACGTTCTTCTGGTTGTTCCAGCCACCTTCGGGTTTCTCAGGCCAATTGAGGTCCAGCGACTGCGGATAGTTCAGCTTCGTGGCTTGAAACCAGTCCGGCGGTGCTTTGCCAAGTTTATTGATGAGCTGATCCAGATCCGCTTTCGTGCCGGCCTGCTTGGCTGCTCCACCAGTTTGAGCCGCAGCGGTATTGATGAGCAGAACAGGCAACAGCAGCAGGAGTGCAATGTATTTCATGAGGAAGTCTCACTCGAACGTTGATCTGCGGAATGAAGACTCGGATAGGCGTTCGCGACGCTGAGAATCAAGACCATCACAGGCTTCTCAGGTGAGCAGTGATCTCAAGCGTTGCCCGCAAAGCCGCTCGTTTGCAGCGTGCGGCCGTTCTTCAGAATCAACAGCGCGTCCACGTGCGGAAGCTGAGCAATGAACTCCAGACTTCGCTCGGGCCCAAGCACCATCGCGGTGGTGCTGAACAGATCGGCCTGCATGGCAGTCGGCGCGGCAATGCTCACACTGGCGAGTTCGCTCGGCGACTGGCCGGTGCGCGGATCAAAGATGTGATTCTTCGAGAAGTCTGCCGAGAACGTGGTCTCATAGTCTCCGCTGGTTGAGAGGCATCGACCGCTCAGAGCAGCCAGCGCCGCGAAGGCTTCTCGTTGCCGAGGATGCTGCACTCCGACCTTCCAGGGATCACCATTGGGCTTGGTGCCCAGCGAACCGATTTCACCCGCGTTGACGAGTGCATGCTCGATGCCGTGGTTTCGCAGCGACGCCACCGCACGATCGGCAGCAAAGCCTTGGGCAACTCCATTCAACGTGACCGCCTGAACTGGAGAGAGCAGCCGCACTCGCTCTTTCGTGACTTCCACAGCACGCCAGTCAACGGCCTGACGTGCCTTGCCAACCTCATCATCTGAGGGAAGTCGGCCTTGCTTCTGAGCGATCGCGAAGACATCCCACAACGGCTGCACGGTGATATCAAACGCCCCGTTGGATAGTCGTGACGTCTCAGCAGAGGCCGTCAGCACTTGAACGAGATACGGGTGTGGCTGATACAGAATACGTTCTCGATTGAGAACGCTGATCTGGCTATCGGGTCGATAGAGGCTCATCACCCTTTCGACCGTTTCCAGTTCGGCAAAGGCCGAGTCGAGTGCACGGTTCGCCTGTGCGGCGTCGGTTCCCAGAACCGTCATGGTGACGTCCGAGCCTAATGCCCAGGATCGACGGGAGTGCTCCGTCAAAACTTGATTGGTGTCCCAGAGAGGGTGATTGGCGGCGATCAAACCACCAGCGACCGCTACTCCTCCACCTAACGACAACGTCAGAAACTTACGCCGACTTAACGACATGGTGAATGACCTCATGCAAGGGCAGTTCAAGTTCCGGCAGGTATCGAACATCTCCCAGCGCCCGATTTCGGGCGACTTATTCGACCCGAAACCAAGCCGCGAAAACAAGCGTGCCGCATGGCGAAAAGCCAAAGAGAAGAGATCAGCCTGATTTGAACGTGATCGTCAGATTAAACGGCGTGAGTTTGCTTCATGAATCAGTAGATGGAAGTAGCGACGCATGAGTGCCGTAGCCTGCTGATGGCTTGGCTTCGGAGCTGAGTTGCGATTCACTCAGAGTCTTGAGAACGCTGGAGTGGTTTTCGATCAGGGAGACTCGTCATGCGGAAACGGTGCGTGGTGTTGTGGCTCTGCTGCGTTGGAGTGTGGGTTACCGGCGCGGTGTGCGCGGAAGACGCCGTGTGGAAGGCGGGAGTGGCGACAGTCAAGGTGACGCCCGAAGGGCCGATGTGGATGGCCGGGTACGCGTCGCGGACCAAGCCGTCGGAAGGGGTAGCTCAGGACCTGTTCGCCAAGGCGTTGGCGCTACAGGACGCTCAAGGGCAGAAGTTTGTGTTCGTGACCCTGGACTTGATCAGCGTGCCGGGGCCTCTGCGGCAGAAAATTGATGAGCAGTTGCAGAAGACGCAGACCTTGAAGCCCGCCAATTTGCTGATGAATTGCTCGCACACGCACTGCGGGCCAGAGATCCGCGTGACGAACGCGACGCTCCAGGAACTCGATGCTGAACGGCGGCAACTGAGTGTGAAGTATGTAGACGACCTGCAGGCCAAAATTCTGCAGGTGATTGATACCGCGTTAAAGGGACTGGAGCCTGCGAAGTTGAGCTATCAGCACGCTCGCGCAGGCTTCGCGATGAATCGCCGCACGCCGACGCCTAAGGGGTATGCAAATTTCCCCAATCCGGAAGGGCCGGTGGATCATGACGTGCCCGTGCTGCGAGTGGACGGGGCCGACGGAAAGTTACGAGCGGTGCTGTTCGGTTACGCTTGTCATAACACGACGTTGGGCTTCTATCAGTTCTGTGGTGATTACGCGGGGTACGCTCAAGAGTACTTTGAGGCGGACCATCCCGGCGTGGTGGCTTTGTTCCTGATGGGCTGCGGCGGTGATCAGAACCCCTATCCGCGCGGAACGATTGAACTGGCTCGCATGCACGGTCGGACGCTGGCGACATCGATTGATGCAGCGCTGCAAACCACGCCGCGACCGCTCACCGGTGGTTTGAGCAGTCAGCTTGATACCGTGGATCTCACCTATGACACCCCGCCGACACGCGAGGAATTGCAGACTCGCGCGAAGTCGACGGACAAGTACGATCAGGCCTACGCGGAGCGGCTGTTAAAGCAACTCGATGATGAAGGGCGGCTGTTGGAGAAGTATGCGGCTCCGGTGCAGGTAGTGCGGCTAGGGAATGAGATCACTCTCGTTGCTTTGCCCGGCGAGACCGTGGTGGATTATTCGTTGCGACTGAAGCGAGAACTGTCTGTGAAGGATGGTCCCGCTGTGTGGGTCGCTGGCTACTCGAACGATGTCTTCGCCTATGTACCCAGCCGCAGAGTGCTCGAAGAGGGAGGCTATGAAGCGGTCGGAGCGATGCGCTACATGACCACTGTTTTGCAGCCGGGTGCTTTCACGCCGGATGTCGAGGAGCGGTTGATCGGCAAGGTGCACGCACTGTTGAAAGCAGCTCGGTGACTCGTGGCCAAGGCGTCTCGTCCTGGTCTTTCACGGATGTGTTTATCAAGTGCTGAAGAATCCCCCCTCAACCGGCCTGCGGCCACCTTCTCCCCTTGCGGAGGGGGAGAATGAATTCGAGCCTCACTCTACGTTGGCCCAGGCTTGGGTGCGGTGGCTGCGGAGGACGGCTTCGCAGAGCTGGACTTCGCGATGTCCGTCTTCGAAGGTGGGGAATGTCGGAGTCGCGGCGGGATCGTTCTTCGCGATGTGGCCGTAGAAGGCTCGGAAGAGTTGCTTGAACGTGTCCGGGAAGCCTTCATTGTGGCCGCCGGGATAGTCGGCATGTTGGCGAGCGGTGGATGACATCAAGGCGGGGTCGCGCAGCAGGACTTCGTTAGGGCGATCACGGTTGCCGAGCCACAGTTCGTTCGGGCGTTCGCTGTCGAAGGCGATCGATTGCTTCGAGCCCGCGAGTTCGTAACGCAGGCAGTTCTTGCGCCCGGCGGTGACCTGAGATACCCAGACGACGCCCCGCGCACCCCCACGAAACCGCAGCATCAGACAGCCATAGTCTTCGGTATCAATGCGTACCGAGGCAGAATTGTTCGCGTCTCCAGTTGTGGATTGAGTCGTCTCTGCTGGCATTTTGCCGCTGAAGGTTTCGATGCTGCCGCGCGGGCATTGGCGTTCGGGATGCACGGTTTGGAGGTCGGCACAGACGGCTTCGATTTCGCGGCCGCTAATGAATTGGATCAGGTCGAGCCAGTGGGTGCCGATATCCGCGACTGCTCGCAGTTCACCGCCGTCTTCAGACAGCACGCGCCAGTTGAAGTCGGTTGGTTTCAGCAACCAGTCCTGCACATAGCTGCCAGCGACATGAAAGACGTCGCCCAAGTCGCCGCGTCGGACTCGTTCTGAAGCTTCCAGACAAAGCGGGTAGAAGCGGACGTTGTAAGCGACGCCGGCCACTCGGCCGGATTCTTTCGCGATGCGGACCAACTCGGCGGTCTCTCGCGAGTTCATCGCCAGCGGCTTCTCACACATGACGTGCTTGCCCGCTCGCAATGCTGCAGATGCCTGTTCGAAGTGGTGTCGATTGGGCGTCGTCAGATGCACCACGTCAACCGCCTTGTCGGCTAGTACGTCTATGAAAGACGCATAGCCCTTCGGGAGGTTGAGCCGCGCTGCGGCCTCGGCTGACTTCGCGGGTGATGACCCGACGATTCCGGCAACATGCACCCCCGCGCGACGCAGGCCTTCCACGTGCACGGGGCCAATAAAGCCGGTGCCAACGACAACTGCCGAGAATTGCTGTGTCACGAAATCTCGCCTGCGTGAAAAGTGAGTGAGCGCACCGGTGCTAACGACGGGTGTATGGTCCGAAGTGCATCATCGCAGGCCAGCAAACGCCAGTCACTCTTTGGTGATGACTTCGTCGAGGTTCAGCAGCACGTTGGCAATCATCGTCATCGCCGCATGCTGACTGACGTCGAGTGATTCATCACGCTTGGACTCACCGACGGAAACCAGTTTCGTCGCTGCGTCCTTGTTGGCGGTGAAACGTGTGAGCTGCTGCTCGTGCAGCTTCAACAGCACGCCGAGTTCGCGTTCGTCCGGAGAGCGACCAGTCGTCACTCGGAAGCCGAACGTGAGCATCGAGGCTGGAGTTGTCCCACCTTCTTTGAGAACACGTCGCGCGAGTTGCTTCGCTGCTTCGACGTATTGCTCATCGTTCATCAGCACCAGTGCCTGCAGCGGCGTATTGGTGCGGGCGCGGCGAGCGATGCAGTTTTCTCGCGAAGGCGCGTCGAAGGCCATCATGCTTGGCGGCGGAGCGGTGCGCTTCCAGAACGTGTACATGCTGCGGCGGTAGAGAGCTTCGCCCGCCCCGCGTGCATACGCACTCGTGTTGCTGCCGACGAATGCTACCGGCTCCCAGATATTACTGGGTTGATAGGGCTTCACACTCGGGCCGCCGACTTTCTCAATTAGCAGGCCGGACACGTACAGCGCCGAATCACGCACGATCTCGGCATCGAGTCGGAAACGCGGGCCGCGCGACAGCAGGACGTTCTCGGGATCTTTGGCCAGCAGATCGGCGCTGACGTTCGACGACTGCCGATACGTCGAAGACATCAGGATCGCCTTGAAGAGATCCTTCGTGTTCCAGTTCGATTCCATGAACTGCGCTGCGAGGTAGTCCAGCAACTCGGGATGAGTCGGCCATTCGCCTTGCGAGCCAAAGTCTTCGGCGGTTTTGACGATGCCGCGTCCGAAGAATTGCTGCCAGAAGCGATTCACGGTGACTCGCGACGTCAGCGGGTGTGAGCGATCCGTCAGCCACTGCGCCATACCGAGCCGATTCTTTGGAGCGCCTTCAGCCATTGCCGGGAAGGCACTCGGCACGTTTGCTTCGACTTTCTCGCCATGCTTGTCGTACGCGCCGCGAATCAAAATGTGAGTTGGGCGTGGCGTGGGCATATCAGCCATGATGAGGCTGATCGGAATGGAGTTGTCGGTGTCGGTGCGCTCTTTTTCGGTGGCCGTGATCTGCTGACGGATCGGCTGCAGCGACTCACGGGACTTTGGATAGACGTTCTCGAGGAAGTACTCACGGATGAGCTTCTTCTGTGCGTCGTTTTGTTTGTCGGCATCGACCTTGAGAGCTTCCTTCACCGGTCCTGGAACCTGCGATTGCGTCAAGGATTTTTCATAGGCGGACCAGTCGGCCAGTGACTCGAAGGTCATGCCGTTCTGCGGCGTCTTGGTGATGATGCCGGCTTTGTCCCAATAGAGCGTGCCACCGAATTGAGTGAAGGCCCAGCCGTTGAGTTGTGCTCCAGGATTTAATCCGACGTGCTTCGCATCGATCTCGAGTCGGACCCACTCGCCAAGTTTTGGCAAGTCACCCAGCCGACGATGTCCGGGGACGTCGCCCTGACCGAACGCAATCTTGTCTTCACCCCAGAACGCGCGGTGTTCCCATTGGCCGTCGTTCCACTGGAGCATCACGGTCTTGGGCGGATCGGCGGGATCGAGGTAGCAGTAGGCGAAGAACTTATCGCCTTCGCCCACCTTCAGCGTGGGGTTGGCGGCAGTGAAGAAGTGCTGCGACAGGCCTGGGCTCTTGCGGCGAGTCGATTTCTCTCCACTGAAGACTGGATGATCGGGCTTCGCAACGAACTCCCAAGGTGAATCGCCCTGCAGTTGAGCGCCGCTCGGTGCCGCATCTTCGATCCACACGAATTCGCGCGGCTCGGTTGGTGACGGTGCGTCAGGCTTCTTCTCGGGTTCTTTGTAGTCGAACTTGCCGAGTTCTTCGGCGATCTGCTTTCGCAGGCCAGCGAGTTTCTCGTCAAGCACCTTCAGCTTCTCGGTATGTTCCGGAGTCGGAACTTTGATGCTTGGCGGCGGCGCGAGCTGGTTACCGTCCATCGCCGCATCAGCGGCAGCGTTGTAGAAGGCGTAGAGCGAATAGAACTCCTTCTGAGACACCGGGTCGAACTTGTGGTCGTGACACACGGCACAGCCCAGCGTCAGACCCATGAAGACCGTGCCCATCGTCTCCGTGCGATCAACGGCGTAGCGCACAAGGACTTCTTCGTTGATGGAACCGCCTTCGCTGGTCGTCACATTGCAGCGGACAAACCCGGTCGCGACTTTTTGATCCAGCGTGGAATTCGGCAGCAGGTCACCCGCGAGTTGTTCGACGGTGAACTGATTGAACGGCTTGTTTCCGTTGAAGGCATTGATGACCCACTCACGGTACTTCCACATCGACCGCTCGTTGTCGAGATGCAGGCCGTGCGTGTCACCGTAGCGTGCCTGATCCAGCCAGACGCGTCCTTGATGCTCGCCGAAACGAGTTGAACCTAGCAGGCGATCAACCAGCTTTTCGTAGGCGTTGGGGGCGGTGTCTGCGAGGAACGCATCGACCTCGGCGGGCGTGGGTGGCAAGCCGGTGAGGTCGAGCGTTGCGCGACGGATCAGCGTGACCTTGTCAGCTTCGGGCTGCGGCTTCAGACCTTGTTTGGCCAGTCGGTCAAACACGAAGCGGTCAATGTCGTTCGTGACGCGCGATTCGTCGGCGAGCTTCGGCGCCTGCGGACGTTCGACCTTCAGGAACGACCAGTGGCCTTCGAACTCGGCACCTTGTTCGATCCACTTCTTCAATGTTTCGATCTGCGCGGCGGTCAGCTTCTTGCCGGTCGAGGCCGGCGGCATTTGCTCACCGTCGTCCTTGCTCAGAATGCGTTTGATGAGTTCGCTCTCGGCGAGTTTTCCCGGCGCGATGGCGGTCGCTCCAGATTCTGATTTCCCGACTGCGCTCTCTCTCTGATCCAGCCGCAGATTGGCCTTGCGCTGGTTCTTGTCCGGGCCGTGGCAACTGAAGCAGTTCTCAGACAGTATCGGCCGGATGTCTCGATTGAAGCTGAGTTTGTCCTCAGCCGCCGCGAGTCCATTCAATGCCGCCATGAGCGCGAAAGCAGACAGAGAGAGTCGTCGCACGTTCTTCGTCTCCGAATGTCGTCTGGAGTCAATCCGGGGTAGGGACATGAGTCCCCTGGGTGGGCCGCCGGACGCATCAAAGATAACTGACTTGTACTTCAAGAATCGAGTCTAAGGTCATACCCAGGCTGAGGCAGCGGCGGTCTGCGGCAATGTGGGAGAAAACCGTGAAGAGAGGTTCCTTCCGAAACCCCACCTGCAACGTCTGGCTCGATAGTTCACATATTGCCATCGAAATTGAACGCCGCTATGAGTCCGCACGACCGACGCTCGTCTCATCCCTTTTGGCTGATTCACGAACTGGAACATCCAAATTCAGGCGACAGTTCCTCTTTCCACAGCGCCCGCTACCGGTAACGCAAGTAGTTCGGTGAGCGATCCTCAGCGCGACGCGGTTCTCGTGGCAGCCTGCCGGGCGGCCTCGCGATTCGTCCGCAATCACGACTGGGAATGCGTGCTGCGGGAAGTGCTGGATGATTTAGCTCGGGCGATCTGTGCCGACCGCAGCCACTTCTCGACGATTCAGCGCCAAGACGATGAGCAGGATTGGCTGCTGCATCAATACTGGGAGTGGGTGGCGGACGGTGTTGCCGCGCAAATTGATCGGCCCGAGTTTCAATCGTTCGCGATTCGCGGTTCAGGATTTGAAGAGTTTCTGCCAGCTCTGGCGAAGGGGCTGCCCGTGCATCGCCTGGTGCGCGAACTGCCCTCGCCAGCTCGCGAGATGATGCAGTCGCAGGACATCCGCTCGTTCATTCTCCTGCCAGTCTGTGTACATGGCACTCCGTACGGGCTGATCGGCTTCGAAGACTGTCACAACGAACGTGAATGGCCAGCGGCGGTGATTGAGGCGTTGCAATCGGCGGCTGACACCCTCGCGGGATCGATCGAACGCAACCTGGAGGAACAACGTCGTCGCACTATCGAGGAGCAGTTTCGTCAATTTGCCAACATTGCGCCGCTGGCGATGTGGATGACGGACGTCGGGGGAAAGGCCACGTTCCTGCAGGGGTCTGGTGCCCGATTCCTGGGTTTGCCACTCACCGATGCCACGACCGAGCAGTGGGCAGAATTCGTTCACCCGGATGACCGGGCGATCCGCAGTGTGTCCATCGCTACCGCGATGGCTTTGCATCGCGACTATGAAATTGAGTACCAGATCTGGCGGTATGAGAGCGAGTATGGATCGGTCTACGAGCACGCCGTGGCGCGCTTCGATGACACCGGGGTGTTCGCGGGCTACTTTGGCATCGTTCTGGACATCACTGCTCGCAAGCGAGCGGAAGCGGAATCCACCCGACAACGCCGCGAACTGCAATCGCTGCTGGATGCCGTGCAGGCTCAAGTGATTTATGTCGATGTCGATGCGAAGGCGATACGACACAACTTGTTCTCCCAACGACTGACCGGGGTCAGTGATGAGCAGATGCGCGGTGGCACAGTCGAGACGCTCGCGCCGTTCTGGGACGACCCGAAGTTGCGACACCAACAGAGTCTCGATGCGATTCGCACGGGGCAGCCCCTGCTTGGGTCAGTGGAATTCTACAACGTTGGCGACCGCAAACGCTGGGTGCTGGTGGATAAAGTGCCGATGCGGGACGACAGCGGCGATGTCTGTGGCCTGATGCTCTTTGTGTACGACATCACCGCGCGTGTTGAGGTGGAAGAAAAGCTACGGCAGCAGGAAGCTCAACTGGCACACGTCGGCCGTCTGACAACGATGGGTGAGATGGCGGCGGGCATCGCTCACGAGATCACGCAACCGTTGACGGCGATCACCAACTTTGCGGCCGCGTGTCAGACCGTCTTGCGGCGACTTGGCGAAAGCACGCCAACCAAGGCACTCGAGTGGGTACAGAAAATTGAGACAGAGTCGCTGCGCACGAAGATCATCATCGATCGGCTGCGAAGTTTCGCTCGCAACACACAGCCGCATCGATCAACGTGTGACCTCAACGAGCTGGTCCGTGAGTCAGAAGCTCTGATCGAATTCGAAGCACGCAAGTCGCGAGTTGAGATCGATCATGAGCTTTCGGAAGCGTTGCCTCTGGTGCAAGGTGATCGAACTCAACTGCAGCAGGTGCTTGTCAACTTGTTGCGGAATTCCTGTGAAGCTTTGCAGGAACGAATGGCGGATGGCCGCCGCATTCGAGTTGCGACGCGCGCCGCAGATACGTGTGTCGAACTTCTGGTGTCTGACAACGGTCCCGGAATTCGACCGGAAAATCTGTCGCGCGTCTTTGACGCATTCTTCACCACCAAACCTGACGGAATGGGGATTGGACTGGCGGTCAGCCGCAAGATTGTGGAGGCACATGGTGGTTTCATCACCGTTGCGAATAGTCCTGCGCAGGGATGCTGCTTTTCCGTGAAGTTGCCGACTCAAAGTGCGGATAAATGATTCACCTCCCGACGATGTCGCGAGGACAAAGGGTCATTTGTGATGGTTAGTGATATCGTCTTGATTGTCGACGACGACCAGATGGTGCGGGAGTCCGTCAGCGCGCTCGTGGAGAGTCTGGGTATGGAAGCTCGTGCTTATGCTTCGGCCGAGAGACTGCTTGATGATTCGTTGTGGCTGGAATCCGTAGTGCCCACGCGTCGCGTCTGTATCGTTTCGGACCTGCGGATGACCGGTATGAGTGGCACCGACCTGCAGGCGGCGCTTGCCGCTCGCAAGCTGCGAGTCCCGACAATCATCGTCAGCGGATTCGCGGATGTGTCTGTTACTGTGAAAGCGATGCGTCTGGGGGCGATCACTGTTTTGGAGAAACCTTGCGAGACTGCTCAACTGGTGGCTGCCATTCACGAGGCTCTGGCGGCGAATTCTAAGGGGTGACCGGTTCTTTTGCGTCAATGTCTTTGCGAATACGGACTTCTGAATGCACTTAACTTGACGTAAAAACAGATTCCGCGGGCTTCGAGAATCTTCCAAGTGAGATTTTTCGGCCAGCCGCCCGCAGGTGGCGTTGACAGGATTTTGGCTCTAACTAACTTACGCCCCGCGTTGGCCCCATCGTCTAGTCAGGCCTAGGACATCGGATTTTCATTCCGGTAACAGGGGTTCGAATCCCCTTGGGGTCACTCTACGAAAGCCCGAGCTTTTGGCTCGGGCTTTTTTTATGTCGAGTGACAACGGAGGTTGCGATGGATGCAGCTCAGGCGTGGCAGAAACTCTTCGAAACGTGGCCGAATGCAATTCCGAAGGAAGGCATGGTCATTACGAGTTCCGGCGACAACGTCACCTTCGTTAACTTCATGACCTCGCCCGGTCTACTGGTGTTGGAACGTGACCGCCCGGACGCGACCGGTGCCCGCAAAGTGATGGTGGCATATTCCGGCATCATTAGCGTGAAGATGCAGTCCACCATGGAGTTCAGCCAGTACAAGCTGATGGGATTTCAACCTCGATAGGCGTGGAGCAGGGCGGCTCTGCTGTGATGCTCGCAGCTTTGTATCGTAGGTCGGACAATCCTGTCCGACAGCCGGACGAACTTGTCCGGCTTACTCGTCAGACTTCGTTGCTGATTCCGCCGCTGGAGTTTCGACTTTCGCAGGCTCAACGGGTGCGTTCAGAGGTAGCTGAAAGTCTTTCGAGTGAATGACACGCTCTGGCTCACCGTAAAACAGCCGCAGGTTGAGCTGATCCCAGTCAGACATGGTCAAGTGCCCGCGAGTCAGTTCGACAACGCGGTCAACGACTTCCTGACTGCGCTCTTCCTCTTCTTCCGGTTTGAAGGGGACGCGCAGGATGACCCAAATCAGGCGCGGGCCGCCTTTGTGCATGCGTCGTTGGCCGCCGTCGACACGCGGAATCGACTTTGGGAACTCAGCGGCGATGGCCTTCTGCAGCGGATGAAATGGTCCCGAATGAAAGTACCAGTACACCCACAGTGAGAGTGTGGCGGCGATTCCAAACGCGAACATACCGGCAATCACCCATTTGCCGGGGACGCCTTGAGAACGCGGGGGCGGGATTGAACCGGATTCAGGATTCGGAGCACTCATTGAACCTTCCGGCTCGCAGTTGAGGCGTCATCGATTGATGGATGACGCCTCAACCGGAAATCAGAGACAACAACTTATGGCAGCTTGGTAGAGCCCATCAGGAAGCGATCGCATTCGCGAGCGGCTTCACGGCCTTCGTTGATGGCCCACACGACGAGGCTCTGTCCTCGACGGCAGTCACCGGCCGCGAAGACCTTCGGAATGCTGGTGGCATAGTTGCCGTATTCGGCTTTGAAGTTAGATCGAGGATCAACTTCGAGCCCCAGCTCCTGAGCGATGACTTGTTCAGGACCGCTAAAGCCCAGCGCGAACAGTACCAGGTCGGCTGGCCACTCTTGCTCAGAGCCCGGAACGACCGTGAACGGAGCACCGTTTTCGGCCTTCTTGCTCCAGTCGACGCGCACGGTCTTCAGACCGCGAACGTGACCTTGGTCGTCAGTGAGGAACTCGGACGTTTGAATTGCGAATTCGCGCGGGTCGTTCGCGTATTGCTTGTTCGCGACTTGCGAGTAATCGAATTTCGCCGCGGCCTCCGCGTGGCCGTAGTCGACACGGAAGATCTTCGGCCATTCGGGCCACGGGTTGTTGGCGGCTCGTTCATCTGGTGAACGCGGCACAATTTCAAACGTCACCAGGCTCTTACAGCCATGGCGCAATGATGTGCCAATGCAGTCCGTACCGGTATCGCCACCACCAATCACGATCACGTGCTTGTCTTTGGCGCTGATGTAATTGCCGTCGGTGTGTCCAGAATCGAGCAGGCTTTTGGTGTTCTTCGTGAGGAACTCCATCGCCATGTGAATGCCACCCGAGTTACGCCCCGGAGTCTTGGCGAAGAAGTCGTTCGGCTTAGTGGCTCCAACGCAGAACACGACGGCGTCGAAGTCCTTCATCAACTGCTTTGCCGGCAGTGTCTTGCCGATTTCCGTGTTGGTGACGAACTTGATGCCTTCAGCGGCCATCAGGTCGACTCGACGCTGCACGACTTCGCGTTTGTCGAGCTTCATGTTCGGAATGCCGTACATCAGCAGGCCGCCGATACGATCAGCACGCTCGAAGACCGTGACTTCGTGACCAGCCGCATTCAACTGAGCCGCACAGGCCAGACCCGACGGACCAGAGCCGACAACCGCCACCTTCTTGCCGGTGCGCGACGTCGGTCCATTTGGCACGACCCAGCCGTTCTCCCAGCCGTGATCGATGATGGAACACTCAATGTTCTTGATCGTGACGGCAGGCTCAATGATGCCGAGGCAGCAGGCGCCTTCGCACGGAGCCGGGCAGACCCGACCGGTGAACTCCGGGAAGTTGTTGGTCTTGTGCAGGCGGTCCAGGGCCTCACGCCAGTGGCCGCGATAGACCAGATCGTTCCATTCGGGAATCAGGTTGTTGACCGGGCACCCCGTTGCCATTCCCTTCAGCATGCCACCGGTGTGACAGAACGGAATACCACAATCCATGCACCGCGAACCCTGCTGCTTCAATGCGTCTTCGGACATGTGCTCATGGAATTCATTCCAGTCCAGAATGCGTTCCTGCGGCGCCCGCTCGTGCGGCGTCTGCCGAGTCACAGTCATGAAACCCCGTGGGTCTCCCATCTCAGTCACTCACTTTCTCAGTACGTCAGTCTTGCAGTTGATTCCGTATCGTGAACTCGACCTCTGATTCGTGGGTCGAGGCAACTTTTATGTCCCAGTCGATAGCCAACCTGTCTCTCGCTTAGTGGGCTGCCCCGGCTCGCAGTTCGGGCATTTCCTTCAGGGCACGCTTGTAGTCAATTGGCATCACGCGGGTGAAATTACCAAGCTCATTATCCCAATCATTGAGAATCCGTTGCGCGACGGTTGAGCCGGTGTAATTTGCGTGCTTCTGGATCAACTCCTTCAGTTCTGCGATGTCGATGTCTTCTTCGACAGCTTCGAGTTCCACCATCTCCAGATTGCAGTTCAGACGGAACTCGTCGCGATCGCCGTAAACGAATGCGACACCGCCTGACATACCGGCCGCGAAGTTGCGACCAGTCGGGCCGAGCACGACCACTCGACCGCCCGTCATGTATTCCAGACCGTGATCACCACAGCCTTCGACCACCGCGCTGGCTCCCGAGTTACGCACGCAGAATCGTTCTGCCGCACGGCCTCGGAAGAACGCTTCACCGGCAGTCGCCCCATACAGAGCCACGTTGCCGATGATGATGTTGTTCTCAGGCACGAACGTGGACGCCTTCGGCGGGTAGATCACTACTCGACCACCTGACAAGCCCTTGCCGACATAGTCGTTGGCATCGCCTTCGAGTTCGATCGTCACGCCGCGAGCCAACCAGGCTCCCAAGCTTTGACCAGCCGAACCCGTCACGCTGATGTGAATGGTGTCAGCGGGCAGGCCGGCGTCTTCCCACTTCTTGGTAACTTCGTGGCTGAGCATCGTGCCGAACGCGCGGTCGATGTTCTGAATCGGCATCTGGATGCGGACGGGCTTGCCTTCGTGAATCGCGGGCAGGGCCTGCTTGATGAGGTCGTTATCGAGCACCTCGTCCAGTCCATGATTCTGCGAGATCTGGCAGTAGGTTCCGACATTCGGATGCGGCTTGAGGGCGGGTGTCAGAATTGGCGTCAGGTCGATGCCTTTGGCCTTCCAGTGGCTGACAGCCTCATCGGTCTTCAGCATGTCAACTCGCCCAATCAACTCGTTAATCGTGCGGAAGCCGAGCTGGGCCATGATCTCGCGAGTTTCCTCGGCGACCATGAACAGGTAGTTGATGAGGTGCTCAGGCTGGCCCGTGAACTTCTTGCGGAGTTCTGGATCTTGAGTCGCCACACCCACCGGGCATGTATTGAGATGGCACTTGCGCATCATGATACAACCCAGGGTGATCAGCGGAGCGGTCGCAAAACCGAACTCCTCGGCACCCAACATCGCAGCGACGATCACGTCGCGACCGGTCTTAAGCTGACCGTCGGTCTCCAGACGCACGCGGCTGCGCAAGTCGTTCATCACCAGGACCTGATGAGTCTCGGCGATGCCCAGTTCCCATGGCAGACCGGCGTACTTGATACTCGTCAGAGGCGACGCACCCGTACCGCCTTCCGTACCGGCGATCAGGATCTTGTCCGCATGGCCTTTGGCCACACCGGCCGCGATCGTGCCGACGCCGACCTCAGACACCAGCTTCACGCTGACCTTGGCTCCTGGATTGGAGTTCTTCAGGTCAAAAATGAGCTGCGAAAGGTCTTCGATCGAGTAAATGTCGTGGTGTGGAGGTGGACTGATCAAACCCACGCCCGGCGTTGAATGCCGAGTGGCCGCGATGATCTTGTCGACCTTATGCCCCGGCAATTCGCCACCTTCACCCGGCTTGGCGCCTTGAGCGATCTTGATCTGGAGTTCGTCGGCATTGGTCAGGTAGTAGCTCGTAACGCCGAAGCGGCCCGAGGCCACCTGCTTGATCGCCGAGCGTTTGCTGTCGATGCGGCCAGCTTCGTTCAAGTAGGGCTTGAAGCGCTTGTAGTCCTCGCCACCTTCGCCGGTGTTACTCTTGCCACCGAGGCGGTTCATGGCGACTGCAATGGCTTCGTGCACTTCGGCCGAAATTGAGCCGTAGCTCATCGCGCCGGTACAGAACCGCTTCACGATTTCGCTGGCGGGTTCAACTTCGTCCAGCGGAATCGGCGTACCCGTCTTGAATTGCAGTAACCCTCGCAAGAAACAGGACTTCGTGGAGTGTTCGTTGATGAGCTTGGAGAACCGCTTGTAAGCCTCTTTGTCTCCAGTACGAGCCGCAGCCTGGATTTCGGTGATCGTCATCGGGTTCCACGAGTGCGCTTCGCCCTCACGACGCCAGTGGAACTGGCCATCGTTCGGCAGCACTGGCAGATGGACGGTTTCGCGAGTCGGATAACCAAGTTCGTGGCGGCGCACCCCTTCTTCAGCGAGCACGTCGAAGCCAACACCAGCGATGCGGCTGGCAGTGCCGACGAAGCAGGTATCAACGACGTCGCCATTCAGTCCGACGGCTTCGAAGATCTGCGCGCCCTTGTAAGACTGCAGCGTCGAGATGCCCATCTTGCCCATCACCTTGAGCATGCCCTTGGCGACGGCCTTGCGGAATCCCTCGACGATCTTCTTGTCGGTCCAGTCGTTTTCCAGGAAGCCATCCAGGCGAGCCTGACGGATCGCTTCGAAGGCCAGGTATGGATTGATCGCATCCGCGCCGTAACCGGTCAGCAGGCAGAAGTGATGCACTTCGCGAGCTTCACCAGATTCCAGCACGATACCGATGCGGGTACGCAGTTCTTTACGAACCAGCGAGTGATGCACCGCACCGCAGGCCAACAGTGAGCTGATTGGAACTCGATCGGGTCCAACTTCGCGATCGCTCAGCACGACCAAGCCAAAGCCTGCCTTGATCGCGTCTTCAACTTCTTTGCAGATCCGATCAATCGCCGGACGCAGACCCGCCGCGCCTTCGCTGCGCGGGTAACTGATGTCGATGGTCTGGCTCTTCCAACCGCGGTAGTCGAGGTGTCGAATCGCTCCCAACTCTTCATTGGTGAGGATCGGGTGTGGCACGGCGAGACGATGACATTGCTGCTCGTTGGTATCCAGCAGGTTGCCCTCTGGGCCGATGAAGCACTCGAGCGCCATGACGACTTCCTCACGGATCGAGTCGATCGGCGGATTCGTCACCTGAGCGAACAACTGCTTGAAGTAGTCATAGGTCAGTCGGGGCTTGTCCGAGAGGCACGCCAGCGCCGCATCGTTGCCCATCGAGCCGAGCGGATCACGTTTCTCACGTACCATCGGAATCAGCATGAACTGCATGGTTTCCGACGTGTAGCCAAACGCCTGAACTCGCTTCAGCAGCGCGTCCGGTTCGTAATAACCGGGAACTTCATGACGCGGCAGTTCTTCGAGCGTGATCTTCTGGTTCTTCAGCCAGTCCTTGTAGGGACGACGGCTCGCCATCTCGCTCTTCACTTCGTCGTCAGGGATCAGACGCCCCTGCTCGAAGTCAACGAGGAAGATACGACCGGGTTGCAGGCGGCCCTTTTCCTTGACCAGCTTGGGATCGATGTCCAGCACGCCAACTTCGCTGGCCATGATGACGCGATCATCGTGCGTCAGATAATACCGGCTGGGACGCAGGCCGTTTCGGTCCAGCACGGCACCGATGTAATGGCCGTCAGTAAATGAAATTGAGGCCGGGCCGTCCCACGGTTCTTCGAGGGCAGAATAATACTCATAAAACGCCCGCTTGGATTCCGACATCGTGGTGTGATTTTGCCAGGCTTCCGGCACCATCATCATCACCACTTCCTGCAGCTTGCGGCCGGAGTGGTAGAGGAATTCCAGCACGTTATCGAAGCTGCCCGAGTCAGAACAGTCGGGCTCGCAAACCGGGAAGAGCTTGCGGAGTTCGTCGCCCCACACGTCGCTCTTGATGACACCCTGACGGGCATACATCCAGTTCATGTTGCCGCGCACGGTATTAATTTCGCCGTTGTGTGCCATGAAGCGGCAGGGCTGAGCGCGGTCCCATGACGGGAACGTGTTGGTCGAGAATCGAGAGTGCACCATGGCCAGGTGCGACTTGTAATCTGGATCGCGCAAGTCGACGTAAAACGGCAAGAGTTGCTCGGACATGAGCATACCCTTGTAAATCATCACTTTCGTCGACAGCGAGCTGACGTAGAACAAAGCTCTTTGGGAGAATCCGCTTTCCACGCGGATCTTGCGGCTGGCCCACTTGCGAATCAGGAACAACTGGCGTTCAAAGCCTTCCTGATCCAGTCCGTCTGCTGCGCCGATAATCAATTGCTCGAAATGCGGCATGCAGAGTACGGCCGTCGGACCAATGTTGGCACCCTTAGCGTCGACGGGAACTTCTCGCCAACCAATCAGTTTCTGGCCCTGAGCCGCGATGATCTCATTAACGATGGCCCGGCACTTCTCGCGTTGTGCGGCATCGGTCGGCAAGAACACAACGCCTGCACCGTATAGTCCGCGTGCCGGCAGTTTTACCTTGAGTTCTTTGTCGGCAATTCGTTCCAGCAGCTCATAGGGCAGGGCGGTCAGCATGCCCGCGCCGTCGCCGGTGTTCTCTTCGCAGCCGCAAGCGCCGCGGTGAGTCATGTGGCGCAGCATGCGATCCGCATCATCGACGATGGATCGGGATCGCTGACCTTTGATATGTGCCACGAAACCCACGCCGCACGCATCATGCTCGAACTGTGGGTCGTACATGCCGTGCTTTTCAGGACGTCGACCTGCCTGAAACAGTTCTTTAAGTTGAGGGTTCAATTCGTTGTTGTTGAGTGTCATTGTAATTATCTCAAGATCCGACTGACGCGAAGTGTATTGGTTAATGTGTATTAAACGGGGCGCGACTGGGTGGCTTGATCACCGTCGAGCACGACTGGGTGTCAAGCCGACGCTTTAGGGCGCCGCGCATTCCTCTTCCGATCCGAATGAGCCGCCGCAGGTTCGGGCTTCGGAAGGTCTTCCGGGTTTTCTTTCAGGAGTTTGATAAAGCTTTCTGCTGCGTTGCTGAGGCGTCGATGGCGCTTGTGAATGACGCCCAGCGGACGGATCCAATCGACGTCCGTGAGTTCCAACTGGATGAGTGTGCCAGTCTCTACGCTGCGTGCAACCGTCGGGGCAGGCAGCAGAGCCATCCCGAGGCCGTCCTCAACCGCGCGACGCACGGTTTCAATGTTGTCGAATTCGAAGGCGACCTTCACGTTGATCTTGTACTGCTTGAACCAGCGATCGGTCTCGCGACGCACTTTCAGGTCGGACGTCAGGGCCACAAATGTCTGGCCATCCAACTCGGTGACTTCCAGTTTTGCAACTCCCGCCTGAGCCCTCAGGGCGAACGGGTGACCCGGCGGAACCACGGCCACAAAACGCTCTTCCTGCCAAGGAATGCAGGCAAATTCACCGCCTTCACGCGGGAACGATACCAGACCGAGGTCGGCCATATCGCTGCGGACACGGTCGTAAACTTCTTCGGGATGAAGGAAGTCCACGTGCAGTTCGACTTCCGGGAACAGCCGCTGGAAGTGACCGACGTAGCGGTCCAACTGACTCAGTCCGACAGAATAGATCGCTGCAACTCGCAGCCGCCCGGTGACCTTGTTGGCGATGCTCTGCACAGAATCTTCGAGTTCGCGCGACTGGTCCAGTAATTCGCGGCAACCTTCAAAATAACGCTGTCCGGCTGCGGTTAACTCTAATGGGCGCTTCGTGCGATCGATGAGTTCAACGCCGAGTCGTTTTTCCAGTTGAGCGACAGACTGGCTGACGGACGACTGGGAAATACCGTTGGCGTCTGCTGCCTTGGAGAAGCTCCGGCAACTGGCCACATCCAGAAAAAGTTCAACCGTCCGCACGAACATTGCTGTGATCTAAGATAAGCAGGTACTAATGATCGCTCCTGCCCAGTATTGGGGGAAGCGATGCAAATTAAAGTCGGCCAGTCACAGGGTCAAGTTTCAGGGGCTCATTCCGGCTGCAAACCTTTGAGCCCAGCCTGCTCCAGTGGACTATCGGGGCATTCGCTGAGTCGTTTCCGGCAGCGAGGTTCAGGCGTCCTTGGTGCTTTCAACGGAGCTAAGTCGTTGCTCGGCATCGAGAAACAGCCAGCTCAACCCACCTGCGAAATAGATCGCCCCAAACAGGAAGAGCACACTGGACCAGCTTTGCGTTTTAGCGGCAAAGGCAGTCACGATCGGCGGGCAGATCGCGGCGCCTATGTTACCCAGCATGTTCATCATCCCAAACACGACAGGAACTTGCCGGCCAGCGATGTCGATGGTCTGAGCGAACGCACACGGACCAGCCACCCCCGAGAAGAAAGTACCGCAGGAGATCATGACGATGGCGACCTCAGCAGTGGGAGCCCAGTAAGCTCCCGCAATCAACAGTGAGCACGTAATCAGTGAGACGCTGGCGACAAGCTTGCGCGCGATCGCTCGGCTGTTAGTTCGCTTCAGCAGGTGGTCTGCGAGCCAGCCACCTGAGGTACTGCCCAATAGAATTGTGATCAGAGGCAAGCTGGACAGCAGCCCGGCCTCGCCGAGGCTCACGTGATAGGTCTCGCGCAGAAACTTGGGAAACCAGGTCGCAAAGAAGATGTAGCCAGCGGCCCGGAAGAACTGCTGAGCGTTGATGGCCCATAACGCTCCGCAGGTGACGATCCCGGCCCAATTGGTGCGTTCTTGTGGAGTCGAGGTCGCAGGCTCTGTCCGGCCGGCGCGAATGATGATGAGCTCGCCGGGCGTCACACCAGCATGTTGCTCCGGCTGGTTGCGAAACCAGACGACGAAGCTGAACGCCCACAACAAAGCGGGGGCCGAGTAGAAAGCGAGGGTTTGGCGCCACGAGTAACCCTGTTCCGCCAGATACCCGGTCAGAGACGAAGCAATGGCTCCGCCAATCTGCATGCAGGCGGCGATCAGGCCGGACACCCAGCCGCGGCGAGTGGTGGGGACCCAGTCGGCCACCGATCGCATGGCGGTGGGCAGCATCCCGGCTTGGGTTGCTCCCAGCAGAGCCTGAACGACCGCCAGAATCACGATCGTGGTGGACAGGCCCATGGCTAGCGTGAGTACTCCGCAGGCACCCATGTAAGCGCTAAGCATCGCTCGCGTGCCGAAACGCTGACCCAGCCAGCCAAACGGAATCTGCAGTAACGCGTACGACCAGAAGAACGCCGACATCACGTGGCTGAGCGCCTGAGTCGTGGCGTCTGCGTTCATGTCACTCTGGCGGAACTCGGCGACGAATGTTTCATCCGCCGCGAAGACCGAGATCGCATTGCGGCTCAGATAGGCAATGGCCGCCATGAAGCAGAACAGCCCGACGACAACATACCGGCATTTGGATGGCGTGTGGTCGGGTTCGTTCATGGTGGCTGGTTTTCGCTTCAGGCGTCGTCTGAATTCTGGATATGAAAGCCCTGCCAGACGACGCCCGGTTTGTCGCTGTAGCCCTCGCCTTGCAGGTCAATCGACAACAGGTTGCAGGACATCAGCCCGCAGCGTGACTGCCAGTCGCGCGCGAGCTGTTCCGCTTCCCCGACGTCTTGTGCGAGCACGCCCCAGCGAGCCAGATAGACCTGCCAATGTTCCTGGCCGGGGAGGCATCCAGGCGATTGCGGCCAGGTCGCGTCGAGCGGTTGCTCCAACGTGACGATGTAAAAGCTTTCGCCGTCTTGGGCGTCTCCCTGCTGGCGGAACGCATCGAAGTAAGTATCGGGCGCGAAGCCCGCCTGAAGGCCGACGAGTTCGAGTTGCAGACGCTGGGCATCGTCCTGCGGCAACTTGAGCACTGCCGTGTAGAGTCGTTCGAACAAGCGCGACAGGCCCGACTGCGTCAGATAGTTCACTTGAGACAGCGGCAGGCCCAAGAGTGTTGTCAGGTGCTCGCGCAGCGCCGTGAGGTTGTTCCCGAGTGCCGCCGCGCAGGCACGCAACGCGGTAGTCGCGAAGGTCGCCGTCGGATTGCGTTCGGCTTCAATGTCCAACGATCGCAATGCGTCAACGGGGCGGGCGGTTTCCAGGTGACAGAGGGCGAGGTAGTAGTGCACCCACTGTTCTTCCGAGGTGTGCTTCTCGTACTGCAGCAGGTAGCTGGCGGCGACCTGATAGCGAGACTGATTGATGGCCGTCATCGCGGCTTGCCAGAAGACGGCGGGATCTTCGCAGCCCTCGCGAATGCTGAGGTCCAGCACGCTGAGAGCGTCTTGAGCGCGATCCGTCGCGGCGTAAATCTCGGCCAATCGCATCACCGCGACCGGGCTCGCTCGATCCAGCCGGAATGCGCGAGCGAAGCAGCGTTCCGCGTCGCCTTGCCGATCGTTCGCCCAATAGAACTGTCCGGCGCGAACGAAGTTATTGGCTCGATCCGCGTCGAGGTCCAGTGATTGCCGGAAGAGTTGTTCGAGGCGACCAAGAGGGACGATGTCATCGGGTTCCAGCGCGGGCTCTTGTTGTTCTGCGGCCTCGCGTGCGCGTTGTCCCAGCGATGCGACGACGTTGATCAGAGTGGCATCGTTCGCGAACGCGGCCAGAAACGGCTGAGCCCAATGCCACGCTCGTATTTCCTGTTGGTACTGGGACAGAAAGACGTGAGCTGTGTGCACCAGCCTCGCAGCTTCGTCTGCTGTTTCCGCTTCTGAGGCCGTGCGGTTCAGAATCTCGAAGGCGACGATCTGACGTTCTTCTTCGTCTGAACTCTCATGCAGACGATGAAACCAGCTCTCCAGCCAGTTGAGCAGCGGCGATTGCTCAGGCGTCGGCGCGGCTTCCGTTGAGTTAATCAGGTCAATGGTCTCAATCAGCTCACTCGCAGGAGCGTCATGATCATGGTCGTGATCGCTGCAACTGCCATGATCGTGGTCGTGCTGATGACCCTGATCGGAAGAGTTTTTCTGAGGTGCGAACGGTCCCGACGTGAAGGGGGCCACCGTTGGCAAGGGCGCCGGGGGAAGCTGGCCCGACTGCAGTGCCTTCAGGCGTCGTAGTGTCAACCAGTCTCGTGCTGTTTGAGCACGTTCGGTCAGTTGTTTGGCCAGCCGCGCGGCTTTCTCGGCTTCACCGGCTAAAAGGCAGATGGACACGAGTCGCAAGCACGCTTCGAACCAGGGATCGAGCGATTGTCGTGCTTGCAGTAGCTGGTCGAGTCGTGTTAGCACTTCGATCGCTTCGGCAAACTCGCCTCTGCACGCGTGTCGCAGAGCATTGCGATGACTGATTTTGACATCCCAATGAGGGAATTCGCCGGGTGGAATCTCGTCGCCTCGGACCGGTTCAACGCCCGCACTTGCGACGAATTCCTGCAGCGCGTCCTGCTTGCCCATCAGCCAGAAGATGACTTCGAGGTTAATCAGCGTGTCGAATTTCGCTTCCAGCGGGGCGTGATAGTTCACATGCAGCAGCCAGCAGCGTTTCGCGGCGTCCAGCGCGGCTTCCAGTTGCCCTTGCACGAGATGCAGATGCATCTGGTCGCGGGCGCCCACCCAGCGGCGATCGTCATCGTCGTCATCGCGAGGATTGACCTGCTCCACCGCACGCGCGTGGTGCATGGCCATCTCAAGGTCGTCCGATGCCCGGTACACGTCCGTGGCGTACTCGCGGAAGCAGTTGATGCATTCTAGCTTGCCGGTGCGACGACACACCTGAATGCCATCCGCGATGCATTCATGGCAGCCGTCCGAGTTGTACCCATCGCGGTTAGCGATGTGCTTGGCGAGATTGTCGTAAGCGCAGGACGACATGCGGTGCACGGCGTATTCGTATCGATCTTCCGGCAGATTCGGCTGAATCAGACGCGCCTTCTCTTCGCTTTCCAGCAGTGCGATGGAATCAATGGCGACTTCAATTCCGAGGTTGGGTTCCAGCAACGATTGAGCCGCGTTCATCAACTGATGATTCGCATGCAGATAAGGGATGATCCGCCCCTCAGCTTTGGCGAGTTGCCGCAGTTCGCGAGAGACTCGCGATGCTGAGCGGTAGTGGCCGCGCTCATAAAGCTCGGAGTGCTTCGCGTACAGATCCTGAATCCGCTGATCGACCGAGTTGTCGGGAGAGTCAGACATCCGTGCCTTTCAGTGAGGCGGGTAATGCAATCAGAGCGATGCGCACAAAACGCGGTGAAGATTTCGGTAGCTGTTCTCGTCCTGACCGAGCTGCCAACTGGCGGTAGGCCGCTCACCGCCGGATGGTGAAGGGAGGTCGCTTTGTTTTCAACGTGGTGGGTTGTGTTTCAGACACTGCCTCGCGTGAGCCAGCTCACCAATGCGTTGCAGGCACCGATGGTTTCATCACTTGCGACGGGCGTACGTGGCATCCATCAGAACGATCCTGAGAACATCGTTTCGGCCAGTTTGTGCACGCTCGATCCTTCCGCTAGAACCCCGCCCCCGCTCGGGGAGACTGTGGCGCGACAGGACTGAAACGCCCACTCAGTTGCTCTTACGTTTCGGTCGTCGAAGCCAGGAAGTTTCGATCTTGAAGACACCCGATTCCGCCGTGACACAACCCGCCAGGCTGCCCGCGATTCTGCTGTTTGGAATGCCTGGCGTGGGCAAGGGCACTCAGGGTGTGCTGCTGGGAACGATGAAGGGCGTGTTGCACGTGTCGACCGGGGCGATCTTTCGAGGTCTCGATCCGGCCACGGCGGACGGTCAGGAAGTGGGGAAGTTCATCCATCATGGGGAACTCGTGCCCGATGAATTGTGCATTCGCATCTGGCGGCATTGGCTGGACGAGAAGATTTCAAATGGTACCTACGACCCCGCGCGGCAGGTGCTGCTGCTGGATGGCATCCCGCGCAGCGTTCGCCAATGTGCGATGCTGCAGGACCACATTGAGGTGCTGACCATTGTGCACTTGGAAACCGACGACATCGAACCGATCGTCCAACGTCTGCGAAGTCGCGCGCTTGTGGCCGGCAGGGCTGACGATGCTGACGAGAAGATCATCCGTCGCCGTTTTGAAATCTACCGCCAGACCACTCAGCCGGTGCTGAACTTCTACCCGGCCGAACTCAGCCACAGCGTGAACCCGATGGGCACCGAGATGCAGGTCAAGAAACGCATTCTCGATGTGATCATCCCCACGATTCGAGATGCCGGTTACGGAGTCGTTGCTGATTCGGCGACCTGATCCGGCAACTGCCAGAACGCGGGGACTGGGGCTTCGATACGCAGTTCGTCGTAGCGGATGGGGTGTTTCAGTGTGAGGGACCGGGCGTGCAGGGCGATCCGCACGTCATCTCGTGTATCGGAAGCTGGTTCGTCGGTCTGCCAAGGTTGGGCACTGTATTTAGTGTCTCCCACAACCGGACACCCGCGTGACGAGAATTGGGCTCGGATCTGGTGCATGCGGCCGGTGAGCAATTCAATTTCCACCAGTGTGCCGAACGACTGCTGACCGAGCACGCGGTAGCGCAGACGAGCTTCCTTAGCGTCCGGAGCGGAACCTTGAGCGACCACTTCTGTGCGGGCTTCGTCCGGGATCTTTCGCAGCCAGTCGACCAGTTCGGCCGCTGATTCGGTGGGCTCGCGCTCCAGCAAAGCCCAGTAGATCTTGCTGACCTCACGCTTCTCGAATTGTTCAGCGACTCGGGCTGCTGCCTTGGAGTTGCGGGTCATGACCAGCACTCCGGATGAGGCGCGATCCAGCCGATGCGGGATACCGAGGTAGACGTTGCCGGCTTTGTCATACTTCTGCTTAAGGTATTCCTTCACCAAGCCGACCATCGTGGGCAAGCCGGCCGGAACACCTTCGGTCAACAGGTCAACGGGCTTGTTGACGGCCAGCAACGGGCCGTCTTCGAGCAGCAGCCAGTTTGGGCGGGCGACTTCGACCTGCGGAACATCAATCTCGTGCGACATCAGAGCCGTTCTGGGTTCAAGTGCGGAGCGTCATTCGTGAGCCAGCGCTTCATCGAGATTGAATAGCATACTCGCGGTGAGCATGTACGCGGCAGCCTGAGCCGGATCGATCGCCTTCTCGGCGGGCTTGACTTGCGGTTGTCCGACGGCCAGCAGCTTCGCGGCGTCGTTCGGTGAGTTCTTATAGTAGTCGACAGCGCGCGACCATTCTCGACTGAGGATGGCCAATTCGTTTGCGCTCGGTTCTCGCGAAAGAACGCGGCGGCTGAGAAACTTTAGCTGGTCGTTTGACGGACGATGCTTGTCGGTTTCGTGCTGTAGAGAGGCTTGTCGCGCAAGGTCCTTCGAAGCTTCCAGCAGAGTGCCGTCATTCAACAGTGTGAGCGCGTGCAGGGGCGTGTTGGTGCGACTGGTGCGGACTTCGCAGACTCGACGTTGGGCACTGTCGAACAGAAACGTGGGCGCGCTGGAACGTCGCCAGAACGTATACACGGTGCGGCGGTATTGAGCGGCTCCTTCGCTCGGGTCATAGCGATAACGACCCATGAAGAGTTCTTCCCAGACGCCGGCCGGTTGATAGGGACGAGTCGGCGGGCCACCAATCGCGGTATTGAGCAGTCCGCTGGATTGCAGGGCGGCATCGCGCAGCATCCAGCTCGGCAGGCGGAAGCGGGCTGCGCGAGCCAGCAGGCGATTGTCGGGGTCACGTGTCAGCAGTTCTTCTGATGCATTGCTCGATTGCTGATACGTGCGACTGGTCGCGATCAAACGGATGATGTGATGCAGGTCCCAGTTGTGCTCCATTAGCTCGATGGCCAACTCGTCCAGCAACTCGGGATGCGTTGGTCGTTCACCCTGCAAGCCGAAGTCGTCGGGAGTTCGCACCAGTCCCGCGCCGAAGAACATCTGCCAGAGATGATTCACCATCACGCGGGCGGTCAGCGGGTTGTCATGCGAGACCAGCCACTTCGCGAGATCCAGGCGCGTCTTGGTTTGCTCTGCGGGCAAAGCGAGCAGCGCGGGGACTACACCCGGCTGCACTTCAGTGCCGTGCTTGTTCCACACACCGCGGTCGAGTACGTGCGTCTTACGCGGTTCCTTGCGATCACCCAGGACCATGATCTTGAGCGTGCCCGACGCGGATTTCACTTCATTGAGCTGTCGATTCGCGCGGTCGAGGATGGACTTGGCAGCTTGATAGTCGTCGTGATCGTCGAGGAACTGGCTGAGCAGCTTTTGCTTCAGCTTGGGATCCAGCTCAACGCTTCCGCCTTCTGATTTACTCGCCGCCGCAGCCAACTCTTCGAGAGGCATTGGCTCCAGCTTTTTGACGGCGTTGCCCGGCTGATCGGTTACGGAAATGCGAAACCGGCCAATGTTGGCGTCGCCGGTGGTGGAACGCTGCAGCAGCACGAACAGCAGTTCCTCGTCGTCGCTGAGCACCAGTGGCTCGGCTAACGAGAAGACGGCGATATGCGGTTGTTTCGCGTCGTGGCCGACCGTGGTCCAGCCGTTGCGCGGGTCGTCGTCGAGCGTATCAGTCACCTTGCCGTATTCGCGGGCCTTGGCTTCGTTCTCGACATCAGCCACGGCGCTGCCAATCAGAATATCTCGAACTTCCGAGCGGCCACGTTTACGAACCTGCAGTTTGACGTCGGTGAGGATGAACTCACCACGTGCTCCGCGTGACAGCTTGCCGTCGGTATGCGACGCGTGCGGTAGGATTTCCAGCTTCCAGCCCGTGACTCGCGAGTCATTGGAGGCCATAAAAGTTTTCGGCAACGACGCGATGATGCGGTAGTCGTCCTGCCGAAGTACCGGTCCACTCGCTTGGACGATGCCATCGGATTCATGTTTCAGCACCGTTCCTTCGGCCGACGTTACGGACGACGGCACCAGCGCATGCCACGCCTGAAATCCGCTTTTCACTCGGGCAGTCTGCTGCGCGAGCCAGTCGGGGAATTGAGCTTCGGCCTGTCGTTTGGCAGCGGCTTCGAGCGGCTTGCGTTCTTCGACAATGCGCTGAGCTTCCTCGACGGCCCGCGATGCCAATGGCGGTTGATAACTCAGCAGCGGCTTCGCACCCGGACCAGCGCCGCCGTCTTCATCAATGCTGTTGAAGAACGCGAAGAGGCTGTAGTAGTCGGACTGCGAAACGGGATCGAACTTGTGGGAATGACACTGCGTGCAGCCCAGCGTCAGCCCCAGCCAGACCGTGCCGGTCGTGTTGACGCGGTCGATGACGTAGTCGATGCGGGACTCCTCGGGATCGCGACCGCCTTCACCGTTGGTCATGTGATTGCGATGGAAGCACGTGGCGAGGATCTGTTCGGGCTTGGCGTCCGGCAGCAGGTCTCCCGCGAACTGTTCGATGGTGAATTGGTCGAATGGCATGTTGGCGTTGAAGGCGTTGATGACCCAATCGCGCCACGGCCAGTTGGTGCGGGTGGCGTCGCCTTGAAAGCCGTCGGTGTCTGAATACCGGGCAGCGTCGAGCCACCACATGGCCATTCGCTCGCCGTAGTGCGGCGATTTCAGCAGCCGATCAACGACTCGTTGCACGGCTTCCGGAGAATCATCCTTGAGGAAGTCCGCTAACTCAGCGGCAGTGGGAGGCAAGCCGGTGATGTCGAACGACAACCGTCGCAGCAGTGTGTGCTTCGCCGCAGGATCGGAAAACGACAGCCCCTCGGCCTTCAGCCGTTCGCCGACCAGCTTGTCGATGATCTGGTTCGGAGCGGCAGCACCGCTGCGGCGTGATGGCTTTTCGAAGGCCCAGTGCTGGCCCCAGGGAGCGCCCGCCGCGATCCAGCTCTTGAGCGTGTCGACTTCCTTCGCCGTCAGCCGCTTGCGATGCGACTTGGGCGGCGGCATCAATTCATCGGGATCGCTGGTCGTGATGCGCTTGAGGAGTTCGCTGCGTGCTGGATCTCCGGGAACGATCGCCGCGTGACCTCCGAGATCTGCGATTGCAGACTCACGCAGGTCGAGTCGCAGATTGGCTTCGCGATGGCTGGCATCCGGCCCGTGACAGTGAAAGCACTTGTCGGACAGAATCGGCAGCACCTCATAGCTGAAACGTGCATCACCTGCTGCAGCGAGAGATGCCACCAGCAGGTTCAGGGCGATAGCCCAGGCGCAGAGGATGAGTCGTTTCAACATCACGATTCTCAGTGGTGGGGTCGCGGCGTGGCTGGTCAGATCGTCAAAGACGCGAGGCGTTGTCTCTGAGGTGGGATTCGCAAACCGACTGAGTATTCCCTATGCAGGAGGCCGACGCCAGCAATCGCTTTGTCCAATCAGCAGGCAATAGCCGTCCGGGTCGGTGACGCTCATCTCGCCTTCTGGCATGTAGAACGGAAACGTGACCTCTCCCGTATTGATCCCTGCTGACTGCAACTGCTGTCGCAGTTTCTGCAAGTCGGTGGTGTAGAGATAGAACAGCACCGCCTGCTGATCCGCCGCGATGGGCTGGTCTGATCGCGACAGCATCAGGACGCCTTGTTTGGCGTGCAGCGCCGCCCACGCCAACTCGGGCTCACCGAAGCAACATTGAACTTCAAAGCCGAAGTGCCGGTAGAACTCAATGGAACGATTGACTCTGGTGACGCGCGCCATTGGGGCGAGGTCGTAGATCATGGCGTTGCCTGGCGGTTCAAAAGAGTTGAGATGAGGAGTCTGAAGTTCGGATAAGCCTGTCCGACAGATGGCATGGAAATGTCCGGCCTCCTTGTAACTCCAGTTCGGATGGTTCACGAATGGCGCGGAGAGTTGGAGGAGCACGTGCTCGGAGCCCCAATCGCGGATGAGGATTTTCTCATCTGAGGTTCCCGAGATTGGCGGAAGCGAACTGTCTCGGGGTAGAACTGGAACGTCTGTTTTATCGCCGCTGCCCCTCACTTTCCCCTGAGAGGTGTTTCATGAAACGCTGGTTAGCACTCGTCTGCTGCGTCTTATCGCTCGTTCCTTACCAGCCGTTGGCGGCTCAAACCCGCGAAGAGAAAGTACGGGCGGACAAGAAGAAGGTAGAGAGCGAAGGCTTCTGGATCTACAACGACTTGGCGAAGGGTTTTGCCGAGGCGAAAGAAACCGGCAAGCCGCTGTTGGTCATCCTGCGGTGCATTCCCTGCGAGGAGTGCGTGAAGCTGGATGATGAGCTCATCGATCAGAATCCGCGCGTGAAGCCACTGCTCAGCAAGTTCGTCTGCGTGCGCATCGTGTCGACGAACGGTCTCGACCTGTCGTTGTTTCAGTATGATACCGACCAGTCCTTCGCCGCGTTCATGCTGAATGCGGACCGGACGATTTATGGTCGCTTTGGGACGCGCTCTGACCGGACCGAGTGGAAGGGCGATGTCTCCGTTGAGGGACTGGGCCGAGCACTTGAAGGTGCGTTGGAACTTCACAGCCGTTACCCGGCAGTGAAGACGGCTCTGGCCGGGAAGACTGGCCCGGCACCGGACTTCAAGGCTCCTGAAAAGTATCCGCAGCTGGCGGGCAAATACGGCTCGGAGTTGGACTACAGCGGCAATGTGGTTCGCAGTTGCATTCACTGCCATCAGATCGGAGATGCGCAGCGGGAGTATTACCGCACTCAGAAGGGCGGTATTCCTGAGAAGGTCCTGTTTCCGTATCCACATCCGAAGGCAATCGGCTTGATTCTGGACCCCGATCAACGGGCTCTGGTGAAGTCCGTGACTGCGGACTCGGCTGCTGCTACTGCGGGTTTCAAGGCCGGCGACGTTATTGAATCTCTGGAAGGCCAGCCGCTGTTGTCGATCGCCGACGTGCAATGGGTACTGCATCACGCTTCCGCGGACGGAGCGAAATTGAAGGCAGCGGTGCGCCGCGGCAATGAGACGAAGAGCATTGAGTTGACTCTGCCCGCGAAGTGGCGGCAAAAGGATGACATCGCGTGGCGAGCTTCAAGCTGGGAACTGCGTCGTTCAGCTCTGGGCGGCATGTTCTCGAAAGTGCTGCCCGATGAAGAACGGAAAAAGCTCGAGCTTGAGCCATCGCAGATGGCTCTGAGGGTGGAGCACGTCGGGCAGTACAGCCCACACAACGTGGCCAAGCAGGCTGGGTTCGTGAAGGGCGACATTATCGTTGAGTTCGACGGCAAGACCGACCTCGTGCGTGAGACCGACATGCTGGCGTGGTCGCTCTACAATCGAAAGCCGGGCGACAAGGTAGCGGTGGTCATCATCCGCAACGGCAAGCGTCAGACTCTGACGTTGCTGATACCGTCTTAAGCAGCGATTGACGCTCGCCGACGCGAGACAAGCTGCCTCACGCCCTGCATTCTCGACACAATCGCTGCGAGCTGTCAGGGCGGATCTGGCGGTGCGGGAAATCTGGACCGCGTGTTGTTGAGGGCGACCTAGGTTTGAGGCATCGCGCTCTGCGATTCCGCGCCGTCATTGGCGATGGCGGGTTTCGGGAATCGCAGAGCTACTCAATGCCCTCGGGTTTGCCATGTCGACAGAACTGATACCAACGGAGTCTCGCGGTCTTGAGTCTGAGGCTGCGCTGGTTCAACTGCAGGCGCGCGATGCCGCGTCGTCGCCCCGCGTCCGGCGACCTGAGGACGTGCTGGGGATTATTGAGTCACTGCAGGAACTGATCGAAGCCGAGCGTGCTCGTGACCTGGGGTTGGTTCCGCCAGAGCACATTCCGGAGCATCCGCCAATCTGGCCGCTACCCGCGCGCGCGGAACCAGCGGTTGAAACCTCACCGTGCGTTGTTTGTGGGCATATCGCCGCGACGCCGAAGTATCTCATTCAAGGCTTGCAGGAAAGATTCGTCACCTGTGATGGCTGCGGGCTGGGATCGCTGCATCCAATGCCTTCCAGTGCCCGCATCGCCGAGTTCTATCCGGCCGAGTATTACGGAACTCCGGACGCGAAGTTTGAGCCGCTGGTTGAGGCTGGTGTGCGACTCGGCGCGAAGCTTCGCGCTGCGACTTTGTTGAGAGGAATCCCGCAGGGCGGGCGAGTGCTCGATGTCGGTTGCGGACGCGGAGTGATGCTGCGCGGCATTCTGGATTTGGGCTATGAAGCTCATGGTGTTGAGCTGAACGCCGCAGCGGCTGAAGGCGCTGATCGTCGTGCGAAGATTCGGATTGCACCGCAGCTAGCGGATGCGCGGTATCCGAGCAGCACGTTTGACGCGGTGATTCTCTGGCATGTGCTGGAGCATCTGCCTCAGCCCGATCAGACGCTGGATGAGATCGCTCGTGTCCTGAAGCCGGGCGGGCGGCTGATCATCGCCGTGCCGAACCTTGGCAGCTGGCAGTCGCGCTGGTCGGGGGCGAACTGGTTCCATCTGGACCTGCCGCGACACGTTTATCATTTCTCGGATCGTACGTTGGCTAAGCTGGTCGATCGGCATGGCTTTCAGGTGTGTTCAACACGCCACTTCGCCTTGCTCCAGAATCCGTTTGGCTGGCTGCAGAGCGCTCTCAATCAATTGACAGATGCACCGCGCAATTCGTTGTATTCGTCGCTGCATCGTTACGACGCTCCGAGTCAAAGTGCGATGACGCGCGGTCAGCGCCTGCTGCAGCGAGCGGCCTACTGGTTGGGGTTGCCGATGGCGGGATTGCTTAGCCTGGTTGAAGCTGCAATCGGTCAAGGCGGCACAATCGCGCTGACTGCTCAACTTCCGGCGAAGATCGAAGAGGCCAGTCCGCAAGCCGCAACTGGTTCCGCCTGTGCTTGCCCCTCATTGGCACCCTGCTAACCGTTCTATTCCGTCGTTGCACGCGCATCCGGAACGTGCTTGCTGCTGAACACTTCGTGTTTTGACGGACGCGCTGCCGCTATCGGTCAGAGGCGAATTGAGTAGTGCGCGTGTCGATATGACGAAGACTCGCTTCGTTCATACCGTGACTACGATCATGACTTCTGAGACCGGTTTCAATTCCCGCCGCATGCTTCTTCCGCGCAGCCGCGTTCTGGTGTGCGATGTGCTGAGGCTGTTTCAAGCGGTGCCTACAACCGCTCAAAGCCGGATCTTCAAACTTCATCGCGTCGAGGAGACTCGCCGGCAAACTCCGCAGCGCGTGTCGTGGCCGGCGATCTTCCTGAAGAGTTATTCGGCGGTGTGCGCCCGAAACGCACGTCTGTGTCAGTCGTGGGTCAACTGGCCATTCCCTCACGTCGTACAACACGCCGAGCCTGTCGCGACCGTGGCTGTGCAGCGCAAGCACGCAGCCGATGACTGGTTGCTGTGGGGCAAGATCCGAGCACCGCATCAGGTGCCGCTGAGGGATGTTCAACTGGCTCTGGACCGGTTTACTCAAGAACCCGTTGAGGAAGTGTTTCGGCAGCAACTCCAACTGAGCGCGCTGCCGTCGCTTCTGAGACGGTTCATCTGGTGGTGGAACCTGAACGTCAGCGGTGCGAAACGATCCAAACGACTTGGCACCTTTCTGCTGACAACCGTTGCCGGACGCGGCGCGGAGATTGAACATCCGCCGGGCTTCCTCACAACGTCACTGACATACGGGCCGCTCAATGCCCGTAATGAATGCCGCGTTACGCTTGCATATGACCATCGCCTGATGGACGGAACATTTGTGGCTGAGCGACTTGCGGAGCTGGAAGAACAAATCCTCTCCTTAACGCTGTCTGAACTTGAAGAACTTTGTCGTCACCCTAATCTGTCTGCCGAGGCCGCATGATTCCGCGACCCTACAATATCGTTGGACTAGAGAGTGTCGGCATGGATGCCAACTTCACCGTCGTTGATGGACTGCCCGTTGTGTCGGGCAGCGTTCGCGACTTCGCGGCAGATCCCATCGCGTATATGACGCGGCTGCAGAGTCTTCATGGGGATCTCTTCGCCGTGCGCGAGGGCGACCAACAGGTCATCTTCGCACTAGGTGCTCAATACAATCGCGAACTGCTGAGCCAGCCGAACCTGTTTCATTCACGGTTCTTCGCCATGCGCGGTTCCAAGAACTCCGCTCAGCGTCGCATGACGAGTGGGCTGCTGAGCATGAATGGCCAGGAGCATTCTCAGCAGCGACGCGTCGTCAAGAGTGCCTTTGGCAAGCAGGCGGTCTCTGCCTACCGCGAAGTTGTGACGCGCCTCACCGACGAAATGCTCAGCGAGTGGCGAGTCGGTCAGGTTCGCGATCTTTCTGCGGACATGACCCACCTGATGTTGCGCGTAGTCAGTTCTATTCTCTTTGGAATGACGAACCAGGAATCCGCGTTTGAACTCGGCAAGATGGTCCATCGCTGGGTTGAGCTGAATCATGAGACCGGTGCGGCGGCTTTTGCCTCTGGAAGCGATGCCTTCGAACGCTACCAGGAACTGCTGAGTTACTCGGAGGAAGTCGAACTCCGAATCAAGGACATGTTGGCCAATCGCCGCGCGGCAGCGGAACGCGGCGGCGATATGCTGTCCCTGCTGATTCAAGCTCAGGAGGCCGGGGACGGCATGACCGAGGCCCAGTTGATCGGACAGGCGGCGTTGCTGTTTGCAGCCGGGCATATGACAACCGCGCATTCGCTGATGTGGACCTTGTTGTTGCTGGCTCAACATCCTGAGGCGATGCAACGTCTGGATGAGGAATTCGCGCAGCCGGCGGCCTCTGAAGATCCTAGCCTCTTTTCGACGGCTTCGCTGATGGATCGAGTCATCTGCGAAAGCATGCGCATTCTGCCCGCGTCCGCGTATTCTCAGCGCATTGCTCAGGAACAAGTTCAGATGGGTGCTGCGACCATTCCGGCGGGAAGCATCGTGATCTATAGCCAGTTCATGACTCACCGTATGGAGTCGCTCTATTCCGAGCCCCGTCGCTTTCTGCCGGATCGCTGGTTGTCGATTAAGCCGTCCTCTTATGAATACCTGCCATTTGGCGGTGGACCGCGTCTGTGTCTCGGTGCGCCGCTGGCGCAGTCGATCATTCGAGCCGTTTTGCCGCGCGTGTTGCAATCGTTCAACCTGGCGGTGGTTCCCAATTCCGAGATTAGTGCCCGTGTGATCTCGACGATGCTTGCTCCGACAACCACAGTTCCTGCGCTCTTGCAACACCCGCGCGCGCAGAAGACGACTGCAGCATTGAACGGCAACTTACCGATGCTGGTTGATTTCGACGCGGCAATTGCAAAGACGTCCGGTGTTGCCAAGTATGCCGCATAAACTCGATTGTGGCTATTTGTGGCGGCAATGTTTGGATTTGCGCATTGCCGCATTCGTACAGTATTGTTGCGAAATGATGCTGGCTGTTGCCACGTGTTTTCAAGTTCATTCCCTGCTTCACCTTACGTTCGTGCACATGGTGAGGGTTCATTACCGCATTACTGGTTTTTCAGTGACTAGATCACTTCACAACCGGAGCGCTCGTCCGTATCGTCACGCAATCTTCTTGTAGTAGGAGTCTGGATAACCTCGGGTGGTGGAAAGGACTCTTACACAGACATCGAGGGTTGCGATGGGAAACACGAAATTGGCGACGTTGACGCCAAGGCAGAGGGACATCTTTGAGTTCCTCAAGGACAAGATTCTGAACCGCGGTTATGGCCCGACGGTTCGAGAGATCGGAAACGAATTTGGGATCCGCTCTCCCAACGGAGTGATGTGCCATTTGAAAGCGTTGGAAAAGAAGGGGTTGATCCTTCGCGAGTCGCACATGTCGCGAGCCATTCAGTTGGCCGACAAGCCGCATCGGGCGACGAGCTTGACGACGCTGGGATCGATTTCCTCCGGCAGTCCTTTGTCGATGGCGAAAGAGGAGTCGATCGACTTCATGGACGTGTTCGGCAGTGGCGATCACGTTTGCGTGAAGGCCAAGGACGATTCGTTCGCTGACGATGGCATTGAATCCGGTGACTATGTCATTGTTCGCAAGCAGGAAGCCTGCCGCGACGGTGATCGAGTGCTGGCATTGCTGGATGGCCAGAACGCTGTGCTGCGTCGGTACTTCGCCGATGCACGCGGTGCGCGACTTGAGCCGCTTACCACCAGCAAGAAGGCTGTGCACTCCAGCAACGTGACCGTGCTCGGTGTGATTGTTGGTATCGTGCGTAAGTTCTAGTCGCCCCGATCTATCCGCATGCGGGCTCGTTTGTTTCCTGACCATGAATCTCCTCGATAGTGCCGCGGCTTCACAGGTCGCTTCTTCACAACAGAATTGACGGTTGCGGTTCCCTCCTTCTATCGAGTCGAGAGCGATCCTTGTTCCCGCCCCGACTCAGCGAGTCCTGTCCTCGCTGATCGGCATGGCTGGAGTTGCTCATATCTTCCGTTTGATGTGGTGTTAGTTCGCCTGATTTCCGGCAGATGCTGATGTCACACAAGACAAACGCTGTGCGACTTCTGGACGTGATGAAGCTCCCGTACGAACTGCGGGAATACGACGTTGATCCGGAAGACCTGTCCGCCGAGACGGTTGCTGCCAAGGTCGGTTTACCCTTGGAGCAGGTTTTCAAAACGCTCGTGGTGCGCGGTGACAAGCAAGGTTGTTGTTTTGCCGTGGTGCCGGGTAACTGCCAGTTGGATCTGAAGGCTTTGGCGAAGGTCACCGGTGATCGGAAGATTGAGCCCGTGGCGCTGAAAGACGTTCAGCCGTTGACAGGTTACATTCGCGGTGGTGTCACTGTCCTCGGTGCCAAGAAGGCCTTTCCCGTCTACATTGATGAGACGCTGGAACTGTTTGGCGTCGTTTCGGTGTCCGCTGGCCAGCGAGGATTGCAGGTCTTCATCGCTCCTGGCGATTATGTGAAAGCGACGAGCGGCCAACTCGCGGCGATCAGCACCGAATCGTGACTTGGTGCTGATGGCAGTTGAGCGGCATTGAACTTCAGCGGGTCCTATTCATGCTGCGTGATTTACCGTCGGTGAATGAAGTTGCTGCTAATCCTGCTCTTCAGGAACTGACGGACAGCTATGGACGAATTCAGGTCCTGGATTGGATTCGAGCGGCGATCAATAGTGTTCGACAACGGCTGCTGGCAGAAGCAGACGTGCCCGCGCCCGCGAGTCGTGAACACCTGGCTGAAGAGATTGTTGAGGCGATTGCGACGGCTGCCGAGCTGACCGAACGGTCGCACTTTCGGAAGCTCATCAATGCCACCGGGATCGTCCTGCATACATCATTGGGACGAGCGCCTTTATCCGCCGCTGCACGCCAAGCTGTTCATGATGCGTCGGCGGCCTGCAATCTGGAAGTTGATCTGGAGTCAGGACTCCGGCGCTACCGTGGCTATCAATTGGAGCCCGTCTGGCAGTTGTTGACGGGGTGTGAGCGCGCGGCGATCGTCAACAACAACGCTGCCGCCACGTTGCTGACGCTGCAGGCCCTGTGCGCCGGTCGTGAAGTCGTGATCTCGCGCGGCGAACTGATCGAGATTGGTGGCTGCTTTCGGTTGCCGGACATCTTTCAACTCAGCGGCGCTGTTCTGCGTGAGGTAGGAACGACCAATCGCACGCGACTGAGCGATTACGATCGAGCGATCGGCCCGAACACCGCGGCGATCTTGCGTGTGCACCCGTCGAATTATCGCGTGGTCGGATTCGTAGAGCGTCCTGAGCATCACGCTCTGGTGGAGTTAGCGCGTCGGCACGGAGTTCTCTTGATCGATGACATCGGCAGTGGGGCACTCTTCGATATGGCTGCTGTTGGATTTGCAGACGAGCCCACATTTCAACAAAGCGTGGCAGCAGGTTCGGATGTTGTGCTCGGGAGTGGCGACAAGCTGTTGGGGGGACCTCAGTGCGGCATCGTGTTAGGTAAAGCAGGACTAATCGAGCAGATTCAGCAGCATCCTTTGGCGCGTGCCGTGCGAATCGACAAGCTGACGCTGGCGGCGCTTGCCGCGACACTCGATTCCTACGTGCGCGATGTTGCCGAAAAGGAGATCCCCACGCTGATGATGCTCTGTTGTCCGCCCGAAGAACTGAGGCGTCGTGCGAATGCGGTGGCCAGCGAACTTGGTGGAATCGGTGATCTGGAAGTGAGCGTGCGCGAGCAATCGTCGGAAGTGGGAGGTGGCAGCTTGCCGGCCGTTCAGCTTCCAGGATTTGTTGTGGCCGTGCGGCCTCGGCAGGTGACGGTGGACCAGTTTGCCTATCGACTTCGCACCGGGAAGATTCGGGTTGTCCCGCGCATCCAGCAGCAGGAAGTCTGGCTCGACTTGCGTAGCGTGATGCCGGAGGATGATTCCCGGCTGGCACTGGCCGTGCGGTTAGTTGATCCCCGTTGAACTTCCCGTTTCAAAGGCGCACGATGACTGGATCCCGCGACGAGCAATGGAGCGACCGGCTCTTGCGATTGGGCATGGTCGTGCAGGCCGAGATTGTGCGTTTGCAGCGGGAACATGGTGGTTTCGATCGCTTGGCCGAACCCACTCGCGAAGCCGCTGGAGACCGCATCTACGCCATTGATGATTTCGTGGAAGGTGCGATTACGCGCGAAATCCGCAGGTGGCCTGCGGAGTGTTTTCCACTCGATCTGGTCGCTGAAGGGTTTGGCGACGACGGGCACATGCGCTTTGGCGAGGCTGGCGTGACGTCTCGGTTCCGATTGATCATGGATCCGATCGATGGCACTCGCATGCTGATGTACGACAAACGCTCGGCCTGGTTTCTGGCGGCAGTGACAGACGGGCGGACTCAGACAGGCTGTTTGCGTGAAAGCCTGGCTTCCGTCAGCGTTGAGTTGCCAACATCCAAGCAGTACCTCGCCGATGCGTTTGTTGCCGTGCGTGGGCAACAGACTCGCGGTTTGCGAGTTGATCTGACTGCGGCGCGAGATGGTGAGGGCACGTTTTCATTGATTGAGTCAGCTTGCTCCGCTGCCTCTGAATTCGCTGTAACGCCAAGTTCCAAGACGACGCTGCGAGACGGTTTTGTCTCCGTTGTCAGCTACTTTCCCGGAATCAAACAACTCGCGGCTGAACTCACGGAAAAGATAGCGGCTGCGGATCCGCAACTCGCGGAAGCTCCGAACATGTTCGACGATCAGTACATCTCGACCGGTGGGCAACTCGTTCAATTGATGACGGGACGCGACCGCTGCTGCATTGACCTGCGGCCGTTGATGGCTCAGATGAATGGTGTGCGAGGGCCGGTCATGTCGGCTCATCCTTATGATCTGGCTGGCCTGCTGGCTGCTCAACAAGCCGGAGTGATTGTCACGAACGGCTATGGCGAACCGCTCGACGCACCGCTGGATGTAACGACTCCAGTGCATTGGTGTGGCTACGCGAACGCTGCGATTCGGTCGATTGTCGAACCCATCGTGCAGGGCTGGTTGAAAGAGAAGGGGTGTTGGCCACCCTGATGGAGTGGGCTATCAGTCCTGTTCGTCTGAGAACACAGGGCGAGTGGCATCCAGAGCGAGGGCACAGGCTCCGCTGAACACAAACGCCAGAGCACACAGTGCGAAGGTCAGATTCCATTCCTTAATGCCGGGCTTTTCGCCCAAGGCCAGGTCGTAGAGGAGGGGAGCAATAGCGGCGCCCAGGTTGCCCCACATGTTGCCCCAGCCCAGGACCGACGCCGTATGACGTCCCCCGACGTCTTGCACGAACGCCCAGGTGGGCGCGACTCCCACGTCCGTCGAGAACGCGGCCAGAGCGCACAATGCGGTGATTGTCCACGGCGAATTGAGTGGAGAATCTGTAGGCAGCATGGAGACCCCGATGCAACCTACGTAGGCACCAATCGCTGTCAGCCGGGACGTTAGAATTGGCAGCCGGCGACCCCACTTCAGACCAAACTTCTTGCCCCACATGTCCGTGAGTCGTCCGCCCAGCGCAAGCCCAAAAATTCCGACGAGCGAGGGAATCATCGTCATGTAGCCGCGAGTGATGATCGGTACGTCGTAGACATCGGCAAAGAACCGCGGCAGCAGCGTCACGATAAACAGCCATCCAACGTTTGTGCCGAACTGCATCATGGAGTTGCTCCACATGTTGGCACTGGTGAGGAGTCGCCCGATCGGGACTGGCTCCAGCTTCGGTTTCGAGACCGGCGCAACGGCATCACCCGGCCCGCGAATCAGTTCTCGTTCGGCCTGATTGGTTCCCGGATGCGCGTCGGGGGTCTCTCGGAACATCGTCCAGTAAACCAGAGCTACCAGCAGTCCCACTCCACCGTAAAGGTACAGCACGGGGCGCCACCCGAGTCCATAGAGCCGCTTGACCGACGTAGGCAGCAATGCCTCGACGATCAGTCGGTTCATGCGATTTTTTTCGTCCGCACCGACGGTTTCGTGGGCTGCGAACTTCTCGATAGTCCGAAGCGCTTCTCGGGGAAGGTTGAGATTCGCCATCGTAGTTGAATCGTACAGCGAACCGTCTTCAATCAGGCGATTCAGCGTTCGTGCGATAGCGATGCGATCATCGTTAGTGAACTCGGAATGTTCCTTCAGCTTGGCTATCAGTTCCGTGTCGTCTGCAGCGAGCTCTCTTTTCAAGAGAACTGCGGTTTCAGGCTTGGCCAGCCAGTCGACAATTTTAGCTGGTTCAAGGACGTCATCGACGTGCAGTGCTGCGGGCGTGCTGAGGGGCACGAACATCACCATCAGATAGGCCGTCAGGATGGGGGCCAAGGCTGCTCCGATACGCCCCCCGTTGGCTACGCAGGAACTGGCCGTGCCGCGACTCGACAGAGGCATCCAGCGACGCACCGCACTTGCCGCTGCCGGGTAGGCGCCGGACTGGCCGATTCCGCAGCACAGCCGCGAGGCGATCAAAATCAGCAGGCTTTCGGCAGCGCCCGTCCAAGCCGTGAACGCCGACCACGACAAGATGTAGAACGCCAGAATTCCCCGGGCTCCGAAGCGATCACTCAGCCAGCCTGAGGGAACTTGCGCCAACGCGTACGACCAGAAGAACGCGCTCACCATATACCCCGTCTGCTTCTGCGTCAGGCCGAGGTCTTGTCTTATGTAGTCG
Source organism: Planctomycetaceae bacterium (assembly GCA_021732995.1). Lineage (GTDB taxonomy): Bacteria > Planctomycetota > Planctomycetia > Planctomycetales > Planctomycetaceae > AM-0621. The sequence continues at coordinate 21,406 of JAKFWA010000088.1, read as the reverse complement.
GACAGAAAACCAATGCAGATCCTATCCAGATAGAGCAGAAACGACATCAAAGTCACGACTGCGACAATCACATATCGGACTGATGTTGGCCGTTCGGACTGATCCGTCATGGTCGTTCCTCACCGCTCTGAAAGGCCGCTGCTGGCGTCGGATCAGCGGCAGTTGATTGGACGGCGAGACTAACGGCCCTGTCGCACAGGGACCAGCCACTAGTTCAAGCTGAACGATGGTGGATAGCCGCGGCTGCTGACCTGCGGATGCTTGCGACACTGCAATTTCAATTGATCCAGCACCAGATCACTGCGTTGATCTACATCCGTCTGCCGGATGAGTTCTTGGGCGTGCTCTGGCGTCAAACGCATGGAATGCGCGATCACGTCACAGAGTTCGCCGAGTGGCACTCCGGCTTCCAGCGCGTGCAGCAGCTTCGCGTCGAGGTTGGCATCGCCAAAGACCTCACGGAAGTACTGCACGAGTTCCTGGCTGCGATGCTTGCGGTCGATCACGGGCTGCTGGGGATAAACGTCGGGAGTCAGCTTTAGCTGGGCGATGCGATAAGGCGACTCGGTCGCCAGTTCCTTGATGACGGTCGCGCGGCAGATGCCTTGCATCAGCAGGCAGTAGCGACCGTCCTCCAGCTTCTGATCCGCGACAATGCTGCCGAGGCAGACAGTCTCATGAATGGGACAGTCACGGTGCAGATAGCTCGATTGCCAGCCATCTTTCAAACTCGCAATCGCGATGCAGCCATGACTCTGCAACACGTCCTGAACCATCTGCCGATAGCGCGGCTCGAAGATGTGCAGCGGCAGCATGACGTTCGGAAAGAGGGTCACATCGGGCAATGGAAACAGTGGGGCTGTGCCGGTGAATTGCGTCAACGGCAGCGGGGCGTCGGACGGCTGCATGATCATTCCTGGTCCGCGAAATGGATGACCGGAATCCGTTCTTCACGCAACTCGATGCCTGAGGGGTAGACATCACCGGCCTCGAGTAACTCCTGAAAGCACGCATCAAACTCGTTAATGAACCTCAGCAGGTCGATGCCCAGGTACTCGGCCGGAAAGCGTTCCAAACGCTCGCGCGACGAGACATAGAGCTTGCGAGCTCCGCCGAAGTTTTCGTTCCCGAAATGGAACAGCGCCACGGAGGCCTGAATCAATCCCTGCAGAAACGTCTTTTGATCACCAAAACTTTCTGCCCAGATCTCTTCCAGTACATCGTGACATTCGAAGAAATCCTGCTCGTTGAAGAGCTGGATCGCGTGAAGGTACCTCTCGACCATGTCGTCCATGTGCTGCTCCTCTGGTAGCCTCAGCGACAAATCTCTGAGACGCTCCTGCTGCGAGCCATACCTTCAAACTCAGGCGAGACTTAGGATCCCGCCTGGATGACTCCCGATCCGTCCGTCCGGTGAGCCATCATTGGTAAGTTGCCCGGCTGGCCGACATGCAAATGGAGGTGAATGTCTGACAGCGAGCGTCCGGAGTGTAGTAGGACGCATTTCAGAACTCCGCAGAGAACATCCTTTCTTTGACACAATCGATATGGCAAGTTCCCTTCCGTCCGCACTTGCTGACAAACGCAAACGTGCTCGCAAAGTTGCCTCACTGCTCGCACAGACCTACGGCGATGCGCAATGTGCCCTGCATCACACGTCTGCGTATGAATTGGTCGTGGCGACGATTCTTTCTGCCCAGTGCACGGACGAAAGAGTCAACATGGTCACGCCAGCCTTGTTCGCCAGATATCCGACGGTTGAAGTATTGGCAGAATCCAAGCAGGAAGACGTTGAGCAACTCATCAAGTCGACGGGCTTCTTCCGTGCGAAGGCCGAGAACATTCGTGGCATGGCGCGCAAGCTGGTCGACGAATTTGGCGGCGAGTTGCCTCAGACTCTTGATGAAATGACGAGCTTGCCGGGAGTCGGCCGCAAGACCGCGAATGTCGTGCTGGGAACATGGTTCGGCCTTCCGACAGGAGTTGTTGTCGACACTCACGTCAAGCGGATTTCGAACCTGCTGGGGCTGACCGAGTCATCCAATCCCGAAATCATTGAACGCGAGCTGGCTGCTCTGCTGCCGAAAGAAGAGTGGATCAACTTTTCGCATCGACTCATTCATCACGGACGACGGATCTGCATCGCGCGACGGCCAAAATGTCTGGAATGTCCGCTGTTGAAGGTTTGTCCGCGAGTCGGCCTGAAACCGCTGGAGTAACTCTTTGCAGTTTGCTGGCGGTGCGAGCCTCACGGCGAACGCGCCACGGAAGGGAGGGCGAGGCTCCTGCCGAGCCGGGCTCGCTGCCACGGTGCGGCTTAAGACCAAATAGGCGCCAACATCGCGTTGCCGATATGTTCCTTACCGATCGCTCGAAACGTTTTCCCACGATTCTTCATCGCTCGATGGGGCGATGTTTTGATCTACTGATCGAGAACTATGACAGCACAACAGAAGTCAGCTCGCGGTTGCTCCGGTTTTCGGAACATGATGACTCGACGTCAGGCCGTGCAGGTTGGCGTCTGCGGTGCGCTGGGTTTGACGATGGGCGACCTCTTCCGGCATCGCGCGCAGGCTGAGTCTCAAGGGAAGCCCGAACCGAAGGCGCTCAGCATTATTCAGGTGCATTTGCCCGGTGGAGTTGCTCAACAGGAGTCGTTCGATCCCAAGCCAGAAGCCCCGGTCGAGTACCGCGGTGCGTTCAACGTGGTGAAGACGAACACGGGTGAGATTTTCAGCGAGAACTTCACTCGGACTGCAAAGATCGCCGACAAGGTGACGGTGGTGCGATCGGTTGTCGGCAAGATCCCGGATCACGCTCAGGCGACGTATCACCTCTTTACCGGCTACACGCCAACGACGGTGATTGACTATCCGCAGATGGGCTCCGTGATTTCGCAAGCTTTCGGGCCTCGCCGCAACATGCCGCCGTATGTCGCGGTTCCGAGCTTGGCGGGATATTCAGGTGGGACTGGATACCTCGGCAGCAAGTTTGGAGCGTTTCAGCTTTATGCCGATCCGGGGGCTCGGGGTGAGTTCAAGGTTCGTGACTTCTCTATACCGGCCGGTGTTTCGCCCGAACAGTTCGAGCGTCGCCGTGCCGCACGCGACCTCGTTGAGAACCGCTTACGAACTTTGGAATCCGATCCCGATAAGCTCAACACGATGGACGAGTTCTATCGCCGCGCGTATTCGCTGCTGAGTTCTTCGGAATCGCAGAAGGCGTTCTCGCTCGCGGACGAACCGGAATCGATGCGTGATCTCTACGGACACGACTACCTGACGAAAGCCCGGCGTGAGCCTGCTGGAATCGGCCCGCGACTGATGCTCGCTCGCCGCCTGGTCGAAGCGGGTGTGCGATTTGTGACGGTCAACTATGGAGCCTGGGATTCGCACGTGGGCATCAAGGATGACTGCCTCGACAAGATGCCGGCGCTGGATCATGCCTTGTCCGGTTTGATTACCGACTTAGAGCAACGCGGGCTGCTCGATACGACCTTGGTGATGGTGACAACAGAGTTCGGGCGCACGCCCATGGTGAATACGTCCAATGGCCGTGATCACTGGGCTCGGGTTTATTCGATGTTGCTGGCCGGTGGCGGCATCGCCAAAGGCCGCATCTACGGAGCGTCAGACGCTACCGCAGCAGAGCCGGCGCGAGATGCCGTTCCACTCGAAGACTTCCTGTTTACCGTCTATCACCAGTTGGGCATTGATGCGAACGACGAACTGCTGGCGTTCGGTACGCGGCCTATCGAGATCATCAAAGACGGAAAACTGGTCAAGGGGCTGCTTGCTTAGAAACTCTGCAAAAAGAGTTTGCGCCTTGGCAGCGTCGGATGCTGCGCAGAGTTGCGGCGTTGCCGACTTCCGGAAGTTATTGCTTCTTCTTGTTCTTCGCCGCAGCTTTGTCTTTGTTACCAGCAACTGGGTTGTTCTCTTTGGGGAGCCACTTTGCCAGTTCTGATTTGGTCTTGGCGTACTCGGGCTTGGTGGCGAGGTTCGTCCATTCGTACGGGTCGGCTTGTTCGTCGTAGAGTTCCTCGTCGCCGTTGGCATAGCGGATGTAACGCCACTTTTCGGTGCGGATGGCGTGGTTGTCGCGGCCGAAGGTGGTGATTCCGGGGTGCGACCACTCGGCAGAGGGATTCGCCAGCAGTGCTTTGAAACTCTCACCCTGCACATGCTTCGGAATGGTGATGCCCGCCAGATCGCACATGGTCGGATAGATGCCCATGAAGTCAACGGTTCGCTCGCAGATGCGATTGGCCGGAGTAACTCCCGGAGCAACCCAGATCATCGGAGCGCGAGTTGATTCTTCCCACAACGCGAACTTGCGCCAGTGCTGCTTCTCGCCGAGATGCCAGCCGTGATCACCCCACAGGCAGATGATGGTGTTGTCTCGATGTTCGCTTTTATCGAACGCATCAATGACTCGACCGACCTGCGCGTCGAGATAGCTGATCGCTGCAAGGTACGCCTGAATCGCTTCCTTCCAGCGACCAGACTTCAGGACAGCAGCGTGGTCCCCATCAGGCTTGGCCATTTTGATGCCCGCTGGTGGCACGTCACTCAGGTCATTCTCCTGATGCGGTGGCAGCTCGATTTGATCAAGCGGGTGCATGTCAAAGTACTTCTTCGGCACGTTCCAAGGCATGTGCGGCTTGTGGAAGCCGAGCACCAGGAAGAAGGGTTTGTCGTGCTTGAGCTGCAACTGCTCGATTCCGAAACTGGCTGAGTGATAGTCGCCCGTGTCTGCGTCGTCGCAGTCGAGCGTGCCGAACGCAATCCCTCCGATGCTGCGATCCCCTTTAGGCTTGGGGCCAGATCCCTTCTCCTTCGGGGCGAGATCCCATTGATCGGCGAAGCCCAGGCCGCCGTGCCACAGCTTTCCGATGCCCATGGTCTTATAGCCAGCTTGCTTGAAGGTTGTGACGAGCGATTGGTCCGACGTCACGGCTGATGCAAACGGCTGATTGTTATCATAGATGCCAGTCGCTCCGGGACGGCGCCCAGAGAGCAGGGCGGCTCGCGACGGATTGCAAACCGGGGCTGCACAGTAGGCGTGCGAGAAGGAGACTCCGCGCGCCGCCAGACGGTCGAGGTTCGGGGTCTTCGTCTGCGGGTTTCGCTTGAGATGTCCAACCCAGTGATTGAGGTCATCAATCGCAATGAACAGGACATTCGGTTTGTCCGCGGCTGACACAACTTGCGCAGCACTTAGCACAACAACCAGCAACACGCCCCACAAAAGTCGGTTCAGCATGATGCCCCTCAAGCTTGTTGTTAGATGTTTCTGGTGAGCAGCCAGGAAAGTTATGAAACAGCCAGTTTCGATGCGGGATCAAACACGCTCAATAGTCGTTCGCGGAAGGCTCCGCCCATCACAGCGCCGCGTTGTGGTGGATCCCAGGTTCCGGTCAGCGCCAGGGCGTTGCGTTTGAGTTGCGCGCACAAACCGTCGAGGTCCGTTTGCGGCAGGCCATTCGGCCATGCCAGCCACGCGACGTTTCCGCCCACGCTGTAGCGGCGCGGCACAGCCACTTTCTGCTTCGTCGCGAACTCTTCAATCGCCAGGACTTGGCCGGGCGAAATCGGGAGCTTGATCAGACTGTGATCGGACGGAACCCAGCGGAACTCGCGCGCGTCGCTCCAAACCTTTTCATCTTCGTTGTCGCGAACGACCGTCACGTCGCTTGTCCCCAAGATGGATCGCACTCGATCGACTCGGGCTTCGGTGGCTTCAGACAAACCGCCGATACGGACCCAGACGCGGTGCGGCGGTTCCAAATCCAGGCAAGTGACTTCGCATTGCGACATAGCCAGCCGAGTCATTGCATCGTCCGCGGCGCGAGCGTCGGCGAAGTCAGCTCGTACCGTGACAAAGGTGGCGGGCTTCGGAAACACCTTGAACGTCAGTTCGATCAAGACGCCGAGCGAGCCCAAGCCGCCGACCATCAGTTTGGGGATATCAAAACCCGCGGCGTTCTTCACGACTTTGCCGCCGCCGAACACCATGCGGCCTTCGCCGGTAACCAGCTTGGCTCCCAGGAAGAAGTCGCGCACGCCGCCGTAGCGGAAGCGGCCGGGGCCAGAGAGCCCTGCGGCGACTGTCCCTCCCAGCGTGCCTCCCGCTTCGACGAACGGCGGATCAAACGGCAGCGATTGCCCGTTCCTGCCGAGTTCATCGCGGATTTCAGCCAACGGAGTACCAGCAAAGGCCGTGAAGGTGTACTCGCTGGGGTTGTATTCAATGATGCCGCTGAGCTTCGCGACGGACAGGTTCGCTCCAGCCGACAATGCAGGCTTACTCCCGCCGCCAGTGACACGCACTCGCGACAGTGAAATCACCGCGTCTTGAACTTCACTCAGCGAAGCCGGGAACTCCATACCAACGTCCGATACGAGAGAGAGTTAATGGTTGAGGGATTTTAAGAACGCGCGGGCGGGTCATCGTCGCGAATGCGGTTTTTGTCGAGTCTCCAACCCCACGTCACGTATTGCAGAATGCCGATGAACCCCATCCCGGCGATTACCGCGATCACGTAAATGAAGTTCGGGATGACGAGGGACACGAGTGCCAGCAGGGCACCGCCGCAGAGCAGCAGACCGACGCCGGCAATTGCGGTGGCGACGTTGCGTTTTGAGGTCTCGTCATCGGACATGAATCACGCTGATTAACAAGGGCAGGGGGCGATGTTTGTTCGAGAGCAGGTACGTCCGCACGGAGCGGGCGCTACTTCAGGTGCTTCGCGAGCTGCTCGTGACGGTAGAAGAAGCCATCGTCAAGGTTATCCAATATGCGGTCTTTTGTGATCAACAGCCCCGCCACACCGCCCGGTGGCAGGAAGTGAATTCGGTCGATCACGATCACGCCTGATTCGGTAGATTCGAAGAGATGTTCATGCACCCAGGCTTTCATGGGGCCGCTGATCTGTTCTTCCACATAACGCGTGGATGGTTCGAAGTTCGTCACTTCGTGCACGGCTTCGCGAGCGACTCCAAACGCCTGCACGCGAAACGTCATCTGTGAACGTAGTTCCAAACGTTCGGGAGCGGACACAAAGAACAAACCGACGCCCGGCGGGCTGATGGCTTTGATATTGGCTGGCTGGATCAGGAAGTCGAACGCCGTTTGCGGCGAACAGTTCAACTCCGTGCGTGCTTCAAAGGTTTCCATCTCGGTAACGATTCCTCGCGTTGCGCTAGGCTGTACTCTGGTGCGATCACTGAGCAACGTAGTTTCCCGCGTCTCGCTAATCCACCTGCCCGGCCAAACGGCACAGTAACAGCTCCAGTTGCGTGCGATCGTTCAGTGTGCTGCCGCCTTTGAGATTCACGTCTGCTTCGAGCAGCCGCCGCGCCAGCATTTCTGCTCGAGGCCGGCCTATCTGCTTGAGATATCGCGTGGCTGGTTGAATCTCTCCGCCCCACGCACCGGCCTGAGTCAGTGCCTCACCCAATGGTGAGCCCTGCCGCGAGAGTTCTGTGGCCACGGCCATCTTGCGGAACACGAACGCAATGCCGCCGTGAATTTTGAGCGGCGCGTCGCCGCCTACCAGCAGTTTGTCGAGTGCGTGCAATGCTTCGGCGAGGTTGTTCTCGCGAACGGCATCGGTCATCGCCCAGGTGGTTTCGGTTCTCCAGTCACCGACGAGTTTTCGAACAGCGGTGCCGTCGATGGTTGTTTTGTCACCCACATAGGTCGCGAGTTTTGCGAGTTCCTGTTCGAGATGACCGAGATTCGTGCCCGCGAGTTCGATCAGCAGCGAAGTCGCATCCGGCGAGAGAGTCTTGCCGTGAGTGGCTTTCAGTGAATCCTGCAGCCAGCGATTTAACGCTGTGCCCTTCAGTGGCGAGCAGTCGACCACGAGGCCTGCTGAGTTCACGAGTTTGTAGAGCTTCGTGTTTGACGGAAATGACTTCAGATCCAGAATCAGCAGTGACTTTTTGGCCGGCTTGTTGGTGTAGGCTTCAAGGGCAGGGCGGTTGTCGGTGACGAAGTCATTGGCGTCTTCGATCACTATGACCCGTTTGCCGCCCCACATCGGTACGGTCAGCAACTCGCTGCGGACCGTTTGAATATCGACGTCCTTGCCCGCGAATTTCGTGGGAGTTTCGTCGTCGGTCATCTGGCTCTTGCAGATGGCGTCGAGGACTGACAGCTTCAGAGCACGCTCTTCGCCTGTGAGTGCAATCACTCCGGGAACGGTTTGCGGCGGAGATTTCAGGAACTCGGTGGCGTGCATGGGATACTGTTATCCGTCCGAAAAGCGAGGCCATCTTGACCACATTCTGGCGACGCTCGAACATGCTAAGCGCCGCCGGAAGTAGATCGTGATTCGATGCTTCCGGCGATGCAACTCAGCCCCTCACTCGAGCGACACGCGTATTGAAATGGAGTCGGCATGGATGCCGGGCAGCACAATCCAGATACGGAATCCACTCCGATTCCTCTGCCGGTGTTATTGCCGCCCGAGCCGCAATATCGCTGTCCGGATGATGTCCACACGATCTCGCGCTCTGTGCACCTGGCGCGGCTGGCTTCGTTCTATCCGAAGTGTCGTCATTGTCAGCACCGGCATGAGACGGGGCATATCGCTCCGGCTGTGGTCGAACGCATTCAAAGTGTTGAGCAGCAGCGTGCCCCGCAGCGATCGATCTTCGAGCCTGACGGCGTGCGCGGTGTGTTTCTCAATCAGATAACTCCGCAGGCGGCCGGGCAGATTGCGGGAGCGTTGGCCAGTCTGTTGTGGGAACAGGCTCCGCTGGTCGCGCGGACTCAGGCCGTCAAGAAGAATGCTGCGAAGCGTTCCGGGCCGCTGGTGGTGATTGGCTACGACGAACGGTCTGCGTCGCCGTCGTTGTTTGCTGCGGTCGCCGACCAGTTACGCTTGATGGGGTGTCAGGTGCTGGATGTCGGGCAGGTCGCGCGACCCTGCTTCAACTTCGCGGCTGACCATCTGCAGGCTGTGGGCGGAGTTTACGTCACTGGCTCCGGTAAGGATGCGGCTTGGACGGGCTTGGATCTGGTGGGCGAGCGAGCGCTGCCGCTATCGAGTGACACTGGCTTGGAACTCGTCGAGCGGCGTTTTCGCGAAGGCTATTCTCGGGCTACCCGACGAGCGGGTTTTCAGCGTTCGTTTCAAGCCGTGTTCCCCTATGAAGCGGGCTTGTGGAAGCACTTTCACGCGCTGCGGCCGTTACGAGTCGTGGCCGCGATTCGACCGCGATCGGTCCGTGCAACGATCCGGGCGCTGTTCGCCAAATTGCCTTGCGAGCTGTTTGAAGTGGAGACTGCTGCCAGTCCGCTATCGCCGCTGCGTCATGAAGTTGTGCTGGAAGAGCTTTGCCGCCGCGTTCTGAAGCGTGAAGCTCACCTGGGAATCATGATCAGCGACGACGGGTGTGAATGCTGGCTGGTCGATGAGCGTGGGCAAGTGGTTGACTCGCTGAGGTTGTCGGCGTTTCTGGCCAATCTGCTACTGACTGAGCATCCGCAGGCCGAAGTTTGCGTCGCGTCGGAGGTCATGGCTGCGTTGCGCCCGTTGCTCAAGACGGATCGAGTAGCCGATGGCGGCTCAACGCGCGGCAGCATGAGCGATTCGATGCGTGCCACTCAAGCGGTCTTCGGCGGAGGGCAGATGCCGCTCTATTGGCATCGCGAAGCCTACCCATCCTGCGACGCCGTGCTGACGCTTGCCCGGGTCCTGCAGGGGTTGAGTCGTAGCGACGCGGCATTCTCGACTTTGCTGCAACGCAAGTAGTTTTGAGGATTCGGTGGTCGCGAACTGCATGAGGTTGCTATACCGTTAGCCTCTGATTGAAAGAGCCTCACCACATTGAAGGGCCGTGTGCTGCAAGTAGCAGTCTTGTGGGACGGCTCAGGTTCTGTTTCCTCGCTTTCAGCAAGCTCAGTTGTTTCGTCACCTCATCGCGATCACCTCATGACCGACCGCAAACTGCTGGCGTTGAACATGTCCCGGAAACGCCTCCTGAGTTCCGCTCTGCTGCTAGCCCTGACGGGGTGCGGGTCGGAGTTGTACGAGCGTCGGCTTAGTGAGTCGGTTGCATACTTCCAGTACCGCGAAAAGGTCGATCAGAGTTTGGAACTACGACCCTGGTCGAACTTCGGCATCGAATATCGACCTCCCAAAGGTTTCACTGAGCTTGCCGCACCGACGGAGGGCGAGCCTGATCAACGACAGCCTCCATTCCTTGGCAGTCCGCTGCCGGGGCTGCTGGGAGCGTTTCGCGGAGATGTAGGGGTAGACATTCCCGGTTCTGAAGTGCGCAGCATGCCGGCTTGGGTGCTGCTGTGTTCCAACCATCAGTTGTGGATGGAGAAGGAAACTAACGCGAACATTGTCCCAACCGGGTATTTCAGCAACCTGTCCGACGTGCTGGCTGACGCGTTGAAGTTCAAGCGGAACTCGGCGGTAGATCCGTGGAAGTTCAACGACGAACGCGTGCCGCGCGGCGTCGCGTACGTGCCGATCAAGAACTATCAGTACATCACGCTGGACGAGACCGTGGACGGCGTTTCGATGGACGTCATCCTGTTCAGGTATGACGTCAAGGACATTCAACTGGCGGTGATCGCAGTTGCTCCCGCGGCGGTGGATCGTCGCGAACGCTTCTTTGAGAAGATGTCTTTGAGTATGGAGCAACTCACCATGTCCGGTGAGATTCCGCGTTCGAAGCAGAATTCAAAGCCCGTTGGTGGTGGCGGTATCTGACGTCCTTTCCGGCGAGGTCTCGTTGTGCTGCTGACGACCATGATCGCCATCGCGGGCATGATGCTGGGCATGTGGTTGCTGAGTCTGCCGCTGCGCAATGTGAGTATCGTCGACATCGGCTGGGGCCTGGGCTTTGTGCTGGTGAGTTGGGTGTGCGTTGCCATGCGTTTGCACGAGGCACGAGAACTGGCTGCGGAGCAGTTTCTACTGCCGATTCTGACGACGTTGTGGGGTGTTCGGCTGGGCGCCTATCTGGCCTGGCGAAACATCGGCAAAGGCGAGGACTATCGCTACCGCGAGATGCGCGAACGCTTTGGGCCGTCGTTCGCCTGGTCCAGCCTCTTCATCGTGTTCGGTCTGCAAGGCGCTGTGATGTGGGTTGTCTCACTTCCCCTGCAAGCCGTGCACGCTTGGCCGAGGTCTCATGCTCCGATCTGGTGGCTAACAGGGCTGGGGATCGCCAGTTGGTTGATTGGTTTCATCTTTGAGTCGGTCGGCGATCTGCAACTTGCGCGGTTTAAGTCGCGAGCGGAGAACAAGGGCCGAGTGATGGATCGCGGGCTGTGGCGATTCACGCGGCACCCGAACTACTTCGGCGATTTCATGATCTGGTGGGGTCACTGGCTCGTAAGCATGTCGATGAGTGATCCGGGGACCTGGTGGACCGTCATAAGCCCGATCCTGATGTCATTTCTGCTGATTCGAGTCTCCGGCGTTGCCCTGCTGGAGAAATCGATGAAGCAGCGGTCACCCGAGTACGTGGCGTATATCGAGCGGACCAGTGCGTTCTTTCCACGGCTGCCGCGCACCGGTAGCAAGTAACCCTCGCAAAAAAACGCCCGCAGAGCTTGAGACCTGCGGGCGTCAAATCTTTCAGTGAGTCGTTGCGAGCGTATCGGGCTATGCCGCCTTGCTGGTAGAGCAAGCTCCACCACGGAGCTTCTCGCGGTGACCGTTGGACTGTTGAGCAATCAGTCCCTGTAGGCCGTCTTCGATGAGCGGCAACTGCACGCCGAGCAACTCACGAGCCAGCGAGCAATCGAGTGTGGTTTCGCCCTGGCCAAAACCTGCCGCGGGCGTGCTCAGTGAAACCGTTTCAGGCAACTGCGGTCGAGGCAGGTTGCAGGATGAGGCGAGCCGCAACGCGAAGTTGTAGGGATTGATTCGCTCGCCACCTGAGAGGTGCAGCAAGCCGATCGTGTCCGCATCGAACGCCTGCAGCAACATGTTGGCAAGGTCAGTCGCGAGCAGCGGTGAGGCGTGGCGAATGCAGTCTGTTGCGCTGGCCTTGTCCTCAACTAGATCTGCTGCCAGCCGCTCAGCGAAACTGGTGCAGTTCTCGACAGGACTCCAGCCGAAGACGTTCGTGCGAACGATCAGGGCTTCGTCGTTCTTGCTGAGGATGTCATCTTCAATGCGGCGAATCTGCTTCGCACGCGGTGTCTCGCAGTAGTTCTCATCTTCTTCGCTGTGGGAAATCCAAGGCCCCGTAAAAACGGCATCCGAGGACAGGAAGGTGAAGGCTATGCCAGCGTCCTTCGCTGCACTTGCCCACCCGATAGCGGCTACATCGTCGATAGTGTCGTCTGTTTCAAAGTCCCACGTGGAGCGCGCGACGCTGCCACAGAAGACGATCCACTTTGGTTGCACCTGCTGGATCAACTGGCGCGTCGTTGTCGCATCGTGATTCTTGCACGTGCGCATCTCGCAACCCTCGATCCGAACGTCCGGTCGAGCGGTCACGCCGACCACTCGAAATCGCTCGCTGAAAACCACGGCGCAGTTCGCGCCGGCGACAGTCTCCGCGCCAATGATCAACACGCTGTCCATGCAATTGCCTCCCTGCACTGCTGGAGAAACTTCTCAGGCTGAAGCCATCATTCAATTGATGGCTGATACATCAGAATCTGAAACCATCAGAACCGCCAACAGCAATCGACTCTCCCTTGCTGCGCGCAGTACTCCTGACAGCGTGGCAGCATAGGCGCGCGACGAAAAACGCCACAAGGCGAATTGGCTATTCGAGCTGAGACATTTCGATGGCCGAGCCATCCATGCGACTGCCGAGGTTGTTGAAGACCGTGGCGTCGACGTTGAAGTTGATAGTGCGAACCGCACCGTCGCCAAAGACCGTGTTGAACACCACGATGTGTGGGCCACCGAATTGGTAGCCTTCCCAGCCGTAGCCAGTGGTCTCCGCATCAGGCACTGGTTTGAAGGCGGTGTAGCGGACGACGTCTGGATCCCAGCCATCGGTCCAGCCACGATCATCGTGCCAGTCACCGGATGCATACTTCATCGGGTTCAACCACTTCTCGCCGACGAGCAACGTGTTTGAAGAGCCATCGGTGATGTCCTTGAAGCGGCAGATCCGACTAGAGGCCGAACGAACAATAATGCCTCGGTAAATAGCTCCGGCGGCAACGCCCCAAGTGTCGCCGTACCAGAACTGATCCCACGAGTTCGGCGAATCGCCCGGAGTGGCCGACGCATAGTCCATCAGGAACGAGCCGTTCATGGCTGCGAATGGTCGGCGTGAAGGGCAGAAGTACGGCTTCACCATGGACCGCTCAACATCGACCGTGTTAGTCAGTTCCTTGACAGACTGCTTCTCCAGGTGGGGCAGAATCTGATATGCCCAGCCCGGTCCGGTATCAACCAGGTCATCGCGATTGGACCATGACCACGGGCACACCCCGCCCGTTGGGAACCGCCCGTAGAGATCGTGGAAGTTTTGAATTGCCAGGCCGATCTGCTTGAGCTGGTTCTTGCACTGCGTCTTGCGGGCGGCCTCGCGCGCCTGCTGAACCGCTGGCAACAGCAGGGCAACCAGCACCGCGATAATTGCGATGACGACCAGCAGTTCGATCAGCGTAAAACCGCCACGCGACTCAGAAGTGTTCTTGAACTGACGTTTCATGTTCTGCCCCGCAGAATTGGTTGGATGATGTATCAACACTCGACGCCGCTCAAGGTTTCGCCGGAATCAGTTTGGCGAACTCTGCTTCATCAACTTCCGCAATCCGTCCGGTCATGAAAGCAACGTTGCGCTTGCCACTCTGCCCCACTTGTTCATGTGCAATTACCGGTCCCCCTTGAGCGTCCGGCGCCTGCATCTTCAGGCCATACATCACGACGTAAGGCTTGCCATCGCGTGGAGACGTCAGGAAGGAATCGACGCTGTCGATTCCTCGGGTCTTAAGCTCAGCGAGTTCTGAGTCCTCGATGAACTTCCGGAACTCGGCTTCGTCTTTTGGACTGTCGCCACGGTGCTGGCCGACAAAGCGACCGTACAGAACGGCGACCTGGCGCAAATCGACTTCTACTTTGGGGGGCGGCGGAGGTTGTGAAGAACAGCCCGCTGAAGTCAAAGCGAGCAGCGTGAGGATGGCCCACCCGCGACGAAGCGGACGGTGGTCAACACAGCACACAACCGGCATGGAACGGCTCCCTTGCATCATTGAGACGCTTGCAGCTTCATTGCTGCTTCAGGTGCCATAGTGACGAGCTGTTTTTTAGCTTCAATCCTCTACAACGCGATCTCACGCGAATGCGTAGTTGTAACCTCAGCCGCTCCACTCAAGTTCGTCAGAATTGCGCAATCGGAACAAAAGTATCGCAGTCGTTCGCGGCGCGCCGCGGAGTCACGGCTCTGCGTTGCTCGTCAGGCAGAATGTGTCCAAACTGTCGAACGAAGTTGAAAACTAAAGGTGCATTGAGAGGGCAGGGCAGGACCATGAAGCTATCCATCATCGTGCCGGTGCTGAACGAGTCCGAAAGCCTGATCGAACTCTCACGCGAAATAATTGCCGCCTGCGAACAGAACAATATCCCGTTCGAGGTCATCTTTGTGGATGACGGCTCGACGGATTCGTCGTGGGTCGTCATCAGCGAGTGCTCGAAGCTCGACAGCCGTATTTCCGGTATCCGCTTCCGGCGAAACTTCGGCAAGGCGGCAGCGCTGACGGCGGGCATGCGAGCCGCCGATGGCGACCTGGTCATGATGATGGACGCCGACCTGCAGGACGATCCGGCGGAGATTCCCAAGTTCCTGTCCAAGCTGGAGACTGGCTTCGATGTTGTCAACGGTTGGAAGCAGCGGCGGCTGGACCCTTGGCACAAGGTTTACCCCAGCAAAGTCTTCAACTGGATGATTGGCAAGCTCACCGGCTTGTGGCTGCACGATCACAACTGCGGGCTGAAACTTTTCCGTCGCGAGGTGACGCACGAGATCCGGATTTACGGCGAGTTGCATCGCTTCATTCCCGTGCTCGCAGCAGCTCGCGGGTTCAAAGTGACGGAACTGCCGGTGCATCATCGCGAGCGTCAATTCGGGCACTCAAAGTATGGCGTCAAGCGGTTCCTGCGCGGCTTTCTTGATCTACTGACCGTTAAGTTCCTCACGGGTTATGGCCAGCGTCCGCAACATCTCCTGGGCGGCATCGGGTTTTGTCTGTTCGGACTTGGTTCGCTGGGGCTCGCGTTTCTTGCCGCGATCTGGATGCTCACGAACATCGGCGGGATGAGTTTCGATCCCATCGGCTCGCGTCCGCTACTCGCGTATTCGATGGCGTCGATGCTGCTGGGGGCTCAGGCGGTATCACTCGGCTTCATTGCGGAATTGCTCATCGCCTACACGGGGCGGGACGTTGAAACTTACAGCGTCAAAGAGCGCACCGCGCCGCGTGTGGATGCAATTGAATCAACCGCCGCGAGCCACTGATCTGTCGAATCAGGTTCATCAAATGTCGAGTACGCGGTCCATGCGGCGAGCGACGTCAGCGAGATAATCCCAACCGCCGCTGCTGACTACTGAGGAAACCGGCATCAACGGCCGCGCAATGGAAAGTTCCACGCCGCACGGCAATCCCGTTCGTTGAATCGAGGGATCTGAACAATGTGACGTCGAACTTTATCCGTTGCGCAATCGAGACTAGAAGCCATTGAGCTTGGCGAGTGCCTGAAGCACCGAGGTGGAGATGACGAGTGACTGGTCATCGCGTTCGGTGTATCCGGCAGTGGCGGGGTTCTCGAAGCTGAAGGTGTTGGAGCCCTGG
>JAKFWA010000088.1:0-5511 GCA_021732995.1 Planctomycetaceae bacterium | reverse complement strand
AGACTAGAAGCCATTGAGCTTGGCGAGTGCCTGAAGCACCGAGGTGGAGATGACGAGTGACTGGTCATCGCGTTCGGTGTATCCGGCAGTGGCGGGGTTCTCGAAGCTGAAGGTGTTGGAGCCCTGGCCGCCGTTGAAGAGGTCCAGCGAACCGCCGCCCGTCAGCAGGTCATCGCCGTCACCGCCGTAGAGGTAGTCGCTGCCCGCCGCGCCGGTGATGATGTCGTTGCCGTCGCCGCCGATGAGGGTGTCCTTATCGACGCTGCCGGTGATGGTGTCGTTGCCATGACCGCCATCGACGATGTCACCGGTCAGAGCGGTGCCGGCCACCTTGTCGCGGACGCTCATGTCGATGATGTCATTGCCATCACCGCCGCTGACGGTATCCACGCCGGCATCGCCGCCGATGGTGTCATCACCGTCACCGCCCTTGATCTGGTCATTGCCGGAGTTGCCTCGCAGGGCGTCGTTGCCCACGCCGCCGTCGAGTGCGTCGTTGCCCGCCGCCCCGATCAGGATGTCGTTGCCGTTACCGCCTCGCAGGGTGTCATCGCCGAAGTTGGAAGTTCCGGAATCGCCGACGAGATTGTCATCTCCGTCGCCGCCTTCCAGGACGTCGTTGTTGCCGCCACCGTCGAGCACGTCGTTGCCGCTGTCTCCGATCAGTGAATCGTTGCCGAGATCGCCGAAGAGGGAGTCATCATTGAGACCGCCGCGCACGGTATCGTTGCCATCGCCGCCCCGCAGGGTATCAAGTCCATCACCGCCATCGATGACGTCATTGCCCGCGTTACCGACGATGACATCCGCACCGGCGTCGCCGCTGATGGTCTCCCCGGAAGTGGTACCGGTGAGAGTATCATTTCCGATGCCGCCGTTAATTCTTAGCAGCACGCTGCCAAGCCCCGCTCCGGTACCGTTCACGGTATCATTGCCATCTTCACCGTTGATGGTGAGCACGAGCGGTCGGACATTGTTGGTAGATTGAATGGTGATATTATCATCGCCGGTGCTGGCGTTGATAATAACATTGGTAATGGTGTTATTGGCCGTGAGCGTGGCGGTTGTGGCGCCGGATGTCTCACTGACTCTCAGGACCGAAGTTGTCTGTCCGACGGTGAACGCTTCGCCGGCGGCATCGCCCTGCACAATGAGTGTCTGGAATCCAACGTTGTCGGCCAGCACATCATTGCCCGCGCTGGTTCCCGCCCAGACATAGGTATCGGAATCGTTGCCGCCAGCGAGCGTGTCATTACCTGCCTGGCCATCGATCGTGTCATCGCCATCTCCGCCAACCAAGCTGTCGTTTCCTGTGCCGCCGGCGATGGAGTCGTCGCCCGTACGGCCATCAATGGTATCGTTGTCCTCGTTGCCGTTGATTATGTCGTTGCCATCGCCACCTGTGATGGTGTCATTGCCGACGCCGCCGAGCAGAGTGTTCGCAGAAAGATCAATATCATCGTCACTAATGGTGACGGTCCCTATCGAGTTGGCAAGCTGGGCTCGGGACGCGTTGCTCAAACGAACCGTAAATGTCTCTGACAGTTCTGGTGATAGATCAGAGGTCAGCGGTATGTTGATGGTTTGAGTTAGTTGTCCTGGAGCAAATGTTAGGGTCCCAGAGATCGCGATATAGTCGCTGCCTGCCGATGCGGAGTCTGCCTGGGTGGCAAAATCTACTTGTACTGGTCTTGTCTGCGCGGCAGATAACGTAACCGTCACCGCAACTGAGTTTCCGCTGAGGTTTCCCTCGACGACGGTTGCGTTGGAGATTGACAGAGTGACGGGTGCTGGTGGAGTGATTGGTCCGAACGTGAGGCCGGACATATCACGAATGCCCGTGTTGCCAATTAGTGTGGCCGCACCCGTGACAGGGTTAACTCGATACAAGTTGCTATCGATAGCTGAGCTTCCAGCAACGAGGTAGAACGAATCCGTGATCGAATCATACGTCATTCCTGCTGCGCCATCAGGCAGATCGAAGCCCAGGGGACCGATGTTGGTGAGTTGTCGAGTCGCAATATCAATACGGAGCAGTGAGTCGTTGAAGCCGGCGTTGGGGGCTGCCACACCATCTGGAATTATGAGGTATAATTGGCCCTGCCGGAACGCGAGAGCGTCGACGTTTACGACCGTAGAGATCGCCTGGCCTCCGATCAGTATGTCGCCGAGGTCGGTTGTTGCTCCCGTCGCAGGGTCTATTTGCAGCAGGTTTGGACTCGTTCCTGTGAATACGGCATAGAACGTGTTCGTGGCAGTATCGTATGCGATGTCACCTTCGATGAAGTTGGCGGGTGCAGGTGTAAGCGTACCAATAGCCGTTATGCCTACAGGGTTTTGATTGACTTGATTAAGAATCGGAGGAGGGCCCTGTCGAGTTGAAAAGAGCGTGCCGCTGGTTGTGAATGCCAGTGTCTGCGTGCCTTGGCCAATTTGGCCCAGCAGCGAGACCGATCCGTCGGTCATATCGACTTGGAAAAGTCCGCCGGCAAAACTTGACGCCAGCAAACCTAATGTCGGGCCGTCATTATCGGTAATTGTTACTGAGGCCTCCGGCTGCAGAAGCGAGGCATTGGTTGCATTAGATAACGTCAAGAAGAATGTCTCAGCGGTTTCTCCGATGAGGTCGCCTAGCACTGAGGCAGAGAACGTCTGCGATGTTTGCCCTGGTGAGAAAGTGAGGACTTGATTCACCGGAGCAAAATCGGATGACGTTGCCGAACCGGCGATCGTCGCTACCGAAACCGAGACTATTGATGTTGAGGGAGCCGAGAGCGTAACCGTAAACTGCACTGCGACAGAGCCTGTGTTGCCTTCAGTGACGGTGCCTCCGCCAGTGATCGAAAGGGTGGGAAGCGTTGAGGCCCCGGTTCCAAGATCGCTCAATACGTCATCGCCAGCTCCGCCGTTGACTAAGTCAGATCCTTGGCCGCCACCTAAGGTGTCATTGCCGGCATTCCCGAAGATAAAGTCGTCACCGACTCCGCCGTCCAGAGAATCGTTTCCGGCTCCTCCATAGATGTTGTCATTGCCAACTCCGCCGGAAATGGTGTCGTTCGCGAGGTCGCCGGTAATTGTGTCGTCGCCGTCGCCGCCGAGAAGCGCGTTGGCACCCGCCCCGCCAACGATTGCATCGTTGCCACCGTCACCAGAGATGCTATCGAGACCGGCATTGCCGTTGAGTTGGTCGTTACCAGCACCGCCGCTGATCGTGTCGTCTTCAGAACCGCCGAAGACCGTATCATGGCCGACGTCGCCCAAGATGCTGTCATTGCCCTGGCTGCCTTGCAGGGAATCGTTGCCGATATCGCCGTTCAGAGTATCCGCACCCTGTCCGCCATCGACGGTATCGTCGCCGTCACCTGCGGTTACCGTGTCGTTGCCGTCGCCGGCATTGATGTTGTCATTGCCGACCCCGGAATCCACTGTGTCGTTTCCGTCGCCAGCGATAACGGAGTCATTGCCGATGCCGCTGGAGATTGAGTCGTTGCCGTTGCCACCATCAATGGTGTCATTACCCGCGTTGCTGACGATGATGTCCGCGCCGTCCCCGGCATTGATTGACTCGCCGAAGCTGTCGGAGCCGGTGATCGTGTCATTTCCATTTCCGGCGTTGATGACGATGCCCGACAAGGCGGGGAACTGGGCGCTCGTCATGGAGCTGACGCTAATCGCGTTGTTGCCGTCACCCGCGTTGATGGTCAACTTTGTTAGCGCCGAAGACTGGATCGAGGGGATCGTGTTCACCACTCCCGAGCCAGTGGCGACTTCGACTTTGCCGCTTGCTCCCTGCCGCACTGTGACCGCATCGTTACCTGTGGCGAAAATGGACAACTCGCTACCGATGAGGACTCCGGTCACCGTGAGCAGTGTTCGCTGCTCCATCTGTTCGATGGAGTGTTCGTGATTTCGACGACGGAGTTTGTTGGACTTACGGATGCGATTCTGGAAGCGACTCATCCAAGAGGAGAGGTGCACGGCGAGAACTCCTGCGGGTACCGGCGGTCGGAAAGCTGCGTGTTGCCGAAATGCAACATGTCTACAGAATTCATACACGGTGCTTGAGGAGAGGCCGGGCGATTCGCTCACAACGTCGTGAAAACATGTCCTTGCGGCGATTCAACCCGCGCGAATCCGGGTGATCAGTGTTCCTTTGCCAAGGCATCGAATCGCAACTCTCGGAATGGGCATCGAGTTCGTTACGACCGGATTCTACTGAGCACTTGGTTCGTGCCGAAGACTTCGTGATGAGTCGAGCGACTTCGTAGACGAGCAGTCGCGAAGCAAGGTTGAGTCCAACTGCCGCGGCCCTGCTTGCTATAGGGGCGGCGTCGCAAGCGCGATGTGGGGATGAGCCCACACCGCGCCGCGAGTCACAAGACTAGAAGCCATTGAGCTTGGCGAGTGCCTGAAGCACCGAGGTGGAGATGACGAGTGACTGGTCATCGCGTTCGGTGTATCCGGCAGTGGCGGGGTTCTCGAAGCTGAAGGTGTTGGAGCCCTGGCCGCCGTTGAAGAGGTCCAGCGAACCGCCGCCCGTCAGCAGGTCATCGCCGTCACCGCCGTAGAGGTAGTCGCTGCCCGCCGCGCCGGTGATGATGTCGTTGCCGTCGCCGCCGATGAGGGTGTCCTTATCGACGCTGCCGGTGATGGTGTCGTTGCCATGACCGCCATCGACGATGTCACCGGTCAGAGCGGTGCCGGCCACCTTGTCGCGGACGCTCATGTCGATGATGTCATTGCCATCACCGCCGCTGACGGTATCCACGCCGGCATCGCCGCCGATGGTGTCATCACCGTCACCGCCCTTGATCTGGTCATTGCCGGAGTTGCCTCGCAGGGCGTCGTTGCCCACGCCGCCGTCGAGTGCGTCGTTGCCCGCCGCCCCGATCAGGATGTCGTTGCCGTTACCGCCTCGCAGGGTGTCATCGCCGAAGTTGGAAGTTCCGGAATCGCCGACGAGATTGTCATCTCCGTCGCCGCCTTCCAGGACGTCGTTGTTGCCGCCACCGTCGAGCACGTCGTTGCCGCTGTCTCCGATCAGTGAATCGTTGCCGAGATCGCCGAAGAGGGAGTCATCGTTGAGGCCGCCGCGCACGGTGTCGTTGCCATCGCCGCCGCGGAGGGTGTCAAGTCCATCACCGCCATCGATGACGTCGTTACCTGCGTTGCCGACGATGACGTCCGCACCGGCGTCGCCGCTGATGGTCTCCCCGGAAGTGGTACCGGTGAGAGTATCATTTCCGATGCCGCCATTGATTCTCAGCAGCACGCTGCCGAGCACGGCTCCGGTGCCATTGACAGTGTCATTGCCGTCTTCGCCATTGATGGTGAGCACCAGTGGCCGGACATTGTTGGTAGATTGAATGGTGATATTATCATCGCCTGTGCTGGCGTTGATAATAACATTGGTGATGGTGTTATTGGCCGTGAGCGTGGCGGTTGTGGCGCCGGATGTCTCACTGACTCTCAGGACCGAAGTTGTCTGTCCGACGGTGAACGCTTCGCCGG
>JAKFWA010000087.1 GCA_021732995.1 Planctomycetaceae bacterium | reverse complement strand
GGGGCAGGGGGTGAGGGGCTCCAGCAAGCGTGATTCACTCATCCCAGTAAAGAATCTTGAGATCCAACCTCGTATGCCGATTGATCTGCCACATCCCGAAGTTCCTGAACTCGCTGGAGCGAATGTCTCTAGCGCCATTGGGACTTCGTGCGCGGCGCTGAGCAGCATAATTGAGCTAGATGTCACACAACCGCTGCAAGGGGCAACCGCCGAGCAACGATTGGATGACCTTGCGCGACGACTGCGGCAACGACTGGATCTGTTCGCCTTGGGCTGGTTCGCGGTTGATGGAGCGCAGCGGCTAACGGGTGAAGCCGCATTTTCACATCATCTGCCCCACGCTGAGGAAGGCTTGGAGCGAGTGCTCACAGAGGCGGCAGAACAAGCCTGCGCCGGTGATTCGGCCTTGACGCTATCTGTGCGACCTTCCCGCCCGCTTGCGGTGGACAGTTCGGCTGATGACCTGCTGACGATCGTGGCGTGCCCCGCGTCCAGTTCGCAGGTTGCCGCCCCACAGACGGCGAGCCCGTTCGTTTTGGCGGGAGTGTTCGGAGAGTCATCGGCACCCGAAACCTTGATCAGTGCGCTGCAGGCTGCCGCTGACGTCTGGTCAGCGAACCTCGCTGAAGTTGGTCAGGATCTGGATCAAGGGCAGGAGCTAGCGGTAGCAGCAGCGATCATCGATCTTGCGGTGCGAGTTGAAGCGTGCGAATCACTGGATACTGCTTTGCAATGCCTGGTCACCGACGCCGCGCAGCACACCGGCTGTCGACTTGTAGCTGCGGGCATGAAGAACGCTCACGGGAAAACCTGCGTGCGATTCGCAGTCTCTGATACTGCGCTGGCGCCGCTTGACTCAGCAGCCTTTCGTGGCATCAAGGCGGCTTTGGACGACATTGTTCTCAGGGGCGAACCAACTCAGTGGCCAGCGACGACTGGCCGACGAGGTGGACTGCTGACCCATCGGCAATTGTTGCAAACGCTGTCATTAGACGCGGTGGTGGGAGTACCTCTGCAGACTGCCGATCAGAGTATTTGCGGCGCATGGCTATTCGTCGGCGATCAGACTGTCGTCAGTGAGCCTGGCTATCGACGCTTTGCAGAGGCGGCTGCATATCGTCTCGGGAGTTCGCTGCACCTCATCCGGCGACTTGAACGGCCTGCCTGGCGAAGGTTGTTCAGCCGGGTATGGGATTTCATGAGCGCCGCTCCGAAGATCTCCGTCTTGGCCGCTGTGATGGCCCTGAGCGGATTACTTTGCGTGCCCATGCCATTCCGAGTGTCCGCCGATTGCGAACTGCAGCCGGCGGTTCGGCGTTTTGTCGCGGCTCCGTTTGAAGGCACACTCGAGAAGTCTTTCGTTGAACCGGGTGAAACCGTCGAAGCCGGACAGCTTCTCGCTCGAATGGATGCTCGCGAGATTCAATGGGAACTCGCAGGATTGGATGCGGAACAGAGCCGAGCTCTGAAAGAACGTGACGTTCATCTGGCCAAACAGGACATCGCAGCTGCTGAGATTTCACGCTACGACCTTGAGCGTCTACTGAATCGGCGCGAGCTGTTGATTCATCGTCAGGAACATCTGGAGATTCGTAGCCCATTGCGCGGCATCGTCATCACCGGCGACCTCAAGCGGTCTGAAGGCGTGCCGCTGAAGGTGGGTGATCGCTTATTCGAGATTTCGCCACTCCGCCGCATGCTGGTTGAAGTCGCAATTCCAGAGCCGGAGATTCGACACGTTGCAGAGACTCAACGAGTCACAATTTCATTAGATGCATTTCCGGGCGAAACACTCGACGGCTCCGTGAAGCGAATTCATCCGCGCTCGGAGATTCGTGACGAGCAGCATGTTTTCATCGCTGAGATCGAGCTTGATACCAGTCACGATCGACTACGCCCCGGCATGAAGGGCACTTCCCGCATCGCTGCTGGTTCACGTTCAATTGGGTGGATCGGGTTTCATAAGCCTTGGGAAGCGTTCCTGATGTGGATGGGGTGGTAATCAATTCCTGCCCGAGTGAAGGTGTGAATAATACGGAATCATTGACGTGTTCAAGGATGAAGCGACTCGCGATCTGCTACACTCACGGCTGAAGCTCAACGACGATCTCACAGTGCGTCCTGAGCCAGTTGGCGATGTCGTCTGGTATCACATCGAAGCTCAGCGGAGTGGTCGCTTCTTTCGCCTTGGTCGAGCCGAATACACCTTCATTTCGTTTCTGGACGGCACGACCACTGCCGCCGCGGCCGTCGGTTATACAGCTTGCGAACTCGGGCCAGATGCATTCACGACCGAGCAGGCCGTCAGCATTCTCCATTGGCTCGTGGAGAACGACTTGGCTCGTTCTGCGGAGCATGGCGTTACTGTTTCTGACACATCGGTCAGTTCCGTCAGAGACGCGCGAAAGGCTGTTGAGCGGCTGAATCCACTTTGTTTACGGCTTCCGTTGGGAAACCCTGATCGCTTCGTGGAGAAACTGACCGTCGCTTGTGGTTGGATTCATGCCTGGCCCACAATTCTGGCGAGCGGGGCTTTGCTAATTACGGCGTTGGTAGGAATTGCTGGTCGCTGGTCGGAGTTTCGAGGCGCGGCGCGATTAGTGCTGTCGGCTGACAATTGGCTGTGGCTGACACTGACGTGGATCGCCTTGAAGATTGTGCATGAGGTCTCGCACGCCGTCGCCTGCAAACGCTTGGGGGGTAAGGTTCCGGAAACCGGGTTAATCTTCATCCTGTTCGCGCCGGTGGCCTATGTCGACGTAACGTCGTCGTTGAAGTTCGCTACTCGCTGGCAGCGTATGCAGGTGGCCTTCGCGGGGATGTATGCAGAACTGGTGCTGGCCGCGGCTGCACTGCTGCTCTGGACGCGTATTGATTCCGCAGCGATGCAGCATTTTCTGCATAACGTCATCGTGATGGCCAGCATCAGCACGCTGCTGTTCAATGCGAATCCGCTGATGAAGTTTGACGGTTATTTTCTGCTGTCGGACTGGTTGGCGATTCCGAATCTTGCCGGTCGGAGTAACGATGTCTGGCGAGCATTCTTGCGGCGTGTGTGGCTGGGGCAACGAACAATACTCGGCAGCAAGGAGAGCGGGTGGAGACAAGGAGTCCTGGTAGCGTACGGGTTCGCAGCGTTTGCCTGGCGAATCAGTGTGATGGCAGGGTTGCTGATTGCGGCGTCCACAATGTGGCAAGGTTTGGGGCTGGTTCTGGCTGTGCTGGGTTGCGTCGCATTGGGAAGTCGCGGTCTCGGAGCGTTGCTGTTCTCTGCTCGACGATTGTTGATACAGACGCCGTCGCAGTTCGTGCGCGCAGCTTTCGTAAGCAGCGTTGTCGGCGCGATGCTTGTTGCCACTCTTTGGTTGACTCCGTGGCCGTTTGCGAGCACCGCGCCTGGATTTGTTGAGCATCAGGATCTGGCCGTTGTCCGTGCTGGCAGCTCCGGCTTCGTACGTTCGACTCACGTGGTTGACGGACAGGCTGTGGTTGCGGGTCAGTTGTTGATCGAGCTTGAGAATCTGGAGTTGATCACCGAGGTGAATGACCTCTTGGCGCAGATCGATCAGGCCGACCTGCGATACCTAAAGCATGTCAAAGATCTGAAGCATGCAGAGGCACAGATTGAGGCGGCTCACCGCGACTCCCTGGAAAAGCGACTTACCGAGAAGCGGCAGCAGCTTGAATCGTTGACGATACGGGCTCCCGTCGCGGGTCGGGTGATGTCTCGCTCGCTGACAACGTTGAAAGGCACATACGCACACGAAGGAGACGAGCTATTGGCGGTGGGCGACGAAGGTCGCAAGGAGTTCCGGTTGAGCGTTGCGCAGTCGGATGCCGCACGGCTGGCAATCAGTAAACCTGTGGTGTTCAGATTGCCCTCGGCTGGTTTGCTCTGCGGAGATGTGAGCCAGATTGCGCCGCATGCGACCCAAGTTCCGCCGCATCTGGCGTTAACTGCTGCAACGGGTGGTTCGCTGCCTGTGCGACCGGTATCAGATCAGGCCGCAGGCGGCGAACGCGCGACGAGTTACGAGTTCCTGGAACCGCGTGTGACGGTGCGCATCGCGCTCGACGCGAATACTTCCAACGCAATCGTCGCCGGGGCTGTTGGCAGCGCTCTGCTCCCCGGAGATGTGTATGAGAATCTGGGAGAGGGGCTCTACTTTAATACTCGGCGTTGGGTTCGAGAACAACTGGTTGAGGCGACCATGAAATCAACGGCGCATCGGTAGCACGTCGAGAACTCAACGGGCCAGCGAGGCGGTTTATCAAACTACAAATAAGAATGGACTCTGCCTCAAGACGCCGCTTGATGATCACCATTTGATATCTCGGCGTCTCCATCGTGCAGGTCGATAATACGAGCATCAGGAATGGACTGCTCAATGACGTACCTGGTCAAATGGAACCAGTGATTCACGGAATCGAGGATAGCGCTGTCCGACGACGCGATGATGCCAGCCGTGCGGCTGAGTTCCGTATCCGGACTTTGATGCAGCTCGACATCCCAGTTCCAACCGTTTTGTTCTGCGATCTGGATCAACAATTGTTGCAATCGGCCGCTATTGGAAATCGGCTTGTCGATCAGCCAGAAGGCTCTTGCGACACGCAGTGCGCACAGTGCTTTCCCGATCAAAGTGATTGCACGGCCGGTCTCATGGACTCGCTTATAGGTACCGTGAACGCTGGCCAGATCGCGGTAGCAACCGTCGTTACCAATAAAAATGAATCCGCCGGAAAGTGCACTCTCAAGCGTGATCAGGATGTTGAACCCGTCCAGATAAAGGTCCTGCCCCGCAAGTGCGATTGGGATTCGTTGAGTCGCCTGCCGATTCAATCGCTGATTCTCAGTGGAGCCGTTGCGCATGACTAATAATCGCTGCCGCTCAACCAGTTGGAATTTGTCTCCTACCAGTTTCAGAGATGATGGTGCCGCATAGCCGCGGTTGAGAAGCCAGCAGTAATCCTTCAAGGCGGTTCGCAGTTTAGGAACTTCGGCATCCGCAAAGATCAAGGTGTCACCGGGATGAGTGCCTCGATGGCGTTCCTCATGGGTCATGTGTTTTCCAATGACGCTCGACGCAGGCAATCGCTTCACGTGCCCTGCTCAATGCATCCTCAGATCGCGAGTGAATGCGTTCAGATTTCAGGCCAGAGCTTCTTTGACGAGTTCACCGTGCACGTTGGTCAGGCGACGCTGAATACCATTGTGATAGAAGGTGAGTTTTTCGTGGTTGATGCCAAACAGGTGCAACACTGTGGCATGCAGGTCATGCCAGGGGATGGGGCGTTCGACGGCCTTCCAACCAATATCGTCTGTGGCCCCAATGGCAGTGCCAGGTTTTAGTCCAGCTCCAGCCATCCAGACGGAAAATGCGTAGCGGTTGTGATCGCGCCCCGTGCCGACCTGGTCGGCGGCGGATTGAGTGAATGGCGTGCGACCAAACTCGGTGGTGAAAATCACCAGTGTGTCCTGCAATAGCCCGCGCTGCTTGAGGTCTGCCAGCAGGGCTCCTACTGGTTGATCGATGCGACCGGCTTCCAGGCCATGATTCTCCAGTACGCTCTCATGAGCGTCCCAGCTCGCCCGCGGGCTGCCTGCGATAGGTCCGCCCGAATAGAGTTGCACGAACCGCACGCCGCGCTCCAGCAGTCGTCTGGCCAGCAGACAACGGCGTCCCATATCGGCAGTTTTGGAATTGTTAATGCCGTAACTGTCCTGAATGTGCTGAGGCTCTCCGTCGATGCGACTGGCTTCAGGCACCGAGAGCTGCATCTTCGCGGCAAGTTCGTAGCTGCGGATGCGAGCCGTCAGGAGCGGTTCAGCCCCGACCCGATCCTGATGGCGTCGGTTGATCGTTTGCAGGAACTCGCGAGCGGCGACATCAGCTTCCTTCGCGATCGGTCGAGCCGGGAACAGGTCGCTCACCGGTTGATCGCCACCGCGAAACACCACTCCCTGATGCTGTGCCGGTAGAAAGCCGTTTGACCAGTTGGACGCGCCCCCATTGGGACCTCCGCGTTCGTCAGGCAAAACAACATAAGCAGGCAGTTCATCCGTCAGATTACCCAACCCATACGACAGCCAACTGCCCAGTGACGGGAAGCCGTTGAATCCGAAACCGCTGTTGGATGTGAACAAGGCGGGGGTATGGTTGGCCGAATCCGCGACCATCGATCGCAGCACGGTGAGATCATCCGCGTGAGTCGCGATGTGCGGAAACAGTTCTGAAATTCGCAGGCCACATTGGCCGCGCGACTTGAACTCCCAATCGTTCTTCCTCAGCAATCCCACCTGTCCGAAGAATATGTCTGGCTTCTCGGTCGTGTTGAGCGATTTGCCGTGCAGTCGCGCGAGTTCCGGCTTCTCGTCGAATGAATCGAGGTGACTGCAGCCACCAATCAGAAAGATATGGACAGCCCGCTTCACTTTCGCGGGAAAGTTGGGGAACCCCGCCGTTGTGCTTTCTGCTGATAGCAGATTGTCCTGCTGCAGGAGTGCCAGCAGCGCGGTCGCACCTACGCCGTGTGCCGACCAGTCGAAGAAGTCACGTCGATTCACTTGCTGAGCGGCGAGCATCTCGAAACCTCAGGGGCGGTACGGATGGCGGTGCACTTCGCTGTCGCGATCGCTTGCTCATCCCGAGTTGTCGGCGATTGGACAGGATCGATGCAGGTTGTCGAATCAGAAAGCGCTACCTGTTGGCGAGCTTCCAGAGGTGCTGATCGCTGCGGACGTAGATGGCGTTATTGGCGATTGCGGGAGTGCCGAGGATGGTTTCCTTGAGATCATTCTCGCTGACCAGCTTGCCTTCTGGTCCGCTCACGTCAACGACTTGACCGAGACCCGCTTCGTTGAAAAAGACAAGCAGATTGCCAGCTCCCACAGGTGTCGCGGTGAAGGGACCTTTCAGGCGCAGACGCCACGCCAGATTACCGGTACCAACTTCCGCACAGTTTAAAACTCCGGCGTTATTCAACACGAACAACTTGTCGCCGATCGCGATCGGACTGGCAGTTCCGGGGTTGAGTTTGCCGTCGTTCCAGGCGCTCTCGGCACCGCCTTCCTTCTTCGGACGCAGCGCGGTAATGCCGTGGGAAGGAACCAGCACCAGGCCTTGAGCCACCACAGATGACGGAATGGTCGACGCGCCGTTCGAGTAGTCCCAGATCCGCGAACCGCTGTGAGGATCAATGGCTTCCAAGCCTGCAGACGACTGCAGGATCGCAATCTGGCGACCGGTTTCATCTTTCATGATGACCGGTGACGTCCAATTCGCGCGTTTGGGCCGCACAATCTTCCAACGCGATTTTCCGGTCGTCACGTCGAGGCCGGTCGCAAACGAATCCGCGTCATTCTCCACCTGACAGATCAACGTGTCACCCACAACGACGGGTGAAGATGCCATGCCGAGGCTGTTGCTCGCATTGGGAAAGTCGTGAGTCAGACCACGGTACCACAACAAGTCGCCATTCAAGTCGAGGCAGACGACGTCGTTGCTGGAATACTGGGCGAAGATCCGTTTTCCGTCGCTGGCCGGAGTGGACGACGCAACGTTGGTCTTGGGATGCGTCATCGTGCGGCCTGTGGCCCAGTATTGACGCTCCCATTGTTGCTGTCCGCTCGCCTGGTCGAAGCACAAGACGTGCAGTCGATCCTGATTGAAACCGCTGCTGGCCGTTACCACGACCTTGTTGCCGATCACGATCGGACTCGATAACCCGCGACCTGGCAGTTCCTTCTTCCAGGCGACGTTTTCTGTCTTGCCGTCGGCTCCAGACCAGTTCGTCGGCAGTTTGGCGTCCCTGGCGATACCGGTGACATCATTACCTCGAAACTGCAACCAGTCCGCGCCCGTCAGGCAGCTCAGCAGACAAGCTCCCGCAACCAGGCGACTCAGCAACGGAACCCGAACCGGGCGGTTGCAAAGTGGGGTATCCGGTGATTCAACATGACTCATTTATTGTGCCTTCGTGTTGCCTGTTACTGCGACGCCGGAGCGTGGACCCCAATTTGACGTTGCTCACTTCCAGCTTTGCAAGCGTACCAGCGAGCTTGTTTCGTTTCATCACGGGAACAACTGCAGCGGGCTTACTTCGGGGATCCGCGATGTCAGTGGCCGGGATGCGTACTTAGTACGCCTGAAACGCTGACAATTGCGTGGACGATGCTTCTCACAACGGGTTCAACCGACGACACCGTGCGAATGACTTCTTCTCCGCTGACGGGGTCACCTATGTCGCTGGTTTCGACGTTGGAGATGACGGACATCGCCAGTACCCGCATACCCGCTCGGCGAGCGATCAGTACCTCGGGCACGGTCGACATGCCGACGGCGTCAGCTCCCAGGTTGCGCACCATGCGATACTCAGCGCGAGTTTCATAACAGGGGCCGCTGAGTGCGAGATACACGCCGCGAGTCACTCGCTCGGACAACTGGCGGCCCGTCTGCTCCGCCTGCGACATCAGTTGCCGATCGTAGTGAGGGGACCCGTCGGCGGGTCTCGGTTCACCAATTGCAGAACCGTGGACTGGCAGCGATCTACCGAACAACAGATTGATGTGATCCTCGATCAGCATGACATCGCCGACTTGCATCCCTGGTCGCAAGCCACCGGCGGCATTCGTCAGGATCAATGTCCGCACACCCAGCGATTGCATCACGCGAATGGGCAACGTGATGTGCTCAAACGAATGACCTTCGTAGGCGTGAAAGCGGCCCTGCTGAACAATCACAGGAACACCCTGAACTCTGCCGCACACAAACCGGCCGCGATGTCCTAATGCTGTTGCGCGGGGAAAATGCGGCAGGCAATCGAAATCAATCGTGGCTTCCGCCGTGATGGAATCTGCCAGAGTGCCGAGACCGCTTCCCAGAACAACGCCAAATGCCGGATTGTCAGGCCAGATCGATCTCACCGTGGCGGCGATTTCGTCAATCGGCAAATGGGGATGTGACATGCAGGGACTCATCATCTGACGCAAAATGGGGAACAGGGCCGAAATGATGCGATGCGTCGAGCAGCGGTCAAGCGTTGAATCTGAAAACTCGCACCGCGTGACACGCCGGTGTGAGGATCGGCCTTGTTTCTGCAGCGTCTGCCGGCTGTCTACTGCGCGTCATTGACCATCCAAATAGACTGATTTGATCGCTGATTCCCGCTAGAACTGAAGTCGTCCTACTTTCCCCTCGGGTCTGTGCGTAGACTCATGCTGATGCGTTCCATGAACTCCGTCTGAGGAGCAGGCTTGTGTCCGAGCATCTTTCTGTCGATCGCGTAAAGCATCTGGTGCAGGCGCTGTTTGATGCGATTGCCCGGCGCGCGGAGGGTGAACTGGGACTGCCTCATCGTCTGGAGAGCGAACTGTCTGCCGAGCAGGATCGCTTCGAGGCGGAGTCTGCAGAACGCAGACATGGCTATGAGACCGAACGCGGTACGATTCAGCGTGAGTTCGACGATGTCAGCACGGCCGCTGGGCAGACTTTCCGAACTCACTATCTGACGTTGAAGGAAGAGTTCGATGAAGCCTTGATGGCCGTTAACGGTGACTACAACACCGTCGTGGGCGATGCCAGGCAGCAGTTCGACGAAACGAAATGGATGCTGCAGTCATACTTCGACGAAAGCTCAACCGGCACGCCCAAGCAGCAGTTCGAGCAGTTTGAACACAACGTCGTGGCGACGCAGCAGCATCTCGACCACGAAGCCGCGAGTCTGGCAACTCTGGTGACCGAAGGCCGCGAGCTCCTACAACGGCGGCGCGTATGGGGCGACGTCGAGGCGCCGCAGCCAGCCGCTGTAAACTCGTCTGCGACGTTGGATGAGTTGATCGAACAGTACAACCAACTGGCGGCCGACCTGCGGGCGCACGTGAAGGAGACCAATAGCCAGTCACTGTCCATGTTGAGTGCCGGGTTTCTGCCGGTTGCGATCTTCCTCGCCACAACAGCAGCTTTAACCGCCTTCCTGTACGGTATTGTCGAGCCGTCCTGGCTGAAGCTGCAAAGCAAACCGCCAACTCATATCTGGTTGGCGATGCTGGGCGGAGTCGCCGCAGTGCTGGCGACGATTACTCAGTCCATTCTGTTTGCAGTGGCTCGCAGTCAGGGCGAAGCCGCCGGAGTAAGACTGCTGCAACTGTCTATTGATGCTGATGCTGTGCGGTCTCACTGGAGCAAGCTGACGCAGAAAGAACTCAAGCGCCGTCGCAAAGAGTTTGATGATTGGTTCGGCGCTCTGATTCACGAACGCGATACTGCGTTGCGGAAGGCGGAAGAAAAGCTCAACACTGTTTCGGCGCAAGCGACAGAAAAGCGAACAATCGGTCTGCGCGCTGCGAACGAACGCTATCCCAAGCTGATCGACAACCTGACCAAAGAACGCGACAAGAAACTGGCTGCCGCTGAGGCCACCTATCAGGACCAGTTGCAGAAGGTCGATTCGCGCTACGCCTGGGATCAGGAGCGAGCGCAGAAGGATCATGAACGCAACTGCGACATCATTCGCCAACGCTTCGACATCGACTGGAACTCGATGGCCAAAACCTGGCATGAAAGTGTCGACTCAGTTCGCGTCTCGCTGAATCGATTGCAGTCGGACTCGGCCGGTATCTCGCGCGGCTGGATGGATCTCGCGTTCGGCAACTGGAAGCCTTCCGCACACATTCCGCCGGCGCTGCGAATCGGTGAATTCCACTTTGATCTGGCGGACATCGAACATGGACTTCCGGAAGACGACCGTCTGATGCCGGAAGCTACCGGCTTTACGTTTCCCACGTTGCTGGGCTTTCCGCAGGAAGCATCCGTCTTGCTGCGGTCGCCCGGATCGGTTGGTCGCGCAGCCGCCGTGGAACTCATGCAGAACGTGATGCTGCGACTGCTGACGACGATCCCGCCGGGCAAGTTGCGGTTCACGATCATCGATCCGATCGGTTTGGGGCAGGATCTGTCCGCGTTCATGCATCTGGCGGACTACGACGAACTGATGGTCTCGCAACGCATCTGGACCGAAGGTACGCATATCGAGCAGCGGCTGACCGACCTGACCGAGCACATGGAGACCGTCTTTCAGACGTACCTGCGCAACGAATTCAAGACGATCGAGGAATACAACGAGTTCGCGGGCGAAGTGGCCGAGCCTTATCACATCCTCGTGATTGCCGGTTTCCCGGCGAACTTCAACGAGGCTGCCGCGCGGCGGCTCACGAGCATCATCACCAGTGGACCGCGTTGCGGCGTCTACACGCTGATGAGCGTGGATACCGACATGACCATGCCGCCGAACTTCAGCCTGGCGGATGTGGCCAGCCAGATGATCAATCTGCACTGGCATCGAGACAGTTTTATTTTCGACGACGAGGACGTGGCCTGGATGCCGTTCCATGTTGACGACCTGCCCGAAGGTGATGCGTATGGACGCATCGTACGGAACGTCGGCAATGCGTCGAAGGACGCGCGCCGTGTGGAAGTTTCCTTCGAACGCGTGGTGCCGAAGAACCTCTGGGAGAACGACAGCCGCAGCGGTATCGATGTGCCGCTCGGTCGCGCGGGTGCCACCAAACTGCAACACTTGCGGCTGGGCCGAGGCACTTCGCAGCATGTGCTCGTCGCCGGTAAGACGGGCTCTGGTAAGTCCACGTTCATGCACATTCTGGTGACGAACCTGGCGCTGCACTACAGCCCGGATGAGATCGAGTTCTATCTCATCGACTTCAAGAAAGGCGTTGAGTTCAAAACGTATGCGGCCAATCGCCTGCCCCACGCGCGTGTGATCGCCATTGAGAGCGATCGCGAGTTCGGGATGAGCGTGCTGGAGCGGCTGGACGCGATCCTGAAAGAACGCGGCGATCTGTTCCGTGACTGCGGCGTGCAGGACATCGCGAGCTATCGCAATGCCAATCCCGATCAACGCATGCCGCGTCTGCTGCTGCTCGTTGACGAGTTTCAGGAGTTCTTCGTCGAGGAAGACAAACTCAGCCAGCAGGCATCGCTGCTGCTGGACCGACTGGTTCGTCAGGGTCGTGCGTTCGGCATTCATGTGCTGCTGGGATCGCAGACTCTGGGCGGCGCGTATTCACTCGCTCGCAGCACGCTGGGACAAGTGGCCGTGCGCATTGCATTGCAATGCAGCGAATCGGACGCGCACCTCATTCTTAGCGAAGACAACACGGCCGCGCGGCTGCTGACGCGACCTGGCGAAGCCATCTACAACGATGCGAACGGACTCATTGAAGGGAATCACCAGTTTCAGATCGCCTGGCTGGAAGATGAGCGTCGCGACTTCTATCTCGAAAAGATTCGCGACCTCACTGACGAACGCGGTATCGAGACCGATCCTGCGCTGGTCTTTGAAGGCAACATTCCTGCCGACGTGCTCAACAACCGCCACTTCAAGTCGTTGCTCAACACGCCGGAGAGCGGATCGTTACCGCGCGTGGTCGCCGCCTGGCTGGGTGAGGCGGTCGCCATCAAGCCGCACACGGCAATTGGCTTCCGGCGCTTGAGCGGTTCGCATCTGCTGATTGTTGGCCAGAACGCACCGGGAGCACGCGGCATCCTCGCGACAGTGCTCGTGGCAGCGGCTCTGCAAGTACCGCCGCTGATGCCGATCGGCGCCATCTACATGGACGACGAGCCTGTGGATGACGACGAACCATCCGAGCAATCGAACGAGGTTGCTGCGTCTGCAACTCAACCGACCGAGCCCGATCCCATCGCGGCGCTGAAGTCGTTCTCGTTCGCGAACTTTTCGGTACCGAAACCTCAACCCCAGCCAGTTGCTGAAGCCCCCACAACCCCGCTGGAGTCAGCTCAGTTCTACATTCTGGACGGCGATCTTTCCGACACTCCTGAATCCGACTTCTGGAGCGATGTAACGACCGACTTGCCTCACCCTGCGCGTATTGGCGGGCCTCGCGACGCAGCTGGGGTGATCAACGAAATCGCCACTGTGATGCGTAGCCGCGAGGGCTCTGAACTGGAGCCACCGATCTTCCTGGTGATTGATAACCTCGGCCGCTTCCGCGATCTCCGGAAGGCCGACGACGACTTCAGTTTCGGTAAGCCGGGTACGCAAGCTGCCAGCCCTGCGAAGCTGTTCGTCGACATCTTGAAGGAGGGGCCCGCAGTCGGCATTCACGTGCTGGTCTGGTGCGATACCTACAACAACGCGAGCCGCTGGATGACAAACCAGACGCTGCGCGAACTGGAAATGCGAGTCGCCTTCCAGATGAGTCCTTCCGATTCGTCGAACCTGATCGACTCGCCAGTTGCGGGAAAACTCGGAGCGAATCGAGCCCTGCTGTTTCTGGAAGAACACGGTTCACTGGAGAAGTTCCGCCCCTATGGCCTGCCGTCGGAGCAACTGAAGCAACTGTTGCGACAGCGTTTCAACACCGGCGATGCCACAGAGGAAGACGATGATGCCGAGATCTGCGACGACTTGAGCCCCTTCACCATCAAGTAAGCATCGCAGGGTATCAGGGCCGCTCGCAGGGCGCTGGTCGGCTTGCGTCTTGCCACTTACAACTGCCTCACTCGCCTTAGGGTGAGACTAACGCAGTCGTTGTGGATCATCGTAAGCCGCGCCACTCGCGCCTTCAGGGGACCTGTAATGTCAGTTATGAAGTATCGATTGCTGAGAGTGTCGAGTCTGCTTTTCGTCCTGATGCTTCTCGCACTTACCACGGCTGACGCGGCGGATCTCAAGACGCGAAACGTCGTCCTGATCACAACCGATGGCTTGCGCTGGCAAGAGGTTTTCACGGGTGCTGAAAAAGCCTTGATCAACAAGCCGAACGGCGGGGTCACGGACGTCAAAGGCATTGAGGAGAAGTTCTGGCGCGAGACGCCTGAGGAACGCCGAGCAGCCTTGCTGCCGTTCTTTTGGAACAAGATCGCGAAGGAAGGGCAGATCTATGGCAACCTGCAGAAAGGCAGTTCCTCGCAGATCACGAACACGATGAAGTTTTCTTACCCCGGCTACAACGAGATTCTGACCGGGTTCGCCGATCCGCTGATCGACAGCAACGCCAAGAAGCCGAATCAGAACTTCACGGTTCTGGAATGGCTGCATCGCAAGCCGGCGTTCGACGGCAAGGTGGCCGCCTACAGCGCCTGGGACGTCACTCCCTTCATCATTAACCGCGAACGGTGTGGCTTTCCCGTGATGGGCGGCTGGGAATCTGTCCCTGAACCAGATCCCAATCCCAAGCAGCAACTTCTGAACGACTTGATCGTAGACACCACCCGGCCGAATTCGGCGGAAGTCATCGATTCGTTCCTGTATCAGGCGGCTCGCGAACATCTCCTGCGACACAAGCCGCGAGTGATGTTCATCGGGTTTCTCGAAACCGACGCCTGGGGTCATGCTGGTCGTTACGACAACCTGCTGACCTCAGCAAACGCCGTCGATCGCTACATCCAACGGCTCTGGGAAACGATGCAGTCGATGGACCAGTATCGCGACAAAACCACCTTCATCATCTCGACAGATCACGGTCGCGGTTCAGGTCTGGTGGACTGGAAGAATCATGGCCAGAAAATCGAGGGCGCCGAAGACATGTGGATGGCATTCCTCGGACCGGACACACCAGCTCTCGGAGAACGAACCAACTGCGACCGGGTAACTCAGAGTCAGATTGCGGCCACGCTGGCCGCTCTCTTGGGTGAAGACTACCACGGAGCCGTTCCACGATCAGGAGCGGCGATCAAACAGGTGTTGCCGTCCGACAAGTAACTGCATTCAAGTCAAAGAGAGCCAGACAGGCAAAAAGAAGTGCCATTCGAACTGGTTCAGGGATTTGGTTGGCGAGCGTCATTGGCAACTTTCGCACCAAGTCCTTCCAGGTAAACCACTGCGCCAATGACTACGACAAAGAAGGCCATGCGCCTGGGGTACTCATCGTGCCATGCTTCGACAAGCATCGCTAAGCCGACGACGAATGCCGCCAAGCCAAACCAGCGGCACTGAATAAGAGTCAATGATGATAGTGGGTGTTCGATCATAGGCGATTGCCCCAGCCTCTGTGGTGATTACTTTTCAGTCTACCTTCCTCTGACCAGCTTCGTCTGTCACTCGTCTTTGGCACCACCGAGGGTGACGTTGAGTTTGTACTTATTCTGCAAATGCGCGTGAGCCTGGCTCGCATGGCCGTCGGTGGGGAACTTCTTGCAAACCTGCTGGAACGCGGCGATGGCCTTGTCTTTGTCGCCCGCCTCCTCTTGTGTGTAACCGATCTGCAGCAGAGCCCACGGAGCCGCCTGCTTGGAGCCGCTGACGATCTGGCCATAGAGCACAACGGCCTCACCGTGCTGCTTCAGGCGACGATGGCAGGCGGCCATTTCCTGATAGTTCGACGGGAAGTTGTTGCACTGCCGGAAGACGCCGATAGCTTCCTTGTTCTGCCCGGCATCGCGATGAGTGATGCCCATGAGCCACATCCATTGCTCGCCGTTCTTGGTGTCTGACTTCACCAGTTCCTGGTAGACAGCGATCGCTTCATTCCATTTACCGACTTCGCGATAGGCGGTGGCGATTTCGCCGTGCCACTTGGCTGCGTTCTGAGCATCTGCCGCCACATTGCGTTGATAGGCCGCGACGGCCTGATCGGTCTTGCGTTCCTGTCGGAAGCTGTAGGCGATTTGGCTGTTCCCTTCGATCTGATTCTGGAACTTCGCATACTCCGCTCGAGCGGTGTCGTACTTGTTCTGCGTCTTCAGGAAGTTGCCGTAACGCAGGAAGGTGTCGTCCTCATTGCCGAACTGTTGCAGGATCTGTGCGTAAATCTGCTGCACCGGTTCCGCACGCCGTGACGCGGACAAAACATCGGCCGCGTAGTACCACGCTTCGCGAGCCGCTTTCTTCTTTTCAGGGGTGGATACGTCGGTCGGAGCCTTCTCTTTGATGTAGGCCGCTGCCTGATCGGCCACCTTCTCACCGCGCGCTTTGGACTTCTCATCACCCGTCATCTGCGAGATCGGACTATGGGCGAAGTACCACACGTGATAGGGCAGTTGCGCGGTGTTGTAGGACGTCTCCAATGCCCGTGCGCCTTCAGCGAACTCGCCCTTGTAGAAGCTGAATGTTGCGTACTGCTGCGACGCCTTGACGCAGGTCTGAGCCGCAAACTGGGTACGTTCAAAATCGAAGGTGAGCTTCTTCCAGAGATCCACCCGCGCTTTGTCGTCCATTTCGGTTTCGGCGAGTTCCAGCAGCTCACTCATCGCCAGCGCCGCGACGACATGCTTCTCGTGCTTCTTGACGACATCGTTGAGCGTGGCCTTGGCCTTCTTGGTCTCACCAATGTCCTTGTAGCTGCGACCGATCAGGAACGCTGCGGACTTGGCTTCGGGCGAATCGGGCCAGTAGTCGATCACGGATTGAAAGCCGTCTTTGATCGCCGTGTTGACCTTCTTGAGCTGCACCTGACAGAGAGCCCACTTCAACTGGCAATACGGAGCACCCTCGCTCTGTTCGTACAGAGTCATGAATTTCTCATATTCACCAACGGCTGTCTTCCAGTTCTGTTCGCGGTAGTACTTCTCGGCGATCTGCAACTGGTAGCGTTCAACTTCACGCAGCTTGGCCCAGCGTTCCAGAGACATCTCGTCCAACGGACCGGCTTGAGCGGCCGACCAGGCAGACAACGCGAAACCCAACACCAACGCACGCAATCCCCAACCGCAGAGTGTTTTCAAGAATCGAATTCGCATCGGAATCATGAGCCCGTTTCCCCTTGTATCCGGATTGAGCGTGTTGGTTTCAAGGTCCGTTGCCAGCGAACGTCGCCTACTTGCGACGCTGTTGCAAGAGTTCAGTAAAGGCTGCGTGTTCGTCAGATTGCAGACCTTCCTGCAGGATCGCCAGCACGCGCCGCATGTCATGATCAACGAACGCGTTCACGTCCAGCCAGAGCCCCGGAAAGACGCTGGATCGGATCACTCCCGAGGCATCAGGAGCAACGATCACGAACTGGCTACCTTCCCGCCGATGCCAACGAACTTCGCGCTCTCGCAATAAGACCGTCACGTACTCTTTGACACCCGCCGCTGCGTAGAGGTCGAGCTTCTGATGCAGGTCGTAGGCTGTTGAGGAATGGCAGATCTCGGCGGCGAGTTCCGGTGCTCCCCGCAGGTATTTGCCGTCCTTCGACGAAGAGCCGCCGCAGTCTTGATCCAAATGCAGGAAGAGGTCGGGTTGTGGGGCGTCGCCCAGCATTAACCAGGTTGCATTGTTACCGGCCTGAGTACCCGATGTGTGAGCTGCATAGACCCCTAACCACGTCGCCGTTCGTGTGTCGGCGTAACCGTGTTCAATTCCAACTGGCGGCGGCATGTAGACAACTCCCCCGATGAGTTCAGCCTTCTTGATCTCCGGATGTTGTTCCCAACGCTCCAGAAACTCATCGCGGCTCAACCAGTCTCCTGCTTCCAGCGGCGGGGCCAGTGTGTCGGTCGTTGACATGTGCAACCTCAATGACGGCGAGGCAGTCGGTTCATGCGAATTACTCAAGCGTCCTTAAAGTCTGAGGACCAGCCGCGGCGAATGCGACTGGTTTCAACCTTCACTCGTAGAAAAATTCAGCGGGAGCACAGCCTGAAACGACAAGGTCCAAAGCCGCCGACATCGCTGTGCGGCAAACCTTGGACCTTGATGATTCCAAACTCTGATTAGCGTTGAACGCGAGCGGACCCGCCCTTGGCAAACGCTTCGACTTCCGGCAGTCTGGCCATCGTCGTGTCGCCGGGGAAAGTCGTCAGCAACGCACCGTGAGCCCAGCCAAGCTTCAAGGCTTCTTCCGGAGCTTTACCAGACAGCAGGCCGTAGATCAGGCCGGCCGCGAAGCCGTCACCGCCGCCGATGCGGTCAATGACGTCCAGTTGGCAGGTCGGGCTGACGTAACGCTTGCCGTCGAGCCACAGCACCGCGGCCCAGTCGTGACGGTTAGTCGAATGCACTTCACGCAGAGTGGTCGCCACCATCTTGATGTTGGGGAACTTCTTGACGGCCGCTTCGATCATGTCGAAGAACGTTTCCGGGTTCAGCTTGGACTCGGTCTTCTTTGTGACCTCAGGACCCTTCACGCCGAGGCCTTTCTGTAAGTCCTCTTCGTTGCCGATCACGCAATCGCAATTGCGGACGATGTTGCCCAACACCTTCTCAGCACGCTCGCCGCCACCGACCGAAGCCCACAGCTTCGCGCGGTAGTTGAGGTCGAACGAATTGATCGCTCCAGCCGCCTTAGCCGCCTGCATACCTTCGATGATGAGGTCGGAAGTGGTCTCGGACAGAGCCGCGAAGATGCCGCCCGAATGGAACCACTTCACACCGCGACTGAAGATCTCGGACCAGTTGAAGTCGCCAGCCTTCAGCAAGGCACCGGCTTCGTTGGAGCGGTTGTAGAACACGACGGGAGCACGGACGCCGTGACCGCGATCGCTGTAGACGGTAGCGATGTTCGGACCGCGCACGCCGTCGTGTTCGAACATCTTGTAGAACGGCTTCACGCCCATTTCGCGAACGCGGCCCTGCACCAGTTCGCCGATGCCGTAGTTGACCATCGCGGTGCAGACGCCGGTCTTCAGACCGAAGCAGTCCGACAGATTGGCGGAGACGTTGTACTCGCCACCGGAAACATGAATGTCGAGCGACCGCGCCTTGCGGAAGGGGATGATTCCGGGATCCAGACGATGCACAAGAGCGCCCAACGACAAGAAGTCCAGTTCACACGCATCCTGACGCACGGTTAGTCCACTCATTTGATTTCCTCACAACGAATAAAGGGTTGATCCTGTTCTTCTTCAAGCCGTCATTCCACAGGGTCGAGTCGCATGTTACCGAAACCAAAGTCGGGGGGAATTGAGTGCCCGCAGAGCGACTTCCCAACCGCTTACTTCGCCGACAAACATGAGCGCGATTCGAAAAGCTGCCGAACTCGCATTTGAAG
Source organism: Planctomycetaceae bacterium (assembly GCA_021732995.1). Lineage (GTDB taxonomy): Bacteria > Planctomycetota > Planctomycetia > Planctomycetales > Planctomycetaceae > AM-0621. The sequence continues at coordinate 68,355 of JAKFWA010000087.1, read as the reverse complement.
TCGCCACGATTCTAACCAGTGCAACTGAATCTTCATCAGCGTCGCGAAGACCTCAGACGCATCGAACGAAGTCGATGCATTCCGGAAGTGTGAGCAGTGTAACACCGCTGGCTGGTTCAACTGGTTGGGGCGCTCTTGAGATCGGGTTGAGTCAGCAACTTTAACAATTGCAAACTTGTGATGATCAACATTACCACAAAAGCAGCAAAGCCGACGGGCCCCCAGCGGAGACAGATCCACCAGGTCGCCGCCAAGACAAGACCTGACCCCAGTGGCCATTGCGCCAGTCGGTCGCCTGTCTGCAGTTTGACGAGAGTTGCGAAAGTCGGCAGCGTGATCAGGGCAATTAACGCGGTGAGCAGAATCAGCGAAGCACGCCGATCCACCACCCAGAACCGCACCGTCTGGTCCGGCAGAACCGGGATCTGCTGCGTATCAGATGAATTTCGCGGCGTGGACTCCTTCAACTGATTCAGCAGGAAGTCCAGAGCGGTCGCATCGCGGATGCGCTGCCGGGTCGGGTCCGATTGCCAGCGCTGCAGGGCAACTTGCCAAGCCAGACGACTCGTGTCATTCGCGGGCGGCGCATCCAGCAGAATCTCGCGGCTGCGGGATCCGGACACCGCGAATCTCAGTACGGTTTCGCGATCCGTGCGGACCTGTGGCAGTTGGATCTCCCGTCTGGAGATCCGTAGAGGCTCCGTGCCGTCCACATGCTGCCAGACAACGTGGGCTACGGTTACCGGACTGCGGCGATCGATCGGCAACGGTTCATTCAGCGACCATTGATCGTCGTCCGATATCGATCGGTTGTTAATTGCGAGTCCTGTGATCTTGAGAGACTGTGACAACTCCAGAGAAACGGTCGCGGAACTCGGAAACATGATCGTCGTCATGCCGAGCGTTTCATCACGATGCCCCATGCGGAGTTCATGCGAAACCATCACCGGCAGAGCAAGTCCACTCGCGGGCACTTCAGTCGGATGAGTCATCGGCAGCGGCGTGGCGACCCAGTTCACAACAACATCGCTGAGACTTTCCATCGAAACCAGATTCCGCTGCAGTAGTTCCGCTTCAACAACATCACTCACCGGCACGTCGGGAATTTCCGCTGCCGCGGTGACTGTTTGCAGCCAGGCGGTCACTTGATGAGCCACGCCATCCAGCACCGGTGCTGACAGCGATCGGGCCTTCATGTCGTCGTCCATCTTCTCGAGCTCAACGAGCGGTACAATGATGCGAGCCGCGAACTGGCGGGCGATTGGCTTTTCGAAACGCATGCTCCAGGCGTGAGCATCGCCATCAACTCGCGCGAGCACGATGGATTGTTCGGACTCAACGGACGGTTCTTCGTCCAGAGCGACGGGCCAATCGGTCAGACGCAAGACGGTCGTTTCGGCTACGCCGAGTTCAAAGACGAAGTTCAGCACCGCCGCCGCCTTCGTTTCGTCAACGACGATTGAACCCACACACCAGGTGCTCGCTTCAAGTCGCGCCGGAGTGGCAACGACCTTCGGTTCGGCATCCTCGGGAAAACGGAAGAAACCGGCTCTCAACTGGTCGGTGTCAGACAGACTCGCCGCGGTTGTTGGAGTGGCGATGCGTTCCAGCCCAGCAACCTGTACTTCGACGGTTCGCGAATGCACGACATCCAGCGTTCGCTCCTGCAAGCGAGCCGATGGCAGTTCAACAACAGGCCATCGCAAAGGCTGGCCGCTGATGAACGGCTCGCGCGCCGTGATACGAATCAACTGCCGTCCGGACGAACGGTCGCGGAGATGCAATGTCAGCCGGTCGCCTCTGCGTGACCAGTGGCTCAATCGTTCGACGTCATCCTCTACAATGGAAACGCTCTCGATCGGCAGGGTCGGATCAAGCTGCAGGTCATGCTGGAAAGTCGGAGCACCGGTAATGTCGAGATCGCCTTCAATAGACCATTCCACTTGGTCACGATCAATCTCGATCTGCGTTTGCCACATGATGCTCCGCTGAGTCGACTGCGCGATCAGACTATAAGTTGTGGGAGCTGTTGTCTTCAGGTCGACAACCGCGGCCGGACGACGTGGTGGGTTCGGAGCTGTCCAGCCGGCAAGGAACTCTTCTTCGGCTTCCGCCGTTGAATTAGTTGGCTGATCGGCGCTGAGACTCCAGCCTGGTCCCGGCGAAATGCCTGCCAGATGGTGAGTGACGACCACGAGTCGTTCGGGACTTTGCGGTGCTACAGGCGCTTCCCATGTAACGTTGAAGCGGTCACTAACGCGGTCCGGAGTCCGGGGTCCGCTGAGTTCGCTCGCCACCAGCCACGGAATGAGAACATCGAAGTCCGCGTTGTGCGGCGGACTGAATTCCAGCGACAGGTAGGTCCCGGTCGAGTCCGCGCGGACCTGAGTTGCCGCCAGTCGCGGTGCCTGAATGCGGTCGAGTTGCACAACAGCTCCCGCCGGCAGGCGCCACGTTACAATGTCGACTTCACCACGTGGTACCGCGTAGCGGGCAAACGACAAATGACGCCGTGACGTCTCGTGCAACTCGCAGAACGATCGCAGATTCACTTTGTAGGACGCGCCCCGCGGCGCGGTGTCATTGACTGTTTCCAGCTTCAGTGAGCCGGCGGGGCCGAAGTTGCCCTTCAGTTCCAGCCGAGCCGTCGGATCTTTGCTGCCGCCGGTTGCCTCTTCTTCTCCGTTCGGCAACCACGGCCCGTTGATCAGCAACCCCGGAGCGATGACTTCCGAAACCGCCAGATTCAGCTTCCAGCGAGCGCAGCGAGGCAATGGGCAGTTCCACAGCGGAATGTCGCCAACCCGGACAAGTGGAATACGAAGCGGAACGGCGACGGTCATTCTGCGCCAACGCAGAACCAGAGGCCGCGTGCGATCTTCCGCGAGTGGAGGCGGAGTCGCCTTGTTGGTGGAATCAGCGAGAGCCGGAATGGTCAGTTGAATTCCGGCGCCGTCAGCCGTTGGCGCCACGACTGCCGCGAGGCCTTCCACCAGGCAAGCATCCCGGTTCGAGATGAATCGCGCTGGAATCGGGACGGTGAAATTGTTGTCGGCTGCTGATCTTGATGGATCATCCGCTCGCGGAACCCACACGTCGAATTTGGCTTCTCCAGACAGTAAGTCGTCCCGCAGCGAGCCTGTCAATTCGCCGCTCCATGTCAGTGGAGAGACGCGGGGCGCGACCGTCGGAGTGAAGTTCTTGACGAGTTGCTCAAGCTGCTTTGCAGGTACGAACATCAATCCCGTCTTCAGTGGCGCCTTGAAGACTTCGCCCTCAAACTCGATCAGGACATCAACGCTCTCCAGCGGAGCTGTCGGGTCTTGGGAGTGACTTGTGTTGCTCAACAAGGCTGCCAGCAGTAACGCCATCGGCAGCTTGCGGATGGTGACGGTCGATGCCATCCAGCGGTCTGAAGAGTTGCTGGCCGGTACGACCTCGCGACGCACGAAGCGCCGCGGTACCAGACATACGATGATGCAGCCCACGATCGTGCCACCGATCAGTTCCGCATAGGCATCAGGAATCAACACGGTCGCCGAGACGCACGCCGCCAGCCAGACGGCAGCAATGCTCGTGCGCCGTTCCACCTGCAGAACTCGTAGCGTGACGCCGATGCACATCGTCCCCACAAGGATCAGCCAGGAGAACGCGGTTAATCGCAAGCGATCGCAGACTTCGAATGTCAGCGAAGTCGGCATCGTCGAGGCTTCGCCGTAAAAGAACGACCAGCCCGTCGCCGAATCGCTTTGATCGGCCTGGCCATCGTACTCACGGATGATTGGGACCCAGCTATCTGCGGAGAACGGATTGAAGAAGTATTCGTCGTTGTCGCGCGCCATGGGACCGAACAGCCAACGTAGCCAGTTTTCTGACTCACGCGATGTCGCCGTCGTGAACTCCGATCCAAAGTTCACAATCGAAAAGCGGCTCGGCAGACGCACTTCCCAAGCTACGCCCAGTACCGGGACTTTGATCGAGGGCAGTTCCGCGCGGTAAGTCTCGCGCAAGAAGATGCGTTCTGACGGCAGCAGATAGTGAATGATGACTTCATCGCCGACATCGGGCGACGTCATGGGCACCGAGTACACTTTTGAGTCCGTGGTCGCGGCGACGCGCTGACCATTCCATTCCACGTGCTGCAGTTGCGCCAGAGCTGGCAGGCTGAACTGCAGCAAGCCATCCTGAGTCGCGTACTTCAGCCGCAGCGACAGCCGGTGATGATCCTTACCGCCCACGCTGGGTGAGATGTCAGACCGCAAGCGCGCATCGAAGATCGGCGAGACCACTGCCGGATCGACGGCTTTCTCGGCCTTCGTGGCGGGATTAGTGGGTACGGGCCTGACGGTTTCCGGCTTCGTCATCGTTGGTTCGGCGGCCGGAATCTGGGCCCGAATCCGCGCATCGCGCACATCGCTCGGTTGAGTCCAGACATGAGCCGTCCACACGCGCGCCTTGGCGTCTTCGGACAGGGCGGCCAACTGAGTCCAGCGCCGTTGTTCGGGCAGCAAGTGATCTCGGGTCGGCTGAAAGCGACCGTTGACCAGCCCGAAGCTGGGCCCGTTTGGTGGCGAGATCACGCTGACGACGACCTCGGTTGGCGTTGCTGGTTCCAGCAACGCGACGGGCACGGCCAGTTCATTCGTCGGAGCAACTCCAGCGTATTGACCTTGAATTCGCAGCGTCAGCGGGCTGTTCTCGGGCAGACCGTCCGGAAATGTCATCAGCAGGCGATGCTGCTCGGCATCCAGATTCTCGATTGTCCATTCGACTCGTCGTGTGACGGAGCCCGTCTGAAAGACTTCGCTGACCTCCCAGACGCGCGGAACGACGGCTCGCAGTTGAAACGTGCCGCCAGACTGCGACGCAATGACCAGATCCGCATGAAACTTCGCGGGAGCGTTCTCCAGGTCGATGAGCACGAACTGACGCGCTGCCAACCGCTGAGTTTTCTCACGCTCATCCCAACGCAATGCCAGTGAAACCGCTTTGCGTTCCTGCTCGAAGATGAGGCGTTGAGTCCCTTCTTCGAAGCGCACGTCGACCTGACGCAAACCGGAACTTTCGTGATTGATGAGGCTCAGCGACGACGCCACGCGGACCTCGACGCGGCCGTCCAGCAAAATCGATTGCGGGTTGGACACCGTCGGAATCGCCACGTTTGCCTCAACCGCGGCTGGCAGCACCTGACTGAGTCGAATCGCTACCGGCAGGGGTGATGCTCCCATCGGGTTCGGCAACTTGATGTTCAGAATCCGCTGACTTCCCGCGACGCTTTCGGTGAACTCAGTGGCCAATGCTGCGCGTCCCGAGATCAGCAGCGCGTCAACCCGCACTTCGCTGGGCACCGTGACGACCACCGGCGCGTTAGCGTTTGATTGCGGATCAATTGTCAGGTCCAGATTCCCGTCGAGACGACCGCGACTCAGCGTCCATAGCAATGACTGTTGATAGACCAGGCTCGGATTGCCCTTGCCGATCAGGCTCTTCTCATCATCGAAGACAGCCATCAGCCGGACGCTGGTTTGCTGCCCGAAGGCGACAATCCAGGACGCAGCCCCGTTGAGCACCGCGCCTCGGGTGACAATTCCCGTGTTCGACGACAACGTCCAGCCCATCGGTGCCAGCACTGTCAGTTGAGAGGACGACGCACGCGGAACTCTTAAATCGAACTCGACGCCTGAGAGCCTTCGATTGCCAGCGAGTTGCCACTCCATCTGCAGTTCACTGCCAGGGGCAGGCACCGCGACCAGTAATTGCGAGGCGTCATCGAATCCCATGACGGGACGGTCGGCGTTGGGATCGGACCAGCGCGCCGTCGACCAGGTCACATTGCAGGGCGAAATCGATACAAATCGGTCGGTAGGTACCTGCGAAGAAAACTGTAACTGGCCGACCCCATTAACGAGCGCCAGCTTTTGCGGACTGAGTTCCGCGCGATACTCGGCTCGATCAATCTGCACGATTCGCGGTGCGGGCCGCGACTGGTTTGCCAGCAGGTCATCCAGCCTGGCGGCCAATACTGGAACCCAATCTCCTTCCGGCCACGTTTCCGGCTTGCCAGCAGGCACAAAGATGCGATTGAGCTTGATGCTCTTGCTCGTCTGCGCGCGACATTCGCCAGAGAACAGACTCAGCAACGCCAAGCCGCAGCACAGCAACACCAGCAATCGGTCAGCCAGGCGCAACGCGGCATCTGCAACGCGGGAGCGCCGCATTGAGTATTCCGCCGTTTGCATGTCCTGAACTGCCATCATGCCTTGCACCTGAGAGACATTTCTTCGCTTGACGCTGTCGTCCAACGCACATTCGCCAGAGTTCAACTCGACGCGCTCATTCGGTTCCCATTACGGCGTCGCTGGCTGCCGGCGACAGTCGTTGCTCGCGCGATGATCCGCCCATTCCGAGTTCACTCGGAGCCGACAAAGTGACGAAGGCGAGCTGCTGGTTGCGCTTGATGCGCGATTCCAGTAGCGACGCCACGACAGCGAGGCCAATTCCAATCAACGCTGGCTGCAGCAGCAGTTGCACCGGCTCGAAATGCCAGATGCCGACCAGAGCCATTGCCACACCCAGCAGCAGCAGAGTCAGTACATGGCGCGTCGCGGGAATGCGGACCAGCACGAAGGCGATCATCAAGGCGAGACCAGCACCCGAGAGCACAATGCTCGGCTGACTCATCGTTTGAAACTCGATGCGGTTCTGTCGACCGAACGAGCTGAAGACATAGCTGTTGCCGGGGCTTTGACCGCTGAACACTTCGGGAATCAAATTACCTTCCCGGTTCTCAGGATGCCCCGACTCGTCGTCGATGACCCAACTGGGGAAACCCTGCCGTGATGCTGACCCCTGACGACTCCACACCAGTCCGTTCCGCAACCAGCGAAAACGCGGAGTCAAACCGGACGGGTACACAAACAGATGCTGGTCGAACGGCAGCACGAGTTCCCACAGGGATTCCGCCACCCACACGTCGGACGCAAAGCGCGGAGTCGCGGCCGGCAACACATTGTGCAGACTGAACTGTGGCGCGTCTTCGGTGGCGTACTCGATAGCCAGTACATGCCAAGGGGCACGTTTCAATGCGGAGAGATCGAACCGCACCTGATTCAGTTCAGACCCGGCTTGAACCTGATCACGGGCAAGTTCGTGACCATCCCACCATGACCGCAAACCAGTTCGCACAACGCGTTGCGGCAATTCCATCGACAGATAGGCCACGTCGCCGTCGATCCAGTAGACCGCTTGTGTTTGAGTGACTCCCTGATCGACTCGCACGCGGAAAGCGGCTCGGCGCACTGTAAATTCTTCACTGGCCTGACCGGGGCTGACCCGCAGTTGCAGATTGACTGTCGACTGCGAGCCTTCCGCACCCCATGTCGGGAAGCGTTCCAGCGCAACTTCGGGGCGCCAGGCTGCCGTTTCCACCCGCACCGTGAAATTATCCGGCGATCGCACCTGCAGTTGCGATGCCTTCGGGGCGCCGTCAACCGCCGTCAGCAGCGGAACCTCGACGTTCTGGGCCTCAGTGCCCTGCAGCGCCGTTGCGAGAGGCACCGTGTATTGAGCCGCGACGCGGAACCGGCCCCAACTCGGAGTTGGCAGCGGCACGCGCAGTTGTCGCCCGTCAGTACCAGCGGTCGCCACCAGCGTAGGGGTGAGATGTTCGCTGTTCGTCCCTTCGACATTCCACAGCACATCCTCGGTCGATTTGACGAACAGGAACTGGGCGCCGAGTCCGCCGCTGCGTTCGGTCAACACGGTCGGCACCACCAGCCGAACCTGACTCAGCCGTTCATACTGCACGTTGTAGTCGAAGATCTGAGTGACTCGAACGCGGTCAACTTCGACAACCAGCGTCGTGCGCGGGACACAGGTGACGTTCTGCAGCAGCGTTGTGACTTTGCCGATGAAGGCGGCATTTTCTGAAGGCAGTTCATAACGACGCGGTCGTTGGTTCTCGGGCACCTCAAACGTGTCCGACTTCTTGCTCTGCACGTCGTTGCCAGTCAGTCGCAGCAAGGTTCCCTCCTGCGGCGTGATGGAGCTTTCGACGTTGCCGGCGTTACGCACGACAACCGTCGGAAGCGAGCGATTCGTCGCGGGCACTGTGGGCAAACTGATCGGGAAATCGACGCCCACTTTCTCGATGGGCCGCCGTGCTCGCACATGAATCGCGGTGTTCTCTGACAGGCGGCTGATCGGTTGCCCGAAGCGCAACGAGACGTCGTCTCCGGACGCACCCACTTCAGGCAGAACAAAGATGTTGGACTCCACGTCCATCTGCCAGCCTTCAGCCCGCGAGTTCGACCACTTCAAGGTCAGCGAGTCCAAGGCGCCTCGAAAGACCTGCACCTGGAATGTCGCATCAAGCTCCAGACTATCGCCATTGAACCGCAGTTCATAACGCGGACTGACCTGATACCGGGCGGCATCGCGTTCCAATTGGAACACCGCACGAAACTGGCCATCGAACGAAAACGCTTGTGTGACCCCTGCGTTTGATCTCTTCAACGCTTGTTCGACGAACCGCCGAAAGGTGGCCGCGCCGATGCGATCCACTTGCTTCGACTCCGCGTCGACGGCTTTCAGCGAATAACCTTCCGGAGCAATGACACCCAGCATGCCATCCTGACGCACGGCCTCTTCCACACTGAGCGGCGTGAGATCCACCTTCGCGCCACCGCTAAGCCCGCCGGTCAATTGCCAGATCAATTCCACGGGGCCGCTGGTTTCACCGCTCAACGTGACGCTCGCGCGTCCGTCCGTCGTCGTCACAACCTGTAACGGAGCCCCCGCGCTGTCGGTTACCTCGTCAACCTTGAAGCCAACTGGCAACCGCACCGTCACCGCACTGAATGTGCCCTGAGTCGCCCGAATCGTTTGCCCTGCCTGCAGGAGCACGCCGTCCGGCAACACCTCGGCCAGGATGAGTGTCCTCGCCTGCAGTTCGCGTTTGGTTGGCTGTGAATCACGTGCGCCTTGCCAACTGAGATCCAACGTTGAGCCAAAGCCGTGTGCCACGATGCGCGAGCGACTGGCATCGACAACTTCGGTCACTACGTCAGTCGAATCATTCGTCTTGTTGACCGTTAATCGCGATTGAGGCACTTCCAGACTGAGGCGGCTCTGCACACTGGCCGGTAGAGAGAGTTGCAGTCGTTGCGTGGCAGCGGTGCGTTTGAGCGGCACGGCCAGCTTCAGTTTGACGAGATGCTTGCCCTCGCCATTCAGCCAGACCACGAGCCCCGTTGTCTTATCAGTCACTTCAAACGTGAGCTTTCCAGTGCCGACATAGCTATGAGCCAGCAGTGTGGCTTCATTCATCCGGAGCGGAATGCGTGCCTGAGGCTTTCCAGTCCGCACCTGGATTTCAAGTGTGGCATCCAGCTCGACACGCTCACGCTCGATGTCCGCTTTGCCTTCCAGCAAAAGTGCTGTGATTTGAGAATCCGGCAGAGCGACTTGCGGTTTGGAACTGCGCTCCATTTCCTCCAGCACACGTTTCAGCGTGGCGCCGGCTTTGAGCGTATGAACCTTACCGTCCTCACCCAGCAAACGGATGACGTCGGTGTCGTCCGGTGCCGTCAGCTCTGAGCCTTTGGCGGGTGGCTTCTTGGCCTCGCCATTCGGGTCAGTCATCGGACGCGGCGTCTCTTGAGACCACGCGCTCGTGCCGAACGACAGCAGACAGATGACGGCCATGAAGCCACATCGCCAACCGACGACTCGGCGCAGGATCTGTCCGAAGGTCTGGAGTGTGTTCGGCATGATGAAACAGTAGCGAATAACGAACCCGTATGTGCTGTACGGCGACCCTGGCAGCCTGTCACGAAATTCAGGCTGCAGGGAATTGGTCGTACTCCGCGCGCAACTGGTGCGCAGCGACGAATCCTACGTCGCGTCTGCACCCATCGACAGCACGAAGCGGTCGGATGTCAGGAGATGCGGCGCGAGTCAACGAATCCACATGCATCGAAACTTCTCGTCAGCTCACGAAGGTTTGACAGGTTCTGGCGGTCGCTCTCGGAAGTCACACTGCCTCAGGCAAAAATGAGTTGTTTCACGCTGTGACTGTCCGCAAGTTTTCAAACTTCATAGACACGTCCCCGCTCGGGAACGATCGGATGTTCGTCGCAGAATTCGTCCAGCAGCTTGGCTTGAGCCAGCAGGGCCTCGCCTTCACCGTGCACCAGGAATGCCTGCCCGATGTGCGACGTTGCGTGCATTCGTTCAAACCACCAGCGGAAGTCGTCGGTGTCCGCATGAGCTGACAGGCCGCTAAGGTTCTCGACGTGACAATTGAGCAGGTAATCGCGATCAAAGATCCGCACGCGTTCATGTCGCTCCGCGATCCGTCGTCCCAGCGTGTGCTCAGCCTGAAAGCCCATAATGACGACGGTGTTTTCTGGCTTTGAGATCGCGTGTTTGAGGTGATGCACCACGCGGCCGCTTTCGCACATGCCACTCGATGCGATCACCACGAAAGCGCCTTCACGACGATTGAGGGCCATGCTCTCCTGCGGGTTCTCAACGTAGGTCAGCTTGTTGAAACCGAAGGGGTCCGTGTCGTTGCGGAGCGTCTGCTGCACAGCTTCGTCCATGACATCAAGATGACGCCGATAGGACTGAGTCACCCGGCGTGACAACGGGCTGTCCACAAAAACGGGAATCGGCGGCAAACGCTGCTCGTTGTGCAGCTCGTTCAGGAAGTAGACAATCAGTTGCGTGCGACCGAGACTGAAGGCCGGGATGATGACTCGCCCGCCGACCTGATACGCCTCGCGCAGAATTCGCTCCAGTTCGGTTTTGATATCCCCAGCCGACGGATGGAATTTGCCCGCGTAGGTCGATTCGGTGATCAGTACATCGCAGCCCTCGACTAACTCGGGGTCTCTGAGCAAGGGCAGACCGCGTCGCCCCAGATCGCCGGTGAACACGATGCGTCGCATCTGACCGTTCTCGTGAGCTTCGATCTCAGTAATCGCCGAGCCCAGGATGTGGCCTGCGTCGGAAAAGCGGATCCGAACGTCATCGGCCAGTTGGTACCACTTGTGATACAGGCACGGGTCTATCAGCCGGCGCAAACGTTTGACGTCATCGAGATCGTACAATGGTTCAATGGATGGATGTCCGGCATGGAGGTGCCGCGTCAGGTATTTCACGTCTTCCATCTGGATACGGGCGCTGTCTTCCAGCATCAGTTCAGCCACGTCAGCAGTGGCCTCGGTGCAGAAGACCGGACCGTCAAATCCGGACCTGACCAGCCGGGGCAAGTTGCCTGAGTGATCGATATGCGCATGCGACAGGATAACGGCATCAAGATCTTGTGGACGGCAGAGAAACTTTTCGTTCTTGGATCGCGTTTCCGAGCGCCGCCCTTGAAACAAGCCGCAGTCCAGCAGGATGCGATGACCGCCGATTTCCAGCAGATGCTGGCTCCCCGTCACTTCACCCGCAGCTCCGTAGAACGTCAGCTTCATGAGATCTCTTCAAAAAACGTAGAGAGTCAGTGAGGAAACGCCGCAAGGTCATCCAGGATTAGGATGGTGTTGCCATGATGCCGGTTCTGCAATCAGCAACGTCCGACGCGTGGACAATCACCGAAGATGAGAAACCGTCGCAGCGAGTTGAGAACGGATTCGAATCTGTGAATCGGTGGTTCAGAATCGTGAGGCTACGCTGCGTCCTCCCGTTCGTGTAAATCACGCGCTGCGGGCCGGTTCCCGCAGTACGCAACCGTTTGAGAATGAGTCAGCAACCAAGAAGCTCACAGAACCTATGGCTAAGGACTACTACGAAGTTCTCGGTGTGAACCGCAGTGCTTCTCCGGACGAAATCAAAAAGGCGTATCGCAAGCTATCGCGCCAGCATCATCCCGACGTGAAGCCCGGCGACAAGGAGGCCGAAGCGCGCTTCAAGGAAGTGCAAGAGGCTTATGCCGTCGTCGGCGATGTCGACAAGCGGAAGAAGTACGACCAGTTCGGACACGCCTTTGAACATGCGGGCGGAGGCCCGGGGGGATTCAACTGGGGTAGCGCCGGAGCCGGTGGTCAGCAGTTTGATTTCGAGCAGATGTTCGGCGGTGGGGGGATCGATCTGGGTGACCTCTTTGGCGGCGGAGCATTTGGTCGTGGTGGGCGCGGTGGCAAAGCTCGCCAGCAGAAGGGTCAAGACGTCGAAGCCACGATACAGGTCCCATTCACGGTGGCGGCCGAAGGTGGCAATCACGATCTGAGTATCTCCACCAACGGGAAGACCGAACGGCTGACCGTGAAAGTTCCGCCAGGTGTTGATACAGGCAGCGTCATCCGTCTGGCGGGTCAGGGACAGCCGGGAAGGGGCGGTGGACCGAACGGGGACCTGCTGGTGCGTATTCAAGTCGCGTCGCATCCCTACTTCCGCCGCGATGGTGCCAACATCCTCGTCGATGTGCCTGTTTCAATCGCCGAGGCGGCTCTCGGCGCCAAAGTCGATGTGCCCACATTGTCCGAGGGTCTAGTGAGCCTCACCGTGCCTGCCAGTTCGTCCAGCGGCACCAAGCTGCGTCTCCGCGGGAAGGGCGTTCTGGACGCTAAAACAAAGGCCCGTGGTGATCAGTTCGCGATCTTGAAAGTCGTCGTTCCGAAGAATCTGGACGATACCAGCCGCGAGTTGCTGCAACAGTTCGCCGCTCGCAACTCGGGTGACCCGAGGGCTGGACTCTGGTAATGCGGCGCCCGTTTGCGCCTCAATTCGCCCACATCGATTCATAGGAGTATTTTTCGAGCGGGCGATGACTACATGTGGTTTGGTGTTGAAAGTCGAACCGCCCGTCGCATACACCAGTATTGTTCCGAAGCCCTGACCAAGCTTCCGAGAGCACTACACCTACGATTACGACCGCTTTTGAACGTGCAGGTTCAATGGCGGTCAGCCGCCAGTCGGGAGACGTTCATGCTTCCAGGGCCTATTCGAGTTATGCTCGTTGACGACCACCAGATGGTATTGGAGGCACTGAAGACTCTGATTGAGTTACATGCGGACATTGAAATTGTGGGCACTGCGTCGACCGCACAGGCAGGCGCACAGATGCTGCTCGACACGCAGCCGGACGTTGCGATCTTCGACATCGACTTCCCCGGCGTCGATGCCTTCGACGTGCTCGCCAGCTTTGCTGACAGGAATCTCAAGACACGAATCATCTTCCTGTCGGCACATCTTTCGGATGTGTTCGTTCATCAGGCGATCTCTGTGTCGGCAAGTGGCTACATCCTGAAAGAGGAGCCACACACCGCCATCACGGACGCGATCCGGAAGGTTCATGCTGGTCAGTTTGTCTTCTCGCCGCGAGTTCAGGAGAAGCTGATCTACGACAGCAAACGCAACACATACGAAGTTCAAACAGAATCACGCCTGTGCGAACTCAGCCTGCAGCAGTTGTCGATTTTGCGACATCTCGCCCACGGCGAAAGCGTCAAGCAGATCGCGCTCGCGCTGGATCGTTCAGAAAAGTCGATCGACAGCCACAAATACCGCATCATGAACAAGCTCGGCATTCATGACCGAGTTGAACTCGCGCGCTACGCTATTCGCGAAGGACTGGCGCTGATTTGAACCGAGCAGGTTCAGTCAGCAGCTATTGAACGCGAGGCCCGGAGAGTTTGCCCTAGTTTTTGACGGGCACGTGCCAGACAGACATCGAGCGGTACTGTCCGTCTGGATCGATGACGACGCTGATCGAGACGGGAGTTCCAGTGGTCGGCACACCGTCTCTCCACAAGGCTACTGTTTCGTCGAGCGACTTATCGTGAACCACGACTGATTTCGTCCCATCGAGTTTGTGCTCGATGTAGGTGTATTCGAGTTTCTGCTCGTTGAGGCAGTAGGCTACGTCGACGAACATCAGCTCCGACTTTGCGATGGACTTTTCAAACACCGCGCGACTGGTTCGAGCGTAGTAATAAGTCGCCTTGGGCTTCCGCCACGTCACGTTGACACAACAGTCACCGGCATTATCGATGAAGAATGTCCGGCTCGTGGGCGCAATGCCTGTCCCCTTGCCGTATTGCCCGTCTTTGACCCGAAAGCCGATGGTCAGTTCGAACTCGGTACCCTCTGGAAAGCCGCTCGGTGTGAGCAGCATTACGTACCGAACTTGGCCCTCCTGCGTGAGATACCCTGCCAGGTCAACTGGGTACATCTTGTCTTTGATGGCCGTCTCGAACCGCTGTTTGGTCTCCTCGCCGGTTCCATCAAAGACGATCCCCGTGCGATTGCTGCGAAGCCAGATCGCAGCCACTTTCAGTCCTTCAGGAGTCGGATAGGGACGGAAACGAAACGGGCGCATCTTGCGGGCTTCCAACGCGGCATGGAGTTTCATGGCCCGCTCAAAACTGAGCGTCTGACAAATCGCGTAGTTCCTGGTGATGACTCCCTTACCGTCCGCAATGGCCCGATCAACAAGGAACGCAGCGCGATTTGTCGGCATTAGTGCGGCCTGATGGCTGTCGGCTTTGAATTCGCTTTCGGTGAGTCGCTGCTCAGCTTTCGCTTTGGCTAAGCCTTTCTGGTCAGGCAACGCGATCTCATACCACTGGCCTGCGCGCAGCTTGATGGCCGACTTCAGACTCGGAGATGTCTGCTTCTGCGAAACGTCCCACCATTGATCAGCCAGTTTGAGAACCTGATCCGGCGTGGGCACCGCTGTTCCATCAATCACGGTGGTGTCATCCTGTGCGACAGCTCGCAGTTCCTTATCAGAGCTTCGGACGAGGTGCTTGAGTCCTTCATCCCAGTCTCCCTTCACGACCACCAGATAACGCCCTCGAGCATCGTTCGCCGCGGGATCTTCGGGTTTTGTCTTCAGAGTTGCTTGAGCTTCAGCGTGTTTCTCAGTCAGCTTCTTCTGATCATTGATCTCGGCCTTGAGTCCTGCCGATCGCTTGGTGAGTTCGGTGGACTTCAGCTTGCCGGCGATGGCATCTGTCTGCACCAGAAACTGCAACGCCAGATCGAGGCGTTCAGCCTGACGACACTCGGTCGCCATGCGGATGGACAGATTCGCCAACTGCTGGTGAAAGTCCTTATCGGTCGGCCCCTTGGCCAAATCTCGGATGGCGTTCAACGTCAGCGTTCGCTGATCAACATCAAACTTTTCACCCAGCGTCGTGAGGATGTTCATCGTCAGGCTGATGTTGCTGCCTCGAATGGCCAGTGCCTGAGCCTGAGTCAGCAGCACGTAGTCGCTGGCGGCTGATGCTGCGTCGCCTTGAACGCTGCTAAGCATCTTCTCGGCCAGGTCGGAGAGCTGGGCTCCCGATTTGGCGGCTGACAACTCGGTCTTGAAGACATCCTTGACGGTCGTCAGTGCGGCTTTCTGATCGGCGTCTGACGGCACAGCGAAACGCTCGGCGGCTTCAGCCAGCAGCGAGCAAGTCATCGCGAAGAGACACAGCAGGACGTTCATCGCTCGGCGCACGGTGACTGTGGCACGACGTGTCTGGAAAGCGCGGCCCATGCCCATGAACGAACTCCCTGATGCGGATGAAATGATCAAGTCGACCAGCACAGATGGTGCAGTAGTTCAGCGACAGTTGGAGTCAAACACCAGTTTACAGCCTGCTGGCGGTTCGCTTTTCCGGCTGCCGCGATCCTCATTTCGGAGCACCCGCCGCGATGTCCCCATCCGCCGCCGTCTGAATCTGGATCTTTCGGCGCTACTGCCGTGGACCTATCATCCGCGCGCTTGAACTCGATCGATCGTTCTTGTGAAAGGATGCTGCACGTGCGCTGGTCTCAAACGCTGATCCCGACCATGAAGGAAGTCCCGGCGGATGCCGAGGTGCCAAGTCATCAACTCATGCTGCGCGCCGGTCTGATTCGTCAGCTGATGGCCGGAGCTTATACCTATCTGCCGCTGGGTTATCGTGCGCTACGCAAGGCGGAAGAGATCGTCCGCCAAGAAATGGATGCGGCGGGCGCGCTTGAAATCCACATGCCCGCGCTGCAGCCGATTGATCTCTTCAATCGCACGGGTCGTAAAGAAGCGTTCGGCAATGTGCTCATCAACTTCGAAGTGAAGCGCGGCGACAAGAAGATCCATTGCGCGCTGGGACCGACTCACGAGGAAGTGGTGACGGACCTCGTTGCCAAGCTGGTTTCGACGTACCGGCAACTGCCCTTCACGCTCTATCAGATCCAAACCAAGTTCCGGAACGAAGAACGACCGCGTTTCGGTGTGTTGCGAACGAGCGAATTCCTGATGAAGGACGCTTACAGCTTCGCGACCAACGTCGACGATCTGAACAAGGCGTATGACTCGATGTATCACGCCTACTGCCGCATCTTCGCGCGGTGTGGCATTGAGTATCTGCCGGTCGAAGCTGAGAGCGGTCCGATCGGTGGCGATGCCTCGCACGAGTTCATGTGCCCAGCCGGCAACGGCGAGGACTCCATCGTCCATTGCCGCAAGACGGGTTATGCCGCGAATCTCGAACGCGCGGAAACCGGTCGCACGCCGCCGAAGATCGCAACGTCTGCTGATGCCAAGCCGCTGGAGAAGGTGCATACGCCAAACGTGGGTTCGATTGAGGCCGTCTGCAAGTTCCTCAAGTGCCAGCCGCAGCAACTGGTCAAAACGTTGATCTATTCCGCTGACGAGAAGCCCGTAGCCGTACTGGTGCGCGGTGACCACGAAGCGAACGAAGGCAAGATCCGCCGCGCGGTCGGAGCGAAGAAGGTGGAACTCGCGTCACCGGAAGTCATTCTGCAAGTAACAGGTGCTCCCGTCGGATTTGCGGGACCGGTCGGCATCAAGTGCCCGATCATCGCGGACCATGACGTGCCCGTGATTGCGAACGCGATCACGGGAGCCAACGAAGGCGATCATCACGTCATCAACGTGAATGTCGGTCGCGACTATGCGCTCGACAAGACGTTCGATCTGCGCAACGCGGTCGCTGGAGACCCGAGCCCGCGCGGCGAAGGCACGCTGGAAATGGTGCATGGAATTGAGATCGGTCACGTCTTCAAGCTCGGCACGAAGTATTCGGTGTCGCTCGATGCCAACTACATCGATGAGAAGGAGCAGAAGCACCCGATCATCATGGGTTGCTACGGCATCGGCGTGAACCGCATCATCGCTTCGATCTGCGAGACGCGCTACGACGCCAACGGCATCATCTGGCCGCTGTCGATCGCTCCCTACGAAGTGCTGGTGATTCCGCTCAATGTGGAAGATGCCGAGGTCAAAGCTCTGGCCGACAAGTGCTACAACGAACTGAAGGCCGCGGGTGTGGACGTTCTGATGGACGATCGCGATCAGCGTCCCGGCTTCAAGTTCAAAGATGCGGACCTCATCGGCATCCCGCTGCGACTGGTCATCGGCGGCAAGGGCTTGAAGGAAGGCAACGTCGAAATCAAATGGCGCTGGCAAACCGAAGCCGAGAAGGCTCCGGTTGCCCAAGCCGTGCAAACCGTGCTCGATCGCCTCGCCGCCCAGCGAGCCGAAGAAGCGAAGAAAGTACCCACTTAGAGAAAATTATCGATCCGATCACATGTAGCCTGGACGCCCTCGTCCGGGCTTCTGTGGTCTGCGTTGTTACCACGAGCGCGGTGAGTCGCTCTAAGCAGCCTTTTGGCAAGCACGTGGAGTACGATTCCATCGTGCTCATCACGGCAAGTTGAGAACGTGCCCCACATTCAACCGGTTGTTAACTCACTGCTACGGCACCGGAAGCAGCTCGGACGAGGGCGTCCAAGCTACAAGAGCTAGCTCACGGAAGAGTTTTCATGCCTCAGCGCAAGCGACCACCAGCACCTTCACGCGGCAGCGAACAGCCCGCGAAGAATTGGGTGGCGCTGCACATGGTACCCTTCCTGCATTACCTCGAAGCGGAATGCGGCCTGGCGAAGAACACCATCTCGGCGTATGGCTCGGACATTGAGCAGTTCGCGATCTGGTATCAGGGCTACGGGCCGGGCAATCCCAATCAGGTGACATTAGGCGTCATCACCGACTATCTGCAGCATCTGCATGGTCGGCAGCTCGCTGCGTCGACCATCGCGCGGCATCTGGTCGCGATCAAGATGCTGTTCCGGTATTTGGTCCTAGAAGCGGTGATCGAGCAATCGGTTGCCGATTCGATGAACTCGCCGAAGCTCTGGCAGTATCTGCCGAAGGTGTTGAGCCCCGACTCGGTGGATCGATTGCTTGCGGCGCCGACCAACGAGGACCGCTTCCCGCTGCGCGACAGATCCGTCTTGTGTCTGCTCTATGCGACCGGTTGCCGTGCTTCCGAGATCACGAACATCCGCATGGCGGGCCTGTATCTCGAACAGCGGTACGCGCGCGTTATCGGCAAGGGCGATAAAGAACGCATCGTCGGTCTGAATCCCGTCGCGGTCTCGGCGGTGGAACACTACATCGAGCATGAACGCTCCAAACTCGTGAACGATGCTGATTCGCCTTGGCTGCTGCTCAACACACGCGGCCGTCAGATGGATCGCATCGGGGTCTGGGGCATCGTCAAGAAGTACGCTCAACGAGCCGGTTGTGGAGCCGAGGTCAGCCCGCACACCCTGCGGCACAGCTTTGCGACTCACATGCTGGCTGGGGGGGCCGAGATTCGAGCCCTCCAGGAAATGCTCGGACATGCCAGCATTCAGACGACGCAGATTTATACTCACGTGGATCACAGCCGCCTGAAGGCAATTCACTCACGGTGCCATCCGCGCGGCTGATTTCGGGCCTTTCTTGAGCCAATTCTGGCCCATTTTTGTCGCAGGATTGGCACTACCTGTCATCGCAGCAGGGTTTCGTCACTTTGCCCGATTGGCAGGAACGGTGTGCGGTGCAATGCGCTTGTAACTTTTACAAAGAATCGATTTGCCCCAGTTGACCTTCCGAGCATCCAACGTAGGTTGTGCTGCAGAGGTAGCGAGCGGGAAAGAGTCCCGATTTCGCGCCGGCTGAGGAGACAAATCGATGACTCAACGGGCAAGAACTGCCAATCGTTTTTCGTTTTTGGAATTGCTGATCGTCGTCACGTTGCTGGCCGTCCTGGGGGCAACGCTGGTGCCGCAATTCACCGCCGCGCACGAAGATGCGCGCCAAGCCGCCGTGTCGGAGGATCTGGACCGCTTCCGTCGGCAGCTCGATCTCTACCGCAACCAGCACGGTCACTGGCCGGCCGAAGGGACCAATTCCGAAGCGCAGTTGATCAAGCAGTTGCGCAGCCGCACGACCTCGACCGGTATTGTTCACGAAGACGGGAAATACGGCCCTTACCTGATCGGCGAGATCCCGGCGAACCCGTTCAATCATTCCAACAAAGTGCTGGTCGTTCCGGGACCGTTGAAGCCGCACCAGTTTGATGGCCAGGGTGTTTATGGCTGGGCCTACAGCAGCACCACCGGCGAGTTTCGGGTCAACTGGCTGAAGCAGCCGCCGCAACGCGAGGCGATGGCTCGCACCCAGACTCAATCCCGAGCGGCTCGGCTGTAGTCGCGCTCATACAGGTTGCCCCGATTGCCTCGACCGCCGCGTGAAAAAGTCAGGTTGTGAGGATTGCGGCAGCTACATCTTGAACACCGTCCGCTCCCTGCATAGGCTGCTCGGAAAACGCGGGTTCGCCAAGTACGAACTCCGCAGCTTCCATTCGGGCCACGTAACCGAGGAGCTTGGCGGTGAGAACTGCTCTCTGCATGGCGGTGTGTGTGTTGGGCTTATTGATCCCCGCTGGAGCACTCGCGGAAACCCACACGTTTCACGAAACGAATGGCCGCACGCACGTCGGGACCTTTCTCAAGGTGCAGGGCGACAAGGTTTCGGTGCGAGTCCGCAACCGGACATCGAGTCTGTCGTTCTGGGCGCTCACCAAAGAAGACCAGCAGTATGTGCTGAGTCAGGTGAAAGCGGACCCGCTGGTGGCATCGACTCTGAAGGCCGCCGAGGACCCGCGGCAGTGGACGGATTCGCGCAGCAACAAGACCGCGGCGCGGTTTCTGGAAGTGAAAACGGGCGGCACCGTGGTGCTGATCATCGATGCCAAGAAGGCAGAATTTGCCTACGAAAACTTCTCGAAGGTCGATCAGGACTACGTTCGGGATCAGGTGCGCGGCACGCCCAGCGAGAGTTTCTTACCGGCGGAGGTGAAGCAGGATCCTGCTGCTCCACAGTTGCCGATGCCCGGAAACGTTCCGGGAGTGATTCCACAGATCCCCACCACAACGCCTCAGTTTCCACCCACCGCGACTACTCCACCCGTTGGCGGGACAACGAACGGTCAGGCCATGCATGCCGCCGCGTCCCCAGCAACGACCCCGATGCCCAACTACTCGCCGCCGACTCAGCAGCACGCGGCGGCGGCATCACCCATGACTCCGCCAGTGAATTCCGCTCCGCCCAACCAGCAGATGCATGCGGCGGCTCCGTCCACACTGCCGACAGCTTCCAATACTCAGCCTCCTCCGCCGACGACCATGCCGCCAGCCATGACGCCTCCACCAGTTGCTGGCGGCAATGACATGGTTGCTGTCTACACTTGTTCAAACTGCAATAAGGAAGTATCCGCAGGAGCTACATCGTGTCCGCATTGCAAGACCCGGTTTGACTACGTCGAAAATGAAAATGGCACACGCACCTACACTTCCGGCGGCAACGTTCGACGCTGGGGCAGCCTGTTCAAGCTAGGCATCTGGGTCGTGATCGGGATTGGCGGAGTGATTGGAAAATTGGCTATGAAGAAGTAGCCGGGACTTGAGACAGGACGGCATTCGCGCCAGAAGCGGAATCGGCTACTTAGAAGCACGTGGTTTGGCGTTCTGACGGGGTCGACCCGTCTGGGCTCTCTTTCATGGATCGAAAGAGAGCGAAAATTCCCAGTAAGAACGTCAAACCCGCGTTTAATTCCGTCGCCGAGCGACATTCCAGGCAGCTGGGCGAGGATGAGTTCGCAGATTTTCTCTGCCGCTCGTAGCTCTCACGGAAGGGACTCCGTCTTGAGTAACGCTCGTTCTGTCATTCCACCGGCCCCAGCAGGTCTTTCGCAGACGCACGCTCACCTTGTTGGCGTTCGCGGTGCGGGGATGAAGGCCTTGGCCGAACTGCTGCACGATCGCGGGTGGTCGATGAGTGGTTCTGATGCGACGGAATCACAAGCGTTTGAAACGGCCTTACCTTTCGGAGTGCATGTCGGACATGCAGCAGCGCACGTCCTGGGGCAAACGTCGGTCCTCGTCTACAGTCCTGCTGTGCCGTTCAACAATCCAGAACGTCAGCAGGCGCGAGAACTCGGCATTCGCGAGATCTCTTACGTGGAGATGCTGGCTGAACTGATGCGCGACAAAATCGGAGTTTGCGTCGCGGGGACTCACGGCAAGACCACCACGACCGCCATGGTTTCAACGATCATGCGCGAAGCTGGCACAGAGGCTTCGGCCATCGTCGGCGGCGAACTGGTGCAGTATCACCGCAGCGGCTGGTGGGGCCACGGCCAGCACTTGATTGCCGAGAGCTGCGAATACCGTCGTCACTTCCTGGAGTTCACTCCGCAGCTTGCCGCGATCCTGAATATCGAACCGGATCACTTCGACTGCTTCGCGACGGTGGGTGATGCCAGTGAGGCGTTCGGCGCGTTCGCTGCATTGCTTCCGCCCGGCGGTTTCCTGGTCATCCCGCATGATCCGGAACTTGCTCGCGAAACCGCGCGGCAGAGTGCTGCGCGGATTGAGACGTTCTCGCTGCTGGATCATCCGCGAGTGGACTGGCACGCGACGAACATTCTGACCATCGGTCGGCACACATCGTTTGACGTGCGGTATCGCGGCACCCTCTTGGGCCGGGCTGAGCTGCAAGTTCCCGGTCGCCACAACGTTTCGAACGGGCTGGCGGCACTGGCATTGGCTCACGCTGCAGGAGTTCCGACCGAGGCCGCGCTGCCGGGACTTAGCTCCTTTCGAGGTGTTCGCCGGCGCTTTGAGGTCATCGGCGAACGTCTCGGAGCGACCATCATCGATGACTACGCGCATCATCCGACCGCCGTGGCCGCGACGATTCAATCCGCCCGGCAGTGCTTTGGGACGCGGCGGTTGATTTGCGCCTATCAGCCGCATCAGATTTCCCGCACTGTGGGGCTGATGCCCGAATTTGCGGCTTGCTTCAGCGGTGCCGATGAAGTTTTCTTTGCGCCAATCTACTCGGCGCGCGAGTCCGCGGAGCTGGCTGAGTCCACATTAAGAGAACTCACGTTCCGCGTGAATTCGTACGGTGTGACGGCTCAGCAAATGACCTCGCTTGACCACCTTTTGGCTTGCGTGGACGATGTCCTGCGACCCGACGACGTCTTGCTCGTCATGGGTGCCGGTGACATCAATCGAATTGGGTATGACCTTGCTCGAACAGTTTCCTGAGATCACGAAGGCCGATCAGCCGCTGGCTCCACTCACGTGGATGAAGACCGGCGGTCTGGCCCAATTCCTCGTAACGCCCCGCAATGCTGACGAGTTACAGAAGGTCGTGGCGTATTGCCATGCCGAAGAGATTCCCGTTCGCATTCTGGGTGGCGGCTCCAACCTGCTGGTTCGCGATGAAGGCGTCAGCGGTGTGGTCGTGCAACTGGCCGATCCCTCGTTCGCTCAGATCTCGATTGAAGGTACGAAGGCGCGAGCTGGTGCTGGCGTTTCGCTGTCGCACCTCATTACGGAAACCATCAAGGCCGGACTGGCGGGTATGGAAACGCTGGTCGGCATCCCTGGTACCGTCGGTGGCGCGCTGCGCGGCAACGCCGGTGGACGCAGCGGCGACATTGGCCAACTGGTGGCCAGCGTCACCGTGCTGACAGCTTCCGGCGAGCGCGTCGTCCGCAAGGAAGATGAGCTTTCATTTGCGTACCGCTTCAGCAGCATCAACGACCTCGCGATTCTGGAAGCTGAGTTCAAGCTCTATCCGGATTCTCCGGATGAGATCACCCGTCGTACGCGCAAGCTATGGATCATGAAGAAGGCCACTCAACCGCTGGCGTCTCAGTCGGCGGGCTGCGTGTTCAAGAACCCGCGCGGCATGAGTGCGGGTTCTCTGATTGATCAGGCAGGTCTGAAGGGCACGCGGATCGGAGGCGCGGAGATCAGCGACCGGCATGCGAACTTCATCGTGACTCATGAAGGTGCGACCTCGGCCGACGTGATGCGCGTGATTGATCTCGCCCGTTCGAAGGTCGCCGAGCAGTTTGGTGTTGACCTGGAACTCGAAATTCAGGTCTGGTAACGCGGTTTAGACGCCAGACAAAGACATTCGTAGCTTGATTTCATACGTCGGTGCCGCGGACTTGATGTCGCGCACCCAGTTGGGAGACATGCCATGGAAGGCATCCAGCATACACCGTTAGCTGCATTGAAAATCGCGGTTCTGGCCGGTGGTCAGTCCGCCGAGCGGAAGATCAGTCTGCAGAGCGGCGAAGCCGTGGCCAATTCGCTGCGGCAACGCGGCCATACGATCACGATGGTCGATCCCGCGACTCAACCGCTGGAAGGCTTTGACTGGAGCCGCGTGGACCTCGCGTTCCTGGCGTTGCATGGAACCTATGGCGAAGACGGCGGTGCTCAGGAAGTGCTGCAGAAACTGGGAGTGGTTTTCACCGGCAGCAACTCGGAAGCGTCGCGGCTGGCCTTCACGAAGTCCGCCGCGAAGGAACGCTTCATTCAGCAGGGCGTGCCAACTCCGAGCTACATGCTGATTCACGAATCAGATCCGTATGAGCAAGTTGCCGCACATGCGCGACGTATTGGCTACCCGATTGTCGTGAAGCCTGACGCGCAAGGTTCCAGCATTGGCGTGACGATCGTGCGGTCGGAGAAAGAGCTCGAAGCCGCGCTGTCTCAGTGCTTCTACTTCGAATCCTTCGGCCTGCTGGAAAAGATGATCGAGGGTAAGGAGTTCACACTCGGCGTAATCGATTTCAATCCGCTGCCGCTGATTCGCATCGAGACTGATCGTGGGTTCTTCGACTATCACGCCAAATACGAAGACGACGCGACGCAGTACCTGTTCGACTACGGAGTCGATGAAGCCACATTGCAACTGCTCACCGAGACCGGTGTGGCCGCCTGCCGCGCGTTGGGAACCAAAGGTGTTTCACGCACCGACATCATGATCAGCGAGTCTGGTCGTCCGTACGTGCTGGAGGTCAACACGATCCCCGGCATGACCGATCATAGCCTCGTCCCCAAAGCCGCGGCCCGTATGGGTCTCGACATGGGGCAGCTCTGCGAAGTCATCATCGAACGCACGCTGCAGGCCGCCGGCCGTGGTGCGATTCGCCGTGCCTCTTGAGCTGCTTTCCTGAGGCTGTGACACCGCGAGTGTCTCACTCGTAGATCGACTCAACCAAATAGAGTCCCTGCGCCGGTGCCGTGTCTCCGGCTTCGCCACGAGACATGGCGTGCAGAATGCGACTGACATCGTCGCGAGTCCAGCGACCTCGACCGACAGGCACGAGCGTTCCGACAATCGTGCGCACCATGTTGTAGAGGAACCCGTTGGCGACGATCTCCAGCCAGATGAAGTCGCCTGCATTTTCTGGACTGGGCTGGATGTCGTCAGAACCGAACCACAGTGGGCAGTAGCGTTGCCGCTTCACTGTCAGTTCCATCACGTTGCGCACGCTGGTGGCTTTGTTCGGCCAGTTGGTTTCGAAGCTGCGGAAATCATGCGTGCCGATGAGAACTTGAGCGGCGTCATGCATGGCGGCGGAATCCAGCTTCGCGTGATAGTGCCAGACGTACTTCCGCGAGAACGGATTGTGAAAGCGGCTGTTGAGGATCACATAACGATAGCGCTTCTTCTTCGCGGAGAACGTCGCGTGGAAATCATGCGGCACTTCGACGACATCGCGAATCAGAATGTCCTCGGGCATGAAGTTCTGGATCGCCTTGCGAAAACCTTCGACCGGGATGGTCGCCGCAGTACGAAAACTGGCGACTTGGCCGAGTGCATGAACTCCCGAGTCAGTTCGGCCGGCGGACAGGATGTTGACGTCCTCGCCCGTCAGCTTCTTGATGGCTTTAGTAATCACTTCCTGCACGGAAAGGCCATTGGGCTGCACCTGCCAGCCGACATACCGAGTGCCGTCGTAAGAAATTGTCAGTCGAAGATTGCGCATGTTGAACGAATGGGAGGTCGGAGCTGATTCAATCGGTGCGGGATGTTAGCAATCCTGCGGTGCGATACCCGCGAGACGGCGTTCAACAACAGGACCGTCGATGTTTCACCGGTTGACTCGCTCGGACTAGAGAGCCACTTGCAAGACCGTCTGGCAGTCGGCTGCCGTGAATGCGCGCGGATTCGTCGGCGTCGAATGATCTTGAACGGCGGCGGCGGGAATGTCCGTGAGGTCGCTGGCGACTACACCCATTGCGGAAAGGCTCAGCGGCAGACCTATGTCGCGAACCAGCGTCTCGAAGAGCTGAGGCAACTTGTCGGGCGTCGTCTCAAGCACTCGAGCCATCGCCACAAACTTCTCCGCGCACACGGACGCGTTGAAGTTCAGGACATGTGGCAGCAGCACCGCGTTGAGCGTCCCATGATGCAGGGGCTTATTGGGAACGGCTCCGAGCGGATGGCTGAGGCTATGCACCATCCCGAGCCCCTTCTGGAATGTCAGACCGCCTTGCAGCGATCCCATCAGCATCTCCTGCCGTGCGGCGACGTCTTGACCGTGATCGACGGCGCGGCGAATGGCGCGAACGGCTCGTCCTAATCCATCCAGCGCGATGGCATCGGCGATCGGGTTGAACTTGGGGCTGCAGTAGGTTTCAACGCAGTGCGAAATCGCGTCCATGCCAGTCGCCGCAGTTAGCTTTGGCGGAAGCGCGAGCGTCAGTTCGGGATCACAGATCGCCGCGGTCGGAATCAGATGCGGGCTGATGAGAGCCAGCTTGCAGCAGTCCGAGAAGCTGATCAACGCCGCTCGACCGACTTCGCTCCCTGTCCCCGCCGTAGTGGGAACGGCGATCACTTTCGGTTTGGCGCTGGTGATCTTCGGCAAGCCGCCTCGAATGACCGCATACTGCTCTAAGGGCTCCGGATGAGTCGCGAGCACGCTGATAGCCTTCGCGCAATCGATCGGCGAACCGCCACCAACCGCCACAATGCCATCGCAGTCAGAGGCATGGAAGACACCGGCTCCCGCACGAACGCTCTCCAAGGTCGGATTAGAAGGAACGTCCGCGAATAACGCGGCACGCGGCAGTCCGATGCGTTCGATCAAGCCGCTTCGGACGAGCCCCGCATCCGTTACCAGCAAAGGCCGACCGATGCCGTGTTTTGCCAGCATCTGCGGCAGTTCCCGGATCGCCCCGCAGCCAAACTGGATCTCGGTCAGATAGTTGATAATGGCGATCGACATACGGCGCGACTCCTCAGGCACGATGAACTTATGCCTTGAGGTTCGCGGTATCGGTTCAACGATGCAATTCTGACTGCGTCCGGATTCATTCGCGGCAACGGCGTGCCACGCACATCAAACACTCTCAAGCGCGACGCGAGCAACCGTTTGGAAATGACCCTACTGCCTGAGGACCACGGGTAGCAGGGGCATACGAATGATGATGTCGTCTCCAGGCGGGGTATCTTCGGCGATGCGGCCCTGGTCGTCCTTTTGATTGGGACCCACGCTATAGCACCGGTAACCATCGGCAGTGCGTTCATAGAACGGGGGCTTGTCCTGAAAAACATCCGCCGGAACCGCAGGCAAGTATTTGGGTACAAGTTGATTGAGTGACTCCGGGTAGGCCCCCTGATCCTGATGATATGCCGCCAATGCCAAGGCAATATCTAAAGCGCGCCAGCGCTGTTCGATGCGGTCCTCGGCCTTGATCACACTTGTGATTCCGGGAAAGAGTAGCCCGATCGCCACGTCCGACGTGAACTCTGTCAGGAACTGTTTACCGCCAAGCAAGCCAAGCGCGGTGTTGGCTGGATTGCGGCGCTTCTCATTGAGTTCGCGCAGCTCCTGATCGCGTTCAGCAATCGCTGCTATCCGTGCGGGACCCGGGGGCATCAGGAATGCCTCGTTGAGCTTGTCGTACTGCTGGTTGCCTTTCTTCAGGACGGCATTCCAATCGACAAACTGCATCGCCGTTCCGGTTAGCACTTTCGAAATCGTAGAATCATCGCCGTTTCCGACCAGAGCGCTCAGCGGCAGATTGCCGGTGGCGACCAGCGTCATCGAATCATGGAACATGCACCGTTCGGCGTAGTTGATCTTTTCGCTCATCGGACTGCGAGCGGGCAGTGTCTGCAACATGCGGCGGAAGCCTGCGACCATTTTCGGAGCCTGCTTCGATTCTCCCAGCAGCCGCAGTTCCGCCTCAATGGTCATCGCTTCAATGGCGACGCCAACGAGTGATTCAATCAAGGTTGGTCCGCGTCCGATCAGGCGACCGAGTCGATGGCAGGCTACCAGATCCTTCCAGGCGTCGAGTGTCTGACCCTCACCCAACTTGAGCATCGCACGGGCGCACAAGGCTCTGGCCGCACCTCGGGACGTTTGAACTCCCGGCAGCAGAACGCTGATCAACCCCTCGGGCTTACCCACGGGCCTACGAACGATCAGCGGCGAGTAGTAATGCGGTCGTTCGGTCGCGAGCACCGCGCGGTTCAAGGGCGCGTCCATCGCCTTCAGCCAAGCGGCGACCTGAGGAAACTCGGCCGTCTTCCACGGCCTGCGACCGCATAACTCCTGCGCCTCTCGAATCAGTTTGTCCCCCTGGCCTGCCGGAAATTCCACTTCCGGATGCTGGGCCAGCCAGCGATCGTACTCGACCAGATAGACAGCTTCCTCGGGCGGTGCCTGCATCCCCAGCAGTGTGAAAAACTCCTCAGGCTGCCGAACACCCCCGGGGGACGGTCCCCAGACGTGATACAGTTCGACGACCGCATTGGTTTCCGGCGTTACGCCGCGGCTGAAATGCCGGTTCAGAAATGCCGCGTAGTCGACTCGACCTTCCGCATCGAGCGGTTCCGTCGCCCATGTCGTCTCTTTCGAAACAGTAATCATGGGCTTGGCTGGCTTCGGAACAGGTTTGGCTTCCTGAGCGAGTACGACCGCTCCGGAAGTTGCGGCGAGTGCCAGACAGGTGAAGAGCGCAGCCGTTCTCATAAGGGACTCACTCGATCGTGGTAGTGTGGTGCCAGAGTCGTCGTGCGGGACAGAAGCTTGCTCTCGCTGTCCGCAGCCTGATCTTCGCGATGCTTGGGTTGGCCATTCAAGGACCTTGCAGCGGTTGGACTTCGTCTAGAAATTTACTGTGCCGAATCGAAATTGAGTCGTTTTGCTGGGGGCGAAAACGCCATCACGCCCAGCGGACCGGGTCAGTTTCCACGGTGCTGGCCCAGGCATTCAGATCACTGAACTGCGTCTTCAGCAACGCTGCCAGCCGCACCATTGCCGGACGTTCCGTCGCGTAGTGACCGGGAATTACTAAGGCGATGCCGAGCGTTTGAGCCTCCAGACACGCATGGAAACGCGCTTCGCCAGTAAGCAACACGTCGCATCCTTCGCGGGCGGCATCGCGCATGAACTCGGCCGCCGCGCCGCAAGCCACACCCACCCGGCAGACCTCGCGGTCGATATCCCCCACGTACTGTGTAGCTAAGACGCCGAGCATGCCTTTGACGAGTTCCAGAAGGTCACCGAGCGACGTTGCCCGCGCGAGGTCCCCAAATCGACCGGCCCCCATAGCGGCCGTGGGCGGAGCACCGTCTGCGAGCGCGGACGCCTTGGGCCGCAGCGGTTGTACGTTTCGCAACCCAAGGGACTGGGCAAGCTGTCGATTGATACCGTGATGGGCACTGTCGTAGCTCGTATGCGGCGAGTACACGGCGATACCCGCGCGGATGAGGTCCAGCAACATGCGGCCTTCCGAGGTCTGATCGGTGATCCTTTGGACCGCGCGGAACAACACTGGATGGTGCGTGACAATGAGCTGAGCTCGTTTCTCGATGGCTTCAGCGGCGACGTTCGGGGTCAGCGTCAGACATGTGAGCAAGTTCTCGACCGGCTGTGCTTCAGAACCGATCAGCAGACCGACATTGTCCCAATCTTCCGCCAGTTCCAGCGGTGCGAACTCACGGAGATAATTCAGCACTTCGCGAATCAACATCAGCACAGTCTCCAGCGCAGGCCTCGGGAATGCTCTGAACTCGTCACTTGCGATCAAATGGACCGAGCAGCAGGGCCGAACTCTACCGCATCCCTGTGTCTGGTTGTGAGCCATCGCTGCCGATCAAATTCCCGCCAGCCGAGCACCAGCAACTCATCCTGTTAAACTCTCACGAAGAAGCAATGAGATCTTACAACATCACATGTCGGACGACTGTTCGCGGATGTGTTGCGACGTTGAGATACCGGCGCGATCCGATGTCGTCGCTGTTTGAGGAGTGTGTCATGCGTGTTCTGATCACGATGCTGATGGTG
The DNA here is from genome assembly GCA_021732995.1 of Planctomycetaceae bacterium. GTDB lineage: Bacteria > Planctomycetota > Planctomycetia > Planctomycetales > Planctomycetaceae > AM-0621. The sequence goes on along the minus strand of JAKFWA010000087.1, from coordinate 38,899 downwards.
CTCGTTGTCGCTCAACCTTGTTGGGCATGGTCGGAGTGTGGGCACAACATCATCGCGATGCTGGCGTACGATCTGCTTTCCCGAAACGACCAGCGGCAACTGCAAACACTGCTGGCGTCTCATCCACGCTTCAGCCAGGACTTCGCACTGCCAGAGAATGTGGCCCAGGCAGAGGACCAACCCCGCTGGGTGATGGGCCGAGCCGGTTATTGGCCGGACATCGCACGCTCGCAACCGGACTTCAATCGCCCCAACTGGCACTTTCAGTTGGGCGCCGCATTGGTTATCGGCCAGGTTGAAGGCGTTCCGCAAACGCCGGGTCCTCTGCCGGAAGCATCCACTCTGGAGACCAAGGAATTACACATCGCTCAGGCGGTGGAGTTGTGTCGGCGAGTGCTGCGAGACCGAAAACGATCTGATGCTGATCGAGCGCTGGCAGTCTGCTGGTTGGCGCATCTGGTGGGGGATGCTCATCAGCCTTGCCACGCCGGAAGTCTGTACGCGGAGCGTGCGTTTCCGGAAGGCGACCGCGGTGCAAACCTGATCCCCGTCAAGCAGGGACGCAACCTGCATGCGCTGTGGGATGGGCTGATGGGAGACCAGTTCGACGCCGGGGACATTCAGCGTCGAGCCCGACTGATCATCGCCGATGAAGCTTCATGGAATGAAGCCGCTGCTGCGGCCAGTCGACTAAAGGGACTGGATCCGCTGGTCTGGCTCAAGGAGAGTGCTGACGACAGCGTTCGCCACGTGTACTCCCCTGAGATTCTGGCCGCCGTTGATGCGAAAGCTCGCGGCTTGACACGAGGCGTGGAGATGGTCGATCTGCCAGAAGCCTATCTTACCAATGCGGGCAAGGTCGCTCGCGTCCGAGCAGCGTTTGCGGCTCATCGCCTGGCGAGCATTCTCAGAGCTGACCTGCACCCGGCGGACTAGCTCGCGGGGGCCGTACAGGGCGAGGCACCGTACAGGGCTTGTCCCGAACCGCCGCCAAAACCGTAAGTTGCTCACCCGCAACTCGTTAAGTCGCCGACTGAGTGATCGTCCGTCAACAGGCTTCAGCGGCCAAATTGATTCCTGAAGATTGTATCGGGATTGCCAGGGACTGTCCTTGCGAAGGCGAGGGGTTCGCCGCCACCTTTAGGGCACGTCGGGCCAGCGTTGTTTGATGCGAGCGAAAGCTGACGAGTTGAACCAGGATTGTTCTATGCGCATGACTGATTGGATGGGCGGGTTGGTCGATCGAATGTCAGCAAGTTGGCCCCGGCGACGTTCGAAGATCAGTCGGCGAATCGAGTTCCTCGAACCGCGAGTTGTGCTGAGCGGGGCCAATCCCGGGGCGTCAGAGGCTCAACGATTCATCGTGCAACTAACGCCCGCAGTAGCGTCGCAGGCACCGTCGATCGCGCTAGCTCAACAGTATTTCGCGTCTGGTGAAGTGACCTTCACCGTGCGCGAATCGCTGGGGCTGCCCGGACAGTTCCTGATCACCACTGCGGAAATCAGTAGCTATCAAGCGAAGAGTGCGCTGCGAGCGAACTCGCGCGTCGCGTTCTTCGATGTTGATACAGACGTCAGCGGGCAACTCGTGCCCAACGACACTTCATTCGGCGATCAGACCGGGTTGCGGAATCTGGGTACCAATGGGACGACGAACGACGCCGATATTGATGCTGACGAGGCGTGGAACATCACCACGGGCAGTTCGTCGGTCGTCGTGGCCGTGATCGACTCCGGCATCGACTACACGCACCCCGACCTGTATCTCAACATCTGGCTCAATCCGGGTGAACTGCCAGCAGCGCTACGCTCCAGTCTCGTTGACGCTGATACGGACGGTCGCATTACCTTTCGTGACTTGAACGCTCCGGCGAACGCCAGCTTCGTGACGGACATCAATAGCACGTCCTACATCGACGCGGGTGACCTGCTGCAGGACAGTCGTTGGGAGAACAGCCTGGACGAAGACGGCAACGGTCGCACTGATGATCTGATCGGCTGGGACTTTCGCAACAACGACAATGATCCGTTTGATACCCACGGCCACGGTACTCACGTCGCCGGTGTCATTGGAGCAGTCGGCAACAACACGTTCGGTGTTGCGGGCCTGAACTGGAACGCGTCCATCATGCCGCTGCGGTTTCTGGACGCCGTCGCGGGGCAGGGACTGACAGGCTCGACGTCTGATGCGATTGAAGCCATCAACTACACAACGGCACTCAAGACGCGCACTCAGGACAACGTCAACATCCGCGTCAGCAACAATAGTTGGGGCTCGCTGGATTCGTTCAGTCAGACCCTGCGTGATTCGATTGCTGCCAACGGCGCCGCTGGAGTTCTGTTCGTTGCCGCTGCCGGTAACGGAGAGGGACGCACGGGTACCGGCGTTGATCTGGACACCTCAGGGCTGGGATTCTTTCCCGCAACGTTCGACTTGGACCACATCGTCGCCGTCGCCGCAACGAACGCGAATGACACCTTGGCAACCTTCAGTCAGTTTGGCGCCAAGTCCATCGATCTCGCGGCGCCCGGTGTCGCTGTGCTCAGCACCGAACCGGGCGGAGGTTACGCGTTCCGTAGCGGAACAAGTATGGCGACTCCGCACGTCTCCGGTGTGGCTGCAATGGTTCTCGCGAAGATTCCCGATGCCAGCGTTCAAGAACTGCGCCAAGCTCTGTTGCAGAGCGTCGACACGAAGTCGTCTCTCAGCGGCAAGGTCGCCACAGGCGGACGCCTCAATGCGCGTGCAGCCTTACAAGTCGACACCTTCGCGCCGAAAGCATCTGTCGTCTCTTCTCCGAATGTCACCATCGGCGGTGCCAGCACCTACGAGTTTCAGGTGCGCTACCGAGACAACTCGGACATCGATTTCAACAGCATCGACGATACAGACGTGCGCGTCGTGCCGCTGAATGCTCAAGATTCGCCGCTATCGGTCACCATTTCGAATCTAGTCCTGGACTCCGAGCCCGGCACACCCGGCAACCAGCCGATCGTCACTTACCGGATTGTTCCCCCCGGTGGCATTTGGAACCTCGACGACAACGGTGACTATCGCATCGAGTTGCTGGCGAACGCGGTGGGCGATACTCGCGCAGGCACACCGAACCGCACGCCAGCTCAAACTCTCGGCACTTTTGAAGTCAGCATTGCATACGAGGGGCAGATCCTCGTAACGACGTTTGCCGATGGCGCGGACTCCAACCCTGCCGACAGCACCAGTCAGACTTCAGGCGGGCAAAGCACGCTGCGTTCGGCCATTCAAACTGCGAACACGGTGGCGGGGCTTAACACGATCGTATTGGAACGCGGTACTTACACGCTAAACGTCGCCGGCGCGAACGAGCACGCTGCGGCGACCGGCGATCTGGACATCACCAGTGAAATCGTGATCCTTGGCAACGGTGCGACGATCGAGATCGTGGGCGGTATCGATCGCGTCCTAGATGTGCTGGCCGGTGGAAGCCTCATCCTGCGTGATGTCACGATTCGCGGCGGCAATACGAGTTCGCTGGGCGGCGGTCTGAGAAACGCCGGCTCCACGTCCATCTTCAGCAGCACATTCACCGCCAACACCGCGTCCGAGGGCGGCGCGATCGCGAGCGGTGCAGGTACGATCAGCCTCACGAACGTAACCGTTTCGACGAACTCAGCCGCGAACGGCGCCGGCATCGACGTTTCAGGCGGCACCATGAGCCTGCTCAATACGACGATCACCGCCAACGTCGCTTCCGCGGACACCGGCGGCTTGCGTCGTACAGGCACTCCCACGGTAGGAGTGACCAACACAATCTTGGCGGGCAACTCCGCGCAGACGAATCCGGATATCTCTGGAACCTTCAACCTCGCTGGCCTCAGAAACAACCTGGTTGGCGACCCTGGCAATTCCGGGCTGACAGATGGTACCTCGGGAAACGTCGTTAGTGCGATGGGTGCGAAGCTCGGGCCGCTGCAACTGAACTCCGGCCTGACAATGACCCACGAACTGCAAGCTGGCAGCCTGGCGATCGACGCGGGCACCAACGGTATGGCCCCTGCTCTCGACCAGCGCGGCGTCGCACGGCCCGTTGATGGGAACAACGATCGCACAGCCGTAGCCGACATCGGAGCCGTCGAGCGCTACTTCGGTGAGATCAGCGGCACGGTCTTCAATGACGCGAATGCGAACGGAGTCCAGGATGGAGATGAGAGGGGCATTGGTGGTTTTGAAGTCATTTTGGATCTGAATTCGAACGGCGTTGGCGATCTCGGCGAACCTGTCGTCACCACCCCATCTGATAATGTGGCGACGGCTGGCATTGACGAAGGCGGCGAGTACACCTTCACGGGACTCGCTCCGGGTAAGTACCAAGTCATTCAACGCGCTCCTACTGGCTGGCAACAACTCGGCCCTGTCACAAACGTCAACGAGAGTGTCATAGACCTCGCCAATCTGCGATCAGGTGGAGGCGGCAACGGCTCCAAGGGATTCGTCATCAATGGCAATGAAGCCTCTCTGCGTTTTGGCGTGGTGATGGGTTCAGCCGGCGATTTTAACGGCGACGGTTACGACGACATTGTTGTTTCTGGTTTCAATACCTTCCTGCCCGACTATCTCGTCTATGGCACACCGAGCGGACTGCCTGCGGAATTCAGCGTGGCAGATCTCGCCAATGGCACTTATGCCGCCACTCGGTTCACGCGACCGGGCAAGCAGAGCCGTCTCATACAAACTGTGGGAGATCTCAATAACGACGGTAAGGACGATCTCCTCTTCGCCATTGGCGACACTTTTTCCGCAGGGGATGTGTCTGGACGAGCCTATGTCATGTATGGCCGAAATGATCTCGTCGGAGCGCAGTTCGATATCACGACGGTCGTCAGCGCCTCTGCCGGATTCATTCTGCAAGGCCTGGTCACCCCTGATAGCCTGGGGGTTGGTGACTTCAACCACGACACGTTCTCAGATATCGCGTTGGGCTACGGTTATGCCGATGCAGGAGGCCGTCCCGATGCCGGGCAAGCCCTAATCCTGCACGGAGAAGCGGGCGGATTCACAGGGACGATCGATCTGTTGTCTCCTGGATCACATACAGTGACTCGCATCGATGGACGTTTCAGCGGTGATCGACTCGGCTTAACGCTCGCGGCGAATGGAGACATCAACGGAGATCACATTGACGATCTAGTCGCCGCCGCGCCGAACGCGTTTCGCCTAAACCGAGACGGAAATAGCGAAATCTACATCCTGTTTGGATCGGCCACCCTGGGCACGACAATCGACTTGAACACGTTGGACGTGACTACGCACGTCAGGATGACTCCCCAAGCGAACGGGATGCTGGGAATAGGAGTGGCTGTCGTCGACCTCAATGTTGACGGAAATAGCGAAGTTCTCTTGGGGCAAATGATAAACGGAACACAAGGCCCTTACCTTTTGCCCGGTCGCGCGACCGGCTTCATGAGCAGTACCGTTCAGATCGACCTCAGCACCGCCGGCGTTCAATCTAGCGGGTCGATTTTCTTCAAGATCGATCAAGTCGGTTCACCGGGCCGGACCATAACAAGCGCAGGCGACGTCAACGGTGACGGTTTTGATGACGTTCTGATTGGTAATCCACGCGGCAACCTGGAAGGGGTCTTGCGACCGGGGTTGGGATATCTGGTGTTTGGAGGCCCATTGAGTTCTCTGCCCCTGAATCTGGGCAGGCTTGGAACCAGTGAAGTTGACGTGACCCGTGGACTGCTCATCAAGGGCATTGGCGCCGAAGACGCCGCGACAGATCGAATCAGCTCGGCCGGAGACTTCAATGGTGATGGATTTGCCGACCTCGTGATTGGCTCTCTGTACGCCGATCCAAATGGGTTCGCTTCGGGGCAGGTCTACGTTGTTTATGGTCGGCCAAATCCGACACTCAGCCCAAGAAGCGGCTTCTATGTCGTTGACTTACCAGCCGCAGGGAATGTCTCCAGCGCCAACTTTGCCAACCGCCCGCAACCGGCGACGCTGCGAGGCACGGTCTATCGAGACCTCAATTCCAACGCTGCCCGTGATGCGGGCGAGGCGGGAATCTCGGGATTCCAGATCTATCTGGATACTAACAACGACGGTTCCTTCACCAGCGGCGAACCGACGACTACCACGAACTCCAACGGCGACTATGTCTTCACGAACATCACTCCGCTCACCACGTATCGTGTGCGCGAAGTAGTACCGTTGGGATTCACACAGACATTCCCCACTCAAGCCAATGGTAGTCAGCACATTGTCACACCGACTCCGGGTGAGGAAATTACGCTTCTAGACTTTGGCAGTATCGACTTGGTTGGTGGTGTGGGCTTGGGAACTGGCGGTTTGAGCGGCCGGATCTTTAATGACACCAATGGAAACGGCCGGTTGGATTCCGGAGAAACAGGATTGGCGGGTGTCACCGTGTTCGTCGATCTCAATGACAACGGCGTGCGAGACACGTCGCCGGTCATGGAGCCACAGTTTGTCACGACTGCCGATAATGGGGGAACACCTGAAGACGAAGCCGGTGCATACTCTTTCACCGGGCTACCGGCGCGCGATTATCCGGTGCGGATCGTTACTCCCGGCGGTATGGCGTTGACGTCACCGCGAGTGGGGCAGTTCACCTCTTCATCGTCGGCAGGTGGGCAAGGCCCGGTTGCGGCGGCAAGTATCAACTACAACGGCGACGCTTTTCCGGACATGGTGATCGTCACGGCCTTCCGAGCGGATGTGCTCGTTCGAGTTAACAACGGCGATGGTACGTTCGGCGCGCCATTCAGCGTAGTGGGAACCTCAGCACTCGCTCGGTTGGCTGATCCTCGCAGCTTGGCAGTTGGCGATCTGAACGGGGACGGTCGGCCCGATCTGGTTATTGGAAACAACAGCCTCAATCGTCCCGCCGTGTTGTTGAACGACGGGGCGGGATCGTTCGTGCCTGCGTCGCTTCCGGCACTGGGACTGGCTGATACGAGTTCTGTCGCCATCGGAAAGTTCAACCAGGAGGACAACTTCCCCGACATCGCTGTTGCCAGTGAATTCGGTAATCGCGTTTATGTACTGATCAACAACGGCTCGGGCGGGTTCACGCTGCGTGACACTTTGACTCCGGGCAACGCTCCGGTAAGTGTGCTCGGTGTCGATCTCGATAAGGACGGCGACTCAGACCTTGTTGTCGCCAACCGTGATGACAACACGCTGCGAACCTTCTTACTCCAGAACAACAACACGTTCCTGACTTCGGTTCCCAGTCTCTACACGAAGACGACCGGCAATGGTCCTTATCGCATTGCCAGGGGTGATCTGAATGGCGACACGTACGACGATGTGGTCGTGGCGAACGTCTTCGATCAGCGCGTTTCTGTCTTCCTGAGCCTGCAAACCGGAGCGCTGGCGGATGCCATCAACCTGCAGGTGGGTGGTCGTCCCTCGTCCGTGGCCGTGGCGGACGTCAATAACGATGGGCTGCTCGATCTCGCGGTCACCACTTTGAGCCAACAAGGTTTTACCACGTTGTTGAACCTTGGCGGCGGACGCTTCCAGGCTCCGACGGCTGCTGGAGTGGCGTCGTTTGCGGACAGCCTGTCGCCCACGATTCTTTCGTTCGATATCGAAGCCGATGGCGATGGCGACCTGTTGGTACTGCAACCCGAGCGTGACGGCGGTCGTCTGATCGTCCAGCAGAACGCTCCCATCGCCAGCAACTACCGCGCAAGTGTCGTGGCCGACCAGACGATGACCGATCTGAACTTCGGTTTGATCAATGGATCGCTCTCTACCGGACAGCTTGCCATCAGCGCCAATAATGCACAGCGCGCGGAAGGCAACTCGGGAACGACAACGTTTACGTTTACAGTCACGCGGACAGGAAACCTTAGCGGGTCGGCGTCCGCGGACTTCGCAGTCACTGGCAGCACGGCGAACGCCGCGAACGAAGCCGACTTTGGTGGTTCCTTCCCCACGGGTTCCGTCAGCTTTGCTCCCAATGAGGCCACGCGCACCATCACGGTTCTCGTAACCGGCGACGCGGTCCAGGAAGCTGATGAGACCTTCGTGGTGACGCTGTCCAATCCGTCGGGCGGTTCCAGCCTGCAGACCGCGACAGCTTCGTCCGTCATCACAAATGATGATGCTTCGTTTGCGATTAGCGTCAGCAACGCCCAACGCGCGGAAGGCAACTCCAGCACGACCGGGTTCACTTTCATCGTCAGTCGCGCGGGAGCGATCGACACCTCAATGACGGTCAACTTCGCGGTCACCGGAACGGGAACGTTCGCCGCAGTAGCAGCCGATTTTGGAGGTGCATTCCCCAGCGGCGTTGTTTCGTTCGCTCCAAACGAGACCACAAAGGTCGTCACTGTCAACGTGACCGGCGAGAGTGTTCTTGAGTCCGACGAAACGTTCCTGGTGACGCTGTCGAACTCGTCAGGCAGTTCGAGCATCAGCACGCCCACTGCGGTCGGCACAATTCAGAACGATGATGCGTCGCTGTCCATCGCCGCGACGAGTGCCACACTCTCAGAAGGCCATGCCGGGCAGAAAGCGTTCACGTTTACCGTGACGCGCACCGGTCTGCTGACGTCTGCGGTGTCGGCCGCGTTTGCGGTGAGCGGCAATGGAGCAAACCCCGCCGATGGCGCAGACTTCGGAGGCACGTTCCCCTCCGGCAGCGTGACCTTTGCGTCGAATGAATCATCCAAAGTCATCAGTATTGATGTCAGCGGCGATACCGAGTTGGAAGGCGACGAGGGGTTCATCGTCACGCTGAGTGGGCCATCGACAGGGGTTTCGCTGGGAACAGCCACCGCGACGGGCACGATTCTCAACGATGATGCCTCTGCATCTGTGACTGCCACCAACGCCAGTCGCGCGGAGGGGCAATCGAGTACCACTGCCTTCACCTTCACGGTCACGCGTGCGGGCAACTCAACCGGCACCGCATCAGTGAACTATGCCATCACCGGGCAGGGAAGTAACCCCGCCGACATTACGGACTTCGGCGGCGCATTCCCCAACGGAACGGTCAACTTCGCAGCGAATGAAACGTCCAAAGTTGTGACCATCAACGTCGACGGCGATGCCACCATTGAGAACGATGAGACGTTCCTGCTGACGTTGTCGAACCCTTCACTCGGCTTGACGATTGGCACCGCGACAGCGACGGGCACGATCATCAGCGATGACTCGCAACTGGCGATAGCAGCCACCAACGCGACACGCATTGAACGCAATTCAGGCACCACTCAGTTCACGTTCACAGTAACTCGCACGGGGACCACGACAGGAACAGCGTCCGCCAATTTCGCCGTTACCGGTCAGGGAACATCACCCGCCGACGCTACGGATTTCGGCGGCTCGTTCCCGAATGGATCTGTCAGCTTTGCCATCGGTGAGACGAGCAAGACCATCACGATCAATGTGGTTGGCGATGTGAGTGTCGAACCGGATGAGGGATTCCAGGTAACTCTGTCCGGTGCCTCAGGAGCCGTTCTGCAGACAGCCTCAGCGACGGGCACCATCCTGAACGACGAGTTCCCGGTGACTGTGCGAGTGAACGAAGCGGGCCAGCTCAGCATTTCTGATGCGGGCGGTACCGCGAATGACATTACCGTCACGCGAAACGCGAAGAACGAGTACGTCGTGAGTTCACCCGTCAGCGAACTCTCCACCGACGGGGTTACTCCGACGAACACGGTTGTGATCCCCGTCTCGTCTGTGACTGCCGGGCTGCTGGCGGAGCTGGGTACTGGGAACGACCGATTGAATCTGACCGGCCTCGCGCTCTCGGCAACGGTGCTGGGCGGGGATGGCAACGACACCGTCTTCGGCGGATCACTCGCCGATAGCCTGAATGGTGAGGCGGGCGACGACTCGCTGAACGGTGGCAGCTCCGATGATCAGATTACGGGCGGACTCGGCAACGACATTCTGGATGGCGGTGCAGGGACAGGAGACGTCCTTGTCGAGACCTCCAGCGGCACGCTCACCATGACGAACACGCAGTTCATCACGGTCGTCAGTGCGGTGACGGCGACGGACACCTTGAGCAACTTCGAACGCGCCAACATTGTGGGCAGCACTTCCGCGAACCGGATTGACCTCAGCGGATTTGCAGCGAGCACGGGAACGACCATCAACGGTGCCGGCGCAAACGACACCATCATCGGTTCGCCCGGCCCCGACATGATCTTCGCACTGACCGGTGCAGACTCCATCAGCGGCCTCGGCGGCGCGGACATGATTTCGTCCGGTAGCGGCAACGACACGATCAGCGGCGGCGATGGTGCCGATAACCTCAACGGCCAGGTTGGCAACGACTCCATCCTCGGCGACGATGGCAACGACGTGCTCGTCGGTGGAGCTGGCCTCGATACTCTGCAGGGCGGACTCGGCAACGACTTCCTCAGCGGGCAAGCCGATGCCGGCTTGCTCTCAGGTGGCGACGGCAACGACACGCTGCAGGGCAACACGGCCAACGACACGCTCAACGGTGACGCAGGTGATGATCGGCTCTTCGCTCTGCAAGGCGACGATGTCGTCAACGGGGGCGATGGCGCGGACTCTCTGCTAGGCGGCACCGGAGCTGACTCACTCAGTGGCGGTGCAGGCGCGGACACGCTGCAGGGAGACCTCGGCAACGACACGCTGGACGGTGGTGCTGACTTTGATCGCATCAACGAAGTTCTGGACACGAATCTGACCATCGTAGGCATCACGCTGAGCACGACGACGATGGGTACGGATTCCGTTACGGCCGTCGAACGCATTCAGGTCAGTGGAGGAGCCAGCAACAACCTCTTCGATGCCCGCTTGGCGACCGTGCCCGTCTTCCTGTCCGGCGGTGATGGCAACGACACGCTGCTGGGAGGCTCCAAAGCGGACGGTATCGTCGGTGGCGAAGGTGAGGATGTCCTCTTTGGCGGCGCTGGCACAGATATCATTGATGGCGGCAACGGCACCGACTTCTGGATGGAGAAGGCCGACGTGGACTTCACCGTTAATGGAACGACGGTGACATCGTCAGCGACCGGTACCGAAACCCCAACGTCCATAGAACGCATCGTTCTGATCGGCGGCATCGGAGCCAACAGGCTCGACGCCTCACTGGCGACCGTGTCCGTCGTGCTGATCGGTGGCCGCGGGAACGACACACTTTTGGGCGGTTCTGCCGCAGACACGCTGAGCGGCGGCAATCGCAACGACTCCACAGTGGCTGGTGGCGATGGAGCTGATTCACTCGACGGCGGAACCGGAGCGGACACGCTCGAAAGCGACCCCGCCGACATCATCAACCTGGGAGCCGGTGACACCACCGTAGCTGACGTCTTCGCACTGCTGCCGAGCTGGATTGACGCGCTCTAGGCCGCAGCGCAAAAAAACTGCGAGCCGCGATATCAAGGCACTCATCGCGACTCGCACAAACACTCTCAAACGCGAAAGATGAAGGTCTGTTCCTTTGTTCTCTTTTTCCAATCTCTCACAAGCTTTCGTTTGTGTTGCTTTGGATTCCGAGTTCTTTGGAATGCCCCTCACCTTTCGTGGCTGAATAACGGTGCAAGCAGAATGCCCTACGGCTCGTTCTGGCAAGATTCGTCCTAACTCGCGTGTGCCCTGATTATTGAGGCTGGAATTGAGTCAACCCCGGTGTCCCGCTGGCCTCGAACGCCGTATAAGTTCGTGCCACACTGAGCGACCTGCAATCACGGCAGTGGTAAATAAACTACACAGCGTCGCACGACCGCCATTTCAATCATGCTTGGCTGGCATGCATAACCCGCGATCAATGCTACCAACGCTCCCCTAGTTTTGTGTTGTGTTGCGCCAGCAATGATCCGTGGATCATCCGATTAATAACAGGGCGTTCGGCACCGTTGAGAAAGCCGCCAGATGTGGAACGAAGTGCCTGAAGACTGGAAGCCGCGACTGCGGGAGCATCTCCGCAAGACCACCGGCGCAGAGCGCGATCGGTTGTCGGCCTGTGACTTTCGCTCTGACCAGTCCGTTCACATCCGCTTTGAGGACGGGTCGCTTGCCATGTTTCGATATGCGTTCGCAATCTTCTCAGAAGATCTCCAGCGCTGCATGGTCTTCACCGAACACTGTGGGTATCACCAATTCCCAGTTGGAGCTGCCTCAGTGGAAATCAGGCGTTCCGCGCCCGCAGGCTGAAGACTCTTCAGTAGAGCACAACAGAGCTGACAATCGCGCCGCGTCCCCGCTGGCGAACTCGCGGCCTTCCCGGAACGCTCACAATTGGATGTCAGAGTCAATACATCGAGTTCATTGCTGACCTCGACCAGATCTGATAATTTGAACCCTACAATAAGGCCAACCGCATAAGGGGATGATTATGAAGCGCATCGTCCTGTGTTTCGACGGAACCTGGAACAAACCCGCAGATGACGCGATCCCAGCGTATCTGCAAATCGAAACAAATGTGCGACGCTTCTACGAGTCCGTCGCTCCCAGAGCCGACAACGATGTGAAACAGATTACATGGTATGACGCCGGCGTCGGCACAGAATGGTACAACGAATTGACAGGCGGGGCGTTTGGAGCATTGCTCGATCGCCACATTCTGGACGGTTATCGATACCTGGTTGATCACTACGAAGATGGTGACGAGATCTACATCGTCGGTTTTAGCCGAGGCGCCTATACGGCACGCAGCCTGGTCGGCATGCTAAGGAACTGCGGATTAGTGGACTCAGCCTATGCTGGGTTCAAGGTCGCCACCGCCTACGGCATCTATCGCACTCGACAGGATCATGTTGACTCGCCGACCGCAGTTGCGTTTCGGAAGCTCTTCTCACGCGAGGTGAAGATTAAATTTCTGGGTGTCTGGGACACCGTTGGTTCCCTGGGGATCCCACTGAAAATTGCATCAAAGGTGAACACTGATCTTTACGGATTCCATGACACTCAACTGTCGGGAATTGTTGAACACGCGTATCAAGCTGTCGCGATTGACGAACATCGAGAAGACTATAACGCATGCTTGTGGACCCCCTCAGCCAAGCCCGCTCAAACTCTCGAACAACGCTGGTTCAGCGGAGCCCATTGCGATGTCGGTGGTGGATACCCAGACCGGAGATTGTCCGACATCACCTTGCGCTGGATGCAGGAGAAGGCCGCGGCACTCGGCTTAAAACAAACCAAGACAACCGTCGCTCCCGATAACTACCTGGGCGAAACCACGGACTCGTACGCCCGATTCCTGAAGGGTGTCTATGCGCAGCACAAGGAGCGTCATCTGCGAGCGCTATTAAGCAGTCAGTATGGAAACGAGCGACTGGACGAATCTGTAAAACTGCGATGCGACTCGACCACTTTCAATCCAAGATACTCGCCGAAGAACAAAGGGTTTCAATAAGCGCTCGCACGCATGTATTGACGAGTCCACACCCCGCTCCATTTGCACGAGCCCGCTTCCGCACAGCGGGCTCATTTTGTTGCGGCATACCGAATTCGCGGGACTCTTCGTCACTGGCCTCCGTCACCGGGAATCGGCCAGTTCATGCCGGCCGTGAAGCCGCCATCGACGCGCATCACTTGACCAGTCATGAATGCTGCCGCGTCGGAGGCGAGAAACACAGCGGCTCCTACCAGATCGTCGGGCTTGCCGAGTCTCCCCAACGGAGTGTTCCAGTTCCCCCACTCCTGCATCTTCGGATCCGACCACAACTTCTTGGTCAGGTCCGTCAGGATGAAGCCCGGCGCGATCGTATTCACTCGCACGCCCTTCGGCCCCCACTCCATCGCCAGTGCCCGCGTCATCATCAGCACACCGGCTTTGGAAACCGCATACGGGACGACGTTCTTCACGGGCGCGTATGTATTCAGCGAGTCCACGTTGACGATCGAACCATGCCCCTGCGCGATCATTCGCTTGCCCACTTCCTGCGCCACAAAGAAGGCTCCGCGCATGTTGATATCCATCACGAAGTCGTATTGCTCAGGCGTGAACTTCACCGTGGGCTGCCGGATGTTGACTCCCGCCACGCTCAGCAGAACGTCAATTCGGCCGTACTTGTCATGCACTTTCGCAACCGCCTGCTGGATATCCTCTGGTTTGGAAACATCGCAGATGACCGTATCAACCGGGTTATCCGCTGTGCCGATCTCGGCGGCAGTCTTCGCGAGCGAATCGGCTTCACGGCTGGCAATGACCACCTTGGCTCCGCGAGCGACAAAGCCTTCCGCCATCGCCCGGCCGATTCCCCGGCTGCCGCCAGTAATCAGAGTTACTTTGTCTTCGACGCTGAACAGTGTGTCCGTCATGCCAATCTCCAGAAGATCATTCGTTGCAGAAAACTTGTAGATCAGAGGTCACACCGGAACTGCTCCGGGTTTCCTTTATGATGAAGCGAGTCGTGCCACGACCGACAACATATCGCGTCAGCGTTCCAGGAGCGTAGTGACGGGACGGTTCATGCTCCGGAGTGCCCCGGATCGCCCGTCTTCGAAACGATTCTTTCGAATTCGAAGAAGACCTGTTGAGACTCTCGCCCACCATCCCACAGCAGACCTCAAGCTGTCAGTTGAGGAACGCCATGAAGTTGCCAAGATACACGGGCATCAGCACCACAGGCAGGATGAGCGATCGCCATGGAACCTTGGGAACAGCCCCGTTGGATTGAACACTCCCAGATCTTGCTCAATACCTACCGGCACTGGGTCGGCAGCGATTTAATCATGCGTGCCACTTCGCCCGAAGCGGACGCGCGGGCGCTCTTTGCGGCACCGATGGTTGTCGTGTCACACGGAACCGAAGCTGATCCCGTCTTGAACTACGGAAACAAGACGGCGCTCAACCTGTGGCAGATGGATATTGATGCCTTTTGCCACACGCCGTCGCGTCTGACCGCCGAGCCCGTCCATCGTGACGAACGCGACCGGTTGCTGGAACGCACCTCGCGGGATGGCTTCGTCGATGATTACTCCGGCATTCGGATCTCCAGCATCGGGCAGCGATTTTTCATCCCGCGGGCAACCGTCTGGAACCTGGTCGACACCACCGGCCGGCGCGTCGGTCAGGCCGCCACGTTTTCAGAATGGCGACTCTTGTAGTAACCGCTGGCGGGCGTGAAGCAGCCCACTGGCTGCGCTCATTGCAGCGTCCAAACAAAAAGGCCGGGGATCAATCTGATACCCGGCCTTTTTGAAGTCTTACTGCTGCCGCAGCCAACGCTACTCGTCGCGGCTGGATTCGCTGGAGCGGGGACCGCCGGAACGATGACGTCCGCCGCCACCACGACGACGGCGTGGTCGGCTGCCGCGATCTTCGTCATCCGGTCGATCACCCTCGGAACGCGGAGCAGGAGCACGCTCGCCGCCGCTGCGAGGTCGGTCGTCGTCCTCAATGCGTGGAGCGCGTTCGCTGTCACTGCGTGGAGCGCGTTCGCTGTCACTGCGCGGGGCTCGGTCACCACCGTCACGGCTGCGATCACTGGAACCGCGCTGGCTGTCGCGATCGCGCGGCGGGCGGTTGCCGTAGTCACGAGAACCACGATCTCCGCCGCCTTCGCGGCTGGACGACTTCAGCAGGTAGCCAATCGCTTCCTGCCAGGTCGGGATCTCACCCCAACGGGCCAATGCCTGCTCGATGCGCGACTGCGAGGGCGCACGGACGGGACGATCTTCGTCCAACCCGAATTCATCATCTTCGTCCTCATCAGCCTGAGCTTCGACTCGCGGTGCTCGTGCCGGACGCTCACGCGGGGCTCGCCCTTCGCTGTCACCTTCCGCAAATTCAGCAGCAGGTTCATCGCTCGTTGGACGGCGGCGACCGCGACGGCTACGTCCGCGACGCGCCGGGCGTTCTTCTTCCTCTTCGTCCTGCAGATCGGCTTCGGGCTCCGAAGAAACTTCGTCGCCGAAGTCATCGTCTTCATCTGCGGAATCGGCGACGACTTCTTCCTCATCGTGCGCCACGTCTTCGTTGCGACCGCGACGCCCGCGACCACGCCCGCGACGACGGCGGCGACGTGGACGATCGTCGTCCTCGTTCTCTTCTTCGCCGTCTACGTCCGCATCAACCTCAGCGTCTTCGTCAACCGGCTCAGGCAGCGGCTCTTCACGACGAGCATCCCGGCTTCGCGGAGCTTCTTCATCACGCCCGCGCCTCGGTGGACGTCGTTCTTCACGACGCGGCGGAGCAGCTTCGACGCTCTCAACTTCGTCGACTTCAACCTCTTCGTCCGCGAACTCAAACTCAAAGCTCTCTTCACGCGGAGGACGGGCTGGTCGCTTCTGCGGTCCTCGACCTTCGCGGCGAGCTTCACCAGCCGGCGCTCGAGATTCCGCAGCGGCTTCGGTTCGTTCCGGTCGCGCTTCGCGGCGACGTTCTTCACGGGCTGGAGCCTCATCACGCACGCGCTCCTGACGCGGACGATCCTCGCGCGGACGGTCTCCACGACCGCCGCGATCACGCTCGCCGCGCTGCGGACGTTCGCGAGCAGGTTCTTCTCGGTCGGCTCCGCTGCGGGCTTCCGCGCGCGGGGCTTCTTCGCGGGCAGGCTCCTCACGTCGGCGAGGTTCTTCGCGACGCGAATCGCGTCCGCCACGATCCCGGCGATCCTTCCCGCGACCGGACTTCTCTGAGCTGTCGTCGTTCCAGCTCCAGTCCCAGTCTTCCAGCGCGTCCCAGAAACCGTCTTCTTTGTCCTTCGGCGGCTCGGGCTTCCTGGCTTCTTCAGCCCTCGGAGCAGGTCGCTCTTCCGCGACGGGCTCGTCGGCAGGAGCAAATTCGGGTTTTGCGGGCTTCTTCTTTTCAGGCTTGGCGGCACGCGGCGGAGTCGGAGGCAGTTCCTCTTCTTCCTCGCCGAAAATGATGTCGACGTCCTCGTCCGCCGGCTCTTCGGTCGCCCTCACGACAGGCTCTGCGGCCGGTTCAACGTCCACCGGCTCGTCCGGCGGAACCGGGTCGAAGGACGACGCGTCGATCACGTCGAACGGTTCGTTGTCCTCGCTGTGCGGAACTTCAATCCCGAACAGCTCTTTCGCGAGATCTTCCCAGGAATCGTCGCCTGGGTTGGACGGGCTTTTAGCCATTGTGCTTACTCATGTTTCCTGAACGTATATGCCAATTGGTGGCGGATTCTAGCGAGCCAGAGGTACGGTATCTACCAGTCGGGTCCCCGCATTCTGGCGACTTCCAGCCTACCAGTGCATGACGAAGCCACCATCGACATTGATGGTCTGACCGGTCACCTGCCGGGCTCGCCGCGAGGCCAGAAATACCACCATGTCGGCAATATCGGCAGGTTCTTGCCACCTTCCCAGCGGAACGACCTTCTTGACCTTGTCACCCGCCCAAGTCTCGTAATCGAGCTGTTTTTCCGGGGGCTGCTGGTCGTGCCATGCCTTCCAGACGCCTCGATTGAGGGGAGTTTGCACCATCCCCGGACAAACTGTGTTCACTCGAACATCGTACGCCGCCAGATCTTTCGCCATGCATTGGGCAAAGTTGATGTTCGCCGCCTTCGACGCCGAATAAGGCGGATCGGTCGGCGAACCGATCTGTCCCGCCACGGACGAAATGAACGCCATCGTGCCGGACCGGCGTTCCATCATCAGCGGAGCGACCGCATGCGCCACGTTAACCATACCCATGACGTTCACTTCCATGACTCGCGGCCAGTCCTGCGGCGTAAGATTCGTGAACGGAAACCCGAACTTCCCGGACCCGATCGCCGCCGCGTGGGCGACGTGATCCACACCGCCAAACTTGCTCTGAGTCTGCTGCAACCCCGCCTGTACGCTCTCGGTGCGAGTGATGTCCACCACGCAGCCGAGCGTTTCGACGCTGGCCTGAGTGGCGATCTCCGCCGCCACTTCGAGCGTCTTCGGCGAAAGATCCCACAGCACCACCCGCGCCCCCTCCGCAGCAAAAGCCTCGGCGATCGCCCGCCCAATACCACTCGCCCCGCCAGTGATCACCGCCACCTGACCGCGCAAACCTAGATCCATAATCCGAGCGTCCTGGCGCGGCAGTGCCGCAAA
Source organism: Planctomycetaceae bacterium (assembly GCA_021732995.1). Taxonomy (GTDB): domain Bacteria; phylum Planctomycetota; class Planctomycetia; order Planctomycetales; family Planctomycetaceae; genus AM-0621. The sequence goes on along the minus strand of JAKFWA010000087.1, from coordinate 20,904 downwards.
TTGAGTAGTTAGTTCGTACTAAGCGGTATAATTCATAATCATCACAAATGTGATACCAGCCCCGTCGCGTTACTTGAGCTTCGCCAGCGCGGCATTGATACGCTCCAGCGACTTCTCTTTGCCGACAAGTTCCAAACAATCGAACACACCGGGACCGATCGGTGAACCAGTCGTGCTGATGCGCAGCGCCTGATTGAGCGTTCCACCACCGACGCCCTTCGACTCGCAGAAAGCTTTGATCGCCGCTTCTAAGCTCACGACCGTCCAGTCCGAGAGATTGGTCAGCACCGGAACGCACTCGGTCAGCAACTCGCGGATGCCGGCCTTGGCGAAGATCTTCGTGAAGTCCTTTTCGCTGACTTCGATCACGTCTTTGAAGAAGTAGTCGTACGTCAGCACGTCACTGAAGATCTTGATGCGCTCATTCAGTGCCGCGACGACCGCTCGAACCTTGGCATGCTCAACAGCGGACGGTTGCTGAGGCACCAGCCCGGCCTGCTGCAGGTAGGGGAGACAGCCTGCCGTTCGCTCATCCGCACTCAACTGATTCATCCAGTGAGCCTGGTAGCTCAGCAACTTCTCTGGATCAAACCCCGCCGGACCTTTGACGACTCGCTCCAGCGAAAAGTTCTGCGTAATAAAGTCGAGCGACATCAACTCAGTCTGATCGTCGAGTGACCAGCCAAGTCGTGCCAGCGCGTTCAGCAAACCAGCCGGTATGAAACCGACCTTCTCGTAGTACTCAACCATCACCGGATCGAGACCGCCCTGATTGCTGAGCCCGATCCGCGGAAAGATCTTGTCCGCGATGTCGAACAGGATTTTGAACTGGGGATTCTTGCGGTACTGCTCGAGCTTTCGTTTCGACAATTTCTCCTTCGAACCGGGCGCGGCCACATACGGAATGTGGGCAAAGATCGGCGGAACGTGACCGAGCGCCTCATGCAGCAGGATCTGCACCGCAGTATTGGAAAGATGCTCCTCGGCGCGAATCACGTGCGTGATCTGCATCTGGCTGTCATCAACGACCGTCGCGAAGTTGTAGAGCGGCGAGCCGTTGGCCCGCATGATGACCGGATCGGACATCAAACCAGCGTTCCACTCGACATGCCCGCGAATTGCGTCTTCGAGTTCGATCTTGCGGTCTCGCGGAATGAGGAATCGCAGGACCCACGGCTTGCCCGCCGCGAGATTCTCTTCAATCTGCGTCGGGGTGAGATCGCACGAGCGGCGAATGTTGAGGTACTGCCCGCCGTCTTTGGTGGCGGCGTCTCGGTCGGCCTGAATCTGCTCAGGGGGATCGAAGCAGCGATAGGCCTTGCCCTCGGCGATCAGGCGGTCGGCGGCTGCTCGATAGAGGTGATTGCGATGCCCCTGAAAATACGGCGCATGAGGGCCATTTACATCGGGCCCCTCGTCCCAATTCAGGCCAAGCCAACGGAAGGCTTGCAAGATCGGTTGCAGGGCTGACGCGACGTTGCGCTCCTGATCCGTATCATCAATGCGCAGGATAAACTGGCCGCCGTGCTTGCGGGCGAACAGCCAGTTGAAAAGAGCGGTGCGCATCCCGCCGATATGCATGTAGCCGGTTGGGCTGGGCGCAAAACGAGTTCGGACGGTCATGGCAAAACCGGTGCGGTCAGGGACTCAAACGCCCTGACGCGATGTCGAACACCGGCGGGCCGAAAAGGGGCGGGATGATAGAACTGCCTGAGAGCACCGGCAACGAGTGGCCTCACGACGTTCCTTCCCACGTGAATTCCCTCATGGAACCATGACCCGGCGATCTCAGGTCGCGTTCGGGGGTGTAATGAACGCCAGTGCCTCGTCGCGAGTTGCAAACGCAGGCCACAGGCGGCCGAATTGAATGCTCGTCAATAGACTACGCATGTTCTCAGACGCTGCGCAGAACACGGACTTGCCGCCGCGCTGCTTGATCTTGGTCAGGCACCGCAGAACCGAGCTGATAATCAGCGAATCGACGTAGTCGACGCAGTGCAGATCGATGATGACGTTCTTGAACGCGGGTTCTTCGACGACTCGCAGCAGTGCGTTCGACTCCAAGTGCACTTCCTGATGCTTGAATTGCAACGCCGGTCCCTGCGGCAAGACAACCAGGGTGTTGCCAAGTCGTTCAACCAGAAAAACCTTTTGAGGATCGGCCATTTCTCTTTCCCAAACACTCGCATCGAAGGCGTCAGCGGTGACGAGCTAAAGCGAAACCATAGAGCAAACCAGTGGCGCTGTCGTCAGTTAGGATGAGCAGCGCCGCTCACGAAAACACGTGACGCCGCTGCGGAGCTTCGAAATGCTCCCACAAGCGGCGTCGCATTGAACTGTCATGAATAAATGCCTCAGACGAACTGAGGTTGTCGCAAAACGGACTCAATTGGATCAAACGACGTCACCAGTCCTTCGGCCACGCCGTCGACCAGATCCGCGTCGATTGCTTCGAGTTCCTCGCCCATCGCAGCGATCAGGCACAGCTCGCACAGTCGATTGATCTGCCGAGGCAGTCCGCGCGTCAGCGAGTGAATCCGCACGACAGCGTCACTCTGGAAGGTTTCCGAGCTACCTCCGGCCCGCAGCATCAGTTCGCCGATGTGCTGGCCTGTTTCAGAGAGTTCCAGCGGGGCCAGTTCCACTCGCAAATCGGCGAGTTCGCTGAGCAAACCTGCAAGCGGCCCGCTGCCCGCAGAACGCACGGAAGCCAGGAACGTGACGTTGCTGGCGGCTCCGGCGGTCGAGAACAGCCGCTGCAATACCGCGTGGCAACTTGCATCAGCCCGGTCGAGGTGATCGAACACGAACACCAGGTTCGAATGAGCCAGGCGAAGCGATTCAAGTTGATCAGAAATGCCACGCCACAGGTTCCACCGAGTGGCTGCTGCATTTGGCGTCAGCTTGAGAGCCATTGCAGTCTGCCAAAGCATCTCCGGAGCGTCGACACCCAGCAGATCAATGCAGGCAATTTGCCGCCGCGTACGTCGGACTTGAGTAGCTAAAGTCTTCAACAGGAAGGTTTTACCTGTACCCGATGAGCCCGTCAGCAGGCCGAAGCCGCGACGGTGCTCGATCACGTAGAACAACCGCGCGAGAGCTTCTTCATGGACCGGGCTGTCATGGAACCATCGCAAATCGAGCCGATTGCCGAATGGAGACGCCGAGAGCCCCCAGTAGGACTCATACATGGCCGAAACCTTTCGTCTGAGTTGTTTTGCGTGAGAATGAGATCCGACGACGCGCGCAGCGCGACCGATGTTGTCCGTAAGATCGGCAGAATTCCTGCGACAGGTTCAACAGGATGTCGGACAAATCACAGACCCGACTCGTTGCTGCGCGAATTCGCCGCGGTCGGCTGATTTAGCTGAGCATTTTGCTGCACCACTGCGGCAACTTGCTGCGCTTTGGTTGGAGCTGTTTTGCGATGCGAAAAATGCGTTTGCGAAACTCCATACAGGACAGCTACTTACGAACAATCTCCAAGAAAAATTGCAATGGTACGCGGTGTGCCAGTGATAGGCGATGGCGGTTACAGGCGTTGGCCCGCACTTGTAGCCGTCGGTCATGGCGTCGGGGACGATTCAAATCGTCCCCGACGCTTTTTTGTTGCGCCGCCATTTTACAGGGACCGATCGCTCAAAACCTGCGACGGGTTGAACTCGCGACGTCGGAACGCCATACAGCAGCACCCGTCGTGCGTTGGTGCGGCCACATGCGTTCTCGGAATGGCCGGGACGGGATCCTTCAGCCCACGAAAGTCCCGCCGATGCTGTACGAGACATCGTCCGCCGCGATCGCCATCTTCGCCTGCTTCGTTCTGGGTGTCTTGGGGTTGTCGTTCTGGCTGGGACGTAAAGGCCAGAGTGCCAAGGCCTACTACGCGGCTCACGGGCAGATTCACTGGTTTGTGAATGGAGTCGCTTTCGCCGGTGATTACTTGTCGGCGGCGTCGTTCTTGGGCATCTGCGGCTTGATCGCCTTCTACGGCTATGACGGCTTTCTGTACTCGATCGGCTATCTGGCTGGTTGGGTGGTCGCCCTATTCGTGATTGCTGAACCGATCAAACGCCTGGGTAAATTCACCTTCGCTGACGCGCTCAATAGCCGCTTCAACTCGCGTTCGATTCAATTGGCGGTGGGTGTTTCAACGCTGGTGGTTTCGACCTTTTATCTCATCCCGCAGATGGTCGGCGCGGGAGCGTTGATTACCCCGCTGCTCGGCCTGCCGCATTACGCGGGAGTGTTGATTGTGGGCGTGACGGTCACTCTGATCGTAGTCACGGCCGGTATGGTGAGCACGACCTGGGTGCAGTTCATCAAAGGCTCCATGCTGGTTGCCTTCTGCACGGTCGTGGTGGTGATGATTCTGGGTCGAGGCTTCGAAACGAAAGCTCTGACCCATCAATCGGCGATCAAGGATCGCGACGAGGGTTTGCTGCTCATCGACAAACCCTGGAAGGATAAGCCGTACACGCGCGAGCGTTTGAAGGCGGAGCCGGATGGTGCGTGGACCGTGTGGAAGGACGGCGGTTACCTCGTTCAGACGGTCACGGACACCAAGACCGACGCGAAGTTGGTAAACGGCGTTTTGCAGAGCAAAGCCAACGATCTTTTGCCGGTGGGAACGATCACCGCGTTGCCGAACAATGCTAAGTCGACGGGACCGCTCGGACCGTTCGAATACTTTTCGACGCTCTCAGAATCCACTGTGGCGACATGGTCCAACGAAGTCGTCAAAGACGCCGACGGTGTCAAAACCACCATCTACTTTCCGGTCGAGAAGAAGGGCTCTGACATGCTCGTGCCCGGCGGCAGTCCGACCTTCAAGGGCATTCGCAGCGCGAAGCTGTCGGAGAAACTGGACTTCATTTCGCTGATGCTGGCGTTGTTCTGCGGCACCGCTTCGCTGCCGCACATCTTGATTCGCTACTACACCGTCAAGGACCAGGCGGCCGCTCGCAAGAGTACCGTGGTCGGTATCGCCTCCATTGGCTTCTTCTATGTGCTGACGCTCTACCTCGGCCTGGGAGCTATGACCAGCGGCGCGATGGACGTCACCAACAGCAATATGGCGGCGCCGCTATTAGCTCGCAGCTTTGGTGAGTTTCTATTTGCGGTGGTTTCGGCCATCGCTTTCACGACCGTGCTGGGCACGGTCAGCGGTTTGATCATGGCCGGTTCCGGCGCGGTCGCTCACGACCTGATGGAAAAGTTCTTCCGTGTCCCCATGGACGACGAAAAGAAGGTGTTGACGGGCAAAGCTGCATCGGTCGCGCTTGGCGTGATTGCGATGGTCTTGGGAATCATCTTCCAAGGCTTCAATGTGACGTTCCTCGTCGGTTGGGCGTTCAACATCGCGGCGTCCGCGAACTTGCCGTCACTGGTAATGTTGTTGTTCTGGAAACGCACCACCAAGCAGGGTATTACGGCCGCCGTCTTCACGGGCATGCTGACGTCGCTCGGTTGGATCCTGCTGTCCGGCGAGACCTATGCGAAGGTCTACGGACTCGATGCGGCAACGTCACTCGTTCCCTTCAGCCAACCAGGTTTGGTCACCATCCCACTCGGCTTCCTGACGTTAATCGTGGTTTCGCTACTCACGCCGCAACACGTCACTTCTGACACACCGAACCCCGCCTGAAATCAGCTTCACTGTTCGCCAACCGGAAAACTCTTCACGAGGAATCCCGATGAGACTTTTGCAATGTTCGCTGGTCGCCGCTTGGTTGCTACTCATCTCAACCACTGCCGGGCTGGCTGAGGATTGGTCATTCACGCTGAAGTTCAAACCCACCGTGCGACAAGAAGCGTTTACGGGGCGCGTGTATGTCATCTTCAGCCGCATGCGTCCTGAGCCGCGGCTGGGACCAAACTGGTTCTCCCCCGAGCAGTTTGTTTCGCAGGAAGTGACCGATTGGAAACCTGATACACCGCTGACGATTTCCAGCAGCAAGACCGAAGGCCTGCTTAGCTATCCTCAGCCATTCAACAAATTGCAGTTGGCTGGTTTTCGGGCGCAAGCGGTTGTTCGATTCAATCCGTGGGATCGCGAGATCGGTACTGGCAGTGGCAACGGTTTCAGTCAGGTGATCACTGTCGAAAAGCCGGGCGAGCAGACCGAGTTGGTTATCGAGAAAACTGTCCCCGCACCGGCGTTCCAGGAAACGGAATGGACGAAGCTGCTGAGTGTGCGTTCGAAGCTGCTGTCAGATTTCTACGGTCACGATGTTTCGCAAAACGCAGCCGTGATTCTGCCGCAGAGTTACCACAAGGAGCCGGAGCGTCGCTATCCGGTCATCCTGCAGATACCCGGATTTGGTGGTGACCACTTTGATGGTATTCGTAAAGAGCCGATTCCCGAATCAAACCCCGGCGGAGTCGAGTTCATTCGCGTGATGCTCGATCCCAGTTGCCCGCTCGGGCATCACGTCTTTGCAGACTCGGCGAACAACGGCCCGCGCGGGCGAGCACTGATTGAAGAGTTCATACCGGAACTCGATCAGAAGTTTCGCACAGCGGGCACGCCATCCGGTCGCTTCGTGACGGGGCATTCTTCCGGTGGCTGGAGCAGCTTGTGGTTACAGGTGACCTACCCCGAGACCTTCGGAGGCGTGTGGAGTACCTCGCCGGACCCGGTCGATTTTCGAGACTTCCAGCGTATCAATCTCTACCGCGAGGGTGAGAACATGTACGTTGACGAAAAGGGTGAAGCTCGCCCGCTGGCTCGCGTACAAGGCCGTGTGATCCTGTGGTATCGCGGCTTCGCGGACATGGAATGGACGCTTGGCCCTGGAGGGCAGCTACACAGCTTTGAAGCGGTCTTCAGTCCGCGTGGCGCCGACGGCAAGCCACTGCTGATCTGGAACCGCGAAACGGGTGTCGTTGATACCGCCGTTGCGAAGACGTGGGAGAAATACGACATCCGGCTGGTACTGGAACGCAACTGGAAGGACCTGGAATCAAAGCTGCGCGGCAAGCTGCGAGTTCACATGGGTGACCAAGACACGTTCTATCTGGAAGGCGCCACGATGCTGCTCAAGAAGAGCATGGAAGAACTCAAGAGTGACGCCGTCATCGAGATTCATCCCGGTCGCGATCACTCCAATATCTTGAGCCAGCAGTTCATCATGCGGATTCGCTCGGAAATGGCGAACAAGTACCTGGAAGCGAGTAAATAAATCCCGTTGCTGAATCTGCACCTTTCAACGTGCATAAAAGCCGAACGCCTTGATGTCACATGACATCAAGGCGGTGATGGATTTCAGGAAGCTGGTATTACGTATTATCGAACCTGGATCGAGAACGAGAACCGATTGCGTTCATGATGAACCGGGACTGTGATATTCCGACCGTCGTAATGAACTCCTACCGAGGTTCGTGGACGGTAGGCCGGACGAGCAGGGATATATTCGATCGGACGAGGATGATCGCAAGCTCGTTGCATCGCTCGCACGGTGTCCTGCATCGCATGGAGCGTGCCACCCATTTCGTTGATGCGATCATTCAGGCGACGAACTTGATACTCATCAATCCGGTTGTGACGGCAGTCACTTGAGGTGCGAGTCATCCGACGCAGTTGTTCCGCGACGGCTTCGATCTCATGGAATCGTGCATCGAGGTCACGCAGGTCAGACTCGATGTGCCGCAGGCTGGCCTTGTCATGAGTGATGTCATGAATGTGGTCAGCGAGTCGTTCCATCTCCCGCACGTCAGCCTTGAAGTCACGGTAGAACGGCAGGTGAGAGCACAGCGAATTGACATCGCGTTCGATTCGCTCGGCCTGAGACTCCAGAGTCTTGGCGTAGCTGTGCATGATGTCGAAGTGGTCCGCCTTGGCGGAACCGGCAGTCATCGTCAGGAACGCGAAGAAGGTCGAGAACAGAGTGGCAACTTTGAGGTGCGAGAGTGTCATGGCGCTGTCCTTCCTGGATCGCTCCGGGCCACATTCGCGGGCGGCTGAGCTGTGAGACCGTGCTCACCTGTGTCACTCAGACCGCCCTTCGCATTCGGGCTTATGTGGAGCCGACAACCTTCATTTCTGCGGGTCGTCGTTTTGTGCCTCTCTGATAGGCACGTAGCGCGCCGCGAGTTAGTAACCACTCGCCGGCTTTTGACATAAATCACTAAGAATTAGCCTCTTTTTGAGTACTTAAGAACATTTGATTGCCGTGCCAAATCGTCGATTTGTTGGATTCAGATTGATGTTTCGATGTCGATCTGATGGCGCTTTGGCGTTATTCGACGAGCGAAACGAGTTCTGGAGTGAGAGCGAGTTCTGTGACGTCGCCGTTGTGAATCGAGTACTCCAGACCGCAGGTGGGGCATTCGATGTGCTCGAAGTTGGCGGGAGCGTCCTTCGGAAACTTCACCATCAACTGGCCGCAGCGGCAGACGGCACCAATCGATCGAGCAGGAGCGCCGAGCACCAGATGGAAGTCTGGCACGGACTTCGTGACGACCGAGCCCATGCCCACCATCGCCCAGCGGCCGATGACCAGATCGTTGCCGATCGTGCAGCCGGCTCCGATGGTCGAGCCTTCGCGAACCAGAGTCGGCAGCGTGTGCTCGTCGGGATCGGAGGATCTCAGTTCCTTCAGGTCGGGAGTCGTTGCTCGCGGGAAGCGATCGTTCGTGAAGATCGTCCCAGCCGAGATCATCACGCCGTCTTCAATGGTGACCGCGTTGCAGATGTAGACCATCGCGTTGATCTTCACGCGGTTCCCGATTTTCACTCCGTAGGCGATGTAGGTCTTCTCGCCGACGATGCACTGCTCACCCAGTTCCGAGTGATGGCGAATATGCACGCTGTCCCAAACAGAAGTGCCTTCACCAATGAGGACATCGTCTTCAATCAGAGCAGTCGGATGAATGCGAGGCATAGCAGGAACCGTATTGCAGGATGAGTGTGGTATTTCGGTAAACCAAGCCGCGTTGTGCGAGACCAAAAAGACGCCCAGGGTGCGCCGCTGCGCGGCGACCCTGGGCTGGAGAATTGAACCCCTTCGGGGTTCCGTAGCAATTTCAACCGGAGGACTAATCGAAGGGGCAGGCAATCCTCAGTTCGCCACCACTGCCGCTGCTTGGCGGGTGCCGGGTTGCCAGGTGTCTTGAGCGACCGGTTGCCATTGGCTGTGTCGCAGGGACTCGTAGGCGGCTTCGATGACTTCCACCGAGGCCAGCGCGTCTTCTGGACTGACGAGGAGTTTATCTTCGCCGCGGATGGCTCGGGCGAAGTTCTCGATCTGGCCTCGGAAGGCCTGAAACTTATTGTAGCCCTTGCCGAAAACGATCCAGTCGGCGTCGCTTGAACGGCGATACTTCGATTCCTTCCAGCCAACCAGCACCGTGCCTTGTGAGCCGTAGATGCTCAGGAACGCGGGCTGCTCTTTGTTCATGCTCCACGACAGGTCGATGCTGCCCATCACGCCGCCGTTGGTCTTCACGAACATGCGGACGGTGTCTTCGACTTCCAGGTTCTGCACGCGCTTACCTTCGATGACTTGCAGCTCAGCGACAGGTCCGAAGAAGTAACGCATGATATCAACCGAGTGCGTGCCGTTATCGATCAGCACACCGCCGCCACCGATGGCTTGCTTCGAGTTCCAGCGGTTGGACATATCCACTCGAGAAGTGAACACGTTCTCAAAGAGGATGATGTCACCGAGGATACCTGAGCTGACCAGCGACTTGGCTCGCACAACGTCTTCGGCGTAGCGGAACTTGGAAGCCATGGTCAGCTTCACACCGTTCGATTCCGCTGCTTCGAACATGCGACGAGCGCTGGTCGACGTAATGGCCAGCGGTTTCTCGCAGAGCACGTTGACTCCGTGGCTCACCAGTTCGCAGCAGATGTCTGGATGCGAAACGGGCGGCGTGCAAACGATGACGGCGTCGAGCTGATGCTCTTCGACCATCTGCGTGTGAGTCGGGTAGGCCTTAGCGTTGAGCGATTGAGCAATCGCTTCGGCCGCGTCGGCACGGACGTCGGACACGGCGACGAGTTGAGCGAGACTGGTCTCACGAAATGCCTGGGCGTATGCCTGAGCAATGCCGCCGGCGCCAACGAGACCGAATCGCATTTTGTTCGTTGCAATCATGAAGAGACCTGAAGTTAAGGGCGGCATGCCCGGGTGTGGAAAGAGGGATTAGGAGTTGGGGTTCAGGGCGGACGGTCGGTGACGCCTGATAAGCTCTCCCCCCTCACAGGGGGAGTTGGAGGGGGGCGAGTTCAGACCGTTACTTGTTTGATAATTCGGTCCCCCTCATCTGGCCTGCGGCCATCTTCTCGCCCTTGTGAAGGGGGAGAAGAATTAGGCATGTGCATTCGCTCGAGTGCATTGAGCAACCGCTGACTTCACGGCTTCGGCGATGTAGTCAACGTGCTCCTGCGTATACTTCTCGTTCCACGGCAGCACGAGGACGTGTTGCAGCGCGTTGAAGGTGCCGGGGAATCGGTCTTCGGAGTAGTCCACGGCCTCGGGTGTGGCGAGCGTGAATGGCCAGCGGCTCTTGCCGAACGTGACTTGATCGCGGAACACCTGGCAGCGGAAGGCTGGCTTTTGGATGTAGCGTGGAGCACAAGTAACCCCCTTGTCCTTCAGCGCGGCACCGAGTCCGACTGCTCCACCTTCGATGAGGTTGTCATCAACTCGCAGGCAGTACTTCCAATAGGTGTGTACCGCACCGTCAGTGACGCGTGGAGTCTCGATACCAGCCACTCCCGTCAACGCACTGGTCAGAGCGGTCGCGGTTCGCACGCGAGCTTCGACAACACCTTCCAGCTTGGGCAACTGACCGAGAGCACACGCCCCCTGCAGTTCGCTCATGCGGTAATTCGGAGCGAGGAAGTAGTGATCTGGTTTGGCGTCGCCGTAGCCCCAGCCCTTGTTGATAAACAAATAGATGCGGCGAGCGAGCTCTGGGTCATCAGTCGTGCACACACCACCTTCACCAGTAGTAATATGCTTACCTTGCTGCAGGCTGAAGCAACCAATCGCGCCGAGCGTACCGACGTAGCGATCGCCATAGCTGGTGAGGAAGGACTGCGCACAGTCTTCAATCACCGGCAGGTTGTGCTTGTTAGCCAGGGCCATGATCGAGTTCATCTCGCAGGGATTACCGAAGAGATGCGTAACGATGATGGCCTTGGTGCGCGGAGTAATCCGGGCTTCGATGCTCTTGGCGGTGACGTTGTAGGTATGCGGATCAACGTCGCAGAAGACCGGGATGGCTCCCTGATAGACGATCGGAGCCAGCGCCCCCATGTCGGTGATGGACGTCGTGATGATCTCATCGCCCGGTTCTGGATCAATCGCGGCGATCGCACAGTGCACGGCGGCGGTGCCACTCGAACACGCGTGAGCGTGCTTGGAACCCAGCAGGCGAGCAAACAACTGCTCAAAATTCTTCGTGTAGTTGCCCTTGGTACAAGTCAGCGTGCCTGACTTCAACACGGCGGCAATGTGTTCCAGTTCCTCTGGTCCAAACGTGCGACCGGTGGCATCTTGATCCGAAGGCAGAGCGAGAAATTTGCGTTGAGTCTCAGACATGGGCAGCCTCAAGTGGGAAGTGAGAGGTGAATTGAGTTGTGAAACTGTTTATCGAAGTGACGTTGAGTAGCACCGGCTCGGCAGGAGCCTCGCCCTCCCGAACTAAGAATCTTGGATGCGTTGCTTGATGAACCGGGCGATGAGTCCCAGGTGCCCGCGGATCGTGCGCCAGGTTTTCATCTTGGATTCGCCGAAGATGCGGACTTCGAGCGTCGCGGGATGCTCGACAATCTTTGAACCGCCCAAGGCGAGTTCTCCGACCAGCTCGGCCGTACCGAGGAAGCCGTGCTCACGCAGGTCCAGACCTTCAATGGCCGACTTGCGGTAGATGCGGAAGCAACTCGTCCACGTATGCAGCCGGACGGGCAGCACCCAGCGGTAAATGTTCGACAGACCTTTTGACAACAGCAGTCGCCAGCCCGGCACGTTGCGCACGTGACCTTCCGGGTGATACGGCGATGCCGTCACCAGATCGACTCCGTCTGTCAGCAACGGAATCATCCGCTTGAGTTCGACGGGGTCGTACGAACAATCACAATCCATCGAGCAGACGATGTCGGTGTCGGCGTGACGGATCCCGGTGAGGATCGCTGCGGAAACACCTTGATTGACTTCATGACGAACCAGCTTGCAGTTCGACTTCTCTCCGAAGACTGCCTGCATGACTTCCCACGTGTTGTCGCGACTGCGGTCGTCGACAAAGAGGAACGTCGGCTTGATCGGGCGGTGAGGCGTTGATGATGAGGCCTGCGGATGCGGTGCCATGAGTTCGAACTCAACGCGTTCCAATGTCCGCGCGAGATATGGCAGTGTGTCTTCTTCGTTGTAGCACGGGATGACGACCGTGACTTCGGTCGGCGTCACCGCTGGCGAACTGCTGATCTTCAGCTTGCTGCCTGCATCTGTTGAGGATGCGTTTTCAGTCGGATTGAGCTGCTCGCTCGGAGCAATGCTTTCCGTCTGCAATTCCAGACGTTCAGCGATGGTGCCGAAGCGATACCGAGTGAGGTAGTCCTCAATCACCCAGCGCATCTTTTCGAGGTTGCGGTAGTGGCGTACCTTGCTGACTCGATCGACCGCACTGATGCGCGGTTGTTCGGGATCCAGCTCCCACGCGTGGAAGTACATCACGAACGGCGCATCGTATTGCTTGTCCCATTGAGCAACCGCGCGCTTCAAAACACTGTGCGGCAGTTGGCGGAACCAGTTGCCACCCGCGATCGGAACAGACAGGCCGCAGACGTTCCATGTGGACGGCGGCACTTCCCAGATCTGCCCGTGAGCGGTGTTGAGTCGATGAACGAAGCGTTCTTGCGGATCGTGACCGAAGGGCAGAGCACGCGGCATCACGCTGGAGTCATACTGAAAGCCTTCGCGAGCCAGCACATCCAGAACCCATTCGTCACGCGAGCCGATCCAGCCGTTAGCCGTGCGGAAGCCCAGCACTCGCTGCTGCGTGGCCGCTTCAACGGCATCACGACTACGGCGCAGGTCATCCACGAATTGTTCGGGAGTCAGCTCGTTGAGCTTTCGATGAGCAAAGTCGCAGCAGGCGATTTCATGGCCGTGCCGTGCGATCTCAGCGACCAGTTGCGGGAACTGTTCAGCCACCCAACCCAGCACGAAGAACGTGGCTTTGGTGTTGGTCTTGTTCAGCAGTTCCAGCGTGGCCGTCGCGTTGCGTTCCAGGCGAGTGTCGAAGCGATACCACTGTTCGCGCTCGATTAACTTGTGGAAGACGCCGACCTGAAACCAGTCTTCCAGGTGCACGCTGACGATGTGTTGTGCTTGAGTAGCGGGCGGCGCAGCGGAAGCTCTCTGCGCGTTCGAGTCAGTTTGTGACTCAACGGGCGATGCCGAGTTCTGCAAAAGAGTGCCTGCCACCATGTCGTCTCTCAACGTCGAGGAACCGCGACGATCGAACGTAAAACAACGCCGACGCGCTCTACTGGCGGTTCAACTCTAGGACGTGCTGACAACTCGGGCGGTCGATTGTGTACGGAACTTCTGAGAGCCCTGACCCCGATGCATGATTCCGCCAAAGTTCACTTTGAGTCGTACTTGGCAGGTTGCAGCGATACTGATTTTCAGTGCGCTTGTTCAGCGGATCGGCAAGGGGCTACTCGAATGAGGCCGTCTCGCTGCCAGCAATTGTCGAAAGCGATTCGAACACCGATTGATCGATGTTCTCCGACAGAAAGTGCGTCGCGCCATCACCGAAGACGAAGTAGGCGCCGCCATGATGCATCGACTGGAACGAGTACAGCGGAGACTCGCTGGCAGTCACCGGCACAACAACCGGCCTCGGGTTGATCGGGAACGGCACACCCGCGCCAGATGATGCGTCGGGACAATCCGGCAGACGGACATCACGAGTCACGGCGAACGGACCAACCACCCAGGTCGTCATGCCGTTGCCAGACGTCGGAGCGAAGTACATCACGGCCGCCATCGCCCACGGGTACTCGACCGTCGCTCGCGGGAAGGTGGCACTCCAGCCGCCGAACGTGAGCCGCCCGCCGGACTTCTCTCCAATCAGGAATGATTGCGAGGCTCCGTCCGCGATATCTGACATGCGCGTGTGGCTGTTGTAGCCAAAGGCTCCGCGACGCGACGCGGGCCATTGATCCCAGTAATGCAGCAGTCCACCGGGGCAACCAGCTTCGGGGCCGGGCAAGGCTTTAATGATGTCTGCACCGTGCGAGAACGCGTAGTCGCACACCGAACCGGCCATCCAGTGAGTCGATGTGCCAGGCACTCCGGTTTCACCCACGACGCTTGCCTGCCGTGTTGCTGAAGGACAGATCAGTGCCGGGATCACCGTTCGATTCGGCAGCCAGTGACGTCGATCGTTGACGTCGGTCATGCTGCTCAGCCATGCGCCGTTGAAGTCGTATTGCTCGTAGACATTGCCTTGTTCCAGATAAGGCAGCAGCAGGTGATAGCCGGTCCAATGACTGCGGTATTGCAACTGACCACTGGCGACGGGCGGCGGCGGGTTGTTGTCTTCCTGCCGCAGAAAACTCGGGGGAAAGCTGCCGAGCGCCGTTTCATAGTTCTGCAGCGCGAGACCGAGCTGTCGCAACTGGTTGGCACATTGAGCGGACCTCGCTCGTTCACGGGCTTGCTGCACCGCCGGAAGCAACAACGCCACCAGCACGGCGATCACAGCGATGACCACCAGCAGTTCGATGAGCGTAAAACCTGTCCGACGAACATTCCTCATGACAACACAATCAGGCAGAGGGCTCCCTGCAACAGCTAGACGTTGGCGCACACCGCGAGCCAGGCTGACTAAAGATACGTCCAACCAGCTTGCCTCACGGATTGCACGGTATTCGCAGCGAACAACCGATGTCGATCTGAATTCAATCAGTCTAACCCGCCAGACCGATGCAATCGCTACCGCCGAAACAAATGGTCTCACCGCACAATCGCGACCAGCGACCTCCCCAGTGGCTGCAGGAGTGTTACGAAAGGATGAGCCACTGTTGATGGGCGGCTTGCAATCCTTCGCATCCTGAGCACAATTCAGGCGTCGGCTACCTTCCCTCCTCATATTTGCCATCCGAACATCCCACCTGAACGCCCTCCATACCGATTCTCGGTAGTCGATTCCCACCCTAACCGAGGACCATCGTCATGACCGATCATGCGCAACTGCCGCCGGAATCCGGCGGTCCGTGCTCGGACTGTCATTGTGAACCGCCGCGTCGCAGCTTTCTGACCAAGTTTCTGGCAGGTGCGTTAGGCGCTCTGGCCGGGCTGATTCCTGTCGGCATCGGTGGCGCGTTCTTTCTGGACCCGTTGATTCGGAAACGCTCTGGTGGCGGCGGTGGTTCCACCGGAGGCGTCCAGAAGGACGAGAAGGGCTTCATCAAGATGGCTATTGCGGCGGATGCGTTGCCCAACGATGGCATGCCGCAGAAGTTCACCGTCTTTGACGACATCATCAATGCCTGGAACAAATCGCCTAACCAGCCGGTTGGCTCGGTGTGGCTGAGGAAGATCAATAACCAGATCATCGCCTTCAATGTGACGTGCCCGCATCTGGGTTGCGCCGTGGAACATCGCAGTGCTCAAGGCGACTTCTACTGCCCGTGTCATACCAGTGCGTTTGATCTGGATGGCAAGAAGCTCAACGCCATTCCTCCGCGCGATATGGATAGCCTCGAACTGGACGTGCGGGGCAACGAGATCTGGATCAAGTATCAGAACTTCCAGGGCGCGACAGGCGAGAAGGTGCCAGTATGATTCCATCATTGCTCAACTGGCTGGACCATCGAACCGGCTACAAGAACCTGATGCACGAAGCGCTCTTTGAACGCATTCCCGGCGGTGCCCGCTGGAGATACGTGTGGGGCAGCGCGCTCGTCTTCACGTTCAGCCTGCAGATGATTACCGGCATCTTCCTGCTGACGGCTTACTCCGGCAGCACGACGACTGCCTGGGAAAGTGTCTATTACATTCAGGAAGTCATGACGCTGGGCTGGCTGGTGCGCGGCATTCACCATTTTGCTGCTCAAGCCATGACGGTGCTGCTGGCCTTCCACCTGATTCAGGTCATCGTCGACGGTGCGTACAAGGCGCCGCGCGAAGTGAATTTCTGGCTGGGCCTCGTGCTCATGCAGATCGTGTTGGGGCTAGGTCTAACCGGCTACCTGCTGCCGTGGGACCAGAAGGGTTACTACGCGACTCAGGTCTCCACCAAGATCATGAGTGCCACTCCCGTGCTGGGACCTGCGTTGCAGGTGCTGGCTCAGGGCGGTGCCGAGTACGGTCACGCGACCATCAGCCGCTTTCTGGCGATGCACGTCGTGATTCTGCCTGCGGCCCTAGTTGGTTTCCTCGCGCTGCATATCTATGTGTTTCGACGTCATGGCATTCACGTCAAAGATCCGGCACACGCAGCGGACACCACCTTCTGGCCGGACCAAGTCTTGAAGGATGGAGTCGCGGCGCTGGGCGTACTCGCCGTGGTGGTCGGCTTCGCGATCTTTAAAGGTGCAGAGCTGAATCCTCCCGCCGACCCGGCTGAAGCTTTTGAGGCTGCTCGTCCCGAATGGTACTTCCTGTTCCTGTTCCGCTTCCTGAAGTTCGAAGCCGTGGAGCACTTGGGTCTGGCATTCGGCGCCATCCACTTCCCCGGCATCCTGATGACGATTCTGGCCGCGATGCCGATCTTGGCTCGTTGGAAATGGGGTCACAAATTCAACCTCACCTACATGTGGCTGGTCGGTGGCGGTGCGGCACTGCTGACGATCATGGCCATCGTGGAAGACGGCAAGAACGACGATCACCAGATGGCCTTACGCGAAGCTGAACGCGATTCCCACCGCGTGCGTGAACTCGCCAAGAGCCCGACGATGATCCCCGTGGAAGGTGCCGTGTCGCTGTTGCGCAACGACCCGTTCACTCAGGGACCGCGCCTGTTCGCGAAGCATTGCGCGAGTTGCCACCGTATCGACGGTCACAACGGTCGCGGCCGTTTGATCAAGGTGGTGGTCGACAAGAAGGAAGCCATCGCTCACCCCGAAGCGACCGACCTGGCCAACTTCGGAACTCGCGACTGGATGAAGTCCATCGTGCTGGACTACTCCAACCACTTCCAGCCGCTGCGTAACGCTCAGTGGTATAAAAACGACGCCAAAGCCAAGGCTGACGGCACGGGGGGCGAGTTCATCGATCTCGACGAGTCACAAATGGCTGACGCCGTGGCTGAGTACTCCAAGGTGCTTACTAAGGCCGATAACGCGGAAGACCTTTCAGCGGTCATTGAGTTCCTCGTCGCCCAACGCGGCATCGCGGCTGACAAGGTCGATGCCAAACTCGTCGCTCGCGGCAAGGAGATTCTGGACGGCGGTAAACTCAAAGATGGTTCCGAACTCACGAAGTGCAGCGATTGCCACACCAAATTGGGGAACGAGTTCAAGCTGGAAGATAGTGGTGATGATGTTCCGGACCTTGCTGGCTATGGTTCTTCTGCGTGGCTGAAAGCCTTCCTGAAGAACCCCGGCTCCGAGCAGTTCTACGGCAAGAAGAACCGCATGCCTGCCTACGGTGACAAGCTGACCGAGAAGGAACTTGACCTGCTCGTTCGCTGGATGACCAGCGACTACTACGAGACCCACGTGCATAACTACGACTCGCGGGTCAACGAACTTCCGAAGGCGACGACTCAAGCTAAGTAGCGGCGCGGATCGCAACTTCCTGAACAACGCGCACCGGACGTTCTCCCGAACTCCGGTGCGTTTTGTTTTGAGGTGTTAACGGCGTCGGCGTTGAGGCGGCTGCTTGGCTGCAGGGTCTTCGCCTTCCGATTCGAGACGGTCGAGTACCATCAGCCTGCGGTCGGCGTTGAAGTTTGGGCGAGGCAGCGTTTTGACCAGAGCTTTCAGAGCATCTTCGGTCAGGTCTGCTCGCGGTTTGCAGAGGCCGCGAAAGATCGGCAGTCCCTTTTGCAGCGCGAGGATCTCGCGGCGCGTGCGGCCTGACGGAGCATCAGGCCACGGAGTCGGATGCTCTTGAACTTCAAAGAAATGCGGCGCGACGGACGCGATGTAATTCCAGTAGGCCGGGTTGTCCGTCTGAATCACAAACAGACCGTCCGGAAGCAATGCGCGATGCACAAGACTCAGGAATTCCGGCATGATCAGACGCTTGCCGATCTCGTGACGTTCGTAATACGGCTGTGGGTGATAGCAGTGAATCTCGGTGATGCTGTGCGGTGCGATGTAGTCCCGCAGCAGTTCTCGCCCGCCGATCACCGCCCAACGAGTGTTACTCAGGCCGCGCTGATTTCCTCGTCGCGTCGCGTAACGAATCACAACGGGCAGGATGTCCGAAGCCAGATGATCGAAGTCCGGGCGCTGCAGCGCACTCAACAGAGTGGAGCGACCATTGCCGCAGCCGAGGTCCAGCACGATCGGTGCGGTTCTTCCAAAGAGTGCCGCGAAGTCCAGCGGTCCCGGCGGCGGCATTTTCTTGAGCGCCGTCTTCGCCCATTGATCCTCAGGCAGAATCGTGCCAGGAATCGGGACGCCGAACTCTTCTTCAACTTGTTCTGAGGGCGAGTTCATGGCTGCTGCTTTGAGCAACTGGAGCCGCCGCACGCCGCTCGTTCCAGCGCCGAGGTAGCGATCTGCCAGACCTCGTTGCCGATGTCTTCGACGGATCGCAGTTCGCCATCTTTGAGGCAGGCGACTCGGCACCAGTTGGGTTCGGTCGCGGCGAGATCCAGATAGACGTCCCGCACGCCAGCCAGATACGTGCCGTCGGCTTCCTGAATGTCGGCCTTCTTCGACGTGTAGTCGCGCGCTGCCTTGCGGGCGATGAGTTCCTGAGCTGTCGTCGCCGGCAAATCCAGCAGGATGACCAGATCAGGTCGCGGCAGATCGAAGACTCCGAACTCGGTCTGCGAAATCCATTGCTGCAGAGCACGGCGTTCGTCTCCGGTGCGCTTCGCACCCTGATGAGCCGCGTTCGAAGCAACGTAACGGTCACAGATTACAACATCATGAGCGGACAGCTTCTCCTGCAGGAACGGTTTTGATTCCAGCCGGTCGGCAGCGTAGAGCGTCGCAGCCAGATGCGGGTCGACCTGATCGAGCGCACCGAATTCGCCGTTCAGAAACCGGCCGATCGTGCGACCGAAGTGCGTCGCCGAGTACCGGGGAAAGCTCACCAGAGCGGCGGCCTTTCCAGCAGCGAGGAACCGCTCCAGCAGTTGCTTGGCCTGCGTCCCCTTGCCCGACCCATCGATGCCTTCAATTGCAATCAGCACTGATCTCAATCCTCAAACGATTCTCGCGTCTTGTTGAACGGCGCCGGGCAGCTCCCTCACGGTCGCCGTACTGCTGCTTCACGATGAATGCCGCCCAGCTTTCAGCAGCGCTACAGATGTTGTCCCTGGTAGCACACTCAGGCACTCAGGCTGGCCAGCGCTTCGGGTTCTGTCGGCGAGACTTTGAAGTAGCTCAGCAGCCGGCTGGCCATCAGGACTTCGTTCACGCCGGGCGTCAGGTTGGAAATCACCAGTTGACCATCGGAGCGATGCAGCTTGCGGTGCAACGTGATGATCTTCCCGACGACGGAACTGGTGACGTATTCCACGCTGCCCATGTTCAACACGACTTTGCGGAAGCCGAACTGATCTACCAGGGCGAACAACTCGTGCCCGAGTTCCTCAATGTTTTCTTCGTCGTTGAGGTGTGAAATCTCAAACTTCACAACCGCCACATCCGCGTGTTTAGTCGCGTTGAAGTAGCGGGGATGAAATTCAGCGAGGTCCATGATGCTTCTCGATGTTGTGCGTTGCCCTGCACTCGACGAAACGTCACGAGCAATGGCTCTCGCAGAGAGAACCACAGCCTTGCGTGCACGCTTCCTCAACCCGGCTGCTCACCAGTTGATGTCGAGTTGCTGTTTGCCCTACAGCCCGGACGAACCCACCCAAGTCAGTAACGGAGCCCGGTAACTCCACGGGAACGTATCGCCGGTCTGTCCCTTTGACCCAGCCGTCACGTTCAGATTCTCGTTCGACGAGCACCTCCAGCTCCGTCCCAACCAGAGTCCGATAATAGCTTTCCGCTAACTCACGTTCGAGTTCACCGAGCGTCTGAACCCGAGCCTTACGCACTTCCGCCGGTACCTGATCCGGAAAAGTCGCCGCCGGTGTCCCCTTCCGCGTGCTGAACGGGAACACATGCACCTTACTGAAACCGGCAATTCGGCAGGTTTCCAGAGTCTCCTCAAACTCGGCGTCGGTTTCTCCGGGGAACCCCACAATAACATCTGTTGTGAAAGAAGGGTTTACCAGCACCTCACGCATCCGCGCGAGTTTCTCAAGAAAAGCCTGCACCGAATAACGCCGTCGCATGCGCTGCAGCACGGCTTCCGAGCCGCTCTGCAGAGCTGGATGAAACTGCGGGCAGAGGTGTTCGCAATCGGCCGCCGCGGAGATGAAGTCATCGTTGACCTCGACCGCCTCGATACTCGACAGCCGCATTCGCCAGTTCCCCGGAATGCGGTCCAACTGTTTGAAGAGGTGCCACAGCCGAAACGGCGGCACGCCCGACCGGCCCCGCGTCGTATCGACGCCGTAGTGGCCGACGTGAATTCCGGTGATGATGATTTCTTTGTAACCGTTGTCGATCAGACGCCGCACTTCGTCTTCGATGTCCTGCGGCGAGCGGCTCTGCAGGCCCGGACGCACGGACGGGATGATGCAGTAGTCGCAGCGGGCCATGCCGATCTCCTGAGCGCTCGAAAACTCAAAATCGCTTGAATTTAGGCTGCAGCATGCGTACTGTCGGGGCGTTACTCAAACCAACTACCCCTATTGGTACCCTGA